>JBBATS010000026.1:15009-44326 GCA_040398625.1 Chakrabartia sp. | reverse complement strand
GTTGCGCGGATTGGAAGAGAAGAACTGCACGGTCGGCTGAAGCTGGGTGAGGCGCGAGAGGTTATAGGCGCCGGTCTGTTCGATGGCCTTGGCGTCCACCACCGAGATAGAGATCGGCACATCCTGCACCTCTTCCGAACGGCGGCGTGCGGTGACGACAATGACATCGCCACTATCGCCATCTCCGGCTTCAAAGGCGGCCGGATCGGCAGATTGCGAAAACGCCGGCGCTGCGGAAACAAGAGCGCTGAGTGCGCTGCCTGCGAACAAGAAAGTCTTCAACATGGATGCCGCCCCTAATCTAATCTTAGAAAGGGGTGCCGCCGGTTGTCCGGTGGGCACCCTGAAGTCTGGGAGTTGTACTGATGCAGCCATCAGGCGGCTGCGAAGCCTCACGACTGGAATCGCTTGCGTTCAGTAATGTCGACCTGAACGAGCTTGCCTTCGTGAACTGTGAGATTGATGGCCCCAAACCGCAGCCTGCCGAGCGCCTCGACAATCAAATTGATCGCCTCTTCGCGTACCGGCGTCCCACGGTTGTCTGTCGATGTGTTGATGTCCGTCACCTTGCATCATCCTTTGCCAATCAATGAAATTTATACTCCACTAAAATGATAGATTTAAGGAACGCAGTTTTTCTATTGTGGCTGAAAGCCTATCCATGCTTCCTTGAATTCTAAGCCGCAGCCCGAATCGATTCCGTGGCCGGTGCCCAAGCCCGTTCCAGACGCGCCGCCCGCTCTTCACGGCCAAACCCAGCGCGCACGATGATCCTGCCCAAGAGCGCAAGCCCTGCCGGCCAATGGCCAATACCGGATGCCGCATTGATGTGGCCGAGTTCCCCTATGTCGACGAAGTCGGAATGCCAGCGACGGGCCACGCGGCGTGAGAACTCCAGCGTGGCATATTCGTCATTTCGGCTGGCCGCGAGAATCGCTGGAAAGGCAAATTGGACGTGCGCGCTCGGGCCGAATTGCCGGACGAGCGGATGGGCATCCTCACTGTCACAGTCCGGCGGCGCGACCAGAAGCGCTCCGAAAACGTGGGAATTTTCCGGGTTTCCAAAGGTGTCTACCCAGTGAGCGACGGCATGGCAGCCCAGGCTATGGGCAATGAGGATGACGGGCGCATCTATGGACCGGATCGCGTCGTCCAATCGCGCAACCCATTGATCCCGTGTTGGGTTGCCCCAGTCTCCAAGGTCAGCCTTATGCGCGTGGCGTAACAGGCTAAGCCAATGGCTTTGCCAATGCGTCGGCCCGGAGTTGTTCAACCCCGGTATGATCAGAAAATGCGGCTCCTGTGCGCCGCGGGTTTCAATTGTCATGACCACATCTCCATCTTCGATTGAGTCGGGCCGCGTTGACGCGTTGAGGAAAGCTGCGCTCACAAATGCCTCCCCGCAATGGCCCTGCGACGAGCCGAGGTCTGGTTGCGACTAAAGACTACTTATAAAGTAGGGATAAGAGAATTTAGCCTCTTGCCGGCGATGCAAATTCTGGGCAATTGGTTGGCAGCGGGGCAAAGGAACCTCCCGGTCAGGCCGCATCTGCAAGGAAGCCGCCCAAGCGTTGCCTTCCCGACCTGCGCCAAAGCGGGCAAAGGAGGTTTTGCATGACCGACGTTTTACCACGGCCGACTTTTTCTGAGCTTATCCGCGTCTTTGCGCGCATCGGCTGTCTCAGCTTTGGTGGCCCTGCGGGGCAAATCGCGCTGATGCACCGCACGCTTGTCGATGATCTGCGCTGGGTGGAGGAGCAGGATTATCTCCATGCCCTCAACTTCTGCCATCTGCTGCCGGGGCCGGAGGCGCAGCAGTTGGCGACATATATAGGGTGGAAGCTGCATGGCCTGCGCGGCGGGCTGGTGGCGGGGCTGCTCTTTGTCATTCCCGGCGCCGTCGTGATCCTCGGGTTGTCTGCACTCTATATAGCCGCCGCCAATGTGAGCTGGTTCACCGCCATCTTTGCCGGGGTGAAGGCCGCGGTGCTCGCCATCATTGTTCAAGCCGTCCTTCGGATCGGGGGGAGGGCGCTGCAAACGCCGTTCAAGAAGGGGCTTGCAGTCCTCTCGTTCGTTGCTCTCTTTCTGCTGGATGCACCTTTTCCCGCCGTCATCTTCGGCGCAGGTCTTATCGGGTTTGCGGTTGCGGCCTATCGCCCGGAACTGATGGCGATCAAGATCGCTGATAGCGCCGCCCTGCCACCCCGACCCTCTTTATGGCCGACCCTAAGATCGATTGCGGTGTGGCTTCTTATTTGGGCGGCGCCGATGGCTCTCGTCCTAGTCACGCTGGGGGACCAGCATGTTCTGTGGAAGATTGGTGTCTTCTTCTCCCAACTGGCCATTGTGACCTTCGGCGGCGCCTATGCGGTGCTGGCCTATATGGCGCAGCAGGCGGTCGATGGGTTTGGCTGGCTGTCGGCGGGTGAAATGGCGGATGGATTGGGGCTGGCCGAAACGACGCCCGGGCCGCTCATCATGGTGACGCAGTTCGTCGGATACATTGCGGCCTTCCGCGATCCGGCGCCCTTTACCCCAATCACAGCGGCCTTGCTTGGGGCAGGGCTGACGACATGGGTCACCTTTGCACCATGCTTTCTTTGGATCTTCGCCTTCGCGCCTTGGATTGAGCGGCTGCGTCATGCCCAGCGCCTGCAAGGGGCACTCGCGGCGATTACCGCGGCTGTGGTCGGTGTGATTGCCAATCTCGGGCTCTGGTTTGCGATCCACGTTCTGTTCACCCGGTCGACAAATTCAGGCTGGCCGGAGGTCATGAGTTTTGACTGGCGCACCGGGCTGATCGCATCGCTTGCTGCGGCCTTACTGTTCGGGTTGAAGCGGTCGATCTTTGAAGTTTTGGCGGCCGCCGCCTTGGCGGGGCTTATCCTTCATAGTTTCTGATGGCGGGGATAAGGGCGGTTGACTTGATCAACACCGCTTCCTAAGGGGAGCGCGCCTTGGCGGGGTTGCCCGTGGTCATGGTGGTTTTCCCTTCCCCAAAGAAAGGAGGACTCGGCATGAACTCGGAAGATCCCGCGCAGGACGGTCAAAGCTCGTCAGACCCTCGGCTCGATTCGTTAGACATGCAGCTGAAAAAGGTAAGACAGGCGGAGAAAATCCGTTCGGGAAACAAGGACCAGGAGCCTGCCAAAGGAATGCGGCAGGGCAACCGGGTTCTTACCGAATTGATTGCCGGACCTGCGGGTGGCGCTTTGTTGGGTTGGTTTTTGGACCGCCTGCTGGGCTCATCCCCTGCGATCCTGCTTGTCGCCATGTTCCTTGGGATCGTGGTGGCCTTCAGGAATATCATAAGGATTTCAAACGAGCGTCCAGAATAGTCTGGGCGCTTTGTGTGCATAAACGGGGTTGGAATTACGTGGCTTCCGAAGGCGGCAAGATCGATCCGATGCACCAGTTCATGATTGAGCCGATTGTTCCGCTCAATCTCGCTGGTTATGACATTTCGTTCACCAATTCCTCGCTGTTCATGATCTTGGTCATGGCGACAATTTGGGTGTTCATGCTGGGTGGCATGAAGCGTCAGATGGTGCCCGGCCGCTGGCAGGCAGCTGTCGAGGGCGTGAATGGCTTCGTCAACGATATGGTCTCCACCAGCGTTGGGCCGGAAGGCAAGAAGTACGTTCCGCTCGTCTTCTCGCTGTTCATGTTCATCCTGGTCGCGAACTTCATGGGCATGATGCCTTTCGGTATCGTCCCGGGCGGCCACGCCTTCACAGTCACCAGCCATTTGACGGTCACCGCGGTTCTCGCGATCCTCAGCTTCGGCACGGTGCTGGTTGTCGGTTTCTGGAAGCATAAGCTGCACTTTTTCAGCCTGTTCGTGCCGCACGGCACGCCTTGGTGGCTGATGTGGCTCATCCCGTTCATTGAGCTCTTCTCGTTCCTCATCCGCCCGTTCAGCCTCGCGCTGCGACTCTTCGTCGCTATGACCGCAGGCCACGTGTTGATGAAGGTGCTGGCTGGCTTTGTGATCAACGGTCTGAACGCTGATGCGGCCTGGGTCGCTCCGGTCGTCAGCCTTCCTGCCTTTATCCTGATGATCGGCATCACCATGCTGGAACTGCTGGTGTGCGCCATTCAGGCCTATGTCTTTGCGCTTCTCACGTCGCTGTACATCAACGACGCGGTGAATTTGCACTGAGTTTTTCGACAACCAACTGTGTAATCTATTTTCTAAAGGGAGTTTTATCATGGACGCAGAAGCAGCAAAGTTGATCGGTGCCGGTCTCGCAGCCATTGGTGCAGGCCTCGCAGCCGGCGGCGTGGGTAACGTCTTCGGTTCGTTCCTTCAGGGCGCACTTCGCAACCCGGCAGCCGCTGATGGCCAGCAGGGCCGTCTGTTCATCGGCTTCGCCGCAGCCGAACTTCTCGGCCTGCTGGCGTTCGTCGTCGCGATGATCCTGATCTTCGTCGCGTAACGAACACACGAATTAAGGACGGCTCTCCGCCATGCCCCAGATTTCCCAGATCCTTGCGACCTATGCGTCCCAATTCTTCTGGCTGCTGATTGTCTTTGCACTGATCTATTTTCTGATCGGCAAGGGCATCCTGCCAAAGGTTGACGCTGCGGTTGATGCCCGTGATGCAAAAATCGCGAGCGACCTCGCTGCCGCCGAAAAGGTGCGTGGTGAGGCTGAAGGTCTGGAAGGGGCATGGCAGGCCGAACTGACGCAGACCCGCAATGCGGCTCAGGCAGAGGCTCAGAAGGCCAAAGCCAAGGCGCAGAAGGACGCAGAAGCGCGTCTGGCCAAGGCAGATGCGGAAATCGCAGCCAAGACCAGCGAAGCGGAAGCTGGCATTGCCAAGGCCCGTGCCAAGGCTCTGTCGGGTCTGGAAGCTGTCGCTGCAGATGCAGCACAGGATATTGTGGCCAAGGTCTCCGGAATTAAGGTGACCCCGGCACAGGCTACTCAGGCAGTGAAGGCCGCTTTGACCAATGGCTGAAACACCCCATTCCACCGCCATTGCGGCGGAAAAGACCGTGATTGAAGGAACCACCCTTGATGGTGCTCCGGTTCACGCTGGAACAGAAGCCCATGGTGGCGCTGTAGAACATGCAGCGCCGGCGGCACTCGGCATGGATGCGACCATGTGGGTTGCTTTGGCCATGATCGTCGTCATTGGTATCGCCCTGTGGCAGCGTGTGCCCGCGATGATCGCAGGCGCTCTCGACAAGAAGATTGCGGGCATCAAGGAACAGCTGGATGCCGCCTCTGATCTGCGTAAGCAGGCCGAAGCGATCAAGGCCGACTATGAAGCCAAGTCCAAGCAAGCCGCCAAGGACGCCGAAGCCATGAAGGCGGCAGCAGCTGAGGAAGCCAAGCTGATCGTGTCTAAGGCGAAGGAAGATGCGACAGCGCTTATCGCGCGCCGCACCAAGACCGCCGAAGAAAAGATTGCGGCTGCTGAACGCGCCGCGATTGCAGATGTCCGCGCGCAGGCAGCGGCGGCTGCAACGGCGGCGGCGGCCGCTCTCATCGCCAAGGGCCATGACGGCAAGGCGGACAAGTCGCTCGTCGACCAGACGATCTCGACGCTGAACTGATCTGGTATGGCCGGACTAGTCCTCCGGCCTGCCACTCCTGCAGATTGTGATGCCATCCGTGCGTTGATGACGCGCGCGATTGAGGAATTGCAGCAGGGCTATCTCACGCAGGAACAAGTTGCCGCGTCTCACGCTGGCATGGGTCTCGACACGCAGCTGATCGAGGATGGGACTTACTTTACCGTTTGGCATGAAGACCAACTCGCCGGGTGTGGCGGCTGGTCGTTCCGGTCTACCTTGTACGGCGGCAATCACAGCGCGGGCCGCAGCGCGCGCCTTCTTGACCCTGGCACGGAACGCGCCCGCATTCGGGCAATGTATACTCATCCTGATCATGTGAAGCGCGGTGTCGGGCGGATGGTGCTCAAAGTCGGTGAAGACGCCGCGCGCGCCGCCGGTTTCAATGCCCTCGAAATGGCGGCGACAATGGCAGGCAAACCCTTCTACCTGCGCTGTGGTTATGCGGTCGAGTCCGAATGGTTTGACACCAACGGCGGGGTGCCGGTGCCACTCGCGACGATGGTCAAGGTGCTTAGCTAGCCTTCTAGAATCGCAACATGATCTTGCGTGCAAGGGCGGGGGACATGCTGTGCACAAGCTGCAGCAATTTGACCAAACCGACATTGGCTTCGTCCGCATTGCGCTCCATCGCCACAACGATCTGACGGGCGCATTCGGCTGGCGCCATCTTCTTATTGCCGCGCCCGGCGGTCAGCTTGGTTTCGACAACCGGAGGCAGCGCCTCCAGCACATGGACCTTCGTTCCTGCCAATTGCACGCGCAACGCCTGTGTATAGCTGCGCAAGGCGGCTTTAGTGGCGCAATAAACCGGCCCGCCTGCGCGCGGCGCGATGGCGAGACCCGATGTCACATTGACGACCATCGCCTCCGGCCGCGCGCGAAGCGACGGGAGTAAACGCGCAATCAGATGGATCGGTGCGTTGAGGTTAAGGAAGATGCAGCGGTCATTGTCCGCCAGATCAGGGGCGGCCTCGCGGAAATCATGGTCGCTGCCGGCCCCTGCATTGTTGATGAGGATGTCGGGCGCGTGACTTCCGATCCCGTCGATCACGGCATCAATGCCTTTGGGCAGAGAGAGGTCTGCCGCGATCACCTCAAAACCATCGGCTTGCATGGCCGCGATGCGGTCCGCATTGCGACCCGTCACGATGACGGTCGCCCCCTTGGCGCGCAGCTGGTGCGCGAGTTCCTTCCCAATTCCGTCTGTTCCGCCCGTCAACAATATGGTCTTGCCAGCCAGTTGCATCTATTGTCCCCCCAATTGCTTCTTATTCCAACACAAGTTGATCTTAGTCGCCTGATATGTCCACGCCCAATTCTCCGGATCGCTTCAATGAGGAGCGCGCAGCCTATACGGTGCGCGGGGCCGCCAATCAGCCTGACCTCGAGGCGGGCGTTGCGGCCATCCGCAATGTGCTCAAGACGCTGCCGTCCAAGCCGGGCGTCTATCGCATGTATGATGCGCGCGGCGATGTGCTCTATGTCGGCAAGGCGAAGGCGCTCAAGAACCGGGTGACGAACTACACGCAGGTGGAGCGGCTGCCCAACCGCCTGCGCCGCATGGTGGCGCAGACGCGCAGCATGACCATCGTCACGACCAATAGCGAGGCGGAAGCTCTTCTGCTCGAGGCGCAACTTATCAAGCGCTACAGGCCAGCGTACAACGTGCTGCTGCGTGACGACAAAAGTTTCCCGTTCATCCTGTTGCGCGCGGACCATGCCTTCCCACGCATCCAAAAGCATCGCGGGGCAAGGCGGGCCAAAGGGAATTACTATGGTCCCTTTGCCAGTGCCGGTTCGGTCAACACCACGCTCAACGCGTTGCAAAAGCTGTTCCTGCTGCGGTCCTGCACGGACAGCTTCTTCAACAATCGGGACCGTCCCTGTTTGCTCTATCAAATCAAGCGCTGTTCAGCGCCGTGCGTCGGGCGGGTTGATGAGAAGCGCTATGAGGATCTGGTGTCGGACGCGAAGGCATTTCTGGGGGGGAAGTCCACAGAAGTGCAGGTCAAGCTGGCAAAAGAGATGGAGGGTGCGGCCGAAGCTCTGGACTTCGAACAGGCGACTGTCCTTCGGGACCGGTTAAAGGCGCTGACCTTCATTCAGGGCAGCCAGGCGATCAATGCCGAGGGGTTGGGCGATGCTGACATCTTCGCGCTGGCGTCGAAGTCCGGGCAGGTCGGTATTCAGGCGTTCTTCATTCGTGGCGGTCAGAATTGGGGGCACCGCGCCTTCTTCCCCACACACACCAGTGAACTGGAAGAAGCAGAAGTCTTCTCCAGCTTCCTCGCCCAATTCTATGAGGACGTGCCGCCAGCGCGGACCATCCTGCTCGACCGCGTCTTGCCGGATAGCGAACTTCTGGCCGAGGCTTTTTCCGAGAAGACGGGCCGCAAGGTCGAACTGCAGATGCCGCAGCGTGGCGATCGCAAGCGGCTGGTTGATCAGGCGACACGCAATGCGGTCGAGGCGCTGGACAGGCGTCTTGCCGAGAGCACGACGCAAGGCAAGCTGCTTCGCGAAGTCGCCGATCTGTTTGATTTGGCCGAGCCGCCGCAGCGGATTGAAATCTACGATAACAGCCACATTCAGGGCACCAATGCTCTGGGCGCGATGGTGGTGGCGGGGCCGGAAGGATTCCAGAAGGGGCAATTCCGCAAGTTCAACATCAAGCGTGCGGAAACCGCGCCCGGCGATGATTTCGCCATGATGCGCGAAGTGATGGAGCGACGCTTCGGTCGTGCGCTGGAAGAGGATCCGGATCGGGATAAGGGGCTCTGGCCGGATCTGGTCCTGATCGACGGCGGCAAGGGGCAGGTGAGCGCGGTGAAGGCTGTGCTGGATGAACTGGGCATTGAAGACCTGACCTATGTCGGCGTCTCCAAGGGGCCGGACCGGCATGCGGGCCGCGAAATCTTCCATTTCCCTGACGGGCGGGAGATGACCTTGCCGATCAACGCGCCGGTGCTCTTCTATCTACAGCGGCTGCGCGATGAGGCGCATCGCTTCGCCATTGGCGCACACCGTGCCAAGCGGGCCAAGGCGATCACCTCCAGCCCGCTGGACGAGGTCCCAGGCATCGGCCCTTCGCGCAAAAAGGCATTGCTGATGCACTTTGGTACGGCCCGAGCCGTCCGCGCGGCGAGCTTGGAGGATTTGCAACGCGCACCGGGTGTGTCGGCGACGGTCGCCCAAGCGGTGCATGATTTTTATCACGGCACTGCGGGTGAATGACGCGCCGACAATAACGACCTTGCGGCGCAGCGCTCCCCTGCTTAGTGATATAGGCGGCTACCACAGTCAGCGCGGGTGAATATGGACCAGTTTCAACAACGGGTATTTCTAGGCTTTGTGGCGGTTGCGACCGTCGCAATGGCTTGGATTGCCTCGCCGTTTTATGGCGCCATCCTTTGGGCGCTGACAGCGGCGATTGTTTTTGCCCCGGCCAATGCTGCGCTTGCCAAGGCCCTGAATGGCCACCGCAACACAGCCGCAGGGCTGACGCTGGTGGGCATCATCGCTATTGTTATCGTGCCGTCGGTGATCATTGGCTCCCTGCTGGTTGAAGAAGCCATCGGGACCTATCAGAGCCTGCAAACGCAACCGCTGGATATCGGCGTGACGCTTGGGACGTTGCGACAGGCTCTTCCGGAGCCCGCCCTCGCGGCGATCGACAAATATGCGCTCACCGACATTGATAAGCTTGAGGAACGCATCTCCGCCTTCCTGACAAGCGGCCTGCGTGTGGTCGCTGAGCAGGCTGTGAACATCGGGCAGAGCGCCTTCAGCTTTGTCGTGGGGTTGAGCATCATGCTTTACCTGACTTACTTCCTTCTGCGCGACGGGCGGACCATTGCGCAGACTGTCAGCAGCCGCATTCCCATGGCGCCGGCGAAGCGTCGGGCCTTGTTTGAAAAGTTCATCACGGTCATCCGCGCAACGATCAAAGGGAGCATTGTTGTTGCGATTGTGCAGGGGCTGGTCGGCGGCCTGACCTTCTATTTCCTTGATATCCGCGCCCCGCTGCTCTGGGGTGTGGTGATGGGCATGCTTTCGCTGGTGCCCGCCATTGGCACGGGTCTCGTCTGGGTTCCGGTCGCCATTTACCTGCTGGCAACGGGCGATGTGACGCGCGGGGTTGCGCTGCTTCTGGTTGGCTTTTTCATTATCTCGATGGTCGACAACATCCTCCGGCCCATCCTTGTCGGGAAGGACACGCGGATGCCCGACTATGTCGTGCTGATCTCCACCTTGGGCGGCATCGGGGTGATGGGCATCAACGGCTTCATCACAGGCCCGGTCATCGCCGCCATGTTCATGGCAGCGTGGGATATCTTTTCGGAAGATCAGGACCTGGAGAAGGCCTCCTAACTTAGAGCTTCAGGCGTTCCCGCGCGGCGAGATATTCGCGCTCCATCCGGTCGACCCGGTCGGCGACCGTTTCCACTTCGTGGACAGCGCCGATGCCTTGGCCGCAGCCCCAAATGTCGCGCCAAGCCTTTGCCTCGCTATTGCCGCCGGACCCGAAGTTCATCGTGCTGATGTCACCCTTGGGCAGGTTGTCCGGATCGAGCCCTGCGTTGACGATCGACTGGCGCAAATAGTTACCATGGACGCCTGTAAACAGGTCTGAATAGACAATGTCAGAGGCACGGCCCTCAACGATACCGCCCTTATAGCCATCGTCCGCGCGCGCCTCGACCGTCGCGATCCAGGGTGAACCGATATAGCCAAAATCGGCACCCATCGCTTGCGCTGCCAGAACAGCATCGCCGGTCGCGATACAGCCGGAC
Organism: Chakrabartia sp.; assembly: GCA_040398625.1. GTDB lineage: Bacteria > Pseudomonadota > Alphaproteobacteria > Sphingomonadales > Sphingomonadaceae > Aquisediminimonas. The sequence continues at coordinate 33,943 of JBBATS010000026.1, read as the reverse complement.
AGAGCAACGGGTCCGTCAAACCACTGACGGATTTCTTGAACCAGCGCGAATGGCGATAGGCGACCGGCATGGCCACCCGCGCCGACAGCGACAGGTATGAGGCCCGTCGCGCCCTTTTCAATCGCCTTGCGGGCAAAGCGGTCATCAATAATGTCATGCAGCGTGACACCGCCCCAGCGCGTGACAGCGGTATTCAGATCTTCGCGCGCACCCAGCGAGGTGATGACAATGGGCACCTGCCATTTCTCACACGTCACCATGTCTTCTTCCCAACGGTTGTTGGACTTATGGACGATCTGGTTGACGGCATAAGGTGCGGCCGGGCGATCCGGATTATCGCGATTCCAAGCGGCCAGTTCCTCTGTGATCTGGTGGATCCACTCATCCAGCTGCGCCTGCGGGCGCGCGTTCAATGCCGGGAAGGAGCCAACAATCCCCGCCTTGCACTGGGCAATGACGAGTTCGGGACCCGAAACGATGAACAGGGGCGAGCCGATGATCGGCAGGCGGAGGCGGTCAAAAATAGCTGGGACTGTCATAAGAAGGTTTCTTAGCGCAACTTATGGCGCTGTCCAGCCTGACCTTACGTGAACGTCAGCCTTTGTTTTTCTCGGCGCGCAAACGATCCCAATACGCCAGCCGTTCCTGGATCTTCGATTCAAAGCCGCGGGGAGAGGGGGCGTAAAACGTCTGCGGTGTCATTTCATCCGGCCAATAATTGTCACCGCTGAAGGCGCCGTCCTTGTCATGGTCATAGGCGTAGCCCTTGCCGTAGCCTAGGTCCTTCATCATTTTGGTCGGGGCGTTGACGATGTTCATCGGCGGCATGAGGGAGCCGGTGTCGCGGGCCGACCTCCAAGCTGCCTTTTGTGCCGCATAGACAGCGTTTGATTTGGGCGCGGTTGCCAGATAGAGGCAGGCCTGCACGATCGCGAGTTCGCCTTCGGGGCTGCCCAGAAAGTCATAGGCATCCTTGGCCGCGAGACACTGGACGAGCGCCTGCGGGTCGGCGAGGCCGATATCCTCACTGGCGAAGCGGACAAGGCGCCGCAGCACATAAAGCGGCTCTTCACCGGCTACGAGCATCCGGGCCATGTAATAGAGCGCGGCTTGCGGGTCGGACCCACGCAGGCTTTTGTGGAGCGCGGAGATGAGGTTGTAATGCCCCTCCCGGTCCTTGTCATAAACCGGCATCCGCCTGTGGAGCAGTTCGGCCAGCGCCTGCGGGTCGAGCGGGGATTCGATCTTGATCGAGAAGAGCGTTTCCGCCTGATTGAGCAAAAAGCGGCCATCCCCATCCGCCGAGGCGACAAGCGCGGCGCGGGCATCGGGTGTGAGGGGCAGGGGGCGCCCTTCAATGTCTTCCGCGCGGCTGAGCAGTGTCTCTAGGGCGTCGGCGCTCAACCGGTGCAGCACGAGCACTTGGGTGCGGCTGAGCACAGCGGCGTTCAGTTCGAAGCTCGGATTCTCCGTCGTCGCGCCGACAAGCGTGACTGTGCCTTTCTCGACAAACGGCAGAAAACTGTCCTGTTGCGCGCGGTTGAACCGATGGATTTCGTCCACGAAGAGCAGCGTGCCTTGGCCGGTGCGGGCGTGATCTTCGGCGGCGGCGAAGGCCTTTTTCAGGTCTGCAACGCCGGAAAACACCGCCGAAAGCGGCTCAAAGCGTAATCCCACTGCATCGGCCAGCAGGCGGGCTGTTGTGGTCTTGCCCGTGCCCGGCGGGCCCCAAAGGATCATTGAGGAGAGTTTGCCCGCCGCCAGCATCCGTCCGATCGCGCCATTGGGGCCGGTCAGATGTTCCTGCCCGACCACATCGGCAATGGTCTGCGGGCGAAGCCGCTCCGCCAAGGGCGGGGCAGGGCCATCTTTGCCAAACAGATCAGACACGCGTGGTGCCGATCTTCTGCCGCACCAGCCTCTGATAGGTCTCCAGCACCGCGTTGTTCACCTTGTCCCAATCATAGGCACTGCTGGCTTCGGCACCGGCGGCACCGTGGCGCAGGCGCATCTCGGTATCGGTGCAATAAGTGGCTAAGGCGTCCGCAAATCCAGAGATGGAGCCAGGCGTGACCAGCCGACCCGTGACGCCATCGGCCACGAGATTTTCACTGCCGGTGGCTCGCGCGGCGACCACAGGAATCGCACAAGCCATTGTTTCCAAAGTCACATTCCCAAATGTCTCAGTCACGGACGGATTGAAGAGCATGTCCATCGATGCAACGGCCTGCCCAAGGTCGGCACCGGAGCGGAAGCCCACGAACACAGCATTTTGTAGCCGGCTTTCAAACCAGTCCCGTGCTGGCCCTTCACCGATCACAAGCACTTTGTGGCGGACGCCTTTGGCGCGCAGGGCATCAACCGCGTCAGAAAAAACGTCGAGCCCCTTTTCCATGACGAGGCGGCCGAGAAAGCCGATCACCGGCTCATCATCAGCAATGCCAAGGTCGCGGCGCCAGCCCATGTCGCGGCGCTGGGGGTTGAAAATACTGGTATCGATCCCACGCGCCCAAATGCCGATGTCGTAGCTCATCCGTTGTTCGCGCATGACCTGCGCCATGGATTCAGATGGGGCAACGACAGCGTCGCAACGCCGATAAAAGCGCCGCAAAAGCGCTTCGACGATCGGCTCCATAAAGGCGAGACCGTAATAGCGGGGATAGGTTTCAAAGCGGGTGTGCATGGAGGAAAGCACTGGAATTCCCCGCTTTCTTGCCCAGCTGACCGCGCGGTGCCCCAAGTAATCGGGTGCCGCCACATGAACGATATCGGGTTTGAATGCAGCGAGATCCCGCTTCGTGGCGGGCGTCACGCCGAGGGCCAAGCGATATTCGGCACGCCCTAAAGGCAGTGGGATAGACCGCACGCTCACCAGATCCCCAGTGGGCGGGAAGGCGGGCGTATCGGTCGTAGCGGAATAAACGCGGACGTCGACGTCCTGGCGCAACAGATAGCCGACCAAACGATTGAGCGCCTGGTTTGCGCCGTCGCGCACGTAATTATAGTTGCCGCTGAACATGGCGATGCGGAGGCGCGGTGATGTCATGGCGTGCCGATAGCGGAAAGGTCAGTCGAACGAAAGTTCTGCCCACACAGGCAAGTGATCAGAAGCACGGCGCGCCTTCAGGCTGTGGTGCGTTCCAGCCGCGTGAATGCGGATGCCATGGCTCACAAAAATGCGGTCGAGGCGCGCGACAGGCCGCTGGCTGTGAAAGCTGGGGCCAGTATGCGCATCATGGTGACGCCCCACAAATTCGCCAAGACACCCGCCTGTTCGCGACCATTCATTGAGGTCCCCCATCAGGATGGAGGGCATTTCAGGTGCTCGGGCATCAATCTGTGAAAGGACGGATCGCACCTGCTGACGACGGCGCAGGCCAGACAGGTCAAGGTGCATGCCGACAATCCGTACCGCTTTGTTTTTCCAGATAAGATCAGAAACGACCGCACCGCGCGGCTCAATCATCGGCAGGTGGATGATGTCATGCTCTGCGATCTCTATCGATCGATGCACGAGGATCGCATTGCCGTGATGGCCAATCGAGTCGGGCCGCGTCTCAAACGGGACCGGCACATAGTCGGTGTGCGAAGCAATCAGATCGAGCGGTAGCGCGGAGACGCGGTTGCCGAAACGCCGGTCGGCCTCCTGCAACGCCACGATATCGGCGCCAACTTCGTTTAACACGTCGAGCACACGCTCCGGCCGACGCAGCCGGTCCGTTCCGATGCCTTTACGAATGTTATAGCTGGCGACTTTCAGCATTCCTTGGCGGAATAGCGGTCACAAGCTCAGCGGCCAAGCCCCAGTCCTGCCAAAAGGCCTTGATCGAACTTCATGCGCAGCGTCACGAACGGCCCGCTGCGGGTGTAGCGCGAGGCATCATAGTCCCGGTCACTAAAGCCCGTCACGTTGTAACCGATTGAGACATAGCCATTCTTCATCGCGGCGATGCCGACCGTCGGGCCGCCCGACCAGCTGAAGGAGCCGCCCTTCGGATTCTGGCGCAGCGAGCCGGAGAAGCCAAGGTCAACACCCTTGCCGATGTCATATTTCAGATCGGTGCCGAACAGGTTGCTCAGGCCCTTTAGGTCATCTGCGCCAAATTTGTCGAAAACGTAGCGGGTGCCCCAGAAGATCGAGACTTCGCTGCGATCCTGATACTCATCGCCAACCTTTGCCACGGGCGACCAGTTGAGGCTGAAGCTGTTGACGATCCGCTGCGACTTCACGTTTCCATCGATCGTGAGGGCAACGCCGCCAATCGGCCCGGCTTCGCCGAACACCGCGTTGCGCGCGACGTCATTGCGGAACTCAAGCTTGTTGAGCAGCGAGATCCGGCTTTCCTGCGGGCGGTGGGCCCAGCTGAGCGCCAGCGTCGTGGCTTCGGTCTGAACACCGCTTTGGCCCGTTGCCTTGGTCCAGGTGAACTGGCCACCCATCGCGCGTCCTTCACCAATCTGACGCAACACAGCGGTTGTCAGGCCATAACGGTTCCCCGTATCTGCCGTCCGTACTTCTCCACGGCCCGTCCAGCTCCAGCGCTCCCCACGATAGGTCGCCCCCGCCGTCATCGCCGTGAAGTCTTCGGTCAGCGTTCCGTCTCCGCCGCCGATGAATCCACCCGATGAAACCGGATGTGCCTTGTTGAGAACCTTGGTTGCGTCGATCCCGCCCAGCGTCTTGTTGGCATCCACCGTAAAGTCGAGGGTGAGGGACTGGCTGACCGGCAGCGACTGGGACAGGCCGAACGCGGCAAAGCTGCGCGGGCCATATTCCGAAATCTGTTGCCGGTTGAGGCTGGAGGTAAAGCGCCCGCCCGCCCAGGGCTTGAGATCAAAGCCGATCCGCGCTGTGCGGGCGTCTACAGATTGCCCGTCCGCAATCTCATAGGTGCCAACCAACGTGATATCGTCATTGAACGCATAGCGTGCGCCAAGTTTGTGACGTGCCGGGAAGTCGATGCTGTCATTCTTGTCAGCGATCGGGAATTCCGTCTGCGCGTCGAGTTCCAGCTTATTGTCGAAGAAGCGCTTGGCCGCTCCGAACTGGGCGATGGTTGAACTCTGCGTGCGGCCGTCCGCCAGACGGTCAGAAGCGACTGTCAGGCCCGAACGCAGGTCAACCGATTTCGTGCGATATTCAACCAATACCTTGGCCGCATCCCGCTTCGAAATGTCGTTCAAATATTCTTCGCGCCAGGCGCTGCCGGTCAATGAAAGCTGCTGGGTCATCCGCATACGGCCGTCGATGCCGAACTTGCGGGTGCCGTTTTCGCCGCCATTAGTCTGGCCAACGCCAAAGCCGGATTCCTGTTCACGTGCATAAGCCAGCACGTCGAACTTGGAACCATGATGTTCTGCTTCAATCAACCAAGCCGTGCTGGTGCCTGCGGCCTGCATGGTGCCCAAGGCCTTCGCCTGCTGGTCGCTCACCGCAACTTCTGCCCGAAGCTCAGTGGTCTCACTGGGCTTGAAGCGCACATCCACGCCGCCCACCGATGTGCGGAGGTTGTCATCCTCGTCATGAACGGCCGTGGCCGCTACCTGAAGCGACTTGGACGTGTTGTTCCAGCTGACCCGGCCACCTGCATTCATCACGCGCTGTGCGACGCCGTCCACGTCGTAATCCGCGATGATGAACTGGGGGTCGAGGCCTGAGGACCGGCTGAGGATCGGTTCACGGAAGCGCAGCGTGCCGGCCACATAGTCGATGTCGTAATCGATATGGCGGACAAGCGTGCGGCTTTCGACGATCCGGTCCGAACGCAGTCGGTCGCGGGTTTCAATCACGATCTTTTCGCTGTTCGGCAGGATGTCGCGGGCGGCCAGTGCATATGGCCCCGTCAAGCCATTGCCCTGAATTTCCTCGCGACGGTGACGATAAGGCGTGTCCGCCGCAAAAGCTGTAACACCCAGATGTTCGTTTTTGAATTCCGCCTTCACGCCGTTGAATGAGCGGACATAGCGGGTCAGCTGGGCTTCCCCCAGACCCGTTTCATAGTCGCCGAACAGGGCATAGAATTGCGGGCGTTCCAGCTTCAGGTAGAGGCGGCGAACGCTGGCGGCGTCAAAGCGGCGCTGCGTCCGATCAGCATAAACAGTGTAATAGGCATCCGGATCGATGATACCGCCAAAGCGCGTATCGTCTTTGTCCTTGTCGCTGTCATACGACATGGTCATCAGCCATTTGCCCTTCACGCGGCCCTTTGCGTAGAGCGCGAGGCGTGCGTCGGTGTACCAGTTCTGGCCATCGGCACCGAGCTTCTCTGTGCGCGTTTCCAGCGTGTTGAAGCCGGTGGTGCCAGCGGCGAAGCCGACAATCGTCCAAGGCCGCTTGCCCGGGTCCAGCCAGGCATCAATCCGTGCCAAACGGACGACGTCGCGGTCGCGCAAGGGCAGGGTGATGTTCAACGAGCCTGAGGTCGTGGTCGGTTCGAGTTCGATATAGGCAATGCCGTCATCGCCCTCGACGCGCCACACAGGCTTTGCCCGCTCCAGACCCGACAACTGACGCGCGGCCTGCGCATCCGCTTCTACGGCCGGGTAATAGGGGGCAGGAACGGCGAAATCGCCCGTCAGGCCCTGCGACACAGGCCGTCCGTCACGGTCCGTGAGCTTGAGGGCGATGACAGGACGGGTCACGCCGTCCGCCACGAGCACCGACTTGGAACGGTCAAGGACCGCGTTCATCGGGCTCGAGGAGAGGTAAACCGAGCGCGACAGGCGCTCAACAACTGTGCCGTTCGCATCTACGATCTCGGCGGTCAGCTTGGTTTCACGGGTCGCCAGTTCAACACCACGCCACAGGCTGACGGCAATCGAGCCGCTGCCGTCCTTCTTCGTGCCGTCAGAGGCGAGGGCGGGGACAGGCGCGCCATTGGCGAAGAGCTTCACCGACTGGCCAGGCAGATGCTTGATCGCGACGCGGACCGCCTTGGTGCGCGGGTTGTGATCTGCTTCCGGAAACAGCCATGCAATGCCGGGGGCCTGACCTGTGAACCAGTCACGCGTGGCGCCCGCTGCTTCCGCCGCCGTCGGGGCGTCTGCGCGTTGTGCGCCGGCTGCCGTCAAGCGTGCGGTGTTGTCGCCGGGCTTGGTGCGGAAATCCGCCCGCAGAAGCGCGCCGCCGCGCCCTTCGACAAAGCGGGAGATCGCACTGCCGGCACTGCGGGCGTTGACCGCACACTGCGCGGGGACTTGTCCTTCGGGAAGCGTTGAGGGGTCGATCTGGACCACGTGGAGGCCGGGAAGAACGCCTTCGAAGTGATAGCGGCCATCGCTATCCGTTACAGCGTAGCTGCCGTCTTCCAGCATAACACGGACGTTTGGCACGCCCTTGGCTTTTGTCGGATCAACTGTGCAGCCACCGTCTGTGATCTGCCCGATGATGGTGATCCGGTCTCCCAAAGCGTCGCGTGCAATCCGCACGGTCGCGTCAGCAACCGCTGTTTGCGTGCCGCGATTGTCGGTGGCGCTCGCCAAATTCGTGGCGTTTCCGGGCTGTGCATCGGCCCTGATTTCAACGACATAGGTCAGGTAGCCCAGCTTGCCGGCAGCAAGCGGGGGCACCGACGCGTTGAGCGTCCGGCCATCAGCAGTAATCGTGTAGTCGACCTGCGTTCCATCGAACCGCACCGTTTTGGGTTTGAGGCGCATGGCGTCGGGCAGGACGTCTGTGATCGTGATCGCGCCTGTCGCGCGCACAGCATCGCCGTTGCGCAGCTCGACACGGAACTGGAGCGCGTCGCCGGGCACAGCGACGGGTTGCGACGCTGTTTTCCGGATGGAAAGCGGGATGCCCGGCCTGTCGACCGGGATGTCGATCCGAACCGGAGCCGGATCGCTGAGGGTGAACACCTCTCCATATGACGCGCCCGTCAATGTGAAAGGTTGCCCATCAGGCCTTCGAAGCGCAGCCAGATATTGCGGCGCTGACTTCGACGGCGATGAATAGGGTGCTGGTGGCTCAACGAGCAGGCGGTACTGGCCGGGCCGCGCGAACGGGAACCGGTAGTCGCCAGGATCGAAGCGGTACACAGCACCACTGCTGTCAGTGACGGTAGATCCCGTCACCAGGCTCGACGGAAAGCTGGAAACACCATCATCCCCAAACACTTGCGTGGGTTGGCCCGTCGCTGCGTCAACCAATGTGACGCGCGTTCCGGATACCGGCGCGCCATCTCCGCTATCGAAGACAACGCCATAGGGGTCGATGAGCACTTCCAGTGCAGACTGCGCGATCAACGTGCCCGTCGTCGGGTCATGCGATTCAAGCGTCAGTCGTTCCCCCGGGAACAGAGAAAGCCGGCAATCGCCGGAAACGGCCGTCGGGGGGATCGAGGCCGTTGGAATAATGCCTGCAAAAACGCCGCTATTGGGCGCTGTTTCCGTGACAAGGATCGTCTCGGAATCGCCCGATGGGGTCTCGAGACGGACGGAGATCGTCTCGGCAACATTCGGGTTCCGATTTTCCGACGGATCGGAAATCGCGACGACAAGCGGCTCGCCGGCGCGGATTTGGTTGGACTGTTCCAGCTGGGCCGGATTGAGGTTTGTGCCTGCCCAAACGCCATCCAAGGACAGAGGCTGTAACCCATTGGAGCCCTGACACGTCGTCGCGGGCACGTTCAGCGGCGTCCCCGGGCCTTTCGCGAGCTGATAAGTGGTCAGCGAGACAGGCGGTGGCGTGAGATCAACGACAAGATCCACGCGATTTGACAGTGTTGAGAGCCTTTGGCCCTGCGCCTGCCACTCAATCCGCGCAATGTTGGAAATCACGATCGAATCCTGCGCGAAAGCGGGTGCGGCGGCAGCCCCCATAAGGGCTACCGCCATCCCGACCATCCAGGCGAAGAGATGAAGGATCGTGTTACGCATAAGCGGTTGGCAGGCTGGGGACTGTTGCCAGCCCCCAGTTCAGCTCAATCCGATCAGTTGATTGTCGCGCGGAAGTAGAGCGTCCGGGTCGTGCCGGGGTTGACTGTCCCCAACGTGCCCGAAACGGTGCCGGCCGCAAACGAACCGCCGGCCGCGCCATCCAAGTTGCACGTGCCGGTCGGTGCCGACCCAGTATACGTACCCGACTGGAAGATACCGTAGCCGGAATCATAGGTCGTCTGGGCTGGAAGCGGGTCAGAGATGTTGACGCTGGTCGCGGCAGCACCGCCCGAACCGTTGGAAACGACGATGCAATACTCGATCGTCGCACCCGGGATCATCTTCGGGTTTGTGGTGCCGTTGACGGGGTCAGAAACGATGCGGCTCTGCTTGAAGACGTTCAGGATCGCGGCAGAGACGGTGAAGTCATCATCGTCGCTCGACCGGCCGTCATTGGCGATATCGCCTGCAACAACGCCAACTGCGTCAAACAGCACAGTGTCAACACCAGCGGTGTTGGCGCCTGCGGTCGCCGCAATGACTGTGCCTTGCGTTGCCGCAGCGCCACCTTCGCGGGCCTGACCCTGTAGGGTCACGCCAGCGATATCGCCATTCACGCGCGCTGCGCCGATTCCGCCAATGACGAAAACAGTGCGGACGCCGTCTGCCGCGACTTCGTCGAGATAGGTGACGGCCGTATCGGTACCGGCATCATAGGTTCCGTTGCCGTTGGAATCGACGAAAACGCCGAGCCCGGTGACATCGAAATTGTCCGTACCACCATGGGCCGCCGTGCCGCCTGCGAGCTGCGCGGCTGTCAGGCCGATATCGATCGTGGCGTTGGTGTCGTTGGTGATTGTGAAGGTTGTCACAGCGGTTGCCTGGCCGGGGACCACCGACGTGGTTGCCGTGCCGGTTTCCTGAACGCGGATGGCCACCCTGCGGTCAACCGTGATCGCGTTCGACCCCGTGCTCGCCGTCTGGGAAACGCCGCCAACCTGGAAGTTGACGGTGACAGTGTTTGTGATTGTGGAACCAGACGTCGTGCCCACAGCCAGCGCAGGGGAGGCCCCAAATACCGCCAGTGCAAGACAACTACCTGTTGCCAGCAGTTTGATATTCTTTGTCATTTTTGGTCTCTCTTCGCTCTAAGCGACACCGAAGCCCACCCCCCGCCGGTGCCATTGCGGGTATTCAGCGGACGACGCCGCGGAAACTCAGTTTGCCTTGGGCGCCTGCTGCGATCGGTTCGCGCAGGACCCAGCGGACATGCGTTACGTCTTCGGGCCGGGCGGCGCGTTCAGCGCCATCCGCCTCGCGGACTTTGAGTGAGGCCAGCGGGGCGAACGTCTTCCCGCCGTCGACAGAAACCTGTGCGACGGTGTCGGACGTGCCCTGATACGCAACGGGTGCTGGCATCGGATTGGTAACGACAAAATCCTTGGCGGATTGCGTGCCGGTGTTCCGGTATTGGAGGATGAAGACCAACCGATCGCCGGGGATGACCACCTTGGGTTCCTCCAGCACGGTTTTTGTCTTGCCTCCAGCGGCCGGCACTTCGCGTTCCACAAAGACGGAACTGTCGAGCGCAATAGCATCTGCCGCATGCCCGGAAACGGGGCTAAGCATTAAGAATAGAAGGATTAAAATACGCATCCTATGTTCCTCCAAAGCCCTTAGTTAATTCGGACATTGAAGGTGACGGTGCGAGTTTGGCCGGCTGCGACGGCGCCTAGGGCAGCCTCGATGCGTCCGGGCACGACCCCGGCAGGCGGCACAAACACACCCGCGTCTGCGTCCGCCGTATCGGTCACGGATGCGCCCTGAAGGGTCATCGTTCCGGCGACATATGTGGTGTTGGCCGGGACATTGTCCGCAATGGCGACGTTCGTCAGAGAGCCTGAGCCGCCGACGGTTGCGGTCAAGGTGTAAGTGACGATTGAGCCGGGTACGATTTTGCTCCCGCCGAACGGATCGACGACGCTGGAGGTTTTCGTAAAGCTGATATTGGCTGCCTGAACGACATAGGCGCCATTTGCGCTGCCATCGCCGCCTGAGGTGCCGACGACAGCGTCACCGCCGCCCTGTCCCTGGCCATTTGCTGATGCGCCGGGTGCACCTGTAAGGGTCCGAGACGCAGCGGCAAGCGACAATTGCCCTCGGTCGCCGTTAACGGCGGTCCCAGGGATCGTCGAAAGCACAAATACGCGGATCGATGCGTCAGGTGCGAGCACCGGATCGTTTGTGCCTGCGGCATAAACGGTATCGACGCCCGCGTCATAGACGCCGTTGCCATTGGTATCGAGCACGATGGATGTCGCGGTTGGATCGAATTGGTCCCCGCCCAGCGCGGTCGTGACGGCCAGACCGTAGGCTTCGGAACCATTGCCTGTGTTTGTGACGGTGAAACTGGCAACTTGATTAACGCCTGACGGAAGCGTCGGAATGTCGCCGGGATCAGCTGATGTCACTGCAACGTCGAGCAGCTCGTCGACGCGGAGATTGGCTGTATTCGACGTGGCTGTCTGCGCATTCCCCCCGGAATCCGTATAGTTCGCCGTAGCCGTATTCGCGATTGTGGAGCCCGCGACAGTCCCTGCAGCTTGGGCGCGTGGCGCAAAGCTGACAGACGCTGTGGCGACGATGAGCGGCGCAATGAGCGTGAGACGCACATTCTTGATCGCCCAGAAATTGCCTTCCAACATTGGTAGATACCCAACACACAGTTTTTCCTGCGGAGGGAATTAGAACCGAAGTGGAAAATATTTGGTTAAATCCGAAATGGAGGATTTTGGCCGAGCGCCCAAATTTCCCTGCTTACTTAGCGGCCTGTAAACCACCAAATCGGCGGAAAAATGGGGCTGTTATTAGAAAATCTCATAATTTCAGAAGGATACAAATGTGGCTCGGGTGACGTCGGAACTGACGTCAAAGTGGCCAACACCTAAGGGCGCCTTAACGAAAAAAATTCGGCATCTTGGCCTTGATGGCAAATAAGCGCGTGCCATCGCCTTGACAGCCCCAAGGCCTTCTCTTAGAGGCCCCCTCCTCACGCAAGTATGCGGGTGTAGCTCAGTTGGTTAGAGCGCCGGCCTGTCACGCCGGAGGTCGCGGGTTCGAGCCCCGTCACTCGCGCCACTTCCCTTAGCGGGAAGGCGGCGTGTTACCGAAAATATCCGGTTTCCATCCACTTAAGTACAGGCTTAAGCGGTAGGATCCATATCGTTCCGGCGATGACGTAGAAGATCGACTGCGCGAGCACGGGCCAAAGGCCGACAAGGCCTGATAGGCTGGCGACAGCCACGGCCCAAATCGTCACATAAGCGAGAATGCCAAGCATTCCGATGGGCTTGCGCCAGCTAGGTGCTTCCATGACCTTAGACCCTTTTCAGACGACTTGATGCAGGCACGATCCATTCGGCTTCCGTCTGGATGGCGTCAAGCGGAACATCCCAAGGGTCGGCCGGGATCGCGGAGACTTCCTGAACGGACCAGGCAATGCCGATGCGCAGCGCGGACGGTCGAAGCTCCAGCGCGCGGTCATAATGGCCCGCGCCTTGGCCGATGCGGTTTCCTTCCCGATCAAAACCAAGCATTGGCAATAAGATAAGATCAGGTTCTAATATAATTTGGGAGAATAGGGGTTGCTGAAACCCGCCGGGAGCGGCTTCTGTGGGGTCGGCCATGGTCCAGCAGCGGAAGACCATAGGGGCATCCGACGCCGACAGGCAGGGGAGAACTAATGGTTTTCCGTGATTTTGCGCTGACGTCATGACGTCCTGAGGGTCCGCTTCACTGCCAAAAGGAAGGTAACCGGCGACGACCTTTGCGGCATCAAACGCCCGTTTGAGGGGGTGCTTGACGGCTTCTGAGATGAATAATTTTTTCGATTCGCGTTGTTTTACAAACGCTTGGCGAATTTTTCTAAGTTCGCTTCTGAGCTCTGCCTTTGTCTGGACGCTCATAGGTTGGCGGACCCACCGTGGCCGTTGGCCGGAATATCCTCTGACGCCAAGTACGTCAGGTGGGGACCATATGCATCAGGCCAAGACCTGAACAGGGACAGCCCCCTTGGATGTGGAATCGCCTCAGGGATAATCTGTCTAGCTCGCACCGGGCAGAATCCGCCGCAACCAGATATAGGGTCGTCAGCCGCGCCGCTCAAGGTGCATGGCCAAGTTTTCCAAACGTGCCGCAATGTCGTCTAGCAAAGAGATGTGCTCGTCATTTGCGGCGTCAGGCGTCACAGCAGGGGCGGAAGGCGCTTGTGCTGCCGACACGCCGGTGCCTTTGCGGGCTTCATCAAGTTCATCGGCAAGGAGGAGCGAGGCAAAGAGCAACTGGCGGACTTCGCTCACGCTGCCCAAGGCTTGGCGCGCATCGTGCGCTTTGCCGTCGACGATCTCCGCGATCTTGGTCAGATGCGCTTCTTCCCCGTCTCTGCAGGCGACGGTGTAGGCGTTTCCGCCGATTTTGAGTTCGATTTGGGCCATTAGCTGCGCCCTCCGACAGACGCCCGCGCGATGACGGCGTCGAGTGCTGACAGGGCGATGGTGGTTTCTTCCTTCAGCTTGGCGTGCCGCTCGGCAAGCGCGGCAAGGCGTGCCGCATCTTCGCTATCGGCTGGCGCAACAGCGGGGGCAGGGGAAAGGGCAACGGTTTCAATCCGTTCCATCGCAGTGGCGATGCGCCGCAGCGCGTTCGATAAGCGGGTGTCTGACATATCGCTATGATTACCACGCGGGCGATCTGCCGCAAGCAAAATGGCGCGCTGCGGTTGACCCGCGCGGACCATGGCGACAAGAGGACGGCGACCTCGCGACTGCGAGTCGCTAATGCCTTTTCGGGCCGAGATTAAAGGACCGCCATGACTGTTGACCAGCAGCGCCTCGCCAACGCTATTCGCGCGTTGTCGATGGATGCCGTGCAAGCCGCCAATTCCGGGCACCCGGGCATGCCGATGGGCATGGCAGATGTGGCAACTGTCCTCTTCACACAGTTTCTGAAGTTTGATCCGCAAGCGCCTAAATGGCCTGACAGAGATCGCTTCGTTCTTTCGGCCGGCCATGGCTCGATGCTCATCTACTCGCTCCTCCACCTCACCGGTTATGACCAACCGACGATGGACGACATCCGCAACTTCCGGCAGCTGCACTCAGTGTGTGCGGGTCACCCAGAAAACACCGAACTGCCCGGCGTTGAATGCACGACAGGCCCATTGGGGCAGGGTGTGGCGATGGCCGTCGGCATGGCGATGGCAGAACGTCATCTCAATGCCATCTACGGTGATGACCTTGTCGATCATAAGACGTGGGTCGTCGCGGGCGACGGTTGTTTGATGGAAGGCCTGAACCACGAAGCCATCGGCCTGGCAGGCGTGAACAAGCTTGGCCGCCTCAATGTGCTTTGGGACGACAACAACATCACGATTGACGGTGATACCTCGCTGTCGACCTGTGAAGACATTCTCGCCCGTTATGCTGCCACCGGCTGGCACACGGTCCGCTGTGATGGTCATGACTTCGCCGATATTGCCCGGGCCTTGGCCGAAGCGGAAGCCGATCCGCGCCCGTCGCTGGTCGCCTGCAAGACAGTGATCGGGAAGGGCGCCCCCAACAAGCAGGGCGGCCATAACGTCCACGGTGCGCCGCTGGGTGGAGACGAGATTGCTGCAGCCCGCGACTATCTGGGCTGGGATGCCGCGCCGTTTGAAGTGCCGGCCGACATCTTGTCGGATTGGCGCACACTTGGCGCGCGGGGCGCTGAATCGCGTGCGGCTTGGGAGGCTCGTCTCGCCTCGTCGTCCGCGCACGGTGACTTTGAGCGCCGGTTGGCGGGCGTGGCCGATCTCGCATCCCCTGCGCTGGAAGGCTATATTGCGGACCTCGTGGCCACGCCGCAAAAGGTCGCGACGCGCAAGGCATCGGAAATGGCACTCGGTCCGTTGACGGAGAAGCTGCCGCATCTTGTTGGCGGGTCTGCCGACTTGACCGGATCGAACCTCACCAAGACCAAATCGACCGAGCCCTTTGGCGCTGCCAATTATGCGGGTCGCCATGTTTATTACGGCATCCGCGAATTCGGCATGGCGGCTGCCATGAACGGCATGGCGCTGCACGGCGGCGTTGTGCCTTATGGCGGCACGTTCCTCGTTTTCTCAGACTATTGCCGCAACGCCATCCGTATGAGCGCGGTGCAGCATGCGCAGGTCGTCTACGTCATGACGCACGATTCAATCGGGCTGGGTGAAGATGGGCCGACCCACCAGCCGGTGGAGCATGTCATGTCGTTGCGCATGATCCCCAATCTCAACGTCTATCGCCCTGCTGATGTCATCGAAACAGCAGAATGCTGGGCATTGTCGCTCGAAACATCGGGAACGCCCTCTGTGCTTGCCCTTTCGCGCCAGAACCTGCCGCAGTTGCGTGGTGCAGGCGATGAAGGCTGGACGCGGGCGTCCAACCGGTCAGCCAAGGGCGGCTACCGCCTGAAAGCGGCTGATGCTGCGCGCAAGGTCGTGCTGGTTGCGACCGGTTCCGAAGTTGAAATCGCCGTCAATGTCGCCAAGTCATTGGAAGGACAGGGGATTGGTGCGGACGTCGTGTCGATGCCGTGCACGGAGTTGTTCGACGGGCAAACCGCCGCCTATAAGGCCGATATTCTGCCGCGCGACGCGTTGATTGTTTCAATCGAAGCGGGCGTGACGATGGGGTGGGAACGCTATACCGGTCTCGATGGTATCAACATCGGGATTGACCGCTTTGGGGCCTCGGCACCGGCGGACGCACTTTACGACTATTTCGGGCTGACGGTCGACAAGATCGTTCCCCGCATCCTCGAGAAACTTGCCAACTAAGGGAGAATGGACATGGCGAAGGTTGCCATTAACGGGTTCGGACGCATTGGACGCAACGTGGCTCGCGCCATTCTGGAGCGCCCCGATTGCGGCCTTGAGTTGGTTTCGATCAACGACCTCGCCGATGCCAAGTCGAACGCGTTGCTGTTCAAGCGGGATTCGGTCCACGGCCCGTTCAGCGGTACGGTGGAAGTTGACGGCAATGACCTGATCATCAACGGCAAGCGCATTCATGTGACGGCTGAGCGTGACCCCGCGAACCTTCCCCATGCTGCCAACGGCATCGACATCGCGCTGGAGTGCACCGGCTTCTTCACGACCCGTGCTGGTGGCCAGAAGCATCTTGATGCAGGCGCAAAGCGCGTCCTCATCTCGGCACCCGGCAAGGAAGTTGATCTCACCGTCGTCTTCGGCGTCAACCACGACAAGCTGACGGGTGAGCACAAGATCGTCTCCAACGCGTCGTGCACCACGAACTGCCTCGCGCCGTTCGCCAAGGTGCTGAACGATGCCATCGGCATTGAACGTGGCCTGATGACGACGATCCACGCCTATACCAACGATCAGAAGATCCTCGACCAGATCCATGAAGATCCCCGCCGTGCGCGTGCCGCCGGCATGTCGATGATCCCGACGACGACCGGCGCTGCCCGTGCTGTTGGTGAAGTGCTTCCCGAACTGAAGGGCAAGCTCGATGGTTCAGCCATCCGCGTGCCGACGCCGAACGTCTCGGTCGTTGACCTGACCTTCACGCCGAAGCGCGACACGACCAAGGAAGAAGTCAACGCACTGCTGAAGGCTGCTGCTGAAGGCCCGCTCAAGGGCGTGCTCGGTTACACCGATGAACCTTTGGTTTCGATCGATCTCAACCATGATGCGCACAGCTCAACCATCGATAGCCTCGAAACGGCGGTCATCGACGGCAAGCTCGTCCGCGTGCTGTCCTGGTATGACAATGAATGGGGCTTCTCCAACCGCATGGTCGACACGGCCGGCGTGATGGCAAAGCTGATCTAAACTATCCCCCCTCCCGCCTGCGGGAGGGGCTGGGGGTGGGAATAGGGCAAGCGACCAAGGGTGGTCTTGCCAACCCCTAACCCCTCCCGCAAGCGGGAGGGGAACTGCGTGGAGCCAAAAATGACGTTCAAAACCCTCGACGATATGGGCGACCTGACGGGCAAGCGCGTGCTTGTCCGTGAAGACCTCAACGTGCCGATGGCCGACGGTCAGGTGACGGACGACACACGTCTCCGTGCGGCGGCGCCGACGATCCTTGAACTGGCGGATCGCGGAGCCAAGGTTCTCGTTCTCGCCCATTTTGGTCGTCCCAAGGGTCAGCCCTCGGAAGAGTTTTCGCTGAAAAAGGTCATCGCGCCGTTTTCGCACGTGCTTGGCCGTCCCGTCCGGTACATTGACTGGGAGGGGGACAAGGCCGCCGTGGCCACCTTGGCCGATGGCGAGATTGCGGTGCTCGAGAATACCCGCTTCTTTGGTGGCGAAGAAAAGAACGATCCGGCTGTGATCGAACGCTTCGCCAGCCTTGGCGACATGTACGTCAATGATGCCTTCTCTGCCGCGCACCGCGCCCATGCCTCGACAGAAGGGCTGGCCCACGTCCTGCCAGCATTTGCCGGGCGGTCGATGGAAGCTGAACTCAAGGCTCTGGAAAAGGCGCTGGGATCCCCTGAAAAGCCGGTCGCCGCCGTTGTTGGCGGGGCGAAGGTCTCCTCCAAGCTCGATGTGCTCAAGCACCTTGTTGAGCGCGTTGATCATCTGATCATCGGCGGCGGCATGGCCAATACCTTCCTCGCCGCACGCGGGATCGATGTGGGCAAGTCGCTGTGCGAGCATGATCTGACAGGCACCGCCGAGGAAATTCTGGATGCAGCGGACAAGGCCGTATGCACCGTGCATCTGCCTTACGATGTCGTTGTCTCCAAGGAATTCGCCGCAAACCCGCCTTCGCTGCGGACGTGCAACGTGCATGAGGTCGCAGCGGATGAGATGATCCTAGATGTCGGCCCGGCGGCTGTTGAAGCGCTGGCAGATGTATTGAAGACCTGTCGCACGCTCGTCTGGAACGGCCCAATGGGCGCGTTTGAGACGGCACCTTTCGACAAAGCGACGGTGGCGCTTGCCCGGACGGCGGCAGCGCTCACCAAGGAAGGCTCGCTTGTGTCGGTCGCAGGTGGTGGCGACACAGTTGCCGCGCTCAATCATGCGGGCGTTGCCGATGACTTTAGCTTCGTCTCGACAGCAGGCGGCGCGTTTCTGGAATGGATGGAGGGACGCGTGCTTCCTGGTGTCGCCGCGCTCCAAAAGGACTAATTCGATCATCCCGGAAGGCTCTGTTTTCCGGGATGTTTTTTGCACAACACCGCATTCGAATGCAGCGAAGGACAAAAAGATGACAGACCCGAAAATGATGGAAAAAATTGCCAGCGGCAAAGGCTTTATCGCAGCACTGGACCAGAGCGGCGGCTCTACTCCCAAGGCACTGCTCGGCTACGGCATTGAAGAGAGCGCCTATAACGGCGAAGATGAGATGTTCGCGCTGATCCACCAGATGCGCAGCCGCATCATTTCCTCACCCGCCTTCACCGGCGAAAAGGTTGTCGGCGCGATCTTGTTTGAAAAGACGATGGACGGTCAGGTCGGCGGCAAGCCGACCCCGGCCGCGCTTTGGGACAAGGGCGTGGTGCCCTTCATCAAGATTGACAAGGGTCTGGAAGATGAAGCCAATGGCGTCCAGCTGATGAAGCCGATGCCGGAGCTCGATGCGCTTCTCGCCAAGTCGAAGGCGCTCGGCGTGTTCGGCACGAAGGAACGCTCGGTCATCAACCTCGCCAACCGCGAAGGTATTGCTGCCATCGTAAAGCAGCAGGTCGAAGTCGGCCTTCAGGTTCTCGCCGGCGGCCTCGTCCCCATGCTGGAGCCCGAAATCAACATCAAGAGCCCGGAACGCGCGGAGTGCGACGCCATCCTGCTCGATGAGATGGTCAAGGCGCTCGACGCCATGCCGGGCACTGACAAGGTCATGCTCAAGCTTAGCCTGCCTGTGACGCCGGGCCATTTCGACGCGCTGGTCGATCATCCGCGCGTCCTGCGTGTTGTCGCACTGTCGGGCGGCTTCAAGCGTCCTGAGGCGTGCGTCGAACTCGCCAAGAACCGCGGCATCATCGCCAGCTTCAGCCGCGCGCT
>JBBATS010000026.1:0-14909 GCA_040398625.1 Chakrabartia sp. | reverse complement strand
CCAGCGGGGCTTACACTCGCGGGCCCACCGTCCTATAGCGCCCGGCATGGACGATCTTGAACTCCCCGAAGTGCCCGAGGGCTTTGCCGAACGCTTTGCGCGCGAAGACCGTGAGCCGGCCGAACTTTACCTCATCTCGCCGCCATCGATTGATGCCGCCTTCACCGACCGGCTGAAAGCGGCGTTGGACGCGGGACCTGTCGCGGCCTTCCAGCTTCGCTTGAAGGATATGGACGAGCATGCCATCGCCCGGGCGGCAGAAACCGTCCAGAAGCTATGCGCAGAGCGTGACGTTGCCTTCATCATCAATGACAGCATCGCGCTCGCCAAGCGGCTGGGAGCGGACGGCGTGCATCTGGGGCAGGACGATGGCGACCCGCGGGAGGCCCGCGATGTGCTGGGCCGTGACGCGCAGATTGGTGTCACCTGTCACAATAGCCGCCACTTTGCGATGGAAGCAGGGGAGGCGAGCGCGGACTATGTTGCGTTCGGCGCCTTCTACCCAACGACAACCAAAGAGGTGCAGCATCAGGCAGATCCCGGCATCTTGAGCTGGTGGACCGTTGTGTCGCCTATTCCGTGCGTTGCGATTGGCGGCATTACGGCGGCCAATGCAGCGCCGCTTGTGGCGGCAGGTGCGGACTTCATCGCGGTTTCTGGCGCGGTTTGGAACGATCCTGCCGGAGAGTCTGCCGCTGTTGCCGCCCTTTTGAAGGCGATAGGGCACTGAGCGCCCCTTGCCGGAACGGGCGGCTTGGGCTAGTGGCGCGTCCGCTCTTTCAAATTCGTACAGGTGACTCATGAAGATCAGCGGCGTGGACATTCGTCCCGGCAACATCCTTGAATTCGAAGGCGGCCTGTGGCGTGCCGTGAAAATCCAGCACACGCAGCCCGGCAAGGGCGGTGCGTACATGCAGGTCGAACTGAAGAACCTGATCGACGGCCGCAAGAGCCAGAACCGCTTCCGCTCGTCGGAAACGGTCGAACGGGTCCGCCTTGATACGAAGGACTTCCAGTACCTCTACGTTGACGGCGACATGCTCGTCTTCATGGACAAGGACAATTACGACCAGATTACCTTGCCGCGCGACATGCTCGGCGATGCGGCTGCCTTCCTGCAGGACGGCATGGACGTTGTCCTTGAACTTTATGACGAGCGTCCGATCTCCGTGCAGCTGCCCGATCAGGTGGAAGCGACCATCGTCGAAGCCGACGCGGTGGTGAAGGGCCAAACGGCCTCTTCCTCATTCAAACCTGCTTTGCTTGACAATGGCGTTCGCGTGATGGTGCCGCCGCATATCTCGGCCGGAACGCGCATCATTGTTGACGTCTATGCGCAGGAATATGTGAAGCGCGCGGACTAAGGTCCGCTTTTCACTCACCGTTGGTCCCGAGCGAAGTCGAGGGATATTGATGCGGTAAATGTCTCGACTTCGCTCGACACGAACGGAAATAAATAGTGCCAGCCCATTCCGGTATCATGACCGTCATCGAACGCGCCGCGCGCAAAGCCGGTGGCAAGCTGCGCCGCGACTTTAACGAGGTGCAGCATCTGCAGGTCAGCCGCAAAGGCCCGGCGGACTTTGTATCTAAGGCAGATATTGCGGCTGAACGCACCATCTATGACGAACTGGTCAAGGCGCGGCCGGACTGGAACTTCCTGTTCGAAGAAGCCGGCGAAATCGTCAATAATCCGGATAAGCCGCGTTTCATCATCGATCCGCTCGACGGCACGACGAACTTTCTCCACCGTATTCCACATTTCGCGATTTCGATTGCGGTGGGAGAAGAACTGACCGACGGTCGCCGCGAAGTCACGACAGCGCTCGTCTACAATCCGATGACGGATGAGAGCTTCTGGGCTGAAAAGGGGCGGGGGGCCTGGCTTCAGGACCAGCGCCTGCGCGTCTCTTCCCGCCGCGATATGGCTGATGCGCTCATTGCCACCGGTATTCCGTTCATGGGCCATGGCGACATGGGAGAATGGGTGCGCATCTTTGGCGCCGTCGCCCCCAATGTCGCAGGTATCCGCCGCTTTGGCGCGGCCTCGCTTGATCTCGCTTGGGTGGCGGCGGGCCGTTATGACGGCTTTTGGGAAAGCAAACTCCAGCCTTGGGATGTTGCGGCAGGGATCCTGCTCGTCCGTGAAGCCGGCGGTTTTGTGACGGACTTCCGTGGCGGGGAACGCTGCATGGAGCGTCAGGAGTTTCTGGCAGCCAATGATGGCCTGCATTCCAAGCTGCACAAGCTCGTCGCCGGCGCGCTCCGTTAAGCCAAATATCGTAAGCAAAGCATACGGAATGGGCCCGATTTCGGGTCCTTCCTGCGTGGTGGTGCAAGATTATCCCCGACGGGGCTCTAAAATGGCCCTTAGTGCGCTTGCGATAGGCCGTTTGCTGGCCTAAAGCGCGGCGATTCCGGTTTCCTGCCGGACCAATGGGAAAAGTCGATTATGTCCTCGGTTGCTGCCGGATATCTGCCGATTTTGCTGTTTCTGGCAATCGCACTGATCTTGTCGAGCGCGTTTGTGTTTCTGCCGATGGCGATCTCGCGCCTCACTGGCACGCATAACCCGACGCCGGAAAAGCTCACCGAGTATGAATGCGGCTTTCCCGCCTTTGAAGGCAGCCGGGCGCAGTTTGATGTCCGCTTTTACCTTGTCGCCATTCTGTTCATCGTTTTCGATCTGGAAGCGGCCTTCCTGTTCCCCTGGGCTGTCAGCCTCGAATGGACGGGCTGGGCCGGCTGGACGGGCATGATGGTGTTCCTCGGTGAACTGGTTCTCGGCCTTGTCTATGCGTGGAAGAAGGGAGCGCTCGAATGGGAGTAGATCTGACGGCAGCTCCGCCTCCCGGGACACTTCCCGATCTGAGCTTTTTCAACGGTCTGAATGATGAGCTGTCCAATAAGGGCTTCCTCGTCGTGTCGACCGAAGAGCTGTTTCAATGGGCGCGCACAGGCTCGCTCTGGTGGATGACATTCGGTCTGGCGTGCTGCGCTGTGGAAATGATCCATGTGAACATGCCGCGCTATGACCTTGAGCGTTTTGGCGCTGCCCCGCGCGCGTCACCGCGCCAGTCGGACGTGATGATCGTCGCCGGCACGCTCTGCAACAAGATGGCTCCGGCTCTGCGTCGTGTGTACGACCAGATGTCCGATCCGAAATACGTCATCTCGATGGGCAGCTGCGCCAATGGCGGCGGCTATTACCACTATAGCTACAGCGTCGTGCGCGGATGCGACCGTATCGTGCCGGTGGACATCTATGTCCCCGGGTGCCCGCCAACAGCTGAGGCGTTGCTCTATGGCATCATGCAGTTGCAGCGGAAGATCCGCCGTGAAGGCACGGTGACCCGGTGAGCCATTCCGCCCCCCGTTATGCCAGCAATGATGGCATCGCCGATGCCATCGCCAAGGCGCTTGGCAAGGACGTTGTCAGCATTGACGAAGTGCATGGCGAAATCGCCGTCACGGTCGTCAGGTCGCGTCTTGTCGAGGCGATGATCGCGCTGCGTGATGAGTGTGCTTATCAGCAGCTGATGGAAATCGCCGGCGTCGACTGGCCCGATCAGGATCCGCGCTTTGAGGTGGTCTACTGCCTCCTGTCGCTGACCAAGAACCACCGCATTCGCGTGCATGTGCGCACCAATGAGGATGTGCCGGTGCCGTCTGTCACGGGCATCTGGCCGGTCGCCGGCTGGCTGGAGCGCGAAGTGTTCGACATGTACGGTGTGCTGTTCGAAGGCAATTCGGACCTGCGCCGCATCCTGACCGATTATGGATTCCAGGGCCATCCGCAGCGCAAGGACTTTCCGCTGACCGGCTTTGTCGAGCTGCGCTATTCCGAAGAGCATAAGCGGGTGATGTATGAGCCCGTCACGCTCGCACAGGATTTCCGCTCGTTCGATTTCATGTCGCCCTGGGAAGGGGCTGACTATGTGCTGCCGGGCGATGAAAAGGGAGAAGCCAAGTGAGCCTGTCCCCCGATCTCGCGCCGACCACCACCGGCGAAGACATTCAGAATTACACGATCAACTTCGGCCCGCAGCACCCGGCCGCGCACGGCGTGTTGCGTCTGGTTATGGAGCTGGACGGTGAAATCGTGGAGCGGCTCGATCCGCATGTCGGCCTGCTGCATCGTGGCACTGAAAAGCTGATCGAGTACAAGACCTATCTGCAGGC
Organism: Chakrabartia sp.; assembly: GCA_040398625.1. GTDB lineage: Bacteria > Pseudomonadota > Alphaproteobacteria > Sphingomonadales > Sphingomonadaceae > Aquisediminimonas. Next base: position 10,727 of record JBBATS010000026.1, on the reverse strand, counting down.
GCTGCCGTACTTTGATCGCCTTGATTATTGCTCGCCGCTCGCGATGGAGCACAGCTACGTGCTGGCGATCGAGAAGATGCTCGACTGTGAAGTGCCGCTGCGTGCCCAATATCTGCGCGTGCTGTTCGCGGAATTGACGCGCATCTGCAACCACATGCTCAACCTTGGGTCGCACGTGATGGACGTGGGCGCGATGACGCCGAACCTGTGGCTGTTTGAAATTCGCGAGGATTGCCTCAACTTCTTCGAACGCGCCTCCGGTGCCCGCATGCACGCGGCCTGGTTCCGCCCCGGTGGCGTCCATCAGGATGTGCCGCTCAAGCTGCTCACCGACATTGGTGACTGGCTCGACAAGCGGATGCCGACTTTGTTTGAAGACGCTATCAGCCTTGTCGCTGACAATCGCATCTTCAAGCAGCGCAACGTCGATATCGCCGTCGTGTCGAAGGACGACGCGATTAAGTGGGGCTTTTCCGGCCCTATGATCCGCGGTGCGGGCATCCCCTGGGATATCCGCAAGTCGCAGCCTTATGACGTGTATGACCGCATGGAATTTGACATTCCGGTGGGTACCAAGGGCGATTGCTATGATCGCTTCATGGTCCGCGTGGAAGAAGTCCGCCAGTCGGTCCGCATCATGAAGCAGTGCCTGCGCGATATGCCCGAAGGACCGGTTCTGACCGAAGACCGCAAGGTTGCCCCGCCCAAGCGCGGCGAAATGAAGCAGTCGATGGAAGCGCTGATCCACCACTTCAAGCTCTACACAGAGGGCTTCAAGGTGCCGGAAGGCAGCGTCTATGTCGCGACCGAAAGCCCCAAGGGTGAATTCGGCGTCTATCTGGTGTCAGACGGCACCAACAAGCCCTACCGCTGCAAGATCCGCCCGACGGCCTTCTCGCACCTGCAGGCAATGGACTTTATGAGCCGCGGCCACATGCTCGCCGATACGACCGCCATCTTGGGCGCGCTCGACATCGTGTTTGGGGAGTGTGACCGGTGATCGTGCGGGAAGTCTTTATCCTGATCGTCGTTTTGGCTGGCTTCACATCTGCGGTTGCCGCCTATCTCTTTGCCTTCCACGGCGAGGTTCCTGTGAAGGAAGTGGCATCGACGAGCTTTGCCGGAACCATCGGCGTCTATGTCGGCCGCTGGCTCGAAAGGGGTTTGGCCCGTGGTTGATCGCAGCGCCATCGCGCAGGCCATGATCGCCGCCTATAACGCGCAGGACGTGGACACCTACGTCTCGTACATGACCGACGCGGCCTGTGAGGCCAATTATCGCGGTGATGTGGTGCGTGAGGGCAAGGAAGGCACGCGATCTGGTCTTGCCGCCGCTTTCGCACGCTGGCCGGAAAATCATGCCGAGATCGTCCACACACAGGCGGTTGGCGATTTTGTGTTGATGCGCGAACATGTCACCCGTGGCCCAGCCACCGATGGTTCTCCGTTGGTCGATCCCTTTGAGGTGGTCGCTGTTTATTCATTTGAAGGCGAGAAATGCTCTCGCGTGGAGTTCATCCGCTAATGGCTGACGCAGTTCAAATTCCGGACGAAGCCGAAGTCCGCGCGCGCTGGGGCAGCTTTGCCTTCACGCCTGCGGTGATGGAAAAGGCGCAGACGATCATCGCGCGCTATCCCGCTGGCCGTCAGGCCTCGGCTGTCATGGGCTTGCTCGATCTGGCGCAACGTCAGGTCGGCGAAGAGACAACGACGCAAGGCTGGCTACCGGTTCCGGTGATCGAATATGTCGCAGCGCAGCTCGATATGCCGTACATGCGCGTTTACGAAGTCGCGACCTTCTACACCATGTACAACATGGCGCCGGTCGGGAAATTCCACGTGCAGGTCTGCGGAACCACGCCCTGCATGCTGCGCGGATCAGACGATGTTCTGGCCGCGTGCAAGTCAAAGGGGCTCGTCAAAGGCGGCACGACAGCCGACGGCCTGTTCACATTGAACGAAGTCGAATGTCTGGGCGCCTGCGCCAATGCGCCGATGGTCCAGATCAACGATGACAATTTCGAAGACCTGACCTTTGACAGCACGGTCGCGCTGCTCGACGCGTTGGCGGCGGGCAAGCCGGTCAAGATCGGCCCGCAGATCGACCGTCAGACCAGCTGCCCTGAAGGCGGCGCAACGTCGCTGAAAGAGATGGCCACAGCAAACCACGATTATCGGGGGGAATGGAAGTGAGCCTCCAGGACAAAGACCGCATCTTCACCAACCTCTACGGTTTCCAGCCGTGGACCTTGGATGCCGCCAAAAAGCGCGGATGCTGGGACAATACGAAGAAACTGCTCGCGACCGGCCAGGATGAGATCATCGAGATCATCAAGGCATCGGGCCTGCGCGGACGCGGTGGGGCTGGCTTCCCGACGGGGATGAAGTGGAGCTTCATGCCCAAGGCGCCGACGCCGGAGCGTCCCAACTTCCTCGTCATCAACGCCGATGAATCTGAACCCGGATCCTGCAAGGACCGTGAGATCATCCGGCATGATCCGCACCGCCTGATCGAAGGCGCGCTGATCGCCGGTTTCGCGATGCGCGCGCGTGCCGCTTACATCTACATCCGCGGTGAGTTCATCTACGAAGCCAAGGTGCTGCAGGCGGCGGTAGACGAAGCTTATGCCGCAGGACTCGTGGGCAAGAATGCCTGCAAGTCCGGCTATGACTTTGACGTCTTCGTCCACCGGGGCGCAGGCGCGTACATCTGCGGTGAAGAAACCGCGATGATCGAAAGCCTCGAAGGCAAGAAGGGCCAGCCGCGCCTGAAGCCGCCATTCCCGGCAGGTGCCGGCCTTTATGGTTGCCCGACGACGGTCAACAATGTGGAATCGATCGCCGTCACGCCAACGATCCTGCGGCGCGGGGCCGACTGGTTCAAGAGCTTCGGGCGCGAAGGCAATGCCGGCACCAAGCTGTTCCAGATTTCGGGCCACGTAAACACGCCGTGCACCGTCGAAGAGTCGATGAGCATCCCGTTCAAGGAACTCATTGAAAAGCACGCGGGCGGCATCCGCGGCGGGTGGGACAACCTGCTCGCGGTCATACCCGGTGGCTCGTCCGTCCCGCTGGTGCCTGCCGCGCAGATCATGGACGCGCCGATGGATTTTGACGGACTGAAAGCGCTGGGCTCCGGCCTTGGCACCGCCGCCGTCATCGTCATGGACAAGTCGACCGACATCGTCCGCGCGATTTCGCGGTTGAGCTACTTCTACAAGCATGAAAGCTGCGGCCAGTGCACGCCGTGCCGCGAAGGCACTGGCTGGATGTGGCGCGTCATGGAACGCCTGCGCGAAGGCAAGGCCGATGTGTCGGAAATCGATACGTTGTTCGAAGTCACCAAGCAGGTCGAAGGCCACACCATCTGCGCGCTCGGCGATGCAGCGGCATGGCCGATCCAGGGCCTGATCCGCCATTTCCGTCCGGAAATGGAACGCCGTATTGCCGAAGCCAATGGCGGCCAAATGCTGGAGGCGGCGGAATGAGGCTGGCTCTGGCCCTTCTTTGCGGATCGCTGCTGGTGCCCTCCGCCCAAGCATCGACGCTGCCCGGCGAAGTCTTTCCGGACTTCAACACGGCGGAACGCTGTGCAGCTATGGCGGCGTCGAGCCATGAACGCATCAAGCGGATGGCCGAAGTCTGCCCCGAACGTGAGGCAGGCTATAAGGATATGGCCAAGGCGTTTTGGGACAAGGTTGACGAAGCGCAGCGTGGCGAGTGCGAGATGTCCGCATCGCTTGCGCTGGGGAGCTATGAGATTTTGAGCGATTGCTTGCGCGACCAGCAAATACTGGCAGGAGCTGCCCAATAATGCCTAAAGTCACCGTAGACGGCACCGAAATCGAAGTCCCCGCAGGCGCCACTGTCCTTCAGGCGTGTGAGCTGGCGGGCAAGGAAATCCCGCGCTTCTGCTATCATGAGCGGCTGTCCATTGCGGGCAATTGCCGCATGTGTCTGGTTGAAGTCGCGCCGGGTCCGCCCAAGCCGCAGGCATCGTGCGCGCTGCCCGCCACCGAAGGTCAGGTCATTAAGACTGACAGCGCAATGGTCAAAAAAGCGCGTGAAGGGGTGATGGAGTTTCTCCTCATCAACCACCCGCTCGATTGCCCGATTTGCGATCAGGGCGGCGAGTGCGATTTGCAGGATCAGTCGGTGGCTTATGGCCGTGGTGGCTCGCGCTATGACGAGAATAAGCGCGCCGTGACCGAGAAGTATATGGGCCCGCTCGTCAAGACGGTGATGACGCGCTGCATCCAGTGCACGCGCTGTGTCCGCTTTGCCGAAGAAGTGGCGGGAATTGAGGAAATCGGCGCGATTGGTCGCGGTGAGAATATGCAGATCACCAGCTATCTTGAGCGCGCTGTCACCAGTGAGCTTTCGGGCAATGTCGTTGATCTCTGCCCGGTTGGTGCGCTGACTTCCAAGCCCTACGCCTTCATGGCGCGGCCTTGGGAATTGAAGAACACCGCCGCTATCGACGTGATGGATGCCGTGGGCACCAACATCCGCCTCGACAGCCGGGGCCGTCAGGTGCTGCGCGCTGTGCCGCGCATCAATGAAGACGTGAACGAGGAATGGGCGAGCGATAAGACGCGCCACGCGGTCGATGGCCTTGTGCAGCGTCGCCTCGACAAGCCCTTCGTTCGCAAGAATGGCAAGCTCGTCGCGGTCGAATGGGCCGATGCGCTGAAGGCTGTAGCCGCTGCTGCTGAAAAGGCCGGCAAGTCGGTCGCGGCCATCGCAGGCGATCAGGTCGATTGTGAAACGATGTTTGCCGCACGCCAGCTGGTGAAGTCGCTGGGCGGCACAATGCTCGAAGGTCGCCAGACAGGTCTGGCCTATGACACGTCGAGCTTGTCCGCCGTCAACTTCAACACGGGCATCGCGAATATCGAAAACGCCGATGTCATCCTGCTCGTCGGGTCGGACCTCCGTCGTGAGGCGCCGCTGGTCAATACGCGCATCCAAAAGGCAGTGCGCAAGCGTGGCGCGAAGGTATTCGCGATCGGGCCGGACACGGACCTGACCTACAAGGCGGAATTCCTCGGCGCGAACCTCGGCTTGCTCTCCAAGCTGCCCAAGCATGTCGCCGATGCCTTCAAGGCTGCCGAACGCCCTGCGATCATCGTTGGTGGCGGCGCTCTGCGCTATGAAGGCGCACACGGGGCTGCTCTGGCATTCGCCAAGAAGCACAAGCTGGTGCGGGACGGTTGGAACGGCTTCAACGTCCTCCACTTCGCCGCCGCGCGCATGGGCGGGCTGATGCTCGGCTATGCGTATGAAGGTGGCATCAAGGCGCTGGCTGCGAAGAAGCCAAAGCTGGCCTTCTTCCTCGGCGCGGATGAGGTCGATTATTCGATCTTCGCCGATACCTTCAAAGTCTATGTCGGCCACCACGGCGATGCGGGTGCCCATGCGGCAGACGTCATCCTGCCGGGCGCTGCTTACACAGAGAAATCAGGAACTTACGTCAATCTCGAAGGTCGCGTGCAGCGCGGTGATCGCGCCGTCTTCCCGCCGGGGGATGCGCGTGAGGACTGGTCGATCTTCCGTGCCCTGTCTGACCTGACGGGCAAGGTGCTGCCGTTCGACAGCCTCGATGCGCTGCGTGTCGACATGGCGAAGGCCGTGCCTGCGCTGGGCCGTGAAGGCCTTGCCACCTATGGCTGGGATGTCCCGTCGCTGCCCGACAAGGCGAGCGCCGACATTGCTGATTATCCGATCAAGGATTTCTACCTGACCAACGCCATCTGCCGCGCTTCGGAAACGATGCAGCGCTGCTCATCGGAATTGGTCCATGGGGAAGAATGGCTGGAGGCCGCGGAATGACCGAGTGGTTCCAATCAACCTGGATGGGGCCAGCGCTCGGCTGGTTCGTTTCCACGACGATCCTCATCCTCATGATCGCGCTGCCGCTGATGCTGGCTGTCGCGATGATCATTTATGCCGACCGCAAGATATGGGCGGCGATGGCGCTGCGCCGTGGCCCGAACGTCGTCGGTCCGCTCGGCCTGCTCCAGTCCTTTGCAGACGGCCTGAAGGTCATGCTGCAGGAAACGATCATTCCGTCGGCGGCGAACCGGGGCCTGTTCCTCTTGGCGCCGATCATCACCTTCACCGTCGCGCTGATCGTCTGGGCGGTCATCCCGTTCGGCGAGGGCATGGTGTTGGCAGACATCAACGTCGGCCTGCTCTACCTGCTCGCAGCGTCCTCGCTGGGCGTTTATGGCGTGATCATTTCGGGTTGGGCCTCCAACTCCAAGTATCCCTTTTATTCGGCGCTTCGTGCCGCAGCGCAGATGGTGTCCTATGAAGTCTCGATCGGCTTCGTGTTGATCTCGGTCGTCCTCTGGGCGGACAGCTTCAACCTGTCGACCATCGTGTTGGCGCAGCAGGCGCATGTCTTTGGCTTCTTGAACGGCTTTGGCTTCAATCCGCTGCTTTTCCCGATGGCGGTCGTGTTCCTCATCTCGGCGCTTGCTGAAACAGCCCGCGCGCCGTTCGATTTGACCGAAGCGGAATCGGAACTCGTCGCCGGGTATCAGACCGAATATTCGAGCATGTCCTTCGCGCTCTTCTGGCTTGGCGAATATGCCAATGTGCTGCTGATGTGCGCGCTCAATGCGATCCTGTTCTGGGGCGGCTGGCTGCCTCCCGTTGATTGGGCGCCGCTTTATGCCGTTCCCGGCATCATCTGGTTCTTCGCCAAGATCCTCATCTTCTTCTTTGTCTTCTCGTGGATCAAAGCGACAGTGCCGCGCTATCGCTATGACCAGCTGATGCGGCTCGGCTGGAAGATCTTCCTGCCCATTTCGCTGATCTGGGTGTTCCTCGTTTCCGGTTATCTGATGCTGACGAGGTATGGGGGATGAGCATCACTTTGCTTATTTTCGCGGAAGTCATGCAGGTTGTTCCGCCGGGGCCGGTTGATATGCAACCCGTGCCGGGCGTGAACTGGTCGTGCAACCTTGAGAGCGAAAACTCCTCTTTTGTTTTGAAGGGGCGCTCGCCTGATTTCGCCAAGCGGCGTGAGCCATATGGACGGCTTACGACCGAGGTCGAGAGCAGCGGCCCCGTTTGGACTAAAGGGCAGCATGACATCGTCGTGCTTGCTTCTGCCCCGAATTTTCGTCGATACCTTGTGAGCTGGGGGGCGAAGGACGGCGGATCATATGGTCTTGACATGGTCCTGTTGCGCGATGCGCGAGGAATATCGTCTCTAACCTACAGGCCATCGCCTTCAGCTCCGGCCACAAGCCTCTTTGCAAAACTGGTGGCACACGGAATTTGCGAATCGCAGTTTCCAATCGCTGCCGAGGGAATTGCCGCAAAATGAGCACCATTACCCACCTCATCAAGACGTTCACCCTGTGGGAGTTCGTGAAGGCGCACTGGCTAACCTTGAAGTATTTCTTCAAGCCCAAGGCGACGATCAACTATCCCTATGAGCGCAACCCGCTGTCCCCGCGTTTCCGTGGCGAACATGCGTTGCGCCGTTATCCCAATGGGGAAGAGCGCTGCATTGCATGCAAACTGTGCGAAGCGGTTTGCCCGGCGCAAGCGATCACCATTGAGGCCGAACCGCGTGAGGACGGTAGCCGCCGCACGACGCGCTACGACATCGACATGACGAAGTGCATCTATTGCGGCTTCTGTCAGGAAGCCTGCCCGGTGGATGCCATCGTGGAAGGTCCGAACCTCGAATTTTCGACCGAAACGCGCGAAGAGTTGCTGTATGACAAGGACAAGCTCCTTTCGAACGGCGACCGCTGGGAACGTGCCATCGCTGCGAACCTCGCAGCCGACGCGCCGTACCGGTAAGGGAGGAGGGGGGAGACCATGATCCAGGCTTTTGCCTTCTACCTGTTCGCCGCTATCGTCATCCTTTCGGGTGCGTTGACGGTGCTGTCGCGTAATCCGGTGCACAGCGTGCTGTGGCTGATCCTCGCCTTCTTCAACGCGGCGGGCCTGATGGTCCTCGTGGGGGCTGAATTCATCGCGATGCTGCTCGTCATCGTCTATGTCGGCGCGGTTGCGGTGCTGTTCCTGTTCGTCGTCATGATGCTGGACATCGACTTTGCCGAGTTGCGCAGCGGCTTCGTTCGCTACGGGTTCTTCGGTTTGTTGGTGGCGTTGGTTTTGGCCGCAGAGATGATCATCGCGGGCGGTGCCTGGAGCGCGGGGAGCCTTGAGCTGTCGCAGCGTGCAGCGCCAACGTCTGGCGATCTTCCAAACATCGAAGCGATGGGTGCGCTCATCTATTCCAAATATCTCTATATTTTTGAAGCCGCTGGCTTGGTGCTCCTCGTCGCGATGATCGGTGCGATTGTGCTGACCCACCGCGAACGCAAGGACGTCCGCCCGCAGAATATCTCGGATCAGGTTCGTCGCCGTCCGCAGGATGCGGTGCGCAATGTGGACCAGCCGGTTGGGCAGGGGGTAGAACTATGATCGGGATCCAGCATTATCTGGTCGTCTCGGCGATCCTGTTTACGATGGGGGTGCTCGGCATCTTCATCAACCGGAAGAACATCATCATCATCCTGATGGCGATCGAACTCATCCTGCTTTCGGTGAACATCAACCTCGTCGCGTTCAGCGCCTTTTTGGGTGATCTGGTCGGGCAGGTGTTTGCGATGTTCGTGCTGACTGTGGCGGCGGGCGAAGCGGCCATTGGCCTTGCCATCCTCGTCATTTACTTCCGCGGACGCGGATCGATCGCGGTTGATGATGTCAACCGGATGAAGGGCTAACGCGCCGTGGAAACCATTAAGCTTATCGTTTTCCTGCCGCTCTTGGCCGCGCTCATCGCAGGTCTTGGCAACCGGATGATCGGCAATGTCGCGGCGAAGGCCGTGACGACCGCTGCCTTGTTCATCTCCTGCGCGCTGAGCTGGCCGATTTTCCTGTCGTTCCTCGGCGGTCATGCCGAAGCGCAGGTTGTGCCGGTGCTGGACTTCATCCGATCGGGTGATCTGAACGTCCAATGGGCGCTGCGTGTCGATACACTGACGGCGGTCATGCTGGTCGTGGTGACGAGCGTGTCGAGCCTCGTTCACCTCTATAGCTGGGGCTATATGTCCGAAGACCCCAGCCAGCCCCGCTTCTTCGCCTATCTCTCGCTCTTCACCTTCGCGATGCTGATGCTCGTGACGGCGGATAGCCTGGTGCAAATGTTCTTCGGCTGGGAAGGCGTGGGCCTTGCGTCCTACCTGCTCATCGGCTTCTGGTATCACAAGCCCAGCGCGAATGCGGCCGCCATCAAGGCGTTTGTCGTCAACCGCGTGGGCGATTTCGGCTTCTCGCTTGGTATCTTCGGTGTGTTCCTCGTGTTCGGCACCGTATCGATCCCTGAAATTCTGGAAGCCGCACCGGGCTATGCCGGGTCAACCATCGGCTTCCTCGGCTATCGCATCGACACGATCACCTTGCTCTGCATCCTGCTGTTCATCGGCGCGATGGGCAAATCAGCACAGCTTGGCCTCCACACCTGGCTGCCAGACGCGATGGAAGGGCCAACGCCCGTTTCCGCGCTGATCCATGCTGCCACGATGGTCACCGCAGGCGTGTTCATGGTGTGCCGCCTGTCGCCGCTTTTTGAACTGTCGGACGTCGCGACGAACCTCGTCACCTATGTCGGCGCGGCAACCGCATTGTTCGCCGCCACGGTCGGCACGACGCAGACCGACATTAAGCGCGTCATCGCCTATTCGACCTGTTCGCAGCTCGGCTATATGTTCTTCGCAGCAGGCACGGGCGCTTATGGCGCGGCGATGTTCCACCTCTTCACGCACGCCTTCTTCAAGGCGCTGCTGTTCTTGGGCGCTGGCTCGGTCATCCATGCCATGCACCATGAACAGGACATGCGGTACTATGGCGGCTTGCGGAAGCACATCCCGTTCACCTTCTGGGCGATGATGGCGGGTACGCTCGCGATCACCGGCGTCGGTGTGATCGGCGTGTTCGGATTTGCGGGCTTCTATTCCAAGGACGCGATCATCGAAGCGGCCTTTGCCAGCGGCACCGAAGCAGGCGGCGTGGCCTTTGCCGTGGCCGTGTTCGCAGCCCTGCTGACGAGCTTCTACAGCTGGCGTCTCATTTTCCTAACCTTCTACGGCAAGCCCCGCTGGTCGCAGTCGGAGCATATCCAGCATGCAGCACATGATGCCCATGGTCACGATGATCATGCACACGGCCATGACGATCATCACGGCCACGCGCAGAATGATGACGGGACGCTCGGCTATCACCCGCATGAAAGCCCACTGCCGATGCTGGTGCCGCTCGCTGTGCTGACCATTGGCGCGATCTTTGCCGGTTACGGCTTCCACCATGCCTTTATCGGCGCGGAGGAAGGTGCCGCGTTCTGGCAGGGCAGCCTCGCCTTTGACGCGCATCTGATGCACGCGATGCATGAAGTGCCGCTGCTGGTGAAGCTGTCAGCGACGATTGTCATGATCCTTGGCCTCGCCATTGCATGGTTGGCCTACATCAAGGACACGACCATCCCCGCGCGCTTCACGGCGACATTCCCCGCTGTATATCAGTTCCTGCTGAACAAGTGGTATTGGGATGAACTGTACGACATTCTGTTCGTGAAGCCGTCCATGTGGCTGGGCCGCATCCTTTGGAAGAAGGGTGACGAGGGCACGATTGACCGTTTTGGCCCGCATGGTGCCGCGGAAGTCGTGCTGCAGGGCAGCCGGTTGGCCGTTCGCTTCCAG
>JBBATS010000025.1:39192-46059 GCA_040398625.1 Chakrabartia sp. | reverse complement strand
GCGCCTTATCTTCCACCACAGCATCAAGGCGTCCGCGCGTGGGCTCCTTGATTGTTACCATGATGATGGCCGCGAGGACGATGCCTGGAATGCCAAGGACAAGAAATGCCGCGCGCCAGCCGTGCAGGTTGGAGATATAACCGGCAAGGTCCGACCCGAGCCAGGCACCAATTGGCGCCCCGAGCGCAAAAATGGTCATGGCCATGGAGCGACGGTCTGCCGGAAAATAGTCCGCGATGATCGAGTTGCAGGCTGGCGTTCCACCCGCTTCGCCAACACCCACGCCGATGCGCGCCAGCAGAAGATCATAATAGCCACGCGTATAGCCTGTCAGCGCCGTCATCAGCGACCAAACCGCAACGCATGCCACCAAGAGCGTCCGCCGATTTGATCTGTCACACAGCCAAGACAGCGGAATACCCATAAGCACATAGAAGAGCGCCAGCGGAATACCGAGCGATGCGGCACCAATATCGCTGAGGTTCAGTTCCTTGCTGATGGGTCCAAGCAGCGTCGACAGGACGTACCGGTCTGCGATGCTGATCGTGTAAACCAGCATCATGATGAACAGGACATACCACCGCTGTCCGAGCGTCGAAACGTCGTCCGCGTTGGCCGGTGCTTTACTCGCCATGTCTCATCCCCTCACAATTTGACCAATTCAGGCCCCAAAGCCGTCCGCAACGGCTCAAGCCACGGCTCAAAATTCTTCCACTGATCCAACCCATCGCGGAAAATAGGTTGGCGCACCTGTTCGGAGCTCGGCGTTCGCACGCTGCGCTTCGTCTTGTGGAATTCCACGCAAGCCTCCTCAAACGGGAGACCGCAATAATCGAGAATGCGGCGGACACTGCCTTCGAGATCGTCGATCACATCTTCATGCTGAACACGCAGCACGCGCCCGGGCAGCACCGCATCCCAGTGATCCATAAGCTCAACATAGGTGCGGTAATAACGAGCGATGTCATCGATCCCGTATGTGAATTCCTGCCCTTGCGCGAAGAGCTGCTTAAAGTTGCTAAAGCAGCAGGCCATCGGCTCGCGCCGCGCATCAATGATCCGGGCATTTGGCAGGATCAGGTGGATCAAGCCCACATGCCTGAAATTGTTGGGCATCTTATCGATGAAATAGGGGCGACCCAAGGCCCGGTTGGGCATCGTATCGGCGATGTACTGCGCGCCAAAGGCACGGATAGCAGCCGCATCAAGCTCGGGCAGAATGCCGGGGTAGCGCGGATCATCAAAATTGAGTTCGCGGCCCTGCAATTCATGCACGATGCGCTGGACATCGGGCAATTCCTGCGTGCCTTCAACCATGCTGTGCGACGCGAGGATCTGCTCAATCAGTGTTGATCCTGAACGTGGAAGACCAAGCACGAAGATCGGTGAGCGGTCGTCCACGCCCCAGCCAGCGCGTTCGGCAAAGAACGGCGCTGTACACACGCGCTTCTGTTCGCGGGTGTTCGTGTCAAAAAAGCTGGGAATATACCCGTTGCTCGCGCGGTGCATGGTATTGCCCCGCTCATAAGCAGCCCATGAAGCGGCGTAATCGCCCTTGTCCTCAAGTGCTTTGCCCAGCGCAAACGCGATGTGGATACGGTCAGTTTCGGCAGTGGCGACGTCATCGAGGCGTTCGCGCATGACGGCGATAGAAGCATCCGTGAAGCGATAGGTCTTCAGGTTCGCGAGGCTCCACCAGGCATCACCGAAATCTGGCCGGTCGGCGGTAGCTGCCATATAGGCTTCGATTGCCTCAGCGGTCCGGCCTTCGGTCTTAAGCGCATGGCCGAGCCACAGGTTTAGATCGGAGCGGCGCAAGCGTGCCGAAGGCGAGTCACCGGGGATCTCGCCCAGCATCGCGCGATAATCGGGGATCGCCCCTTCAAAATCGCCAAGCCCGACTTGAATGGTCGCGGCCTGAATGCGGTGGGGATGGGCGGCGGGATCAACCTTGAGCAGCGGCTCAAGAGCTTCGCGGGCCTGCGGGAATTTGTGCCGCGCGATCAGCACCTGCACATATTCGCGGCGCGCTTCGTAATGGTCCGGCACCATGGCCAGTACACCGGCATAAAGCGTTTCGGCATCATCCAGCACATTGCGCAGATGGCCGATCTGCGCGAGCAGACGCATCGCTTCTGGATGATCGCCAAATTCAAGCAGGAAGCGGCGGATTTGCATTTCGGCCTCATCGACCTCGCCATCCCCGAAAAGCACTTTGGCTTGAACGATCGGCGGCGGAACGCTTGTAAGATGCGCGACGTGCTTGGCTGCAACCTCCGCACTCTTTGCGTCGCCCGTCATCCGGTAGAGTCCGACGAGCATATGCCAGCCCATTAAAAGGGCGGTATTGCGCATGACCGCGACGCGCAAATCACTGATCGCGGCGGGCGCATCACGCCGCGCGACATGGCAAAGCCCACGTTCCAGAAACAACTGGCTGAATTGTGGATGGTGCTGAGCCAAGCGGTCGAGCATCGCGAAGGCGTCATCGGTCCGTTGGGTCATGCGCAGCGAATGTGCGGCGATCAGGAGTAAATCCCGGTGGGTCGGTTCAACTTCTAGCAGTCTGATCGCGCCGGACAATGCACCAGCATGATCATCATTGGCTTGAAGCGCGCGCAGTCCAGCAACCTCTGATGCCAACGAAGAGACCGGAGCGGCCGACGTTGGCTGGGTGTCGTCAGAAATCGGAAGGTCGGTTTGTGTGGCCATAATGCCCTAATGTGTCGGCAATCGGCGGACGCTTGTCAAACTTGCGGCGCCCTAAAAAAGCAAGGGGCGGTGCCTGTGGCACCGCCCCTGCCTATTACTTCATCGTGGCACGAGATCAGAACTTGGTGCTGATCTTGAGGCCATAAGTGCGCGGACGCACAATCGTCGAAGTCTTGATGTACTGCGACGAGTTGGTGAACGTCGAGGCGTCGGTGTTGAACAGGTTGTCACCGAACACGGTTACCGTCCAATCTTCACGCGTGAAGCCGATCTGCGCGTCAGTCAGGGCATAGCCTGGCATCTTGTAGCGCAGCACGGTCGTGGCGGGAACGATGATCCCGTTTGGACCAAGGACGCTGCCGTTACCGGCAATATCACCCGACGGATAGGTCGCCGGCTGGTTGAACATCGAGCTCGTGTAGTTCACGCCAGCCGCAACGAACCATTGCGCGCTCGCTGGACCGTCAAACTCGTAACGAACCCGAACGTTACCCTGGAAGTGCGGGCTGAACGGCGTGATGCCGCCAACGGTACCAAACGGGCTTTGCACCGGCTTGACCACACCGCCCACGAGGACCTGCGTGATGCACTGACCGAAGGTCGATGCAGCAGGGTTGTTGGCGATGAAGCAAGGCGCGTTCGCCTGCTTGCTGTCGTTGTACGTTGCCGAACCCTGGACCGTCAGACCACCGGTCGGACGCGCCACGATCTGAGCTGAGGCGCCCTTGATGTGGTAGGTTGGGCCGTTGGTTCCAAACGCGGTGTTGCCGAAGCCTGCAGCCGGGTTGAAGAAGCCAATCTGCGTGTCTTTCCATTCCATGTAATAGGCAGACGCGTTGAACGTAACCTTGCGGTCAAACAGATCGGTCTTAAGACCCATTTCGTAGTTGATCAGGTTATCAGGCGCATATGCTGCAGGAACGAGCAACTGCCGAACGCCAGGCCGAACTGGATCAGCGACACGCGCGGAAGGACCACGATTGAACGCGCCGGGACGGAAGCCTTCGCTAAACGTGGCATAGACCATCGTGCCGTCCTTGGGCTTCCATGTGATCGTGGCCTTGCTCTTAAAGCCCGTATACTTGGACTTGAGGTTAAGGGCATCAAGGTCCGAACCCGTCACACACACCGGTGCTTGATAGCAGCTGGCGCTGAACGAGGAGTAGACCGAACCACGCTGATAGTTCTGGTAGTTGTAGTAGCGTGTGCCCGCCGTGATCGTCAGGTTCGGCAAGATGTCGAAATCAACCGAGCCAAATGCCGCATACTGCTTGTAACCACGCTGGATGTCCTGGCCAAAAGCGATAGCCGGACCGCGGGGACCCGACTGGTTGAGCGTGGCCGCAGGGTTTGGAGCAACAAGGCCAAGGCAGACAGTGCCCGCAGCGCGGATCTGAGCTGCCGTCAGCGCAGGATTGCACGATGGAATGGTCTTGTAATGCCAGTCCATGTTGTCCTCAATTCCGAACTCTTCGTAATAGGCACCAGCGATGGCGCGGATACGACGATCATCAGGTGTGCTGATGCGGAATTCGTGGCTCTGGTGGGTGTTGCGGACCTTGTCCTTCCAGAAGCTGTTCGGCTCATGGCAGAACGGCGCATTGCCAGCATCGAAGTAATAGTTGGCACCGCCGGTGCACTGATAGAAGATGCCGTAGGTCGCACGAGCGTAGTTGGTGTAGTCGCCCTGCTGCGTGATGTGACGGGTCAGATAGGCACCAGTGTAGATCAGATTGAAATCACTGACATTGCCCTTAACCGTCCAAGCCGTGTTCGAGTACTTATCATTGTTGTACTGAGGCGAAAACAGCGTTGCCGAATTGCCTTCGAGCGGCTCGTAATCGTAGGTGTAAGTCTGGGCAGCGAAGGTGCCACGTGACTTCAGGCTCTGATAGGACTGCGTCAACAGCACATCCCAATCCGGCGTAACCTGCCAGGCGAGCGAGACACGACCACCGGTATAATCAACCGGGTTGAAATTGTCTTCGACCAGCGCGTTGTTGTTATACTTGCCATCGTTGGTCTGCTGGCTCGGCGTCAGGCGGTTGCCGTTACCCTGATACGCCAAATAGTAAGAACCAAGGTCGGTGGGCTGGCGCGTGAACGTCGAGAACTTGTTGTCGATGTAGCCGCCATGGTGGTCGGTATAAATGACCGCGCGAACCGCGAGCTTGTTCTCGATGATCGGAACGTTGATCATCCCATTGAACGCAGCATTCGCCGAGCCACCGGAAGTGCCGCCGAAGCTGCCTTCCATGCGGCCTTCGAACGCGTCGAGCTTCGGCTTGTTCGTGATGTAGCGAACCACACCGGCCTGCGCACCGCCGCCAAACAGCGTGCCCTGCGGGCCTTCGAGAACTTCAACGCGCTCCATGTCAGCCATGTAGACGTCGGCGTTACGGGCCGGGAACTGCATCGACTGGTCATCAAGATAGAGGGCGACGTTCGGGAAGCCGCCGATCGTGGCTGACGACTGCTGACCGGCAAAGCCAGCCGACAGGCCGCGCATGAAGATCGCGCCGCCGCCCGGACCGTTGTTGCCGAAGGTCACGTTCGGGGTATACTTCAGCAGATCGGTGATGGTCGTGACATTCAGCTTGGCGAGCGTTTCGGTGCCGAACGCCTGCAGCGTCATCGGCACGTCCTGGATCGACTCGTCACGGCGGGTTGCCGTCACCACGATGTCAGCGACACCGCCAGCATCGTTCGACGCGCCCGTGTCCTGAGCAAATGCCGGACCGCTGCCAGCACCGAGTGCTGCGATAACAAGCGCAGCCGTCGTGAGTTTTAGAGATGATTTCAAAGGTATTCTCCCCGGTTTTGGTTCGTTTGCTCATGGCTGAGAACCAGATTTTTTATAAAATTCTGAAGCACGATGGATTCCTGCCCCTTTTGTCACAAATGAGCAAATTTTCTGAAACGGTAAATTAAATTAATCGCCCAATCACAACATCTACATCGCCGAATTAGAACGCCTTATGTAGGCAGCCCCCAGTTGGAAAGTGCATCAAGGCGCCGCTAGGCGCAACAAAATTCAATATTGCCGGGGTAGAAAAACGTGAAGCAAGCTGCCGATTTTGTCCTGCTCATTGCCAGTGTGGACCGCAAAGGGATCGTCGCGGCGGTCTCGAATTCGATTGTCAACCAAGACTGCAATATCGTGGAAAGCGCGCAATTCCGTGATTGTGATAACGGTCGGTTCTTCATGCGTATCGCCATCGCCAGCCCGGCGGACATGACAGCAGAACGTTTTAGCCAAGCGTTCGCACCCGTTGCAGCCATGTTCGAACTCGACTGGAGCATCCAAAATCTGAAGCGCAAGCTGCGGGCCATGATCATGGTAAGCCAGGGCGGCCACTGCCTGAACGACCTGCTTTACCGCACATCAACCCAGCGACTGCCAATTGATGTCACCAGCGTCGTTTCCAACCATACAACCTGGCAGCGCCGCGTGGAGCATGATGGTATTGCCTTCCATCACATGCCCATCACACCGGAAAACAAAGCCGAGCAGGAAGCCAAGCTTGTAGAGATGGTGGAAGACCAGCAGGTCGATCTCATCATCCTCGCCCGTTACATGCAGGTTCTGTCCGACAAGCTTTGCCAAAAGCTGGATGGCCGCGTGATCAATATTCATCACAGCTTCTTGCCAGGGTTCAAGGGTGCCAAGCCCTATCATCGCGCCCATGAGCGCGGTGTCAAAATGGTCGGCGCCACAGCACATTATGTGACAGCAGACCTTGATGAAGGGCCGATCATCACGCAAGACGTATCCATCGTTGATCATTCCGATACCGTCGAAGACCTGATCGCACAGGGGCAAGACACCGAAAGCCGTGTTCTCGCCCGCGCAGTCAAGCTCCACAGCGAACATCGCGTGATGCTCAACGGCAATCGCACGGTCGTCTTCAAATAGCGTCAGAAAATCGGAGCGCTGATTTACAATGTATCGTTCTAGTCCCTCAGTTCCAGCACGATGCATTGTGGGTCCGCTATGACCGGTGATCCCACGACGTATGATATTGCCGTCATCGGCGGCGGGGTGAACGGGTCTGGGATTGCCCGCGATGCAGCTGGCCGTGGCGCGCGCGTCCTGCTCCTTGAAGCGGCGGATTTGGCCAGTGGAACGTCTTCGGCGTCCACCAAGCTGATCCA
>JBBATS010000025.1:0-39092 GCA_040398625.1 Chakrabartia sp. | reverse complement strand
CGCAAGGACGGCACGTGGGAGATCACCACAGCTGCGGGCACGTTCACCGCGCGTGCCGTGGTCAATGCAGCTGGCCCATCGGTGATGAACTTGCTGGATCGCTCAGAGGCACGGAGCTCCGGCAGAATCCGCCTTGTCCGCGGATCGCACATCGTTGTGCCCCGGTTGTTTGACCATGAGTTCTCTTACTTCTTCCAATTGCCGGACGGACGCATCTTCTTTGCCATTCCCTATGAGCAAGATTTCACGCTGGTGGGCACAACCGACCGCGATCATGAAGCGGGACCGGACAAGGTGCAGGCCAGCGAAGAGGAGATTGCCTATCTGTGTGATGGCGTGAACTTCTATTTCGAAAAGGCGATCTCTCCGAGAGACGTCATCTGGACGTTCTCCGGTGTTCGGCCATTGTTCGATGACGGATCAAAAAAGCCCGAAGCGGCGACGCGCGGGTATCGGCTCGACATGACACCCGAGGCCGACGGCGCTCCGATGCTGTCCATATTTGGCGGCAAGATAACCACCTATCGTCATCTCGCGCAGGAAGCGGTTGATCTGCTGGCACCGCGCCTGTCGCATTTGTCAGCGGCGCACTGGACGGACACAGAGGCGCTTCCCGGGGGAGACTTCCCAATCGATGGCGCGGCGCAGCTGGTCGATGAAATTGTCAGGCTTTATCCGTTCCTTGAACATGGCTGGGCGGCCCGCTTGGTCCGCAGTTACGGCACACTCACCACGCACATTCTCGGCAGCGCAAAATCGCTCTCCGATTGCGGACACCATTTCGGCCATGGCCTGACCGAACGGGAAGTACGCTATCTCATTGATCGCGAATGGGCGCAGTCGGCAGAAGATATCTTATGGCGCCGCAGCAAGCTGGGCCTGCACTTCACAGCAGAGCAGTCTGCGGAATTAGAACGGTTCCTCGCCTAAGCGGATAGAGCGGAACATGCCTTTAGCCTCCTGCGACCGCCGCCTTGAAGATGGCCGTCATGTCTGCTGGAGTTGTCGCGCGAGGGTTTCCGCCGGTCGAAGGATCACGCTGAGCGTGGTCCCCAATGGTTTCGGCCTGATCATCGGGCACCCCGATGTCGCCAAGGCTGGCAGGAATGCCCATTTGCTTGCGAAAGGCGAGGGCCCAGGCATAAACCGCATCAAAGCCCGTCCCTTCGAGCCCGAGAAAGCGCGCCAGCGCGACCATCTTCTCTTCAATGGCCGGACGGTTGTAGACCATCACATAAGGCAGCACGATCGCGTTGGTGAGACCGTGATGGGTATTGTAGAAGGCCCCGACCGGGTGCGAGATCGAATGGACCGCGCCCAATCCTTTCTGGAATGCCGTTGCCCCCATGCTCGCGGCCGCCAGCATGCGAGAGCGTGCTTCGATGTCGCTGCCATCGGCATAAGCGCGGGGCAGGTAGTCCTTCACCAGCCGCATTCCTTCCAATGCAATGCCGTCTGCCATCGGATGAAAGCCCGGCGCGCAATAGGCTTCAAAGCAATGGACAAAGGCATCCATCCCGGTGGCCGCTGTGATGTGCGCGGGCAGACCAACGGTCAGTTCCGGATCGGCGATCACGACAACCGGGAGCATTTTCGGGTGGAAGATGATCTTCTTTTCGTGGGTGTCCTCTTTGACGACAACCGACGCCCGACCCACTTCTGATCCGGTGCCTGACGTCGTCGGCACGGCAATCACCGGCGCAATCCCGTTCGGGTCAGCCCTTGTCCACCAGTCACCGACATCCTCAAAATCCCAAAGCGGGCGGGTCTGGCCCGCCATGAAGGCAATTGCTTTGCCGACGTCGAGACCCGAGCCGCCGCCGACCGCAACCACGCCGTCATGGCCGCCACTCCGATAGAGCGCAGTACCATCATCGACATTCTTGCCTACAGGGTTCCCCTGAACCTCGGCATAGACCGCATGGGCAAGGCCTGCCTTGGCGAGGACAGCGCATACCGTCGCGATGATGCTGCTGTTTTCCAGACCCTTGTCCGTCACGATCAGCGGATGGGTGATCCCGGCCACAGCGCAAGCCTCGGCCAGATCGGCGATCCGACCCGCACCGCTCCAAATTTTGGTTGGGTAATTCCAGTTTCCCGTGAGCAGAGCAGTCATATCAACCCTTTGTATTTAAGCGAAAATGATGGGACTTCGGCCGTGTCAGATGTTCATAACCAAGCACCCCGAGCGTCGCGCCGCGCCCCGTGTCTTTGACGCCCGTCCACGCCAGAGCGGGATCCAGATAGTCGCACCGGTTGAGGAACACCGTCCCGGTTTCAAGGTCGCGGGAGATGCGCTCTGCGGCCTGCGCATCCTCGCTCCAGATCGACGCGCTGAGGCCATAGGGGCTATCATTCATGAGGCGGATCGCCTCTGCATCATCGCAGACCTTCATGATGCCGACCACCGGGCCAAAGCTCTCATCGCGCATCACCGACATGTCGTGCGACACGTTGGTCAGAATCTGCGGGGCCATATAGGGCGTGCCCACCGCATCGGCGGCGAAGGACGCGGGGTCGATATGCGCCTTGGCACCCGCCGTCACCGCATCCTTTATCTGGCCGCGCACAAAGTCTGCAGCGGACGCCTTTACCATCGGCCCAAGGGTTGTGGCCGCGTCCAGCGGATCGCCCAACACATAGCTTTGCGTGAGCGCGACAAAGCCTTCGACAAAGGCATCGAAGAGGCTTTCATGGACATATATCCGTTCAATCCCGCAGCAGCTTTGTCCCGAATTGAAGAAGGCCCCGTCCACAAGATTTTCCACGGCATAGTCAAGGTTGGCGTCGGCGCGGACATAGGCCGGATCTTTGCCGCCCAGTTCCAGTCCGACATTGATGAAGCCGCCTGCCGCTGCACCTTCAATGACCTTGCCGGCCTCAACCGAGCCGGTGAAGCAGACCATGTCCACCGTCCGCGACCCGATCAGCTGCGACGTCTGATCATGGCTGAGTGCCAGATTGCGGAAGAGCCCTGCGGGAAAGCCGGCCATGTCAGCCGCCTTCTGAAAGCGTTCCCCCACCATCAGCGTTTGTGCCGCATGCTTCAGGATAACGGCATTGCCCGCCATCAGCGCAGGCACGACTGAATTCACCGCCGTAAGATAGGGGTAGTTCCAAGGGGCAACGGTCAGCACAACACCAAGCGGCTCACGGGTGATGTAGCGTTCAAATCCGGTGATCTCTTCCGGCACAATTCGTGCCAGAGCGCTGTCGGCAATTGCGATCATATGGCGAGCCCGTTCGGCAAACCCGCGCAGTTCGCCCGCGCCATAGCGCACAGGGCGCCCCATCTGGCGCGCGAGTTCGGGAACAATCTCCGCCTCCATCGACAGCATCGCATCGACAAAGGCGAGGCACAGTGTGGCACGGGCGCTGATCGGTTGGTCTTGCCAATCCTGCTGAGCGGCACGCGCCGCAGCCACGGCGGCGCTCACCTCTTCATCAGAAGCAAATGGGCGCGTCGCGAGGATGCCATCGTCGATAGGCGAAATGCAGGTGAACACGGGCATGAGCTTTCTAAGGTCAGATGATTTCGAAATAACGCGCCAATTGCCAATCGGTTATGGCCTTGCGCGCCTCACGTTCTTCCCATTCGCGGGTCGCCGCATAATGATCAACAAATTTGTCGCCGAACAAGGCGCGGGCAGGCTTAGAAGCCTTTAGGCGCTGGGCCGCTTCCCACAATGTCGTTGGCAACGCCATGCGCGCCGGGAATTTCTTGGCATAGGCGTTGCCCTCAATCGGGGCTGTCGGCTCAATGCGGTTCTCAATGCCCCAAAGGCCGGACCCGATGCTGGCGGCAAAGGCGATGTAAGGATTAATGTCTGCGGCTGCGATCCGATATTCGACCCGCTGCGACTTGGGTGAGCCGCCGATAACCCTGAGAGCACAAGTCCGGTTCTCATATCCCCAGCTCGCACTCGTCGGCGCCCATGCGCCGGGGATCAGACGGGTATAGCTGTTGACGGTACAGGCAATCATGCTCAAAATTTCGGGCATCAGTGCCTGCTGACCACCGACAAACCAACGCATCGTGTCCGACATGCCAAGCGGCTTATCCGCGTCGTAAAAGACTGGCTTGCCCGTCTTTTCGTCGACCAGAGACATGTGCAAATGGCCCGACTGGCCAGGCCAGTCATTTGACCATTTCGCCATAAACGTCGCCATCCAGCCGCGTTTCTGCGCCAAAATCTTGGTCATGGTTTTGAACAGGGCGGCCTTGTCGGCTGAGGCCATCGCATCGTCGAATTTGATCGCCGCTTCCAGCACGCCGGGGCCGGTTTCGGTGTGCAGCCCTTCAATCTCCATGTCCATGTCGAGACATAGCTTCATCAACTCGTGATAGAAATCGGCGTGGACGCTGTTGCGGATCATCGAATAGCCGAATTCGCCGGGCGTGATGTTGTTGAGGTTCTGGAAATTCTTCGCGCGTACCGAATGCGGGGTCTCATCAAAGACGAAGAACTCGAACTCGGCGGACGATTTGACCGCAAAGCCCATCGCGTTGGCGCGTTCCACCACACGGCGGAGTAATGAACGTGGGCAGACCGGCTCCATATGACCCGAGAACTCCCCGAGGACGAGCGGCATATTGTCCTCAAACGGGATTAGCCGGGTCGTCTCAGGCAACAGCCGCGCTTCGGCATCTGGATAGGCGGTGTGCCAGCCGGTCGTCTGCAGATTATCCAGCAACTGATCACGGCTGTCCCAGCCCATCACGACGTCGCAAAAGCCGAAACCATGTTCCAGTGAGGAGACAAGTTTATCGCGCGTAATGTATTTCCCGCGCAGAACGCCATCGATATCAAATACCCCAACCTTGGCATAAGGCATCGGCGATTGCTCGACATAGGCTTTGAGTTCGGCGGCTGTGCGCGGCGCGCTGGTCTTGGTCATTCGTATCAAACCTCAATCTGTATTGCAGAGCCGGGAGAAGGCAGCTTCTAAGCGGCCTCCCCCACCCCTGATCTTAAGCCTCGCCGACTGCGGCTTCGGCTGCCGCAATCTCTTTCGCGCGGGCCGAAATCCGGTCCCCGACCGGTGGGCCCTTGAACCGCTTATTCTCAATGCCGAACCAGGCAAGGAGTGTCAGCACCGCAATGGCGCCAAGGACCGTCAAAGCGAAATCATTCGGCGGTTGTACGCCGACGTAGAAGATCACGCCGGCAATCCCGATGCACAGCACAGCGACGATGCGGAACACAGGGCCCATGTCCCACGGACCCATTTTCGTCCAACTATTGCCATAGGCGAACAGGCCGGCCGCAATCGGCATCGCATAGGACAGATAGAGCGCGATTGAGGTCACGGCGACAGCCACTGAATAGGCCCCGGCAAAGGACGTGAACCCAACCGCAAGCGCAGCACTGGTCCAGATCGCATGGACTGGGGTCCGATACTTCGGGCTGATCGTCTTGAGGTAACGCGACCCCGGCAACCCATCGTCGCGCGCGAAGGCAAAGGTCATCCGCGATGCCGACGTTACCGTGGCGAGACCGCAGATAAACTGGGCCACGAGGATGATGGCATAGAGCACATATTTGAGCGCCGGCGGGATCGTGGCGTCCATCACATAGAAGAACACGTTCCAGCCCTGCTTAGCGGCCTCGTTCATATCCGGGATGGCAAGGACAAAGGCGCTGGAGAACATCCAAGCAAACAATGCGGCCCAGAACACGGAATGGATAATCGCGGTCGGCACTTTTTTGGCAGCGCCCACGGTTTCTTCCGACGTATGCGCAGACGCATCATAGCCGGTCAGCGTATAAATCGGCAGCAGCAGGCCAAGGAAGAAGATCAACATCATCGAACTGGTTTCGGGCCAGACATCGCCCCCGGCAGCCCCCGAATAGTTTGTGAACGTCCACAAGCGGCTGAAATCAAGCGTTGGCGCATAGGCCAAGAGGGACACTGTCAGCAGGACCGCCCCTGCGAGGATCAAATATCCAGACAGATCGGTCAGTTTGGTCGTGGCCTTGATGCCCAGATGATTGATGAGCGCCTGAACGCCCGTCATCACGATCAGGAAGATGAGCTGCGACCAATACCCCGCCTCAATCCCCACGAATGATCCGAAGGACCCAACAAAGAAGTTGAAGGTGCCGACATTGATCGCGGCTAGAACCGTGATCAGGCCGATCAGATTGAGCCAAGCCGTCAACCAGCCCCAAAAACGCCCGCCAAGGATGGAGCTCCAATGATAAAGCCCGCCTGCCGTTGGAAAGGCGGAAGACAGCTGGGCCATGCCAAGTGCGAACAGCAGGGCGGCCATGCCACCAACGATCCAGCCGATACCCAGTGCCGCGCCACCCGCACCACTGGTACCCTGACCCAGCGAATTGATCCCGCCCGACAATATGCAGATGATCGAAAATGAGATCGCGAAATTGGAGAAATGCCCCATGCGTCGGGACAATTCCTGAGCATAACCCATATTGTGCAGTGTCTGCACATCTTCAGAGTGAAGCGTATCATCCTGTTTTGGCATGACTTATCCCCCTTTTCCAGTTTCCAACTAGGCTGCCTGTCTGGCGTCCAGACCCTCGACCGCATTGCGCAGCATCGGTGCAAGCCTTTGCGCCCAAGCCGATTGTCCAGCTTCAGTGGCGATAAGATCATTGCGGATCTCGATCATAAGTGAGGCCAATCCGTTCCTCTCGGCATGGCGCGTCAAGGTGTAATAGACCCCGTCGCCCGGCCCATAAGGTTCATTATCGCCGACCGTTAGGTGATCCACAACGCGCAGTTGCAGCGCAAGGCTTTGGGCCAACCGGTGATCGGTGTTATGGACAAGACCAATATGCCAGGGCCGCTCTTTACCGTGATATTCCGGCGTAAAGCTGTGGATTGAAACCATTGCCTTCAGACGGTCAGCGCCCTCGTTCCGAACCGCCTCAATGCACTCATGAAAAGGCGTATGAAAGGCTTCGGTTCGCGCCGCGCGCTCCTCTTGAGACAGACCAACATTACTGGGGATCGGCGTCGCTTCGCCAATCTCCACAATTGCATCCCAAGCGCCGGGATCGCGGTTGCAGTCGATCAACAGGCGCGAAGCCGTGGCCAGAATGGCGGGGCAGTCGAGCAACTGAGAGATCAGGCGTGTCACCTCTGCTGCTCCAGGGTCCCATGCAAAATGCTTCTTCAGATCGTCCTGGGTAAGACCAAGCGTGCCGAAATCTTCGGGAACAAAGTTGCTGGCATGGTCACAAACCAAGAGAACGGGGCCACGCCCCGCTGCATGTGATTGGTCTGGCTTGGCCACCGAAAACTTCGGAGGCTTCACCTCAGGACAACTCGGAACAATATAGGGTCATCCTGCATGTCTCACCCGCTGCGTTGAGTTTAACGAAGGGCATCAAGCCTGCCA
Organism: Chakrabartia sp.; assembly: GCA_040398625.1. Classification (GTDB taxonomy): domain Bacteria; phylum Pseudomonadota; class Alphaproteobacteria; order Sphingomonadales; family Sphingomonadaceae; genus Aquisediminimonas. Next base: position 31,723 of record JBBATS010000025.1, on the reverse strand, counting down.
TTAACCAGTAAGTCATGCCATTCCCAAGCGTGAGTCAAGGTCGAATGTCCCGCTGCCAACGGATCATTTAGCGGAATGCCCCCATCAAGACCGGAAAGCCGCTGCGCGTCTCGGTGCGAAGGATGGATCAGAAGCAAGGGACAACCGGATGTTCCTCAATACCGAATATGCGAAGAAGCCGACCAAAATGGAAGATGAATCGCACTTAAGGTTCAAGTCTTTATCCCTCTTGCGCAAGCCACCCCCAGCGCTAAGACCGTGACATCCGCTCATCGCGTGCGATGGGAGAATGCCCGATTGCCTGACACCTTTCCGAGCGACATTCGGTCTGGACGTCTTGCAGAAATGTGCGGGCACGGAACATGGGGCACGGTGGGGGGATACAGATGGACAGCGCAGCGCAGCATTCTGAAAAGGTCGGCGGCCATCCCAAGGGTGTTTACTACCTAGCATTCACCGAGACATGGGAACGCTTTTCCTTTTACGGGATGTCGGCGCTTCTGACGCTCTACATGGTGAAGGATCTGCTGCCGAAACATGCGGCTGAAGTCGTCGGACTTTCGACACTCAGAGGTCTGATCGGGTTCAACGGCACCATGTCCGACCTGGCCTTCGCCTCAATCGTCTATGGCTGGTATGCAGGGCTCGTCTATTTCACGCCGCTTCTCGGCGGATGGGTGGCTGACCGGATCTTGGGGGCAAAGCGCACAGTCATGATCGGCGTGCTGCTCATGAGTGCAGGCCATCTGGCGATGTCGTTTTATTCGACCTTCCTGCTCGCGCTCTTATTGCTCATCCTCGGTTCCGGGTTTCTCAAAGGCAATATTTCGGCGCAAGTCGGATCACTTTATCCACGAGACGATGATTCCATGCGGTCGCGTGGCTACACAATTTTTTCGACCGGCATCAACATAGGTGCCGCCAGCGGCCCCCTCGTCACCGGGCTGGTCGCGGCCATCTATGGCTGGCACACGGGCTTTGCAGTTGCGGCGGCGCTGATGCTCCTCGCGCTGGTCAGCTACATGCTCGGCCAAAAGCACTTGCCAGACGACCGGCCGGTCCGGCGCGAACGTGAGAAGGCCGCGCCCTTGACCGCAAGTGAGCGCAAGCGCGTTCTTTTCCTTCTCTTGGTGATCGCGCTCACTATTCCGGCGGAAATCACCTATCCAATGGTGTGGAGCATCGGCATCCTTTGGGTGGATCAATATGTGAACCTTGCCACCCCGCTGGGTGTGATGCCCTCCAGCTGGTTTGCGTCGATGGACTCCCTTGGGTCCATTCTCTTTGCACCTGTCCTGGTGGTACTCTGGAGTTGGCAATCCAAGCGGGGCAATGAACCGGCCAGCGTGACCAAGCAAGGGATCGGCACCGCCATCGTCGCCTTTGCAGCCTTGCTGTTTGCCTATGGCAATTGGGGTCTCACCGAACCGGACAGTGTCCACGCGGGCTGGGCGATTGCGGGATGGCTGATCATGGGGCTAGGCTGGATGTATTATTGGCCGACGACCATGGCCATTGTCAGCAAGGCAGCCCCGCCGCGCATGGCCTCGACATTGATGGGCGTCGCCTTCCTCTCGCCATTTGTTGCCCATGTGATGGCGGGATGGGTCGGCAGCTACTTTGACCAGATGACGCCTTCGGCCTTTTGGGCAATGGATGCCGCCATTGGCGCGGTGGGCGCCACGCTCATTCTGCTGTTGCGCAAGCCTTTGCAGCGGGGCCTTGAAACCGGCCTCAACCCCTGATGACGTTGGGGGGCTGTGATGCCACCGAATGGCAGGCACGCGTAGATCTGGCAGCAGCCCACCGGCTCGCCGTGCATTACGGCTATCATGAGGGCATCGACAACCACTTCACCGTGCTTGTGCCCGGACATATAGACCGCTTCCTGCTCGCACCTTTCGGCCTGCACTGGTCAGAAATCCGCGCGCGCGATTTTCTGGTGGTCGACTTTGCGGGCAATGTGCTTTCGGGCGACGGGCCGGTGGAGGACACGGCCTTTCACATCCACGCGCCGATACATGCCGCCCGGCCCGATGTGGCCTGTGTGATGCACACTCACATGCCCTATGCCACCGCGCTGAGCCTATTGGAGGCGCCTGAACTCCTGATGGCGAGCCAAAACGCGATCGGCTTTGCCGGGCTGGTGGCATGCTGTGATTATTCTGGATTTGCGCTCGACAGTGGAGAAGGCAGGCGCATGGCTGCCGCGCTGGGCGACAAAGCTGTGTTGCTGCTGCGCAACCACGGTGTCGCGGTGACCGGCGCGAGCATCGCCGACGCGTTCAACACGCTCTATTTCTTTGAGCGCGCCGCGATGACTCAAATCCTTGCGCAGTCGAGCGGCCAGAAGCTGCGCCTCGTGCCCGAACCCACTCTGAGCCTGACGGTCGAGCAATATACGACGTCCGCCAAGGTCGAGGGTCTAGACCGCATTGAACTCCATTTCGCAGCACTGAAGCGCATGCTCGACCGGCAGGGATCTGACTATGCAGAGTGAGGCTCGATCACCCCGCACAACGGGCGTGATTGTTCTGGTTGGCCTCATGGCGCTCAGCCTGTTCATCAATTACATCGACCGCGGAAACCTTGCGACCGGTGCGACGCAGATCCGGGCCGATCTCAATCTCTCGGCCACAGGCTATGGCGTACTCGCGGCGGCGTTCTACTTTTCTTATGCGTTCTTCCAGCTTCCGGCGGGTGCCCTGTCGGACCGGATCGGTGGCAAGCTTGTTCTTGGCCTTGGCGCACTCCTGTGGTCCCTCTCAACGCTCCTCACCGGCTTTGTCGAAGGCTTCATGGGCCTGTTCATCCTGCGCTTGATGCTGGGCATGGGCGAGAGTGTTGCGTTCACAACGACCTCCAAGATCATTGCCACCAATGTTCCACGCGCGCAGATGGGCCTTGCCAACGGTGTAATAGGGTTCGGCTATCTGGTCGGGCCTGCGGTCGGCACGCTGCTCGGCGGTTTCATGATGGCCCAATGGGGCTGGCGCGCGACATTCTTCATTTTCGGCGCAATCTCGCTGCTTTGGCTGATCCCATGGAGCCGTGTGCGGATCAATGAAGCGAAGCCGACAGAACATCAGGATCAAAATCCAGTCACCATGCGCCAGATCCTCGGCAAGCGGGCCTTGTGGGGGGCCTCGCTCGGCCACTTTGCAGGCAACTGGAACTGGTATTTCATTCTCGGCTATTTGCCGATGTACCTCGAAATGCAGCGCGGCTTTTCGAAGGAGCAAATGGCGGCGGTGGTTTCGAGCGCCTACCTCGTCAATGCGCTGGCCGCTCTGTTTGCCGGCTGGGCCATCGACAAGGCGATAGCGCGCGGATGGTCCCCTTCGCTCACGCTCAAGGGACCCCTGGCCCTCGCGCATCTGGCGGGCTTGGTGTGCATGCTCGCCATGCCAGCCATGCCGATCTATTGGTGCATCGCGCTTCTGTTCGTTTACGAAATCGCGCTTGGCCTTTCTTGCCCCGCCTATTTCATCATCCCGCAGATCATGGCCGGCCCCTCCGCCGCCGCACGCTGGGTGGGGGTGCAGAATATGATGGGCAATATGCCGGGGATCATCGGCGTGTTTTTCGCCGGTGTGCTGATTGATGCAGGCGGAGGCTCCTACAGCACCGCGTTCCTGCTGGCGGGCCTCGTCAATATTCTGGGGCTCATCGGCTGGCTCGGCATCTTGCCCAAGGTTGAACCTGTGGATTGGAAAGCGGCCTAGCGCCCTTTCCACTCAGGTACGCGACCTTCTGCAAAGGCGCGCGGGCCTTCGAGGACATCGTCAGAAGCGAGCATCGCGCGATAAGAGGGGATCGCCCCGCTGCGCATCAGCGTATAGCCCTCTTCCACCTCCACACCCTCGGTCGCACGCAGAATGTCCCGTGCGGCGGTGACGGCGAGCGGCGCGGCGCGGGCGATTGCTTCGGCCAACTCCGTCGCGCTGTCGAGCAGCGCCTCGGGCTCTACAACGCGGTTCACGAGGTTGAGCGAGAGCGCCTCATCTGCCTCCAGCCGCCGTCCGGTGAGGATCATCTCGCGCGCCAGCCGTGCCGGGATGGCCTTGGGCAGGCGCAGCAACCCGCCTGAATCCGGGAGCATGCCAAGCTGCGCCTCGGGCAGCCAAAAGCGCGCAGCGGTACTGGCGACGATCAGGTCGGCGGCCAGTGCCAGCTCAAACCCTCCACCCACCGCGAGACCATTGACTGCTGCGATCACGGGCTTGGTCAGGCTGAAATACTCGGTGAGACCGGCAAAGCCGCCGGGGCCATGGTCTGCATCAACCGCCTCGCCATCGTTGGCCCCGCCAAGGTCCCACCCAGCGGAGAAGAAACGGCCGGTGCCGGTCATAATCCCGACCCGGAGCGCCGGATCATCGTTCAACGTCTTGAACGCGGCGTAGAGTTCCAAGCTGGTCGCCACGTCAATGGCATTGGCCTTGGGCCGGTCGAGCGTGATGATCAGGACAGCCGCGCGGCGTTTGAGCGTGACGGCACTCATTTCAAAGGCTCCCTCATCCGGATAAGCGCATCCACCGCAACCGCGCCCTTAGGCAGGGCAAGCAGCGGATTGACGTCGAGTTCTTCCAGCCCCTCGCCATGCGCCATGGCAAAGGCGGCAACAGCTTCAATGGCATCGACGAGGGCTGGCATATCACACCCCGCACGGCCGCGATAACCGACGAGCACGCTGTGCAGGGGCATCCGCGCCAGAGCCGCCTCAATATCGGTGCGGCTGGCGGGCAGCAGCACTTGTTCGACCTGCCGGAGCAACTCAACGAAAATGCCGCCCGCGCCCAGCGTCATGAACAGGCCAAACTGCGGATCGCGGCCAACGCCGACGATCAGTTCAGCGACCGTCCCGCCGACCATTTCCTCAATCAGATAGGTGCCGCCAAGTCCCGCCATGCGGCGTGCGGCCGCGAGCAGGTCCACGCGGCTAAAGAGCCCGAGCGCGACGCCGCCGAGCTCCGTCTTGTGGGCCAGATCGGCTCCCACGGCCTTGAGCACGAGCGGAAATGGCGCAGGCAGCGGCGCGGCTTCATCGGTGCAAAGAGCTTCCAGTTCGGCCAACGTCAGCAAGCGCCCGCGCGGCACTGGCACGCCGTGCGCGGACAGGGCCGCCTTGCTGCGCACTTCATCCCAAGTTTTCGGTTCGCTCGACAAAAGCGGCGGCGACTCAGGCAGAGCCGCAGGTGCAGGGCGAGACCAAGCCTCGCCAATTCCGGCAGCAGCGGTGATCGCTTGCAACGCTTCAGACAATCCACCCGCAGGCAGGATCCCTTCAGCGATCAACTGCATGGAGACGGCTTCGGGCAAATTCTCGGCAAGGGAACTCGCCACGATACGCACCGTGCCTTTTGGTGCCGGGTGGGCCCGCACCGCTGCGAGATAGGCCGCGATGGTCACATCCCAGTCTGCACCAGTGCAGCGGTCTGCGCGAGGGAAATCGAGGATGAGCAGCGAGGCTTCGAAATCCGCCCCAAGCATCCCGGCAAAGCAAACCGTCTGCGCCGCTTCATCGCCCCAGATATAGGTGTGGTAATCGAGCGGATTGGCGACGTTCACGCGTGGACCAAGCACCGCTTCAAGCTCGGCCTGCGTCGCAGGTGGAAAGTCTGGTGTCTCAAGCCCTGCCCGCTCAGCCAAGTCAGCGGTGAGCGAGGCTTCACCACCCGAACAACTGGCACTGGTGACCCGCCTGCCGCGAATGGGCCCGGCCACATGCAACAGTTTGAGTGTTTCAAGAAAGCTGGCGGAATCATGCGCCCGGGCCACGCCATAGCGGGCGAACAATGCATCGCACAGCGCATCGGCTCCTGCGAGCGAGCTGGTGTGCGACAGCGTCAACGCCGCGCCCTTGGCCGACGCCCCGGTCTTGAGTGCAACAAGCGGCACGCCGGCTACACGCGCGGCAAGGCACGCTTCGGAAAACCGCGCGACCGAACCCAGGCCTTCCAGATGTAGGCCAATGGCGCTCACCCGGTCGTCCTTGATGAGGGCTTCGATCAAGTCAGCCGGGTTGACATCCGCGCAATTGCCGACCGAGATGACGTAGCCAATCGGCAGGCCCCGCGTCTGCATCGTGAAGTTGAGCGCGAGGTTACCGCTCTGGCTGATGATGGCGACGCCCTTTCCGGAAGCGATGGGCAGGCAGCCATGCTGGTCCGGCCAGAGCGCCGCGCGGGCAAACAGGTTGAGCATACCATAGCAATTTGGGCCGATCAGCGGCACGCCATTGGCAGCGGCGATCAGTTCGGCCTGCCGCCCCTGCCCGTGTTCTCCGCTCTCGGCAAAGTCAGCGGCGTAGCAGATGGCACCGCCTGTTCCCGTCAACTCGCCCGCCAGCGCAATCGTCGCGGGAGCGGGAGCGGCGATGAACACGGCATCCGGCGCTTCAGGCAGCGCCGCCATATCGACAAAGCAGGGCAGCCCACCCATTTCCGGGCGCTTTGGGTTGACCGGCCAGATTGGGCCTGCAAACCCCAATGCACGGCATTGACGCACGGCTTCCTCGGCTGCCTTGCCGCCCACAATGGCCAAGCTACGCGGGCGCAGCAGGCGGGCTAATCTGTCTGCGCTCATACCTCCAACGGACGCAGCAGGGCGCGGCTGATGATGTGGCGCTGGATTTCGCTGGTGCCGTCCCAGATGCGCTCAACGCGTGCGTCGCGCCAGAAGCGCTCGATGGGAAGCTCATCCATCAGCCCCATGCCGCCGAATATCTGCAACGCATTGTCGGTTACGCGGGCCAGCGCTTCAGAGGCAAACAGCTTAGCCATGGCCGCATCGGTATCGGTCATCATGCCCTGATCATCCTTCCACGCGGCGCGGAGGGTCAGGAGTTCGGCGGCTTCCAGTTCGGTCTTCATGTCGGCCAGCTTGAATCCGGTGCCCTGAAACTTGCCGATGGCCTGTCCGAATTGTTTGCGCGTCGCGGCCCACTGGGTCGCCATTTCGAGCACGCGGTGGCCACGCCCGACCGAGGTTGTGGCGACCTGCAGGCGGGTCGAGCCTAGCCACTGGCCCATCAGCTCAAAGCCCTTGTCGAGTTCGCCAAGCAAGCTGGTGGCAGGCACGCGGCAATCCTCAAAGATCAGCTCGCACTGGTGATAGCCCCGGTGTGACACGCATTTGGGGCCGCGCCTGCGGGTAAGGCCGGGGGTGTCGAAATCGACGAGGAAGCAGCTGATCGTCTTCCTGCCGCCTGCCTCACCGGTTGCAGCGCAGAGGATCACGAAGTCCGCGACATCGGCATGGCTGATGAAGTGTTTGGAGCCGTTGATGACAAAGTCGCTGCCGTCGCGCCGCGCAAAGGTGCGCATGGAGCGCACGTCCGATCCGGCGTCGGGCTCGGTCATAGCAAGGCAGTCGTGCCGCTCCCCCCGGATCGTCGGGAGGAGGTACTCCTCAATCTGGCTGCCCTCGCATCCGCGCAGAATATTGCTTGGCCGTGCGATCATCATCTGCAGGCCGTAGCTGGCGCGGCCCAATTCGCGCTCCATGAGCGTGGTGTCGAACGTGCCAAGTCCGCCACCGCCCAGCTCTGCGGGCATGTTGACCGCATAGAGGCCGAGCGCCTGTGACTTGGCCTGGATGTCGGCAGCAAGCTCTGCCGGCACGTCATCGGTCTCTTCGACCATCTTCTCATGCGGATAGAGCTCGGTCTCGACAAAACGCCGCACGGTTTCGACCAGCATCTGCTGTTCGGAGGAGAGTTCAAAATGCATCAGTTTGGATTCCGTTTGATAGCGATATTGCGCCCGGCTTGGGCGGGGCGCGGAAGGTCTGCATGGGCGGCAAGCACGGCCTGCACGCGCGCGTTTAGTTCTGCCGGCATCGGTGTGCTGCGTCCGGCCGCCATATCAACATGCACCAGCATCTGCTCGCCGGTCGCTAGCAGTTCGCCTGTCTCGGCATTGTGCATGGCGTGGAAAATGTGCAGCCGCTTCTCATCTGCGTCGATCAAGTGGAGCGACAGATCCAGCCGGTCACCAAGGTGCGCTTCGGCAAGGTTGAAGATCATCGTTTGCACGGTGAACAGCGAATGCCCACCTGCGCGATAGGCCTCGTCGATCCCGATCAAGCGGAAGAACGCGTCGGATTGGTCACCGAAGACGAGCAGATAGCAAGATTCGCTCATATGCCCGTTATAGTCGACCCACTCTCGCGGCACGGTCGGGCTGATCAGGTGCAGGGGCGCCGCAATCGGCTCACCGGGCACGAGTGGCTTGGCGGCAACGCCTTCCAGCGGCGTGCGCAGCCCGTGGCCCGTGTCTTCCACATCACTTTGCGGCGGCATGATTGGGCCCTTTCCTGTGTCCGGTCTGCCAGGCGCAAATGCCGAGCGTCGCGCCCTTGTTTAGTTGGGCTGGCGCGACGAGCCCGGCCACCAGCCGGGCGCGACGACGTTCGCAGACCAGCGTGTGGTAGCCCCGCCCTGCGACATCGAGCAATAGCTGATCCCAATGGCGATACTGCACATCATGGCCTTCGCCGGGATAGCGGCGGAAGGTGACTTTGCCCGCCACTTTACCGGCCCAGTATTCGCCCTGATTTGGCGGAACCAGCGCGTCGGCCTCACCATAATAGAAGAAGGCAGGGGCCGGGAACGCCGCCACCGGTGCGGGCTGATCACAGAACCGGCGATATTCGCGCGCGACACCGCGCGCATCGCCGCGCTGCCCGGCAATGAAATAGGCATGTGCGCCTTCATCTGCCGCGCGGTCGATGAAGCCGGGGACTTTACCCGCGACGCCATCCTTAGGCATGGCCCAGAACTGCCGGGGTGCGCCGACCTGTTGGGCGAGCCCGGCCTCTAACGCGGTCTGATCGGCAGTACAGACAGGGCTTGTCGCCGGGGCTGACGCAATGGCGGCGAGCATGTGCCAAGAGGTCACCCGCTCGGGCATGGCAGCGGCGATATGGCCCGCATAAGCGCCACCGCCCGAGATCGCGACGAGCGCGAACCGCTGGACGCCGAGTTGAGCCAGCACCTGCCGCACTTCGCTGGTATAGTCGTCAAACGTCCAAGCCGGATCATAAGCGGTATCGCCAAGACCGTTACGCTCAACCGCGATGATCCGCACCTTAAGGCGGCGGCGCAGTGTATCGAGAAATGCGACCAGTTCTGGCGCGCGGGCGCTTGTGCCGACGCCGCCGATGAACAGCATGGGCGCCCAGCCTGCCTCGCCGGTATCCGTAAAATGGACCGTGCGTCCCTCGCGGGTCTGGATGCTCTGCAGCGGCGTGCCGATGGGGTCGAAATGATCGGGGAAGGCAATGGGCTGGGCAAGCGCCTGGGCCGCAAATGTCAGCGCTGCCGCGGCGAGGAGAGAGCGGATCATCGCACCGGTTCCGTTTCCAGATTGCGGTCAAGCATTTCAATCTGTGCCAGCTCACCCGAAAGATCGAGGCTGCGGCAAAGGATGAGATAGACCGCCGCCGAGACAGGCAAGCCAATCAGCATCGAGATATCCGCTCCGCCGAGCGCCTTTGCGACGGGCCCCACATAGAGCTCCGTCTTAAAGAACGGGATCATCGCAATGAAGCCGACAGCGTAAGATGTGAGCCCGCGCCAGTTCCACCGGCCATAGAGCCCATCTGCCATGAACATCGCGCGGATCGAATAGCGGCCCTTCCGCACGAAGAAGAAGTCCACAAGGTTGATCGCGGTCCACGGCGTGAAGAGGTAGACGAGCACCGCGAGGAACGCCTCCAGCGCGTGGAGCACATTGCCACTGAGGGCGAGCGACAAAGCCAATGATGTCCCGAGCACGGCGACCAGCGCCATAATCCGTGAGGCTATGCCGAGCCGGATCGGGGTCACACTATCGACCACGCTGAGCATGGTGAGCGAGGCGCCATAAAGGTTGAGCGAGGTGATCGTGATCAACCCGCCAAAGCTGCTGACCAGCATGATGACACCGAACCCGCCAAACATCGCGTCCGCACTTTGGCGCAGAGCGACCACAATATCTGCGTTGGAAAAAGCAGCAGCAGCAAACGCGCCGACGAGCATCATCCACGCACCGCCGATGAAGGCCCCCCAGAAGGTCCAGAAGAACGAGGCGCGAATGCCCACTTCACGCGGCAAATAGCGCGAATAGTCCGAAACGTAGATGGACCAGCTCAGCTGGTATCCTGCAGCAGCAAAGAACTGGACAAGGAACAATGTGGGCTTGAACGGGCCCGGCTGCAGCAGCGTCGTGAGATCAACAACCGCGAAAAACCCGACAGTATAAACTGCAAGCACCGCAAGCATGAGATACGCGAGTAAGCGCTGTGCCTTGTGGATCAGATCATATCCTGCAGCCGCGATAAGGGCGGCGAGGATTGCGAAAACCACGATCGTCGGCCCTTCAGGCAGGCCGACCAGTTCCTTGACTGTACTCGCCGCCAGCGACTGGTTGAGGGCGTTGAACCCAATATAGGTCACAAGCGCAACAACCCAGACGAGCAGCGCCCCCAAATAGCCGAACTGGGGACGGGACTGGATCATCTGCGGCAGGCCAAGCTGCGGCCCTTGCGAACAATGCAGCGCCATCAGCACCGTGCCGAGTATGCAGCCACCAATCACGGCGAGGCTTGACCAGAACAGGTCGAGCCCACCCACCACGCTGATTGCGCCAGTGGCAAGGGTCGCCAGATGCGCGTCACCGGTAAACCACACCGGCCAAAGATGCCGCACTTCGCCGCGCCGCTCTGCCAGAGGGACGTAGTCGATCGAACGGGTTTCAATCATGGCCATGCGGTATCTCCCCCACCCAAAACCTTGTTTAGCCGATCAGCCGGGCATCTTTATCTGGCGGCCCATACCCTCAGGTAGCGGCAGTTGCGCCTGACCTGCAATGAGGGCCTTTGCCGCGTCCTGCATGGCCTGAGGTGCCGGGGCCGATTTCTCGGCCTTGGCATCAACATGGACCAGCATATGCTCAGCCGTGGCGATCACCGCGTCCTGTTTCAGGCTGACCATCTCGTGGAACAGATGCAGGCGCTTGGCATCGGCGGCCAGCACGCGGGTGCGGACTTCAATGGGTTCCCCAAGACGCGACTGGCCGAGATGCCGGATATGCGTCTCAACGGTGTACCAGGAATGGCCCGCCGCGACATAGTCAGCACCCGCACCGATTTTGGCCAGCACCACATCCGTCGCATCACCAAACAGCTTGAGATAGCAATATTCGGTCATGTGCTCGTTATAGTCGATCCACTCAGGCTGGACCGGCGTGGAGATCGTCAACAGCCGCCCGTCGGAGCCTATCGAGCCAATGTCGGCAGGCCCGCCATCCAGCCGCAAACGGTGCGCACGTGCAACGGCACCTGCTGCGAAATCGTTACGCTCCAACGCATGGGTCAAATCGACGAGGCAATCATCACGCAGCTTTTCATAGGTGCGCAGATCGATGCCGCCCGCCTGCTCATCGGACTGGCGCGAAATCGTGTCGATCAGCTCGTCAGTCAGCTTCGGGCCGATCAGCTTGGTCCAGGGCCATTCCATGGACGGACCGAACTGGTGCAGGAAATGCCGCATCCCATCCTCACCGCCTGCGAGCCGGTAGACGAGGAACGTGCCCATAAACGACCAGCGCATCCCCGCACCAAAGCGGATTGCATCGTCAATTTCAGAGGCGGTCGCAATGCCGTCATTGATCAGCCACAGCGCCTCGCGCCAAACGGCTTCCAGAAGGCGGTCCGCAATGAACCCGTCAATCTCCTTGCGGACGTGCAGCACCTTCATGCCGATCCGTTCATAGACGGAAGCGGCAATATCCTTCGTTTCCTGACTGGTCAGGTCGCCGCCACAGATTTCGACGAGCGGCAGCAGATAGACGGGATTAAACGGATGGCCAACGACCAGCCGATCGGGCCGCGCCATGTCCGCCTGCAGCTTGGACGGAAGAAGGCCCGAGGTGGACGAGCCAATCACCGCATGCGCGGGCATCGCTGCGTCAATCTCGGCGAGCAGCCGAACTTTCAGGTCCTCGCGTTCGGGCAGGCTTTCCTGAATGAAATCGGCATTGCGCACCGCATCGGCAAGCGAAGCAGCGAAGGTCACTGTGCCCTCGGCAGGCAGTGCCTGACCGAACAGCCGGGTCAACGCTCGGCGCGCGTTGGCGAGCACCGTTGCTGTCTTGCGCTCAATTTCCGGGTCCGGATCATAGACCGACACATCGATCCCATTGAGCGCAAAGCGCGCCGCCCAGCCTGCGCCGATGACGCCGCCGCCGACAATCCCGACTTTACGGATCTCGTGTGCCATGTTCCGCTTGCTCCTAGCGCTTGATCAGCTTCAGTTTGGTGCGGACTTCGGCAGGGCTCATGATGCGCGCGCCCATGCCCGTCAGGATCTGGACCGCACGTTCGACCAGCTGGCCATTGCTCGCAAACTCGCCGCGTCCGAGATAGAGGTTGTCCTCTAGGCCCACGCGCACATTACCACCTGCGAGCGCCGCCATGGCGACGAAGGGCAGCTGGTTGCGCCCGATGGAGAAGCCGCTGAAGATCGCGCCCGGCGGCAGCTGGTGAACCATCGCCATGGTGGTGAGTGGATCATCCGGCGCGCCATAGGGGATGCCCATGCACAGCTGGATCATCACGGGATCATCCAGCAGACCGTCGCGGATCATCTCCTTCACGAAGACGAGGTGGCCCGTATCAAACACTTCCAGTTCCGGTCGCACGCCAAGGCGCTGCACCTCGGCCGCCATGGTGCGCAACATGCCGGGCGTGTTGGTCATCACATAATCGGCTTCGGCGAAGTTCATTGTGCCGCAATCGAGCGTGCAGATTTCCGGCAGCAGTTCCTGGACATGGAGAAGTCGCTCCATCGGTCCGACCATGTCAGTGCCGGTAGGATCGAGCGGGAAGGGATTTTCGCCCGGACCGAAGACGATATCGCCGCCCATACCAGCGGTCAGGTTGATCACAACATCCGTGTCGCTGGCGCGTATCCGCTCCACCACTTCGCGGTAGAGCCCGACATCCCGGCTGCCCTTGCCCGTTTCGGGATCACGCACATGGATATGTGCAATCGCGGCCCCTGCGCGCGCTGCTTCAATCGCGGCATCGGCGATTTGTGCGGGGGTGATGGGCAAAGCGGGATGCTTATCTGCGGTGGCGCCCGAGCCGGTCACGGCGCAGGTGATAAACGTTTCAAAATTCATGGCATATCCTCTTATCCTGATCCGCAGCTTAGCTCGTGACGGCCCGAAACAAATCGTAAAATGCGACAAATGATTGCAAAATGCGACATTCCCTGACACGCCCAATGGTATGACGCAATCGCTCGCCTTCATCCTGATGCCCGGCTTTTCGGCGATTGCTTTCTTCGCGGCACTCGAACCTCTGCGCATTGCCAACCGCCTGTCAGGCAAAGCGCTTTTTGTCTGGACGGTCCATGCCCCTGATGGGGACTATGCGGCGGCCTCCAATGGGATGCAGTTGCGCTCCGACGGGCCTGTGCCAGATACCCCGCACACGCTGGTCATCTGCGCGGGCTTTGATCCGCTCGACCGCGCCCGCCCGGCTCTGCTGGGGCAAATCCGCCGGATGTGGCGCGCGGGGTGTCAGATCGGGTCCATCGATACAGGCGCCTTCGTGCTGGCCGAGGCGGGTATATTGGGGCGGGAGATGATCACGCTCCACTGGGAAGCGGCAGAGGACTTCCGTCGCCGTTATCCCCGCATACCGGTGTCGACCGAACTCTATGAACGCCATGCCCGGCTGATCACCTGTGCAGGCGGCACTGCGGCGATGGACATGATGCTAGACGACATCGCGGCCCACCATGGCCTTGCACTGGCGCAAGCCGTTTCAGATCAGTTGATCCATGATCGCATCCGCCCCGCCAGCGCGCCGCAGCGCACCGTAATGGGCCCCCAGACACAGTTTGCGGGGCCAATCGTTAGACGCCTTGGCGCGGCGATGGAACGCGGGATTGCCGAGGGACGTCCGCTTTCCGCCATTCTAGCCAGCGAGGGTCTCCACCGTCGTCAGGCCGAACGCCTGTTTGAGGCGGAGCTGGGCATGAGCCCCGGGCACTTTTACCGCACGCTGCGCCTCCGCCATGCCGTGGACCTCATGCGGCAGACCGGGATGCCGGTCCATGAGGCCGCGCTGGCTGCGGGCTTTTCCTCTCAGCCAGTTTTTTCAAGGGCGTGTCGACAGCAATTTGGCCTATCCCCGCGTGAAATTCTCGCTGAGTCCGGCCCGCACTAGGTGTCCATATCGAGCGACAAGCTCTCGGTGTGGCCGTCAATGGCGAGCGCCTGACCCGATATCCGCTGCCCGGCGGGCGAGGTGAGGAAGCGCACCATGCCCACGATATCGTCATTGGTCGCAAAGGCCCTGAGCGAGGACTGGCGCTTATACTCGCGTTCCACCTCATCGACCGTCAGTCCGCGCGCAGCGGCATCCGCGGCAATCACCCGGTCAATTCGCGGACCTTTGACACTTGCGGGGCACAGGGCGTTGGCACGGATGCCCTCTGGGCCGAGTTCCATCGCCAACGTCTTCGTCAGGCCGATCAGCGCCCATTTGCTGGCTACATAAGGCCCACGCAAAGGACAGCCCAATAGCCCGGCGTTGGAGCTCATCGTGATGATTGAGCCGCCCGCCCCCTTGGCGCGCAGCAAGGGGATCGCGCGCCGCGTCATCAGGAACATGCCGTTGATATTGACATCAACGGTCCGCTGCCATGCGTCCACCGGTTGGTCTTCCAGTCGTGCTGTAGGGCCAGAAACGCCGGCATTGTTGACCAGCAGATCAATGCCCAAAAGGCCCGCGCGTGCCAGATCCGTTTCCACTGCATGGTAGAACGCCTCCACCGCCCCGGCGTCGCTTACATCGCAGGCATGGGCCAAGAGCGTTGGATCGGTCTGCGCCAGCGCAATCAGCGCGGCCTCATCGGAATCGCAGACATAGACCCGCCATCCGTCTGCGCTGAGACCACGGGCGATGGCAAGGCCGATGCCGCTCGCGGCGGCGGAGATGATGGCAGTCTGCATGGGATTTAAGTGTCTCGGACGTGGGGCATTTCGGTTAGGCTGCTGCCTCTAAGGCGGGGGCATGACGGCGCAGGGCGTCCCCGCCAATGCCCCTCATTCCCTGCGCAGCAAGCGAGGCCACAATAGCTGCATGGTCGAGCGCGTGGACCGGCATCCCGCCCGCGAGCGCCATCGCCGCAGCTGTGCCCGCCGCCTGCCCCATGGCCATGCACTGCGGCATCCCGCGCACTGAGGCGAAGGCGGCCGGATCAGCGCAAACCAAACGTCCGGCGAACAGCAGGTTTCCGAGGCTTTCCGGCACCATCGCGCGGAATGGGATGGTGTAATAATCGCCCTCAGCCACGATTGCGTCGTGGGTCATAGCGGTATCGCTGCGCATGACATCATCGATGGGATTGTCGCAGCAGACGATGCCGTCGGCAGGCTTAGCCCCGGCAGAAAGATCGCGGGCGAGAATGCGGTGCACGGCTTCAAGCTTGCGCGTCTCACGCACGCCGACCGTTGGGCCCAGTTCGCTCATGCGTGCCTGTTCAAAGCCCGGCACACTCTCGATCAGGAACCGCGCGAGCTGATGGCAGCGCCGCCGACCCTCCTGCGTCGCCTTTGCAACCTGCTGGGGATCGGTCCCATCCACGCCGCGGATATGGACCGAGTTGCAGAACACCGTGTCGCGGTGAAACCCCTTCATCAGGTAGAGCTTGGCAAGATCTGGATGCAGGCGACCTTCGGCGATGCCTGCCGCGGCTTCTTTTTTGAAATAGGGGTCACCTTTGGCGAAGACCTGCTCCCACGGCGCGTTCAGCATCGAGAAGGAGAGCGTGACCCCCATCATATTGCCGCGCCCGTCGCCGACCATGTACGGCACACCCGCGCGGGCGGAGAGGTCGCCGTCGCCAGAGCAGTCGATCACCATGCCGGTTTCGATTGTCATTGGTCCGGTCCGGTCGGTGCAGTCGATCCGGCGGATGCGACCCTCTTCAATCACGGGTGCTCCAGCAAAGGTATTCAGGTGCACGTCGACGCCTGCATCCTCGAGCATCTGAAACATCGCAAAGACAGCGGCTTCATGATCATAGATCACTTCATGCCCGAAGTTCTCAAGCGTTGATGGCCGGACCTCAGCCATTGGCGGCTGCATGGCACAAAGCTGGTCGGTCAGGTCGGCAAACACGCCGCCGATGCTCCGGCCAGTCGGATAGCCACCGCCCCACGGCATGCCCGGACAAAACGCCATCACGCCGCCGATCTTGCTGGTCCCCTCAACCAACCGGACGCGCGCGCCCTGCCGCGCTGCACCAATCGCCGCGCCAAACCCGGCAGTGCCCCCACCGATCACCAGAACATCCGTCGAAATATGTCGTTGCATCAATGCCTTTTAGCCGATTGGCGCACAAATACCAACGGGCTTTCAAGCAGCGCCCCCCCCCCCAAGGGAGGCCTTCAGAAAGGTCTTCAGTCTTTGACACTCACGGGCAAAAGCCTTGGTGAAAGAAGGTGGATGGCCAAAACCGCGAGGAAGTACACGATGGTGCACGCCGTAAAGATGACGGTGTAGTTCCCGCCGGTTGCATCGAGCACGAGGCCGGTCGACTTCGCCATGATCATGCCCCCGATGCCGCCTGCGAATCCGCCTAGACCAATTGCAGAACCAACCGCTCGCTTCGGGAACATGTCAGAGGGAATCGAGAGCAGATTGGAACTGAAGGACTGGTGCCCGGCAAGAGCGATACCGATCAGCAGAACCGCCAACCACATGTTGGACAATCCCGAGACAAACAACAGCGGCAGGACGCAGCAACCCGAGAGGAGCAGAGTCACTTTGCGCGCGAAATTGGGTGTGTGACCCTGATGGATGAGCTTTGACGACATCCATCCGCCCGCAATCGAGCCGACATCAGACAAAAGATACATGACGATCATCGGCAGAAGGAAGACCTTCAGGTCCACGCCATAGGTCGTGCTAAAATATTTGGGGAGCCAGAAGAGCATAAGGAACCAGACCGGGTCCGTCAGGAACTTTGCCGCTGCAAACGCCCATGCCTCGCGCAGGGTGATGAGCTTCAGCCAGCCGACCTGTTGCACCTTTTCTGGCGGATCATGTTCAATCCACGCGAGTTCTGCCTCACTCACCGTTCCGCTTTCACGCGGATTGGAATAGAGTTTTAGCCACAAAATCAGGAGAATGACGCCAAATAGTCCGGACCAGATAAAA
The DNA here is from genome assembly GCA_040398625.1 of Chakrabartia sp. Classification (GTDB taxonomy): domain Bacteria; phylum Pseudomonadota; class Alphaproteobacteria; order Sphingomonadales; family Sphingomonadaceae; genus Aquisediminimonas. The sequence continues at coordinate 14,503 of JBBATS010000025.1, read as the reverse complement.
GTTTCGCGCCAGCCCAGCCCAAGCCAGTTCATGAAAAACGCGAGCGTCGGTGCGGTCAATATCACGCCGATCGTTGTGCCAGAGTTGACCCAGCCGATCGCCAGTGCCCGTTCCTTTTGCGGGAACCATTCGCTGCTGGCGCGGACGACGGAGGGGAAATGACCCGCCTCCCCGACGCCAAGCACCACGCGCGCCGCCATGAACGAAGCCACCGAAGAGGCAAATCCATGGGCGACGTGTCCGATGGACCAAACAACAATTGCAATCGTATATCCGACTTTGGGACCGAACCGGTCGATGAGCCAGCCCATGATCAGGAAGCCAATCGCATAGGCCGCTTGGAAGGCCGTCACGATGTTTCCGTAGTCGTCCTCGCTCCAGTTCATTTCCTTGCCGAGCGACGGCGCCAATAGACCCAACATGGTCCTGTCGATGTAATTGACCGTTGTTGCAAAGAAGAGCAGCGCAATGATCAGCCAGCGGCGGTGTCCCGAAGGTGTGGCACTCATCCGTTCCGTCACAAGCCTCTCCTCTGCTTTCTGGCCTTCATCAAAACGGCCCGCTTACTTGGCCTTTGCGATCCCGATCGTGCATGTCACTGAGCCATGCGCACCGAAAGTGGCACGCACCTGCTGACCGGGCCTTACCAGGTGAACGCCTGTAATCGCGCCTGTTGAAACCCAGATCCCCTTCGAGCAGTCAAAACCACGGTCCACGAGGTTCTGGAGCAAAAAGCGAACGGCACCATAGGGCCCGTCGAGCATAGTTGCCGCCGTTGCCTCACCTGCCAGTTCACCATCAATCTCGGTTCTGACAAGAATACGGCAAAGGTCGATATCCCGCCAATCTGCGAGCTTTGATCCGATCACAAGCCCGTGATTGTTGCCAAAGTCGGAAATCGTAACCAGCGGGCCGTCCGTGTTGATGCCGAGATAGGGTGAACTCGCTACTTCGATGCCAAGGCGCACATCGTCCAGGATTGCCTTCGTCGCTGCATCGTCGGTTGGCATTTCACCCGTCCAGCCCTCCGCCACGTGGAGCAACAATTCTGCTTCGCCTGCTGCAAAACCATCCGCAAAGACGGGCATTACAGGAGCCTCACCCCCAACGGCCTCCATGACTGTTTCCGCGAATACCGGGCCTGCCAGACGATTGGTCCCCAACGCCGCATCCAGCGGTGCATTGACACGCCCGACTTTCCAGCCAGCGATGGGACGGCCATCAAATGCAATCGCCGCATCCTGAATGCTATAAGCGGCCTGCAGGTCAGCCGGACGTTGGCCGGGATAATCTGTCAGAGCCTGTGCCGAGCGCCGCGCCGTTACAAACGCCGCAGCGAGGGAATGTACCTGTTCAGTCAAACTCTGCCCCATCGATTCATTGTGATTCTGCGTATTCGCGGTGGCTATAGGAAACCGGTGTCATACGCAAGAACCCTTGGTATTTGATGCGCATATTCTCACAGAGTCACAGTGCGTTTCCAGATCGCGATTGCACGTTGACCTGCCCTTTCATTTGCACATCGGGCGCCACCTGCGATGTCGGCAACACGATGTAAAAACAGGAAATCTGCGCGTTCTTGCCCTTCCCGCAACGCAACCGACGCGTCGAAATCAATCCAGTGAAGCCTAGCGTCTGCCCGCGCTTGATTTGACGTGATCTTCATTGTCGGGTCGGGGAGGTTGCGTGACCCATATGGCTTATCTACGGTAACCGGTGTCAATATTGCTTTCGACGTATCAAGAAGGCAAGGCGTTGGATGTTCCGGTGTTTGGCCGGCCAAGCAAAGGGATGACATGGCAGGAAAATCGGGACGCGAGGGCAAGCCAACGATCAACGATGTCGCGCGCCTCTCCGGCGTGTCCAAGAAGACCGTCAGCCGAGTGATCAATCGCTCCCCCCTGCTCAATCACACAACGCGGGAAAAGGTAGAGGCTGTCATTGCCGACCTTGGCTATGTCCCAAACCCGCAGGCACGCGCCCTCGCGCTGCGCCGCAACTTCTCGCTGGGGATGATCTACGATAACCCGAACGCGCAGATGGTGCTCAACTTCCAGGAAGGTGTTCTCGACGCCATTCAGGGAACTGAATTTGCTCTGATCATCCACCCGGTCGACCGACACAATGCCAAGTTGTTCGACCATGTCCGCTCGTTCATTGAACAGCAGCGACTCTATGGTGTCATGGTGCTCCCCCCACTTTCAGAAAATGATGCGTTCTTTGAACTTCTGGACGATCTTGGCTGCAACTATGTCCGCATGGGTTCGGCCGAGCTTGATGATCCCGCGCACCTTGTTCAGTCAAACGACCGTCAGGCCGTCCGCGAGGCTGTTGAATATCTGATCTCGCAGGGGCATCGGAAGATTGGGCTCGTTGAAGGTCCGGAAGGCTTCCGGTCAGCCCTCGAACGACGGGAAGGCTGGCGCGAGGCGATGCAGGCTCATGGCCTCTCTTGTGAGGACGTATGGGCAGAACGCGGAAACTACACATTTGAAACAGGCAAGCAGGCTGGGGCAGCCTTGCTCGACCGCGCCGACCGCCCGACCGCCATTTTTGCAAGCAATGACGTGATGGCAGCAGGCGTGGTTCATGTCGCACGTGAACGCGGGTTGGACGTCCCCGGCGATCTGTCCGTTGTGGGCTTTGACGATACAGCAATTGCAGCAACAATCTGGCCGCCCCTAACCACCGTCAGATGGCCGATTAGAGCCATGGCGAAATCTGCCGCGCGCAAATTGATCCAGCCGGAAACCGCAGGAAACGAACAATCGCTTTTCCCTACAGAGTTTGTGCCGCGCGCTTCGGTTTCTTCGATCAAAAACTAAAGATGCTGTCCACTGCGAGATACCTTGATCTTAGGAATGACACCGGTTACCTTAGTGCCATCCAAACCTTCCAGTATGAAAGATGCACCACATGAAGATCGCCCTGATCATCGAGAACAGCCAAGCCGCCAAGAACGCGATCGTGCACGATGCGTTGACCGCTGTGGCGGAGCCGCTGGGGCATCAGGTGTTCAATTATGGCATGTACACGCCGGAGGATTCAGCCTCGTTGACCTATGTGATGAACGGGCTCCTCGCGGGCATCCTTCTTAACTCCAAAGCCGCTGATTTTGTGATTACCGGTTGTGGCACGGGCATGGGCTCCATGCTGGCCTGCAATGCCATGCCCGGCGTCTTCTGCGGCTTGGCGATCGACCCGACAGACGCTTTCCTGTTCAGCCAGATCAACGATGGCAATGCAATGTCTATGCCCTATGCCAAGGGCTTTGGCTGGGCAGCGGAACTCAATCTTCAGGATTGCTACCGCAAGATCTTCGAGAATGAAGGCGGCGCTGGCTACCCGAAGGAACGGGCGCACTTCATGGCCGCCAATCGCAGCATCCTGAAAGACATGAAAGCGGCCTCATGCAAAGATATGTTGACCGTGCTCAAATCGGTCGATCAGGATCTTCTCAAGGCGGCCATTGCTGGCGAAAAATTTGCCGAACTCTTTTATCCAAACGCTCAGGACCAAGCGATCGCTGACTATTTGCGTGCGCTATAAGGCGGCACTGACATGACCATTTCCTTCTCCCTTGCCGGCAAGGCCGCGCTGGTGACTGGCGCCAACACCGGCATCGGCCAAGCCATTGCCGTTGCGCTGGCCGAAGCTGGCGCAGACATTGCCCTTGTCGGTCGGTCCAATGCCGAAGAGACGGTTCAGCTGATTGAAGCAAAAGGCCGGAAGGCCATCAGCATCAATGCTGATCTGTCCTCAACAGAGCCGCTGAACCGGGTCGTGCAAGAGGCGCTCCAAGCTCTGGGCCGTATCGACATTCTCGTGAACAACGCCGGGATCATCCGCCGTGATGATGTGCTCGATTTCAGCGAGGCCGATTGGGATGCGGTTATCGACACCAATCTCAAATCCTTGTTCTTCCTGTCCCAAGCAGCGGCAAGGCATATGGCCGAACGCGGCTCGGGCAAGATCATCAACATCGCCTCTTTGCTCACCTTCCAAGGCGGCATCCGCGTGCCAAGTTACGCCGCAGCCAAATCTGGCGTGGGTGGCGTTACAAAGGCGATGGCGAACGAGCTTGCGGTCAAAGGTGTTCAGGTCAACGCCATTGCACCGGGCTATATCGCGACGAACAACACGGCCGCGCTCCAGGCGGATGAAACACGCAACCGGCAGATATTGGAACGCATTCCAGCCGGGCGCTGGGGGAGACCGGAAGACATTGCAGGAGCCGCCGTCTTCCTCGCCTCACCCGCATCCGACTATGTCACCGGTCATATTCTGACTGTGGACGGCGGATGGCTGGCAAGATAGCGTCACAAGGATGACGGTCACCTGCTTTGGCGAACTGCTGCTCCGACTGACCCCTCCGGGTGCTCAACTCATGGTGCAGGCGGACATTCTGGACCTCGTTCCCGGCGGCGCAGAAGCCAATGTGGCCGCTGCCCTTGCGTCACTTGGCCATGACGTCCGCTTTGCGGGACTTGTTGCCGATAATGTTCTGGGGGAACGGGCCATTGCAGCGCTCCGCACCGCAGGTGCAGACACGCGCTTCATCGCACGGGCGCCGGGCCGCATGGGGTTGTACTTTATGGAGGCCGGCGCTGGGCTTCGCCCGTCGTCCATCACCTATGATCGAGCCGGAAGCGCCTTTGCGCTGGCCAAACCGGACGCCATGGACTTCACCGGCGCGCTATCCGGCGCTCAACTGCTGCACAGCGGCGGGATCACGCCTGCGCTCGGTCCAAACGGCGTTGCGCTGGCCATGGCCGCTCATGCAGCAGCAAAAGCTTTAGGCGTTCCGATCTGTTTCGATGGCAATTACCGCGCGCAGCTCTGGGCCGCATGGGACAGCAACCCGGCCCAGATGCTGCGTGATCTGGTCGCCGATGCGACGATCCTGATCGGCAACCACCGCGACATATCGCTGCTTCTTGGCAAAGACTTTTCCGGCGATGGGGCAGACCGGCGGCGAGAAGCGGCTGAGGCGGCGTTTGCGGCCTTCCCAAAGCTGGACCTGATCGCGTCCACAGCCCGGCATCTGGTGACGAGCGATCACCATCGCATCTCGGCACGCATTGATGCTCGGAGCAGCTGGCATCAGACAGATGAGATCGACGTGACAGGTATTGTTGACCGGATCGGCACTGGCGATGCCTTCGCCGCCGGAATTTTGCACCAATGGCTCAAGGGTGGCGATTTAGGACAGATGGCGGAAAGCGGACTGGCCATGAACGCCCTCAAGCACTCCATTCCCGGCGACATGTGCTTGATTGGTCGCGGGGTATTGGAAGACTTTTCTGCAAGCGGGGGCGATGTCCGGCGCTGAGAGTTGGAGCCGCCGGGCGGTGCTGGTGAGCGGGGCGGCACTGGCATCAGGGTTCATGGGTGGCAGATCCGCCGCCCAAGACCTTGGCACATCCATCATTGCGGCAAGAACTATCTCGACACCAATCGGCAGCTACCGGAGTAGCGCCTTCGACCAAGTTTTGCCCGAAGTCCTTGCGTTTACCGGCATCCGATACGCGTCTGCCGAGCGGTTCACGGCCCCAAAGGCACTGAAGCAAGCGGAGCAACTTCCCGTAGCATTCGGGCCTGCATGCCCGCAGACCGGCGCGCGCTATCAGCCGCAAAGCGAAGACTGCCTTTATCTCAACGTCTGGATGCCCGGTACGGCATCGAAACGCCCCCGCCCTGTCATGGTCTATTTCCATGGTGGCGCCTATTCGACAGGCTCGGTGTCCGACCCGCTGAACGACGGAGCGAAGCTGGCCGCGCGAGGCGACGTTGTCGTCGTTACGGTCAACCATCGGCTTAATGCCCTTGGCTATCTTTATTTGCCTGATCGTTTCCCCGACAGCGGGAACAATGGCCAGCTCGACCTGATCTTTGCCTTACAATGGGTTCAGCGCAACATTGCGGCTTTTGGTGGGGATCCCAAGAACGTGACGGTCTTCGGCCAATCCGGCGGCGGCGCGAAAATTGCGACGCTGATGGCGATGCCGAAGGCCAAGGGTCTGTTTCACAAGGCCGTCACGATGAGCGGACAGCAAGTGACGGCATCCGGCCCACAAAACGCCGCCAAGCGGACGGCGGCCTTTCTCAACAAGCTCGGCCCCGACGTTGACCCCGCGACCGTGCCCGTTGCGCAGCTCATTGCCGCGCTGTCGGCGACCGATCCGATCATGGGCGGCGGCGTCTATATGGGTCCGGTGCTCGATATGCAGAACCTGCACCGCCACCCCTTCTGGCCTGACCCGGCACCTCAGGGAAACACCATCCCGATGCTGCTCGGCAATACAGTGGCTGAGACGCGGGCCTTCTTTCCACTCGACCATCCGAAGATGAAGGGGCTGGACTGGCCCAACCTAGCAGAGCGGGCGGGGCCGGAACTGAAAGTCGATATCAAAGCGGACTGGGTGGTGGAGGCGTTCCGCGCGCGCTACCCCAAGGACAGCCCGGAGCAGATTTTCCATCGCATGGTCACAGCCGGCCGGTCATGGCGGGGGCAGGTGGAGGAAGCGGATGCCCGTGCGCGCGCTGGATTGCGCACAACATGGGTTTATCAGCTCGACTTTGAACAGGCGAAGCATACCGACGACATCGGCCTTTCATTCGGCACATTTGAGAACCCGACGCCCGCCCGTCAGGCGATTAGTAACCGGATGATGGACGCTTTTGTGCGATTTGCGCGCACCGGCAATCCGGGTTGGGCGCCATATACCCTGCCGCAGCGGGCAACGATGGTGTTTGACACGCACAGCCGCGTTGAGCTCGATCCCCGACGATGGGAACGTGAACTGTTCGCCCGTGTGCCCTATATCCAGCCGGGAAGCTGAGCGGCTTAGGGATTGTTGGGATAGCTGATGATGAGGGACAAAGGTTTGCGGCCAACCTGCCGGATGCCGACGACCGCACCTTTGTAGAGATAAGCCGCCATCCCCTTTTTGAGGATCGCTTTTTGTCCATCCGAGACGACCTCTCCTTCCCCATCAAGGACGTAATAGACTTCATCATGAGCGATCGGATGCTCCCCAATGGCCGCACCCCGATGCAGGATGCGACGCCGGAATTCCATCGCACGTGGCTGCGGCGCGGCATCGGAAATGCGGTACGCCGTGCTCATCCCGATGGCGCCATGCGGCGGCGGTTCATCCCGCTTGGTCGACGTTTCATCGATGACGACCAATGGTGCTGCGGCGGCAAGCAGGAAGAGTGGGAAAGACATGCTTATTGCCGCATTGCGCGGTCGCGCTCGGACAGCTTTTCCTGGGCGTCGCCCTTTTGACCGGGATAACAGCCTGACTTCGGCGCCATGATCTCAAGGTCCCAGTCCGTCTCGACAAAAGGAGCGCGGCTTGGCGTTGGGTTGGGATAACCGGCCCCAACTTCCTTCTCATCATCAATGATGTCCCCCCTGCCCTCTGCGATGAAGAACAGCACGCGGATGTCATCAGGCGCGCGGTCCCAAGGGCGCGCACCGGCGGTCTGAAGCAAACTTGTCTCAACCTCCAAGGAGGGCAGGATTGGATAGCCGGACAGGTCAGCCAGTGGTTTCCGCGCCCGGATCAGCTTTGCCTTCGTCTCACCATAGCGGCCGAATTCTGGAAGCGGGCTTCCATGACGGTCAACGGCTCGATTGTCCTTGCCGTAAAAAGCCAGATCTCCGTCTCCGCCCAACATTAGGAACGGAAGCCCCTCATCAGTGTCATTGCCGCCGCGCATGACGTTGCCGACTGCGGTCAGCTCTCCCGTCACATAATCATGCCCCAACCATTCAAGGTTCATGAGGTTATAGTGCACTGCCCTGTGCTGCGGATTGTAGATTAGATTGTTGACCATCACCGCCTGCACCCCGCCCTTGAGCAGCGGGGAGCGTTCCACATTATGGGCCCAGACGTTGCGATAGAACACGATGCCTGTTGCATTGTCGTGGATCAGGCTGCCTTTGGAATGCTCCCCCTTTGGATGGCTGGCATAAGCAAGGCCTTCGGCTGCCAAATTGTCTCGAAACACGATGTTGCGGCTGGTGCCGTTGCGCCAGTCTGCAACCGTGTTGCCGGTAAAGCGCGGGCCGGATGCGGACATGTTTTCATCGATGCCCCAGAGGAAACTGTTGTGCTCAATGAGAACATTATGGGCGGCAACTGTTGACAGTGCATCTGCTTCCCAACCGGAAAACGGGGCTTGGCCGTCCCTTCCAGTCATCACACGCAGGTGGCTGATGATCACATCATGCGCCTTTAGATCAACACCGGCCCGGATGAGCGTGACGCCCGGAGACGGCGCCGTCTGACCCGCAATGGTCAAATGGGGCTCCGTTATGGCGAGCGAGTCTCGCCCGAAATCAATGACGCCGCCCACTTCGAAAACGACAATCCGCGGGCCTTTTGCCTGAACGGCTTCCTTGAGAGAGCCCGGACCATCTTTGGCAAGCGTGGTGACGCGAATGATTCGCCCGCCCTGCCCGCCTTTGGTCGGAACCAGCGGCGAAGCAGCCGCCAAAGAGGCGAACCCCAAAGCCTGAAAAATAAAGAAAATTATTGCCGATTTCAAACACCAAACGCGCATTCGACCATCTCCCATTCTGCCAATCTTGACAGAGCGACGCGGAAGGGGCAATAAAAAATGACACCGGTTACCTAACCGGGCAAAAGCGAGGTTCAATCGCTGCGGCCGAAGGGCTGGATCAGGAGTTAGGGTGCTGAAGGCTGAAGCGTTGGTAACGTGCATCTTCCTTTGACACCGGTATCATTTTGAGAAGCGCCAAAATGGCGTCAAAAGGGAGTAGACATGCGCAAGACCAGTTCCAGCCTCACCTCGTTCAAGCTCGCCCTCATCGCGGGGAGCGCGCTGGTAGCCCCGGCCGCAGCTTTGGCGCAAAGCGCGCTCGCAGCGGATGAGCCCGAGGTCGAGGAAATCATCGTCACCGGCTTTCGTGAATCGCTTCAGGCGGCCATCAACGTAAAGAAGAACTCGGTTGCTGCTGTCGACGCGATCGTCGCAGAAGACATCGCCAAATTTCCGGACCAGAACCTCGCTGAATCGCTGCAGCGTATCCCCGGCATCTCCATTTCGCGAGACGCTGGTGAAGGTCGCTCGATCACCGTTCGTGGCCTTTCCAGCCAGTTCACCCGCGTGCGTGTGAATGGCATGGAAACAGTCGCGACCTCGGTCGACGGCGCAAGCGCCAACCGCGACCGCGCCTTCGATTTCAACGTGTTCGCATCCGAACTTTTCTCCAGCCTTGTTGTGCGAAAGACGGCCGAAGCCAGCCTTGATGAAGGATCGCTCGGCGCCGTCGTTGATCTGAATACGGGCAACCCGCTCGCCGGAAAGTCCGGCTTCACCGGAGCAGCATCGGTTGTCGGATCGTACAATGATCTTTCCGACAAGATCGGGCCGCGCCTCGCTGGCTTGCTCTCCTGGAAGAACGACGCAGGCACCTTTGGCGCGTCTTTGTCCGCCGCTTATTCACATACGAAAACCTTGGAACTGGGCAACAACTCGGTCCGTTGGGCGCAGGCCCGTTTTGATAGCGTCAACGGCGTCAATTGCTTCACCACTCCAAATTCGGGTGGGTCCTACAATACGGGTAACGCCGCCTGTGATCAGGCGACGCTTTCCTTCCACCCGCGTATTCCGCGCTACGGCGAAGTCGCACACGACCGGGAACGTCTGGGCATCACAGGATCCCTGCAGTTCGAACCTTCGGACACGACGAAATTCTCGGTCGATGGGCTCTATTCAAAGTTCAATGCGACCCGCGAAGAAAAGTGGGGCGAAGTCCTGCTGAGGTCCAACGAACGGTCGATCAACGTGATCAACCCGGTCTACGATTCCAACAACAACATGATCTCAGCGACGCTCAACGACGCATGGGTCCGCACCGAGCATTACCTGCGCGAAAGCAGCACGAAATTTTATCAGGTTGGCGGCACTTGGGATCAGGACGTCTCCGACAGCTTCCGCTTCACGTTCATGACGGGCTTGTCGAAATCAAATGCCGACATTCCTGTCGAAACAACGATGATCTTCGATGATCGTGATGCTCAGGGCTATTCCTACGACTATACCAACATGAAGTTTCCGAAGCTCACCTTCGGGACGAGCGTGACAGATCCGGCAAACTTCCAGCTCGCAGAAATCAGGGATCGTCCGTCCAATGCGACCAACCGGTTCCGGACGGTGCAGCTTCGCACCGAATGGGACGTCTCCGACAATTTCATGGTCAAGGCGGGCGCTGTCTGGCGGCGCTTCAACTTTGATGTCCGGTCCTTCACCCGCGACACCGCCGTATGCGGAAATGGTGGGACGAGTCTTGTCACCAGCACGTCAGGGACCATCGCCTGTTCACCAACGAGCCTGTTCGGCCCGACGGCTATCTATGGTTTCCCGGTGACCTCCGCTCTCTCCGAAGTGTTCAACATGGGCAGTGCCGGTCAACCGGCCGGCAACACCAACAGCTGGCTCGTGCCCAATCTGGAAGCCGCCACGGCCTTCACCAATCTGTACAGCCGCCCGCTGGTGAACGACGCTGGCAACATCCGCGGCGTGCAGGAATCAACCAAGGGCGCATACCTGCAGTTTGACGCCAAGGGTGATCTGTTGGGCCTTGAATATGCGCTCAACGCAGGCATCCGTTACGCCAAGACAAACCAGAGCTCTTACGGTCTGGTCAGCGGCGTGAACGCGACGGTGAAGCGGGACTATGAAGATTGGTTGCCCTCATTCAACCTCGCTGTCTTCCCGACGGAAAGCCTGATCCTGCGTGCAGCGGTTGCCGATGTCATGACGCGCCCGACGCTTGGTTCGCTGACGCCGGGCGGTTCCGCCGACGGCTTCAACTTCCGCGTGACCAGCGGCAACCCGTTCCTGGAGCCGTTCCGTGCAACGAACTTCGATCTGGCAGCTGAGTGGTACTTCGCACCGCAGGCCTTGCTCTCGGTCGCATGGTTCAAAAAAGACGTAAAGAGCTTCACTCAGTCGGCATCGCTGACAGGGGCAACTTTTGCGCAGACCGGCCTACCGGTATCGGTCCTCAATCCCAGCTCACCGGCTGCTTTGAACCCCGCCTTGCTGTCCCAGCCAATCTGGACACTGACGACGACGGTCAATGGCTCGGGTGCGACACTCAAGGGCTGGGAAGTCGCCGCGCAGGTGCCGTTCAAGGCCTTTGTCGAAGGCTTCCTCGGCAACTTCGGCGTGATTGCGAACGCAACCTTCATCGACTCCAACGCCACATTCAACCTGCAGGGCCCCATCACGGTTGCCCGTCAGGCAAATGGCACCCTTGGGCCGCTGACCGCTGTGTCCTTGACCAACTCGCTCTCCAACGTGTCGAAGCGCGCCTACAACGGGACGCTCTATTATGACGACGGCAAGTTTAGCGGTCGCGTCATGGTCAGCTATCGTGGTCGCTATCATGAAGGTGCATCGGGCACCGGCAACCTGCTCGAAGGATATGGCGCCACGACCAACCTCGACGCATCGATCCGCTACAAGGTCAGTGAATCGTTGGAGCTGTCGGTGGAAGGCAACAATCTGCTCGACACCTATCGTTACCGCTTCACCGACTTTGACGCGGACCGCAACTACGAGAACAACCACTTCGGGCGCACGGTCCTCTTCGGGGCACGGCTGAAGATCTGATCTCCCAGGACAGGCAAGGAGGCCAAGCATCCACATGACGATAGACCGAAGGTCGCTGATTGTTGGAGGTCTGGCCGCTAATCTGACGGCAAAGGCGGGGGCGCAAACACCCCCGCCTTTCGCGTCTCGGACAACACCTCCCGGATTACCGCAGCCGACAGAAACAATTGATCTATGGCCAAAGGGCGCACCCGGCGCGCCTGCCCTACCACTTGTCGAAACAGTTGATGAACGCTCGACCGATCCGCTGGTGTCTGATCGCGCTGTTCATGGGATCAGCAAGCCGCGCATGGCGGTGTTCCGGCCAGACAGGCCCAATGGAGCCGCCGTCCTCATCACGCCCGGCGGTGGGTACAAATGGGTCGTAATCGACAAGGAAGGCTATGAAATGGCCCGCTGGCTGTCGGCCCGCGGGTTTACGGCTTTCGTCCTCTTCTACCGATTGCCGGGCGAAGGCTGGAGCGCCGGGCCAAACGTTGCCTTGGCCGATGCACAGCGCGCCATGCGGATCATACGGCATCGCGCGCGCGCCTTCGCGCTAGACCCCGAAAGAGTGTCCGCCATCGGCTTTTCCGCAGGCGGCCATGTTTGCGCCAGCCTGTCCACGCGCTTTGCCGCAAAGGTGTATGAGCCTGTCGATGCGGCGGACACCCTTTCCGCAAAGCCGCATTCGGCCGCGCCAATATATCCCGTTATCTCGCTTGATCCCGCAATCGCCCATATGGGGTCGCGCGAAAAGCTAATCGGCGCCTCCCCCTCTCGCAAGATGGAGGCCGCGCATTCGCCTGATCGCCAGGTGCCCCCCGATGCCCCGCCGCATTTCCTGCTGCACGCTGAAGATGACGATGCGGTGCCGGTTGAGAACACATTGCGCTTTCGCGCCGCATTGAGGGCCGCAAAGGTGCCTGTAGAAACGCATCTCTTTGCCCATGGCGGTCATGGCTTTGGGCTACGGAGAACTATTGGAAAGCCCATCGAAGCATGGCCCGAACTTTGGCGTGCTTGGGCGCGCACGACCGGCCTTGGCTGATGGATAGACGATCTGCCCTCAAGGCAGGGACGCTGGTAGCCGTCGCTGCCGCAACACCTCTTCCTGCTCGTCCTAGGCCATCCAAAGCGCGTCAGGGCATCGAAGGGCAGCGGCAGCCGGACCTTGGCAATGGCCGCTTCCTCAATCCTGTTCTCTCCGGTGACAGACCGGACCCCGCGATCCTTAAGGATGGCGATGACTATTACATGACCTTTTCCAGCTTCGACACTTACCCGGGGCTTACCATCTGGCACAGCCGCGATCTGGTGAACTGGCAGCCGCGCAAGGCCGCCCTCCACCGCAACATCGGCTCGGTGTGGGCCGTCAGCCTCGAAAAGCATCAGGGTCGCTACTTCCTTTACATTCCCGTTAAGGCCGCTCCGAACGACATCTTCGTCATCTGGGCAGACAATATCGACGGACCGTGGAGCGATCCCAAGCCACTTGGCCTGCACCATCATATCGACCCATGCCATGCCGTGGCGGAGGATGGGACACGCTGGCTCTTCCTATCTGGCGGTGACCGGGTCCGGCTATCCGATGACGGTCTGGCTGTTTCGGGCGCGGCTGAGCACGTTTACGACCCATGGCGTTATCCCGACGATTGGGATGTTGAAGGCTTTTCTCCAGAAGGGCCTAAAATCCATTTCCACAGCGGCTGGTTTTACATGCTAACCGCCGTCGGCGGCACGGCAGGCCCTCCGACCGGACATATGGTGATCGCCGCACGATCCCGTTCCCTTCACGGCCCGTGGGAGCAGCATCCCGGCAATCCGCTGGTGAGAACAAAATCCATCCGAGAGGCCTGGTGGTCCCGCGGCCACGCGTCTCTGGTGGAAGCGCCCGATGGAAGCTGGTGGTCGCTTTATCATGGATATGAAGCAGGCTTTTGGACGCTCGGCCGACAATGTCTGCTCGACCCAATAGAATGGACGTCAGACGGCTGGTTCCGCATGACGGGCGGCGATCTGTCAGTTCCGATCAGAAAACCAAATGGTGGTGCCGCATTGCCGCATGGCATGGCGCTATCGGACGATTTCACAACGCCACTCGCGCTTGGCTCCAAATGGATGTTCTTCCGACCCGCACCCGATGAGGCAGACCGTATCCGCGTGGAAGATGGTGTCCTCTATCTTACCGGAAAAGGGAGTGCGCCCTCGTCCGGCTCCCCCTTGCTCGTCATTGCCGGTGACCGATCCTATCAATTCGAGTGTGACATCGAACTTGCACCCGGCGGCACAGCCGGCTTGGTCCTCTTCTATGATGACAAACTCTATGCCGGCCTTGGATTTGACGAGAACCGCTTCGTCACCCATCAATATGGCATCGAACGAGGCCGTCCCGCACATCCACATGGCCGCCGCATGAGGATGCGCGTCACCAATCGCGATCATATCATATCCTTCCACACCAGCGGCGATGGCGGCCGGACATGGCAGCGCTTTGACCGCGGCATGGAGGTCTCTGGCTATCACCATAATGTTCGGGGCGGTTTCCTATCGCTTAAACCCGGGCTTTATTCTGCCGGTCCGGGCGCCGCTCAGTTTCGGGACTGGCGCTATACGGCGCTGACGGATGATGGTCGAAGCCATTGAAAAGATCGCAGATTGTTGTCGTCCGCTGCCGGACTTCGGCACACCTTATAGAAACGCCAAAGCGGCGATTGCTCTCAAGATTCTCAATGGGCTAGGTTGCGCGGACACTGAAGAGTCCAAAATGGTGCCCCTGGCCGGACTCGAACCAGCACTCCTTACGGAACTCGATTTTGAGTCGAGCGCGTCTACCAATTTCACCACAGGGGCATCTGGCGGAGCGCCT
>JBBATS010000024.1:40881-46536 GCA_040398625.1 Chakrabartia sp. | reverse complement strand
GTGGATTGGAATGTGATACATCAATGAGTGACCAAGTGACTGAACTCGTCGCCGCCGCGCGGGATGCGGCGCGCAATGCCCATGCCCCCTATTCGGGGTTTGGCGTTGGCGCCGCCCTTCTCCTCGACGATGGCGAGATCATCTCCGGCTGTAACTTCGAGAACGCGAGTTACGGGTTGACCCTTTGTGCCGAGACGGTGGCCATCGCGACCGCGAATGCGCAGGGAAAGCTTCGGCAGATCAAGGAGATAGCGGTGATTGGCGGGAAGCTGATCGATGGGCGAATTACGGGCACAGACCCGGTGCGCCCCTGTGGCCGCTGCCGTCAGGTGATCAACGAAGCGGGTGGACTTTCCGGCACGGATATTCTTGTGCATTGCGCGTCGGCAGACGGTAGCGCTGTGGAGCATCACAAGCTATCGGAGCTGCTACCCCATGCGTTCGGTCCGGCCGATCTCGGGTTGGCTTAGGAGAGAAAATGTCCATTCTTTCAGATAAATGGATCCGCGAGCAGGCGCAGGAACACGGCATGATCGAGCCCTTTGTCGAGGCGCAGCGCCGCGACGGGTGCATCAGCTATGGCCTGTCGTCGTACGGGTATGACGCGCGCGTCGCGCCGGAGTTCAAGATTTTCACCAACGTCCATTCCACGGTGGTCGACCCCAAGCAGTTTGACCCCAAGAGCTTCGTCGATATGGAGACGGACTGCTGCATCATCCCGCCGAACAGCTTTGCGCTCGCCCGCACGGTCGAATATTTCCGCGTGCCGCGCGACGTGCTCGTCATCTGCCTCGGCAAATCGACCTATGCGCGCTGCGGCATCATCGTGAACGTGACCCCGCTGGAGCCGGGCTGGGAAGGCCATGTCACGCTGGAATTCTCGAACACCACTCCCCTGCCCGCCAAGATTTACGCCAATGAAGGCGCGTGCCAGTTCCTGTTCCTGAAGGGCAATGAACCCTGCGAGACGAGCTATGCCGACCGCGCGGGCAAATATATGGGCCAAAAGGGCGTGACACTGCCGCGACTTTAAGCGACCATTAGGAACCGAACTGCAAGAGGACGCGTTATGAAAAAACTTCTCATCGGACTCGGACTCCTCTCGCTCTCAACTGCCGCTTTTGCCCAAGGCAAGCCGCAGGCCATCGCCATCACAAGCAACATTCAGGCGGTGAAGGAAACCACCGACGCCAAGGGTGTGAAGAAGAAGACGCTGATGGACCCGACAACGGTCATCCCCGGCACGCCGCTCGTCGTCTGGATCAACTATAAGAACACGACCGCAAGCCCCGTGACCGGCTTTGTCATCAACAACCCCGTGCCCGCCGCGATTGATTTCACCGCCCTTGGCGAAAACAGCGAATGGGGTGTCGTCTCCGTCGATGGCGGGAAGACCTTTGGCCCGCTGGCCACGCTCAAGATTTCCGCAGGCGAACGCGTGATGCGCGCGGCCATCCCGCAGGATGTGACGCACGTGCGCTGGACCTTTTCAAAGCCCATTGCGGGCAACAGCACAGGACGGCTGAGCTTCTACGCGATGGTGAAGTAGAAGCCGGGGTGAAGTAAACAACCGACACAAACCGATACAACAAGAACAGGTGGGAGAGAGACATGGCGCGCAAAGACGCAGAGTTTGACATCATCGTCTATGGCGCAAGCGGCTTTACCGGCCGGCTTGTCGCGGAATATCTGGCCGCGCGCGGCATCACGCGCTGGGCGATGGGCGGCCGCAGCCTGACGAAGCTCTCCGAAGTCCGCGATGAGATGGGCCTGCCCGCCGAAACGCCGCTCGTCGTCGCCAATTCTGATGACCCCGCCTCTCTGGAACTCATGTGCGCCCGCACCCGCGTGATCATCACGACGGTCGGCCCCTATCAGCTTTACGGCCCGCAACTTGTCGCCGCCTGTGCGAAGACCGGCACCGACTATGTCGATCTGTGCGGCGAACCGGCGTGGATGCGCCAGATGATCGACGCGCATGATGACGCGGCGAAGGCGAGCGGCGCGCGCATCGTGTTCTCCTGCGGGTTTGACTCCATCCCCTTTGATCTTGGCGTCTGGTTCCTCCAGCAAGAAGCGGTCAAGACCCATGGCAAGCCCGCCCCCCGCGTGAAGGGACGCGTCCGCAAGATGCAGGGCGGCGCCTCTGGCGGCACCATCGCGAGCCTCACGGAAACGATGAAGGCCGCGGCCAAGAACCCGAAGATCATCGGCCTCCTCAAAAGCAGCTTTGCCCTGACCCCGGGTTTTGAAGGCCCGCCGCAGCCCGCAGGCCTGATGCCTGAATATGATAGTGCGACCGGCACCTGGACCGCGCCCTTCGTCATGGCGCCGATCAACACGAAGAACGTGCACCGCACCAACTTCCTGCTCGGCCACCCCTATGGCCGCGACTTTGTCTATGATGAGATGATCATGACGACGCTGGGCGATGCGGGCCGCGCGATGGCAGAGGCCATTGCCAAGGCCAACCCGTTCGGCGATTCAAAGATCGCGCCGGGCGACGGCCCGAGCAAGGAAGAGCGCGAGAACGGCTTTTACGACGTCCTCTTCATCGGCGAATATCCCGACGGCACCCAAGTCCGCGCCAGCGTGCAGGGCGACAAAGACCCCGGCTATGGCTCCACCAGCAAAATGATCGCCGAAAGCGCGCTGACATTGTTGGAAACAGACACACCGGGCGGCGTGGTGACACCCGGCGCGATCATCGCCGCACCGTTGATGGAGCGGTTGGTGAAGCATGCGGGGCTGACATTTGGGGTGGAGTGAGGGGGGGAGAAGGCTAACGATCAATCAAACGGACAGATAAATCAAAAAAAGTCATCCTCGTTGTCCGCCTTCGTCCACGCACTCAAGAACTCCAAGATCACTATGCGATCAGCTTCTGAAGTTTGCAGACTGACACTCACTTCGATAGCGTGCGCTCTTAAGGCATTAAGATCGAAAAGAACGCTAAAGGCTTCAGGGTTCACCTTTGCGGTTCGTTTGGCGACTCGATCACCTCCGCCGTTCCAACCCATTCCCTGGCTCCAAGAGTGGGTCGTTAAAGCTGCTGCGAATTTGGCAATGCTTCCAGCATTAGCCAGCTGCTCGCTGGTCCATCTTATGATTTCCGACGAATCATCGTCGTTATAGCGGCGCCACGAGTAAAGAAGTCGAGCAAGTGAGGGGCTTTCCAACAAACTTCCATCCTCTGCGGCCTTCAAAATTTCGGCCTTTACGTCGCGTCCCAGAATTTCAACATCGGCCTCGGTCAGCAAGCAATTAGCGTCGGATTCTGGCGCTCTACCCTCTTGTGGGTTATAATGCTTGAACGCAGACCAGTGGAGATCGTCGGCCCAGCTGAGCGCGGCGGCTTTTGCAGCACGCATCAGTATTTCGGATCGCTGTTCAAGCGAAGTTCGTTCCAACAGGAGGCGACGTAGGAGCCAATGGATACGAAGATTGTTATTCCCAATCGAGAAGCCTTTTGCCTCGTCAGCTTCAACGTTCAGTTCATCTGCCATCTCGAAGATGGTTACCAGCACAGTTTCGGCGTGGTCCAGATCGATCTTCGCAGCCTGCTGGTTCAAAACATCTAGGATCAAAGAGCCCTTTGTCATCCCGTTTCGACGAATTGTTTGCAGGCCGTCCCGCAGCTTTGCTCTTAAAAAGTCAGGAGAGGCGAGGTTGCCGAGGATGTCGTCAATTTCTGACTGGCTAAAAATGTCAGCCCCAAGGGTTAAAGAGAAATAGGTCGCAAAATGAGCCTTAGAACAGATTCGACGATCCACATTCCATGAATGCTCAATATCGCCACCCTGAAAACTGTTTTGCCAAACCTCGGTAAGTCGTGGAAAAAGACGAGTTAGACGGTTACGCCAAAGGTCGGCTTCGCCTTCACTAAGGCCGGTCAGGAACGTTCGATCGTAGACCGCCTTAAGCTTAGGTATGTTGTTGTTGACGCCAAGCCGGGATGCCGGGCAAAGCAAATCCTTGTTGGAGCGAAGGGCCGAGTACATCTCGAAATTGAACAATCGGATCGCCTCGATTGCCAGCATATCGGCAAGGAAAACATCCTTTCCAAGCGTAGGCCAGACCAATGCCATCGCATTGCAGAGCCGCACCATATCGCGGGGCCTTTGAACCAACGGATCAACCACATCATAGAAGATGTTCATGAACTCAACGGTGTCAATTTTGTCCATAGCGTTAGTGATCGACGACACTTTGGCGAGTAGTTGCTGAGACAGTTCCGTTCCGTCCAAAACCGGCACGTCAAATGAAGCCTGTACGATCTTTTCGAGAAAATGCGGGCCTTCTGATGGGAAGGCGTTGGCCACTGTCGCTTCGGCAAGCTTCCGGTCATAGACGACCAGATAGATAACATTTGGCAAGCCACCTACCGATTTGATTAGACGAAACATTTGCATGGTTTCGTCGGGCGTGAGACGGTCAATGTCGTCGATTACAATAAGGAATCTGCGATCTTGCGCTCTCAGAATCGTGACCATTTCCTGATACAAATCATCGACCGTCTCCGACCCGTCGAACAGTCCTGACATCCAATCCATCATGCCAGAAGTTAAAGCGCCCACACCGGACACGCCGGCCAAATCGGCGCCCGCGCTGGCGGCGGAGCCAGCTTTTAGGATTCTTGAGCCGAACTTTTTCACCGACTTCTTGAATCGCCGCCCTAGAGAGGCTCCTACCTTCGCATAGAGATCACGAAAGAATGCCAGCGCTAGCGCCTCTTCTCCTCGAAACCACCAGCAACGAAAGTCCAAAACAACAAGAGGTCGCGAACCGATCTCTTCGCCCAAGTGATGCTTGACGAGGTTGACGACACTACTTTTGCCGCTGCCCCAAGGGCCGTTGACAGCCAGGACCGTCCCGTTTCCGGCATCCAATTGCGTAATGCTTTTGGCAATGATTTGAGCAAACTGATCGAAGCCGAAAAGATCGGCGTCCGGACTTTTGATTGGCTGATCATCAAAATTCTTCATCACACCGAAATTTTAACCAATTTGATTTAAATTTCAACGAAGAATATTCTAGAAATTATTGTGCAATGAAAATCTACAGATATCAGGATCATCATGTTGAAATGAGATGATTATTTCACTTTTAATCGTGCGAACTCAACGAACTAACTATTTCGTTCCTTAATAAGCTGAAACCAAAAAACTCTCCCACCCCCTAGTTCCAACTCTCCCGCGCCAACCACCTCGCCAGCTTCTTCTTCAAACTCCGCCGGATCAGCGCGACGTGGGCGCCGTAGAGCGTGAGGAATCCGATCAGCCAGAAGAGCCAGTCTCCGCCGGTAAAGCTCCGCGCGATGATGAGGCCGAGCGCCCAGAAGATGAGGACCACGCGGACGTTGAGGGTCAGGCGCAGGCCGGACCAGGGGGGCGGCAGGATCGCGATGTTGGAGCCGGGGTCTGTCTCCAGCTCCGCTTGTTCCCGCAGGCGCGTGAGGGTGCCGCCATCGACATAGGCAAAGGCATCCCATTTCTCAAATTTATCAAACCCCTCGCCGCGCGCGAAGGTGAAGCTCGACCGTGAGGTCGGGTGCACGACATAATGGCTGCCAAAGCCGCGCAATATGCGTTCAAACCGCACATCATCCAGCGCGGCAAAGGGGATGGTGTAATCGAGCGTGCCGATGAACAGGCG
>JBBATS010000024.1:0-40781 GCA_040398625.1 Chakrabartia sp. | reverse complement strand
CGCCGCCCCTGATGGCGGATGTTGCCCGGCCGCCCGCGCTGGCCCATTGCGGGGCGGCGGACGCGGTCTTTGCGGTCTTTTCCTTTGTCGCCATCGCGGCCTCTGTTCCCGCCGGGCATAGGCAAGTGGCTCGCCCCTTCCGGCAATTCAAAACGCAGTGCGCCTGAAATGGGGTTGGCCTCTGCCAAACGCAAATCGATGTGCTGTCCGATGCGGAACGTCTCGCCGGTCTGCTCCCCGACGAGGGATTTGTGCGCCTCATCAAAGCGGAAATATTCGGTGCCCAGCGTGGAGATGGGCACCAGCCCGTCACCGCCCAGCCCTTCGACGGTGGCGAAGAAGCCGAAATTGGTGACGCCGGTGATCCGCGTGGCGACCACCTCACCCACACGCATGGCGAGGAAGGCGGCGACATAGCGGTCCACGGTCTCGCGCTCCGCCTCCATCGCGCGGCGTTCGGCAGCGGAGATGACCTCGCCGATGAGCTTCATCCGCTCGGCGTCGTCCTTGGTGAGCGCGGTCGCTTCGCCTTGCGGGTTCAGGCCGTATGCCCCGACGAGCGAGCGGTGGACGATCAAATCCGAATAACGGCGGATGGGCGAGGTGAAGTGCGCGTAGGACCCGAGCGAGAGGCCGAAATGGCCGCTATTCTGCGGGCCGTAATAGGCCTGTGTCTGGCTGCGCAGGATCTGCTCCATCACCTCGGTGCGGAACTCAACCTCGCCCAGCTTATCGATCAGGCGGTTGAAGGTGGCGGGCGTGATGACCTGCCCCAGCGCAAAGGCAATCTCAAACGTCGCCAGATATTCCTTGAGCGCGACGAGTTTTTCGCGGCTCGGCGGTTCATGGATGCGGTACATGACCGGCGCCTTCTTCGCCTCCAGCGCCTTGGCCGCGGCGACGTTGGCCGCGATCATGTAATCCTCGATCAGCTTATGCGCATCGAGCCGTTCGCGCGGCGCGACAGATTGGATGCGGCCTTTCTCATCCAGCTCCACGCGGCGTTCGGGCAGGTCGAGGTCCAGCGGCTCGCGCTTTTCCCGCGCCTTGAACAGCAGCGCCCAACACGCCCATAACGGGCGCAGCGCGACTTCCGTCAGATCATGGGGCTTCACGCCGTCAATCGCGGCCTGTGCGTCCTCATAGGGGATGTTCGCCGCGACCTTGATGACCGCGCGGGAGAAGCGCCAGCTGACCATCTGGCCCTTGGCATCAATGACCATGTGGCAAGCCATCGCCGCACGGTCCTGCCCCGCCCGCAGCGAGCAGACGTCGGCAGAGAGGTGTTCGGGCAGCATCGGCACGACACGATCGGGGAAGTAGACGCTGTTGCCGCGCTTGCGCGCCTCACGGTCGAGCGCGCTGCCGGGGCGGACGTAGAAGCTGACATCGGCAATGGCGACGATCGCATCAAACCCGCCATCATCCCGCGGGGACGCCCAGACGGCATCGTCAAAGTCGCGCGCATCCACAGGGTCAATCGCGACGATGGGCAGATGGCGCAGGTCTTCCCGCTCACCCAGATCGAGCGCGGCCATCTTCTCGGCTTCCTGCAACAGCTCTTCGGAAAAGACGTGCGGGATGTTGAACTTGTGGATGGCGATGAGGCTGAACGACTTGGGTGCGAACGGATCGCCCAGGATTTCCACGACCTTCGCCGTGATGCGCGGCGGACGGCCGGTTTTCTCCGCGAGCACAAGGTTACCCTCGCCCGCCTCGCCCAGATCGGAAATGGGCGTGTCGCGCCGCTCCCGCTTGTCGATGGCGCGCAGCCAGTACCGGTCCCCGTCCTTGGCGACGACGCCGAGGAGCTGTTCCTCACTCCGCGCCAGCTTCTTCATCGGGTGGGCGACATAGCCTGCGCCCTGTTCTTCGGTGCGGGCGAGGATGCGATCGCCCACGCCCAGCGCGGACCGCTTGCCGCGCTCCACAACGCGCAGGCGCGGCGGCGGCTTGCCTTCGGCCTCCCAATGTTCCGGGATCGCGATGACCTGTGCGTCGTCGATGTCGACCACGCGCAGCACCGTCACCTTGGGCAGCCCGCCCATCTTGTGGAAGGCGCGGCCCGGTGCGCTGTCGATCAGCCCTTCATCGGCCATGTCCTTGAGCAGCGCCTTCAGCGCGATCTTCTCATTGCCCAGCAAGCCAAAGGCGCGCGCAATCTCGCGCTTGCCGGCCGCTGTGTCGGACGTGGTGATAAAGTCTAAGATCTGCTGGCGGGTCGGTAGACCGTTGGACTTGCTGTGATGGGGGTGCTTGGGCATGAATCTGCGCTACCGGTTCAGATCACCGGATGCCAGAGAAAGCGTCAATGCCCGTCAAACGCGACCAGGCTGTGGACGACGGGCCCTTCTTCCGAAAGCCGGTCCGCCCCGCCAAGATCGGGCAAGTCGACCAAGAACACCGCGACCGGCACCTCGGTCCCCGCCGAACGGAGCAGGCGGGTGGCCGCAATCGCGGTGCCGCCCGTCGCGATCAGATCATCGATGAGCGCAATCCGGTCCCCCTTGCCGACGGCATCGTCGTGGATCTCGATCCGGTCCTGCCCATATTCCAGCGCATAGTTCATCCCGATGGTCCGGCCGGGCAGCTTGTCTTTCTTGCGGATCGGAACGAAGCCCAGCCCCATCTCCCGCGCCAAGGCCGCCCCGAAGATGAAGCCGCGTGCTTCGATCCCCGCAATCATGTTCACATCATGCCCGTCCAAAGCGGCGCGCATCCGCTGGATGGCGAGGCCAAAACCTTCCGCGTCGCGCAGCACCGTCGTGATATCGCGGAACTGGATGCCGGGCTTCGGGAAATCCGGGATGGTGCGGATCAGGTTCCGCAGGGGATCATCAGTCATCGGGTGATCAGGTAATAAGCGACGTAGAACCAAGAGAAAAAGCCTTGGATGATCGCCCACAGGACAGACTTGTGCAGCGACCATGAAATGGTGATCGCCAACGCACTGCCAAAGCCGATGCCGGCCTTGGTCGCGGAATAGGATACGGATCTATATTCTGGCATAATGCCTCCCTTGGCGGCCAATGTGGCATGGTCCGCTTACAGGCGCCAGACGGCATTGCCGGTTTTTCATTGGCTTTCATGGGCATGGATGGTTAGCAAATACGCCATGCGTTTCCCCTTCCTGCGTTCCCTTACGCTCGCCCTATCGGGCTTCGCCCTTGTCGCCGCTTCTCCGGCCGCCAAAACCCCCGCAAAGCCGAAGGCCGCCGCGACCAAGGTTGCGCCTGTCGAAGCCGATGTCCCCTGGCTTTACAAGAACAGCGACATCCCGGTCGACAAGCAGTGGATCTTCGGCGAGCTGCCCAATGGCCTGCGCTATGCCGTGCGCCGCAACCGCGTGCCACCGGGGCAGGTCTCGATCCGTGTGGCGATTGATGCAGGCTCGCTGATGGAGCGTGAGAATGAGCGCGGCTATGCTCATTTCATCGAGCATCTGTCTTTCCGCGGCTCCAAATACGTCACCGATGGAGAGGCCAAGCGCGTGTGGCAGCGGCTGGGTGCGACCTTCGGCAATGACAGCAACGCCATCACATCACCCACGCAGACCGTCTATAAGCTCGACCTGCCGAATGCGGGCTTCCCCGCCCTCAATGAGAGCATGAAGATCTTGTCGGGCATGATGTCCGGCCCGACGATTTCGGCAGCGGAAGTCGATGCAGAACGCCGCACCGTCTCTGCTGAGGCGCGCGAACAGGATGGCGCACAGGTCCGCATCGCCGATGCCGCCTCCAAGCTGTTTTATGCGGGCCAACCCTTGGCCGACCGATCGCCCATTGGTAATCTGGACTCACTCGCCAAGGCCACGTCCGCTTCGCTGAGGGGCTTTCATGATCGCTGGTACCGCCCCGACAACACAGTGATCGCCATGTCGGGCGACGGCGATCCGGTGGTCTTCGCGCAACTGATCAGCAAGTATTTCTCGGACTGGAAGCCGGTCGCCGCAGGGCCCGTTCCCACTGTCGACCTTGGCCGTCCGACGCCGACCGCACCGACAACCAGCTTTATCGAAGAACCCGGCCTGCCGACCACCGTCAACCTCGCCTGGCTCCGGCCATGGACAAAGGTGGATGATACGATTGCGCTTAACCAGGGGCGTCTCATCGAAATCGTCGCCTCCCGCCTCATCAACCGGCGTCTGGAACAGCGCGCCCGTGCCGGCGGCAGCTTCCTTCAGGCCGATGTGCAGCAGGAAAATGTCGCGCGCTCCTCTGACGCGACCTTCGTCTCGGTCATCCCCTTGGGCGAAGACTGGCGCCTTGCCTTGGGCGATGTGCGCGCCGTCATTGCCGATGCGCTCATCAACCCGCCGACACAGGCGGAAATTGACCGGGAGACGAATGAATTCACAGCCCTGCTCGACGTGCAGGTGGAAACGGCCCGGGCAGAAGCGAGCGCAAAGCAGGCGGATGATCTGGTCGAGGCCGTCAACATCCGCGAGACAGTCGCCAGCCCGGAAGTGGCCCGTGATGTCTTTGGAGCTCTCAAAGACAAGATCCGTCCAGCAGACGTATTAAAGGCCACCCAGCGCCTCTTTTCCGGGGTTGGCCCGCGTGCCTTTGTGTCCAGCCAGACCGAACAGGCTGATGGTGCAGAACAACTCGCAGCCGCCATTGCTGCGCCCGTCACCGCGCTGACCACCGACCGCGATCAGGCACAGATCACGTTCGATCAACTGCCAAAGGCCGGTCCGGCGGGGACCATCACCGGCACGCAGCGCTTTAAGGGCGTTGATCTTGATGTCCTCACGCTGTCCAACGGGACCAAGGTTATGCTCAGCCCCTCTTCGTCTGAGGCCGGTCGGGTTTATGTCTCCGCCCGTTTCGGCAACGGCATGAAGTCCCTGCCGCGGGATCGCCTGACAGCGGCTTGGGCGGGGCCGGGCGCGCTCGTCCAAAGCGGCATCGGCACGCTGAAGCAGGACCAGTTGGAACGCATGACCAGCGGCCGCCAGATCAACATGGCGATCGATACCGGCGAAAGCGCCTTCACCATGCGGGCCCTGACCCGCCCGGCGGATCTTGCCGATCAGCTCAAGCTGATGGCCGCAAAATTCACCGCCCCTGGCTGGGACCCGGCACCTGTTATTCGGACCAAGGCCGCCGCGATCCTTGGCCTGCGCACCGCTGACTCGTCACCGCGTGACGTGGTTGGCCGCGAACTTGGGCAGTATCTACGCGGCGGCGACAAGCGCTGGAGCACCCCCGGCAAGGCCGATGCCGAAGCCCTGACGCCAGAAGCCTTCCGCGCCTTTTGGGAACCTGTGCTTGCGGCAGGCCCCATTGAGCTGTCCATCTTTGGGGACTTCGACCCCGACGCCGTGAAGCCGATCATCCTTGAAACCTTTGGGGCGTTGCCCGCCCGGCCTGAAGCGGTCGCGCTGAAGGGCAGCGACATGTCATCCGGGCCAAAGCCCACCAAGGCGCCCGTCCGCCTGAGGCACAAAGGCTCACCCGATCAGGCGATCGCTGTCCTTTCTTGGGCGACAGGCGGGGGCATGGCCAACGTCCGCACCGGACGTCAGCTGGAAATGCTGGCGGGGATCTTCACAGACCGTCTGTTCGAACAGTTCCGCGAAGGCGAAGGCGCAAGTTATAGCCCGGACGTCTCCAGCAGCTGGCCATCCACCTTCGACAGCGGCGGCAACTTTACCGTGATGGCGCAGGTGAAGCCGGAATCGGTCGATGCCTTCTTCGTGCGCGCCCGCGCCATTGCAAAGGACCTCGCGTCAAAGCCCGTGACACCAGACGAATTGCAGCGCGCTGTTGGCCCGATGCTGCAACGCCTAGCCCGCGCGCAGACCGGCAACATGTTCTGGCTGTCGCAACTGTCCGGCGCGACCAGCGAGCCGATGCGCGTCGACAATTTGCTGCGCTGGGGGGCAGACCTGAAATCGATGACGCCCGCCACCTTGCAGAAGCTGGCGAAGCGCTATCTCAAGGCCAATAAGACCTTCTCCATGGTCGTTGCGCCGGAGAGCGCGGCGCCGACAAAATAAGGTCGTCAGCCTTTAGCCAAGCCGTTCTGCGTGCCAGCGCAGATGGTCTGCCATGAAGGTTGAGATGAAATAATAGCTGTGGTCATAGCCCGGCTGCATCCGCAGCGTGAGCTTCTGCCCGGCGGCATCGCAGGCGGCCTGCAGCAGTTCCGGCTTCAACTGTTCGACAAGGAAGTTGTCCGCATCGCCCTGATCCACCAACAGATCGGGCAGGCGCGCGCCGCCTTCGATCAGCGCACAGGCATCATATTCGGCCCACGCCGCGCGGTCATCGCCCAGATAGCCGCCGAGCGCCTTGTGACCCCAGGGGCAGTTGGTTGGTGAGACGATTGGCGCAAAAGCCGATGTGCTCTTGAAACGATCGGGATTGCGCAGCGCAATGGTCAGCGCACCATGCCCGCCCATCGAATGGCCGGTAATCCCCTGCCGCGCCATGTCGACAGGGAAGTTGGCGGCGACAAGCGCGGGCAGTTCCTGCTCAATATAATCGCGCATCCGGTAATGCGCGGCAAATGGCTCTTGGGTCGCGTTGACGTAGAAGCCTGCGCCAAGCCCGAAATCATAGGCCGCGTCCGCATCATCGGCGACGCCTTCGCCCCGGGGGCTTGTATCTGGTGCAACAAAGATGATGCCGAGTTCGGCACAGATTGCGCGGAATTCACCCTTGTCGGTCACGTTCGCATGGGTGCAGGTCAGGCCCGACAGATACCAGACGACCGGCAGCTTTGCGCCCGGCGCATGATCCGGCACGAAGACCGAAAAGGTCATCTCTGTGCCCGTCGCAGACGACGCATGCTTGTAGACGCCTTGGGTGCCGCCATGGCTGCGATTGGTGGAAACGGTCTCAAAAGTCATGGCGTGGTCCTTCACTGGCAAATGGTGCGCCGCTCTTGATGGGACTCCCATCAATTGGCAAGCCGTGACGTTCTTAAGGGCACTTGGTGAAAGCACTTTGACAGGTCCGACAGGGCCGTTAAGCCTAAGGCATGATCAAGCACAGCCTCACCACCATCCTCGCCCTTTGCCTTGCCCAAACGGCGCTTGCAGCCTCTCCAGAACAGATCGCGCGCGCCGCGCTCAAGGCATCGCCCGTCGTGGATGGACACAATGACGTCCCCGAACAGATCCGCGGCCGGTTCGACAATGATCTGACGAAGTTCAATTTCAATGACACGACGGGCACAGCCACAGCGACCGACATCACGATGCATACGGATCTCGCGCGCCTGAAAAAGGGTATGGTCGGTGGTCAATTCTGGTCGGTCTGGGTCCCTGCCTCCATGTCTGATCCCGAAGCGGTGGAAGCCGTGACCGAGCAGATCGACATCGTGCATCGGCTGATCGCTGCCTATCCCGACCGGCTCGCGCTCGCGCTGACGGCGTCGGATATTGAAGCGAGCTTCAAGTCTGGAAAGATCGCCTCGCTGATTGGTATGGAGGGCGGCTATTCGATCGGATCGTCGGTGGGCGTGCTGCGGCAGATGTATCGTGCCGGCGCGCGTTACATGACGATCACCCACAGCAAGACCAGCAACTGGGCCGACAGCGGAACCGATGCGCCCAAATTTGACGGCCTCTCTCCATTCGGGGTTGAGGTCGTGAAGGAAATGAACCGCATCGGGATGCTCGTGGACCTGAGCCATGTCTCCGAAGCGACGATGATGGACGCGCTGGATGTCTCCAAGGCGCCGGTGATCTTCAGCCACTCAGGCGCGCGGGCGATCAACGGCCATGGCCGCAACGTGCCCGACAGCGTCCTTGCCCGCCTGCCCAAGAATGGCGGCGTCGTGATGATGGTGTTCCTGCCGGACTATGTCAGCGAAGAGGTCCGCCAATGGGCGGCGCGCCGCGCCGCTGAGGAAACACGCCTGTCACGCCTGACCTCCTTTGACCCCGCAACCGTGAAGGCGCAGCTTGCGGATTGGGAGAAAGCCAACCCAAAACCGAAGGCCACCATCGCCCAGGTCGCCGACCATATTGACCATATCCGCAAGGTCGCCGGCATCGACAATATCGGCCTTGGCGGCGATTATGACGGCATGGACAGCGCACCCGCCGGCATGGAGGATGTGTCGGGTTATCCGGCCCTGTTCGTGGAACTCGCCAAGCGCGGCTATAGTCAGGCGGATCTGGAAAAGATCTCCAGCCGGAACGTCATCCGCGCCTTGCGACAGGCAGAGCAGGTGGCCGCGAGCATGAAGAATGTTCCACCCAGTGAGGCCCGCATCGGCAAATAGGGCTTAGCCCTTACGGTGTGCCCAGGCGTGATGAATGCCCACGATCACGCCGCCGATGACAAGGCCAAACGCGCCCGATCCAATGGCATGGACCAGCCATTGCACGAGGCCTGACGCCGCCGGGACGGCCGCTCCGGCAGCAAGGGAGGCGTGATCCAGCCATTCGGGCAGCGGCGTAAAGTGGTATTCGTGCATCCCATGCAGGAAGATGCCGCCGCCCACCCAGATCATCGCCGCAATGCCGATGACGGACAGGCCCGCGAGCAGCTTTGGCATGGCGCGCACCAGCCCCCGGCCAAGAGCCTGCACGGCACGGGCATCGCGCTTGGCCATATTGAGGCCAATGTCATCCATCTTCACGATCAGGCCGACCATGCCATAAACGCCAATCGTGATCGCGACCGCCACAACGAAAAGGATGCCGGCCTGCAGCCAGATCGACTCTTCGGCCACTTCGCCAAGTGCAATCGCCATGATTTCCGCCGACAGGATCAGGTCCGTCCGCACCGCGCCCGAGACCATAAGCTTTTCATGTTCTTCGCTGGAAAGTTCGGCAATCGCGTCATCCAGCGTTTCGTCCTCCGGCTGCAGGGATTCAACGATCTTCTCCACGCCCTCATAGCACAGAAACGCGCCGCCAAGCATCAGGATGGGCGTGATCGCGCTGGGCAAGAAGTAACTGAGCAGCAGCCCCACCGGCAAAATGAGGAACAGCTTGTTGAACATCGACCCCTTGGCGATCCGCCAGATCACCGGCAGTTCCCGGTCCGGCGTAAAGCCCGTGACATAGCGGGGGGTAACAGCGGTATCGTCAATCACAACACCCGCCGCCTTCACGCCGGCCCGGCCTGCGGCGGCGCCGACATCGTCGATGGAAGCAGCGGCAACCTTTGCGATCAGCGCGATATCATCAAGTAAGGCGGCAAGGCCGGATGCCATGTGTTTGCTCCTGAACAGGGATGTGTTGGTTAGGTTGATAATGCAGGAAATGTCCAGATGTGCCCGTCAACGACCAAACATTTGTCTCCCGGCCAGATCGAGCATAATCTCCTCCGATCCGCCGCCGATCGCGTTGACGCGGACCTCGCGGTAAATGCGCTCCACCTTTGACCCGCGCAAATAGCTGGCGCCGCCAAGCACCTGAGCCGCTTCCCGCGCGACACTTTCCAACATGCGGGTGGCCTGCACTTTGAGCATTGCGAAGTCGGCGGGTTGGTCTGCCCCCTGCTGCACCTGCCAGGCGCATAGATCGACCCAAGCCTGCGTCGTCTGGATCTGCCGCGCCATGTCCGCCAGCTTAATGCGGATCGACTGATGGCCGATCAGCGGCTTACCAAAGGTTTCACGTTGCTGCGCCCATTCAGACGCTTCCTTAAGACAGACACGCGCAAAGGCACAACAGCCCATCGCCATGCCCAACCGTTCGGAATTGAAGTTGCGCATGATGCCGATGAAGCCGCCATTTTCCGGCCCGATGAGATTTTCGGCCGGGACGTCAACATCCTCAAAATAGATCGCCGCCGTATCCGAGCAATGCCAGCCCATCTTCTCAAGCCGCGTGCGGGAGACGCCTTTGGCCGTCATGTCGATCAGCAGCAGCGAAACGCCGCCCGCACCTTCCCCGCCCGTTCGCACGGCGCAAGTGAGCCAGTCGGCGCGCATCCCGCTGGTGATGAACATCTTGGAGCCATTGACGACATAATGGTCGCCCTTGCGCACAGCACGGGTTTTGAGGTTGGCAACATCCGACCCGCCTGAGGGTTCGGTGATGCCCAATGCGATAATCTTGTCGCCCGATAGGACCGGCGGCGCCACGCGGCGTTTCAGATCATCCGAGCCCAAAGCGAGGATCGGCGGCAGGCCAATGCCGTGCGTCATCAGCGACGCGCCCAGCCCACCGGCGCCAACGGCAGAGAGCTCTTCAGTCTGGGTCAGGCCATGAAAGATATCGAACCCTTCGCTATGCCCGCCATATTCTTCCGGATAGCGCAGGCCGAGGATGCCCGCCTCTGCCGCCTTCTTATGCAACGAGCGCGGCAGCTCACCGTCTTTTTCCCACTGGTCAATGTTGGGCTGCACCTCGCTTGCGACGAAACGTCGGACGGCGATAGCCAATTGTTCATGGGTTTCGTCGTAATAGGGCGACCGTGTTCGCCATTGGTCAAAACTTGTCATGATCCAAACAAAGCACTCCCCGTTCCGTCGCGCAACCATCGGTTCGTCGCTGCAGCAGAATCGTTCGTCGCAATCCATTTGGTTGGACGACTCATGGAGCCTATCGAATTTGTATAGAGAATTTAAGGACTTAACCAAAATGGTTGTGAATGTTGTCAAACAGGTTCGTTTGACATTGGGGCTTGGACTGATCGCGACAGCCTGCGTTTCGCCGGCCTCTCCGCCTGCCCGAATCACAACGCCCAAAAGCGCGGACGCGCAAAGCGTCGCCAAGGGGTCACGTCCGGCGACACCTTCTGTCCGGATTGCACTTCCAACGCCATCTTCGCAGCCCACCATCAATGATGGCGCGCGCGCGGCGCCGCCGGAAATGGTCGCTGCCCTTCGCTCTATTTGGGCGTCCTTCCCCGGCAAGGCGGGCATCGCGGTCATGAAGACGGACGGATCGTGGATCGTCTCGTATCGCGGCGATGAACCGATGCCGCAGCAGAGCGTTTCAAAATTATGGGTCTCCATCGCAGTGATGGACGCGGTCGACAAAGGCAAATTGTCGCTGGATGACAGCGTCACTCTGCGGAAATCGGACATCACCGTCTTTCATCAGCCTATTGCAGGGCTGATTGGCCCCAATGGCTATACAACGACGATTGCAAGCCTGCTGAAGCGCGCGATGATGCAGAGCGACAATACGGCCAATGATTTCCTCATGCGCCGCGTCGGTGGCCCAAATGCCATCCGCGAGCTGATCGCCTCTAAACGCCTCGGTGCCATCCGCTTTGGCCCCGGCGAACGCAATTTTCAGGCGGCAACCGCAGGCCTGACTTGGAAGCCCGAGTATAGCTTTGGCGGCGCCTTCAACACGGCGCGCGCGGCTCTATCCCCAGCCACCCGGAAGGCGGCGATGGACAAATATGTGTCGGATCCGATGGACGGCGCGACGCCCGCCGCCATTGCCCGCTCGCTTGCCCGCCTGAAGCGTGGCGAACTGTTGAGCGCACAATCGACCCGCTATCTGATCAACATCATGGAATCGACGGAAACAGGCCGTGCCCGCCTGAAGGCCGGCGTTCCTGCCGGTTGGAAGCTTGCGCACAAAACCGGCACTGGTCAGGACCTGCGGAGCCGCACAGCCGGCTTCAACGATGTGGGCATCATGGTTGCGCCCGATGGCACCAGCTATGCCGTCGCTGTCATGATCGCTGATACGACAGCTCCGATTCCCGCCCGGCAGAAGCTGATCCAGCAAGTCGCCTCGGTTGTCGCTGCCAACCATAAGAGCAACGACTACGCCTCGCGGGGCGGCCAACGCGGTCGTGGAGCAAACTAACCGCTAAAGCTGTCGCCAAAGTGCTGCACCATTGCTAATCCCCCGCAATGGGAGAACAAAAACACCTCTATCTCGTCGATGGCTCGGGCTATATTTTCCGCGCCTATCACCGCCTGCCGCCGCTGACGAACATTCGCGGCGAGCCTGTGGGCGCCGTCTATGGCTACACCACCATGCTGTGGAAGCTCGCAGACGCTCTGCATAAGGCGGATGGGCCAACGCATATGGCCGTCATCCTCGACGCGTCATCGAAGACCTTCCGCAACGAGATTTACGATCAGTACAAGGCGCATCGACCGCCCGCCCCCGAAGATCTCGTTCCGCAATTCCCGATGATCCGCGATGCCACCCGCGCCTTTTCTCTGCCCTGCATCGAAGAACTCGGGCTGGAAGCGGATGACATTATTGCGTCCTACGCCAAGGCCGCACTGGCCGATGGCTGGCTCGTCACCATTGTGTCGACCGACAAGGATCTGATGCAGCTCATCCAGCCTGGCCTCGACATGCTCGACCCGATGAAGAGTGAGCGGCTCGGTCCTCAGGCTGTGGTCGACAAATTCGGCGTCGGGCCGGAAGGTCTGGCCGATGTCCTCGCGCTGATGGGCGATACAGCCGACAACGTGCCCGGTGTTCCCGGCATTGGTCCCAAGACCGCATCGAAGCTGATCCTTGAATTTGGCACGCTGGAAGCAGTGCTCGAAGCCGCGCCTGCGATGAAGCCCTCCAAGATGCGCGACAATTTGATCGAGCATGCGGACAAGGCCCGCCTCTCGCGCATTCTGGTCGCGCTGAAGGATGATGCGGCCCTTCCCGAACCGCTGGACGATTTCCTCCTGAAGGAAATTCCCGACGCCCCCTTGCGCGCCTTTTTGGAGCATCACGGCTTTGGGTCTCTGCTGAAGAAGCTCGACGGCCCCACCGCCCGTGCCGACGGCCATGCCATGGCGATGATCCGGTCTGAGGCAAAGCGGACGTCCGCTGAGGCCGCACCCGCCCCCGTTGCGCAGGTGTTTGACCGCGATGTCTATGACTGCGTCCAAACCGAGGTACAGCTGGAAGCTTGGATTGCCGAGGCGACGCTTGCCGGAACCATTGCTGTCGATACGGAAACCGACGCGCTGGATTCCATGGCGGCAGGCCTCGTCGGTGTCAGCATCGCGACGGGGCCAAACCGCGCCTGCTACATTCCACTCGCACATGGCGGCAGCGATCTGTTTTCGGATTCCCCCGCCCAAGTTCCAATGGCCACGGCGATTGCGAAGCTGAAATTGCTGCTTGAGGACCCCTCCGTCCTCAAAATCGGACACAACATCAAATATGATCTGAACGTGCTGGAACGCTACGGCATCAGCGTTGCTCCCATCGACGACACGATGGTGATGAGTTTCGATCTGGACGCGGGGAAGCACAACCATGGCATGGATGAGCTGGCCCTGATCCACTTCGCGCATAGCTGCATTGCCTTTAAAGACGTCTGCGGCACTGGCAAAAACCAGCTAACCTTCAATCAGGTCGGTATGGCCGAAGCCACCCGTTATGCCGCAGAAGATGCCGATGTCACGCTGCGCCTCTGGCATCGCCTCAAGCCCCGCCTCAGCGCCGAAAAGGCCACGCGCGTCTATGAACGCGTCGACAGACCTCTGGTCCCCGTGCTCGCCCGCATGGAGCGTGAGGGCATCAAGGTTGACCGCGACGAACTCGCCCGCATGTCGGCAGAGTTTGCGGAGGGCTGTGCGGGGCTTGAGATTGAGATCCACGCCCTTGCCGGACAGCCCTTTTCCGTGGGCAGCCCGAAGCAGTTGGGTGAAATTCTGTTCGGGCAGATGGGCCTTAAGGGCGGCAAGAAAGGCAAATCGGGCGATTTTTCAACCGACGTCACTGTTCTGGAAAAGCTGGCCGAAGAAGGCGTCGAGATCGCGCGCAAGGTGCTCGACTGGCGGCAGCTGTCCAAGCTGAAGTCCACCTATACCGATGCGCTGCAAACACAGATCAACCCCAAGACGGGGCGTGTTCATACGAGCTACAGCTTGACGGGCGCACAAACGGGGCGTCTTTCCTCGAATGATCCGAACTTGCAGAACATTCCTATCCGTACCGAAATTGGTCGCCGTATCCGCGAAGCCTTTGTGGCGGAGCCGGGCAATGTCTTGCTCTCTGCTGACTATAGCCAGATCGAGCTGCGGCTGGCCGCGCACATGGCCGATGTGCCAGCGCTGAAGGATGCCTTTGCCAATGGCGAGGACATCCACGCCCGCACCGCACAGGAATTGTTCGGCGAAGTAAACCGCGACACACGCGGCCGTGCCAAGACGATCAACTTCTCCCTGCTCTACGGCATTTCCCGCTGGGGCTTAGCCGGTCGTCTCGGCATATCGGCGGACGAAGCGCAGTCGATGATTGACCGCTATTTTCAAAGCTTCCCCGGCATCAACCAATATATCAGCCGCACGCTGCAATCGGCGCGGGAGACGGGCTTCACCGAAACGCTGTTCGGCCGGAAAACGCACTTCACGCGCATCACGAGCCAGAACCAGACAGAACGGGCGGGCAGCGAACGCGCCGCCATCAACGCGCCGATCCAAGGGACAAGCGCCGACATCATCAAGCGCGCCATGGTCCGCATGCTCCCCGCATTGGCGGAGGCGGGCCTGCCCCAGGTGAAGATGCTGCTGCAAGTGCATGACGAGCTTGTCTTCGAACTGCCCGAAGGCGATGTGGCTGCGGCCAGCAAGGTCATCGAACGCGTGATGGCAGAAGCTGCTGAACCGCTCGTCAAACTCGATGTCCCGCTGGGTGTGGAAATCGGCACGGGCAAGAACTGGGGCGCTGCACATTGACAGTCTCCGCCCCTGAACAGGGCGACGACATTCAGGCCCTCGCAAAGGGAGGCCGAACGAACGTGGCGGGCTTTTTCGTCCGCCTGCTGGCGCGTATCCCGTTTCTCATCATCGGCGGTCAGTGGTATGGCGCAGAGGCTCTGGGGCGGCTGGCCTACGCCATCGTCATTGTGGAGTTTGCAGCACAAATCGCAACGCTCGGGCTGAAGCGGGGGCTGGCGCTGCATCTTTCGGGTGAGGGCAAAGAAAACGGGGCGTGGGACGGCCTTGTCGTCGTCCTGCTGGCGACATTGCCACTGACCATCCTGCTGATGTGGGTGCCAGAAATCATGTTCCCGAACAGCCAGATCAACGGGCTGGACAATCTGTTGCCGCTCATCATTCCGGCGCTTGCGGCGTCCGACCTGATGCTCGCGGCGCTCGCCTATCGCTTTGACGTCGCCTCCACCGTGCGTGCGCGTGCGGTGATTGAGCCTTGGACAATCAGCATTGCCGCCTTTGCGCTGGCGTGGAGCCAGCCGCGGGACGGCTTGCTGATCGCCTATGCCCTGTCGATGGCAGCGGCCCTGATCGCCTCGCTCATCCCGTTCCTGCGGACCATCGGCCTGCCGAAGAATTGGAAGCCAAGGCCCCGCGAACTTTGGGGCCTCACACAACGTAATATCCCCTTGGCCGCCGCAGACGCCATTGAATGGGGATCCCGCCGGCTGGATCTTGCCATTCTCGGGCTGTTTGTGTCCCCCGCGACCGTCGGCATTTACTGGGTCGCGCAACAGGTCGCCTCGCTTCCGCAAAAGCTGAAGACCAGCTTTGACCCTGTGCTCGGCCCCGTCATCACACGACGGCTGGAGGAAAAAAACCTGCCCGCCATTGCAACGCAGGTCAGCCAGGTCGGCTTCTGGATCTTGGCGGCGCAAGTCGGCATTGCATTCGCCCTCGGCATTCCGGCGGAGGGCGTTTTGGGCTTGGTCGGGCCGGGTGGCAGCTTTGTGGCGGGCACGGGCGCGCTGACGTTCCTCCTGCTGGCAGAGGTGCTGGCCTCGCTCGCCGTCGTCAGTGAAGCCGCGCTCGTCTACATCGCGCGTCTCCGTAACATGCTCATTTCGCTGGGTATGATCACTGTTCAGGCGGTTGCCTCCGTCGCCATCCTATTCGTCATGCAGCGCGAAGGATTGAGCGAAGCCTGGATGGCCGCAGGCGTCGCCATGGGCCTGTGCATCGCCCTTGCCATCAGTTCCGTCGTTAAGTCGCGCCTCGCGAGCCGCTTGCTCGGCGCGCCCGTTTCGGTGTGGCGTTGGTCGATCGTCTGGGCCGCTGCAGGCGCCGTGTTCGTCGGGCAGATTTTCATCCGTCTGCCCGAATGGGTGGAGCTGGCGGTTGGCATCCCGGCCATTCTTGCCGTCTATGGCTGGCTCTTGTGGAGGCGTGGCTTCCGTGAGGAAGACCGCGTCCTGTTCCGCAAGATGGCCTAGTGTCGCTTCCGATCAGTGCCGGAAGTGGCGCATCCCTGTAAAGACCATCGCCAGCCCTGCTTCGTCAGCAGCTGCAATGACTTCGTCATCGCGCATCGACCCGCCGGGCTGGATGACCGAGGTTGCCCCGGCTTCAACCGCAGCTAGCAAACCATCGGCAAAGGGGAAGAACGCGTCGGAGGCGACGGCGCTGCCCAAGGTCTTGGGTGATGTCCAGCCATAGGTTTCGGCGGCTTCCTTCGCCTTGATCGCAGCGATCCGTGCGGAATCGCGGCGGTTCATCTGGCCAGCCCCGATACCTGCCGTCACGCCATCCTTGGCATAGACAATCGCGTTTGATTTGGTGTGCTTGGCGACCGTCCAAGCAAACAGACAATCGTCGAGTTCCTGCGCGCTCGGCTGGCGCTTGGTGACGACCTTCAGCATCTCACGCGTAACCGTACCATTGTCGCGGCTCTGGACGAGATAGCCGCCTGCAATGTTTTTGATGTTGAGGCCACCTCGCGCCGGATCGGGCAGGTCACCGGTGATCAGCAGGCGCAAATTCTTCTTCTTGGCGAACACCGCGCGCGCGGCGTCATCCGCACCGGGGGCCGCCACGACTTCAGTGAAAATGCCGGAGATTGCTTCTGCTGTCGGGCCGTCGAGCGGACGGTTGCAGGCAATGATGCCGCCAAAGGCGGAAACGGAATCGCATTCCATCGCGTTCTGATAAGCTTCGATCAATGTCGCCCCAGTCGCCACACCGCAGGGGTTGGCGTGCTTGACGATCACGACGGTCGGCGGGCCATTGCGGAATTCGCTGACCAGTTCCAGCGCGGCATCGGCGTCATTGTAGTTATTGTAGCTCAGTTCCTTGCCCTGCACCTGCTCCGCCTGCGCAATGCCGGTGCCATGCGGGCCATTGGGGATGTAAAGCGCCGCCTTCTGGTGCGGGTTTTCGCCGTAGCGCAGCTCTTCCTGCCTGTTGGCCGTCACCGCGAGCATATCCGGGAACGTCTGCTGCTGGTCGGCAAAAGCGAACCACTGGCTGATCATCGCGTCATAGGCCGCCGTTGCCGAATAAGCCTTGGCCGCCAAACGCCGCCGGAAATCATAGTCGGTGGCGCCATCATTGCAGTCCATCGCAGCGATCAGCTCGGCATAGTCGGCAGGGTCGGTCACGATCGCGACCGAGGTGTGGTTCTTCGCTGCAGAGCGCACCATCGACGGGCCGCCAATGTCGATATTCTCGATGATTTCGTCGCGGTCGGCGCCCTTGGCGACGGTCTGGGCGAAGGGATAGAGGTTGACGACAACCAGATCGATGGCGCCAATCTCATGCTCGGTCATGGAAGCCACATGCTCGGGATTATCGCGCACCGCCAGCAGGCCGCCATGGACCTTGGGGTGCAGCGTCTTCACGCGGCCATCCATCATTTCGGGGAAGCCCGTCAGGTCAGAGATGTCCATCACGGCCAGCCCCGCATCGCGCAGCGCCTTGGCTGTACCCCCGGTCGACACCAGCTCCACGCCGTGGCGTGAAAGGGCGGCACCAAGTTCCGAAAGCCCGGCCTTGTCGGACACGGAAAGGAGTGCCCGCTTAATCTTCATAGTCGTCATGTCGTTCTTTTTCCGTCGTTATCCGGCGCGTCGAAACGCCCAACTTACCGAAGCGCCGCCTGCCGGCACCTCGCCTGAAATCACCAATTGCTGGGTCGCCCGGATGCGGCCATTGCCGTCCACCCAAAGGCTGTCATCAATGACGAGCGCGCAGCCATGGCTGCGGAACTGCCACAATGCGCCTTCCGAAATCCGCAGCAACGCGCCGTTTCCGTCAGCGGTCGGGCTGACTTCCACATCTGGCCCAAGATGGAAGCGGACCGCGAACGTCGCCGCCTGCCCCTTACGACGGACTTGAGCTGGGACGAGCACATCATCCCCGCGAATTTCACGGCCATCAGGACCCACAGACATGCTGCGCCGATGCACGAAACCATAACGGCGGGCATAGCCATCATGGCTCGCCTCGATGCAGCTGCCGATTTCAGCCTCCTGCCGGTCAAGCTCAACCTCTTCCACGCCTTTGCCCAAAGACCCATCTGCATGAACCGATGTTGAGTTACTGTCAGACAAAGTCAGCGTCGAATGCGCCGCCGTTGTGCGGAGGCCCTGTGCCAGAACGGGCGTCATGCCCGCGCCACCTGCGCGCGCACCTCCGCAATTGACCACAAGGCGATGCTTTGCGTCTGAAATCTCAACGGCAAGTGTTGAGGCGCATCCCGTTTCAACCAAGCGGCTGACCGGCGGCGGTGCGGCATCCATCACGATGATCGTGTCGCCGACGCTGATCCTCTGATAACCCCAATCCCGCGCCTGCCGCATGGGCCGGGCCCGGACGCCACTCCCAAGGAGGATCGCATCCATATCGACCTTGCAGAGCGGCAGCCCGCCTTGCCAGCTCGACAGCGCCCCGTCCCCCATCATCACACCCTGCAGCGCGGGGACGGCTTTTGCCAGCACCTCGCCAATCAGAGCGTCGGGCTGAATGCGGCGCGCGTCATAGGCCTTCACCAACATGGACAGCGTGACGATTCCATCAGCGAGCGCATTAGGGGATCGGCAGACCGAGCCGCCATCATAGGTGAAAGCGCCCGCGAGCGCCTTTTGCAGCCCCGTCTCGCCAAAAGTCCGTCGGGGTTCTCCGCCCGGCATCAGCAGTCCGGCTGCAATCACGCCCACCCAAGCGTGGACGCGCGGAACGCCAATCGGCGTGCGATCCGCTACACGGTCCAGATGGCGCGCCGTGCGGGCGAGCGTGTTGAGCACGCTGGATCGATAGACGAGATCGGTGCTTGAGAGGATCAGCGGCGCATGGGCCGCCCAATAGAGAACGCGCTTTCCGGCCAGGTCTCCGCGCCAGGCAGCGTCGGTGACATTGTCAGCATTGGCGGAAAGCCAAGCGCGCATCAGATATTCAGCAATGGGGGCCGCAATGTCGCGATCCTTGGCCGCCGCCAGATCACGCAACCATGCAAAGCTGTGCATATAGTCGGAAAAGCCGCGCGACCAATTGGTGGCGTCAAAACTGCACCCCTCAATAGCCTGCGTTTCCCAGCGCCACCGGATGGTGCCTTCCAGCATGGCCAAGCCGCGTTCGGCATCGCCCAGCACAGGATCTTCGGGAACAGTCAGGAGCTTCAGGGGATAACGGCCGCGCAGCTTGAAAGCGTGAAGAGGTGTGCGCCAGGTCAGCCGGTAAAACTGGTTGAGCAATCGCTCCCCCAGCGAGGAGCCAGATGCCGTGCGGGCACGCACAAGGCGTTTGCCGGATTCAATCGTATCGGATGTGTCCGGCGTGTCGCCGCTCATTGGCCGCGCAGTCTCGCAATGTTGGCCGCATAAGCATCAGGGCCACCTTTGAAGGTTGCCGTGCCCGCCACAAGCACATCTGCGCCGGCTTCAATGACACGTGGCGCTGTACTGGCATCCACGCCGCCATCCACCTGCAGGCGGATATCCAAGCCCTTTTTGTCGATATTCTTGCGGATGGCTTCAATCTTGCGCAGCTGGCTTTCGATAAATCTCTGCCCGCCAAAGCCGGGGTTGACGCTCATCACCAGGATGAGGTCGATATCCTCATACATGTAATCCAGCATCTTGGCGGGTGTCGCCGGATTGAGCGAAACGCCGGCCTTCTTGCCCAGTGCCTTGATGCGCTGCACCGTCCGGTGAAGGTGCGGCCCGGCTTCCTGATGCACGGTGATGTAGTCAGACCCAGCCTCGGCAAAGGCATCCAGCATCGGATCAACAGGCGTGATCATGAGATGCACGTCCATCACCTTTTGCGTGTGGGGGCGCAGCGCCTTTACCACCATGGGGCCAATCGTGATGTTGGGCACAAAATGGCCGTCCATCACATCCACATGGATCCAATCTGCCCCTGCGGCATCAATGGCGCGAACTTCCTCGCCCAAACGGGCAAAGTCAGCGGAGAGAATCGACGGTGCGATGAGAACGGAATGAGTCATTAAGTCGAGGCCTTAGTAGGCAGCGCCGCCACGGGCAAGGCGAGTCACGCCCTCTTGAACCGCGCAATGAAAAACCCGTCGCGTCCCTGCCCCGGCAGAACGCGCAGCCAGCCTTCTGGCGATGCCTGAAGGCCGCCAAAAAGATCAGCGGTTTCAATCGGATGAACCGACAGACCCCATGCCTTTGCCTGTGCCGCCACGTCCTCACCTTCCGGCCGTTCCAGACTACAGGTTGCATAAACGATGCGGCCACCGGGCTTCAGCCATTCTGCCGCACGCTTCAGCATTTGGGCTTGTATCTCAGCCAGTTGCGCAATGTCCTTGGGGCGGATGCGATGGAGCACATCTGGGTGCCGCGCAAAAATGCCGGTCGCACTGCACGGCGCATCCAGCAGGATCGCATCGACCGGTTCTTTGGGTTCCCATTTCAAGACGTCGCCGACCACGAGATCAGCAGAAAGCTCTGTTCTCGCCAGATTTTCGCGCAGGCGGTCCAGACGGGCCGCCTCCCGCTCCACACCGATCACATTCCAACCGGATGCTGCAAGCTGCATGGTTTTGCCGCCCGGTGCGGCACACAAATCCAGCACCGTCCGGCCGTCGCCTGCACCCAGCAATTGCGCGGGAATAGAGGCCGCGATATTCTGAACCCACCATTCGCCTTCGGCAAAACCGGGAAGGTCCGTTATCGCCCGATCCCGACTGACTCGGACATGGCCGGGGGCCAACGATTCGCCGCCAAGCTTTTCCGCCCATTCGTCCGTTGCCTCCGCAGTGCGCAGCGTGAGATCAATCGCCGGTTGCTCGGCCAGAACTTCTGAGGCTGCGCCCAGCATCGCGTGACCCCAGGCCTCGCCCCAGCGCTGCTCAACCGCGGGAAGGAGCATGGGCACTTTGCGCAATTGCGCACCCTGCCGGAACAGCGTGCCCAACACACCATGCACCAACCGGCGTGGTCCGCCCTCCACAAGCGGCAGAGCCGTCGCCACTGCCGCATGCTGCGGGGTGCCGAGGATCAACGCCTGCACAAGCGCGATCCGCAAGACCATGCGCGCCTTGGAATCATCCGGCAGCCGCTGCTTGGTTGCGCCGTCAATCAGATCATCCAGATCGGGCAGGCGGCGCAAAGCTTCTGACGCGATGGCATGTGCCAGCGCGCGATCCGCAGGGTTGTCGATGCCCTTGGTGGCGGCGTTCAACGCGTTTTCAAGCGGTTGTCCGCGACGCAGAACAGCGTCGAGCAATTGGAGCGCCGCACGACGTGCGGGAAGGCCTTGGATATCTGTCATCCCCCGCCCTAGCGCGGGCGCGCCGCATTGTCAGCCCAATGGATCAAGTGCGCAATTTTGCCCGGCCGCCCATTTGGCCTGCCAAATCGCTGCGCGCTATGTTAAGGGAACAGATTAGACATCTTGTCACGACTTGAGATTAAGGGACTGCCGCCATGGGAAACCGCCCCGCACATGTGAAGCCACCGGCGCATCTCTCCAAAAGCCCGCCTTTGCCTCAGCCGGAGCCGGTGGTGGAGAAGACGACAACCGAGGATCCGCTTGGCCTCAATCCCGTCCGCTATGGTGACTGGACCTTGAAGGGGATCGCGGTCGACTTCTGATTAGGCCGCGCCTTCGCCCTTGAGGGGGCGGGAGAGCAATGACGCGACAACCTCACCGATGTCGGCACTGTTGAGCAGCGCACAGACCGCGTCAACGATTGGCATCTCCACACCGGCCACAGCGGCGGCCTGCTGAAGTACAGGCGCTGTGTAGGCCCCTTCGGCCACAGTCTTCCGGTCAGCCAGCAGCGACGCGGCGCTCTGCCCCTCACCCAGTCCTTTGCCGAGTGAGAAGTTGCGTGAACTGGTCGAGGAACAGGTGAGGACGAGATCGCCCAGACCCGATAGACCTGCCAACGTCTCCGCCTGCGCACCGCGTGCGAGGCCAAAACGGGTCATCTCTGCAAAGCCACGGGCGATGAGGGCTGCCCGCGCGTTCTGGCCGAGGCCCGCCCCTTCGACAACGCCACAGGCGATGGCGAGCACGTTCTTCACTGCGCCGCCAATTTCCGCGCCGATCACATCGGTCGAGACATAAGGCCGGAAGTGCGGTCGCGCGATGCGCGCGGCGAGTTGCTGACCGATGGCCGCATCCTCACAGGCAAGCGTAATGGCCGTGGGCAGTCCCTTGGCGACTTCATGCGCGAAGGTGGGGCCGGATAGAACGGCAATCGCAGCCTCCGGGCAACATTGCGCCGCGACCTCAGACATCAGCATCTGCGTCTCCGCCTCAATGCCCTTGGCGCACAGAACGAGCGGACGGGTGCCCACCGGCGTGTTGGAAAGCACCGCGCGCATGTGCTGCGCCGGAGTGACGACCAGCAAGGCGTCGCATGGCGCCAAGTCCGCCAGATCCCCTGTCGCCGCGATATGGTCCGACAGGGAAACGCCTTTCAGGAAGCTGCTATTCTCGTGGGACGCATTGATCGACGCGACGACATCAGCCTCCCGCGCCCAGAGAACCACTTTGTCTCCGCCCGCGGCTGCAACTTGCGCCAATGCCGTGCCCCAAGCGCCGCCACCAATGACCCCAAGCCTCATGCCTTTACTCCTGCGCCACGAACCGTTTCCGCATCTGGATCAAGCGGCCAGCGCGGCCGCGCAATGACATCGAGCGGATCGGTCAGTCCCAGTGCAAATCGCTCTGCACCCGCCCAGCCGATCATCGCCGCATTGTCGGTGCAAAGCCAGAGCGGTGGCGCAAAGAAGGGGAGGCCATTGGATGCCGCCAGTGCCTCAAGCGCCGACCGGATCGCCTGATTGGCAGCAACGCCACCTGCCACGACCAAGGCCGTTGCCCCGTCCGCCCGGTGAATGGCGCGCTTTGTGCGGTCGACCAGACAATCAACCACCGCCTGCTGAAAGCTCGCGGCAATGTCTTCGGGCTTGTGGATGCCCGCATCGCGCGCGCGTAAGACCGCGCTTTTTAGGCCTGCGAACGAGAAATGAGGCTCCG
The DNA here is from genome assembly GCA_040398625.1 of Chakrabartia sp. GTDB lineage: Bacteria > Pseudomonadota > Alphaproteobacteria > Sphingomonadales > Sphingomonadaceae > Aquisediminimonas. Next base: position 17,711 of record JBBATS010000024.1, on the reverse strand, counting down.
CTGTGCCAACAAGCGGGCGCGGCAGAGGCACCGCCTTGGCATTTCCCTGCTTTGCGGCAGCTTCCACTGCCGGGCCGCCGGGAAAGCCGAGCTTCAACAGCTTTGCCGTCTTGTCGAAGGCTTCCCCCGCCGCATCATCAATCGTTGTCGCAAGGCGGCGATATTGGCCGACGCCTTCCACCAGCAGCAACTGGCAATGCCCGCCGGAGACGAGCAAGAGCAAATAAGGAAACTCCAGCGCAGGGTCCGCGAGACGTGGGCTCAGCGCATGGCCTTCCAGATGATTGACGGCGATGAGCGGCTTACCCGCAGCGTGGGCCAAGGCCTTGCCTGTCACCAGCCCGACCATGACGCCGCCGATCAGGCCCGGCCCCGCGGTCGCGGCGATAGCGTCAACCTCGTTCAGCTTCAGGCCTGCCTCATCCAGCGTCTGTTCGATCAGCGACGCCAGAACGTCGACATGCGCGCGCGCGGCAATCTCCGGCACGACGCCGCCAAAGGGCCGGTGCGCGGCTTCCTGCGTCGCCAATTTGTGCGCCAGAACGACCCGATCACTCGTAACGAGCGCCGCTGCCGTTTCGTCGCAACTGGATTCAAGGCCGAGGATGATTGCCATTGGCCTTCCCTCTAGCCCCACACGCCGCTAGCACAAGCGCCGCCATGACAGACCAGCCCCTAAAACTCGGCACTCGCGCCTCTCCCCTCGCCCTTGCCCAAGCCCATTTGGTGCGCGATGCCCTGTTAAAGGCGCATGGATGGGACGAGTCGCGTATCGAGATTGTCGCCATGACGGCCAGTGGAGACCGTATTCTGGACCGCCCTCTGGCAGAGGTCGGCGGCAAGGCCTTGTGGACGAAGGAACTGGACCGCGCCTTGTGTGAAGGCGACATCGATTTCGCAGTCCACTCCATGAAGGATGTCGAGACCCTCCGGCCGCCCGAACTGGCCATCGTCGCCATGCTGCCGCGCGCAGATGTCCGTGACCGGCTGATCGGCGCGGCCAGCATCAGCGCGCTTCCAGAAGGTGCCCGCGTCGGCACCAGTTCTCCCCGGCGCAGTGCCCAGTTACGGAGCCTGCGCCCCGACCTGAACATCGTCCTGTTCCGCGGCAATGTCGCCACCCGTCTTGCCAAGCTGGAGGCAGGCGAGGCTGATGCCACCTTGCTCGCCGCAGCAGGGCTGGACCGGCTGGGTCAACAGAATGTGGGTGTCGCCATTTCAGAAGATGAGATGCTGCCCGCCCCTGCTCAAGGGGCTGTTGGCATCGAAACGCTTGGTGACAACGCGCGCGTCCGCGCCTTGCTGGATCCGATCAATCACGCCGAGACCTTTGCCTGCGTTATGGCAGAACGGGCCTTCCTCGCCACCTTAAGCGCGGACTGCCACTCCCCTGTTGCCGCCCAAGCGCGGCTTGTGGACGGGAAACTGAACATCCGGGGAGAAATCCTCACCGAAGACGGGTCGATGCGGGAACATGGCGCATCAGACGATCCCACGACACTCGCCAACGCGCTGCTGGAACGCGCAGCACCCCGCCTGCGGGCCATTTTCGGATGAAGCCACTCCTCGTCCTGCGGCCCCAGCCGGGGGCGGATGAGACAGCAGGGCGCGCGGTTGCGCAGGGATTGGCGCCTTTGGTCATCCCGATGTTTGAGGTGAGGGCCGTGCCGTGGTCGATGGGTCCAACCACGCCCTATGATGCAGTTTTCATAACAAGTTCTAACGGATTGAAATTTATAGATAAAAATCTTAATTTTTTAAGAGACCTGCCCATTCTCTGCGTCGGCGAGGCGACGGCAGAAACGGCACGGCGGGCTGGGTTAAGTGCCGTCACAACAGGCACAGACGGCGCTGCAGCGTTGGCGGACCTCGCTGCCGCCCTGGGATATAAGCATTTGCTGTGGCTGGCCGGAGATCCGCACACACCCGTCAATCATCCCAACCTCATATTTGATGTGAAGATTATCTATGAGACTGCTGAACTAGCTATTGATATTCGAGTTCAAGAAGTGACGCAGCAGCCCCTTGTCGCGCTCGTCCATTCCCCACGGGCGGCACGGCGCTTCGCAGGGGTTGTCGCAGAGCGCAAACATATCGACCTCGTCGCCATCAGCGAGAAGGCCGCCATCGCCGCTGGGCCGGGCTGGGCGAGCGTCCATTGGCCGGATGCGCCGTCGGACAGCGCGATGCTCGAGATCGCTGCCCCCTTGTGCCGCGCCGGTGAAACGGGCACATCCCCCTGATGGACGAGGATATCACGCCGACCGAACCCGCCCGCTCACGCTCCATCCGCGGATTGGTCATCTTCGCGATGGTCTGCTTTGTCATTGGCATTGCCGCGATGGGGTGGCTTTTGACCGAATGGACTCCGGCCCGTAACCTTGTGCTGGGAACACCCCCCACCCCTCAAGCGGTCCTCGCGCCGCCTGAAAGCACCCCGCCAGCGCCGGCTGCTCCGGACGATGAGATCGTCGCCTCGCCTGAAGCCCATATGGCGAAGATCGAAGAGAAGCTCGCGATCATAGACCAGCAGGCCGATAGCGCCTCCAATGACGCCTCGCGCGCCGAACGCATGATGATTGCCTTTGCAGCCCGTAGGGCGATCGAACGTGGGGCTTCTCTCGGTTATCTGGAAGGCGCGCTGATGCGGCAATTTGGCGGCACAGATGCGAATGCTGTCGCCGCAATCATCAAAGGTGCCCGCGCGCCTGTGACGCTCGAACAACTCGAAGAAGGGCTCAACATCGCGCGCACGGGTCTGTTGACCGCTCCCGCAGATGCAGGCTGGTTCAACCGCATCTGGAACGACATGGGCAATCTGGCCGTCATCAAACACGAAGGCGAGGATCGCCTTTCACCAAATCAGCGCTTTGATCGGGCCAGCCGCGCGCTGGAGCGGGATAGGGTTGAGGTCGCCATTCGTGAGGTGGAGGCTCTGCCCGGTCAGGCCGACGCCAAGCCTTGGCTGGCTCGCGCCCGAAGCTATGTGCAGGTGCGCAAAGCGTTGGACCGATTGGAAGCCATCACGCTCTCAGTATCGGGTCCGCCCACCATCTGATCGGGCGACCGGCTAGATTGTGTCGGTATTATAGTGATGCCAGGCCATGACAGCTGCGGCACCCCGATGGGGTCGCCATGCCTCGGCCAATTGACGGACAAGCTTTTCACTCGGCCGCTCGTTCAAGCCCAAGATGCGGCCTATTTCGATCTGTACCGCCAAATCACCTGCCGGCCAGATATCGGCGCGCCCTTCGGCGAACAGCAGGTAAATCTCCGCTGACCAACGTCCAATGCCCTTGACCTTCGTCATCAACGTGATGGCCTCATCATCGTCCTCGGGCAGGTTGCGCAGGTCCAAATCACCATCCTCCACCAGACGGGCAAGGCTGAGGACGTAGCCCTGCTTTTGCCGCGACAAGCCAAAGCTGCGCAGTTCCTCCTCATTGGACCCGAGAACTGCGCCGGGTTTGGTGAGATCGCCCAGACCCGCCTCCAGCTTATTCCAGACGGACGCCGCAGCCTTCACGCTGACCTGCTGGCCGATGATGGTGCGGAGCAGCGTTGCATAACCCCGGTTGCGGATGCGCGGCTCCGGATAGCCGACCCGATCCACAGCATCGCCGAACCTCGGTTCGATCGCGATCAAGGCGTCCATAGAGGACTTTAATTGTTCTGCAGTCAGCCCCATCAAACTCGTCCCTTGATCTGCGCCTTTGGCACCGCTAGCGACGCTGGCGAAGCTTAGACACGGGATCAAGAGGAAAGAGCATGGCAAAGCTGGTAGTTGTGACGCGCGACGGCACCGAGAAGGAAGTTGACGGTCAGGAAGGCCTGTCGGTCATGGAAATCATCCGTGATTCCGGGTTTGATGAATTGCTCGCTTTGTGCGGCGGTTGCTGCTCTTGCGCGACGTGCCACATCCATGTCGACGCCGCTTTTGCGGACAAGGTCGATCCGATGAGCGAAGACGAGAATGACTTGCTCGACAGCTCGGCCCACCGCGACGCGACGTCGCGCCTGTCGTGCCAGATCCACTTCAAAGCCGCGCTCGACGGCCTGAAAGTCACGATTGCGCAGGAAGACTAAGGCTTAGCCTTTTTTCCAAGCGAAGAATGAAAAGCCCCGGTTCACCCCGGGGCTTTTTCATTTGATTTTGATGAGCACCTCAGGAAGCCGGTCTGTCATGGGGTTCACATCCCAGACGAGCTTCTTGCCCTTGGGGTCAGATGTAGGGCCGTCTTCGCTGTTGTTGCTCAGAATTTCACCGTCGGTCGTCACGGTGAACATCCCGGACGTTTGCGGCGATTCCGGCATATCTTTTGACGCCGTCAGATCCCCCAGCATCTTCGCACGCCCGGCAAGCGCCTTAAGCCCGCCGCCGATCAAGGCCGGGGCCGTCACGGTCACGGACCCATCTGCGCGCTTACGGACCATGATGAACGGGAAGATCATGTCCATCTTCGGGAAGATCGGGAAAACAAAGTCATGCGTCAACTTGCCGGAATAGCGGTAGTCGACATCGAACTTGCCCTTGCCGCGATAGGTGACGTTTTTCCAACCATCATACTTCATCAGCGCGGCGGCAAACTTGTGGTTGGCCTCATCGCTACTACCGGAAAAACCAAACATCTGCGCCATCTTGTCTGACTCTTCGGCCTTCTTGGCAGCAGCAGCCGCCTTGTCGGCTTCATAGGCTTTCCGCATCTCGGCGATTTGCTTGGAGGAACAGGCAACCTCACGGCTGTCATCGTCCTGCCCGTCAATCGAGCCCTCCTCGGCACCCTTGATGGCGGCCTCATGCGTTTCGACCGACGCATATTCGTCGGTCATGGTGCGCCCGCTGGCATAACAGGTGGCGAAGGCGTTATCCCAAGGCTTGGGATTCATTTTACTGCCCACGAAATCGTCAGGCATTTGGAAGAGGATCTCGCCCTTATAGGCAACGGTGAAGTCACCTGCCTTTCGAATGTCGACGTCCGCACCGAACTTACCGGGAACCAGAAAACAACCGGACAGCATCGTGGAGGCTGCCAGCACGCTTAAGTTGCGGATGATCTTCATTCTTCCCCTCCCCGTCCGGTTGCGGCCGCATAAAGAGCGATGGCCGCGGCGTTGGATACGTTCAGGCTTTCTGCCTTCGGGCTGATCGGCAGCTTGGCGAGTTCATCGCAGTGCGCCTCGGTGTTCTGGCGCATGCCTTCCCCTTCCGCACCGAGCACCAGCGCGACTTTTACCATGCCAATCGCATCGCCGAGCAGCCGGTCGGCATGACCCGTCAGGCCAATGCGCCAGTAGCCAGCCTCCCCGATAGCATCGAGTGCACGGGCGAGATTGACGACGCGCACCCAAGGCACGATTTCCAGCGCGCCGGAGGCAGCTTTGGCCAACGCCCCGCCCTCCGGCGGCGCATGCCGGTCTTGCGTCACAATACCAAGCGCATCGAAGGCGGCAGCCGACCGAAGGATCGCGCCGACATTATGCGGGTCTGTGACCTGATCGAGCACCAAAATAGGACGGGTGTCGTTTGCACCATCGGCCAGAAGATCGTCCAGCCAGACATCCTCCAGCGGATCGACCTCGAGCACCAGGCCCTGATGCGGCGCATCATTAGGCACCATGCGACCAAGATCAGCCACATCGGCAAAAGCGACGGTGAGCCCGTCAGGAATGACAATCGCCGACGCGGCTTCGCGCGTGGCCCATAATTTGCGGGATACCCGGTTCGGGTTGTCGAGCGCCGCATAAACGGCGTGCTTTCCCCAAAAACGTGGACGATTTGACGGCGGCTTTGATGGACGATGACCCTTACGCATGGCGCGCTTGTCGCGGATTGGATGCGATTTGGCTAGGGGGCAGAATCGAAAACGGCCGCCCGAACCTTCAAGGTCCGGACGGCCGCCGTTTCTGTTCCGAAACTTAGAGTTTGCGACCAATAAGTTCCTTCATGATTTCGCTCGTGCCGCCGAAAATACGGGTTACGCGCGCGCCACGGAATTGCTTGGCAATCGGATATTCGTTCATGAAGCCGGCGCCGCCATGCAGCTGGAGGCACTTGTCGACCATCTCGCCTTGCAATTCGGTATGCCAGAGCTTCGCCGATGAAGCTTCTTCCGGGGTCAGCTCGCGCTTCAGATGACGGGCGAGCGCCCAATCAATATGCGCCCAGCCCACCTGCAGCTTCGTCTTCAGATCAGCCAGCACGAAGCGGGTATTCTGGAAATCCAGGATCGGCTTGCCGAAGGCTTTGCGTTCCCGCACGAACTCAACCGTCTGGTCAAAGGTGCGCTGGGCCGCGGCCTGCGCGCCGATGGCGATCGACAGACGCTCCTGCGGAAGCTCCGTCATCAGATAGATGAAGCCCATGCCTTCTTCGCCAAGGCAGTTGGTGATCGGCACGCGCACATCTTCAAAGAACAGTTCCGACGTATCCGCCGCATCCAGACCGATTTTGTCGAGGTTGCGGCCGCGCTTAAAGCCTTCACGGTCGGCTTCGACCAGAACGATGGACACGCCCTTATAGGCCGGTTGCGCATCTGGATCCGTCTTGACGCAAACGAGGATCAGGTCCGCATTTTGGCCATTGGTGATGTAGGTCTTTGCCCCATTGATCACATAATGGTTGCCGTCCTTCTTCGCGGTCGTCCGCATCCCCTGAAGGTCAGATCCGGTACCCGGTTCCGTCATCGCGATCGCCGTGACAATCTCACCCGACACCATCTTGGGCAGCCAATGCGCCTTCTGCTCTTCTGAGCCATATTCGATCAGGTAATTGGCAACGATATCGGTCTGCAGTGAGAAGCCGGTCGCAACATCTGTGTTGTAACCAAATTCTTCGTTGATGATGGAGTTGTAACCGAAATCGAGCCCAAGCCCGCCATAGGCTTCCGGAACGGTTGGGCACAGCAGACCAAGCTCACCAGCCTTTGGCCACACGTCCTTCGGGACAAGGCCAGCGGCATCCCATTTGTCGGCATTGGGTTCAATCTCTTTCGCCACAAATTGGCGGACGGTCGAACGGAATGCTTCATGGTCTTCGGTGTAAGCGGTGCGGTGCAACACATCGAGCGACATCGGGGAGTCCTTTCGTTGAAATATGCGTTCTTGGAATCCCCAAGTTCACGTTTACGTCAAGGAGAATTTGCAGCGACCTCGATCTGTCGGAGCAAGCGGACAAGGTGGGCCCGGTCTTCCGCCGAGAAATTGGCCAGCAAAGCGTCTTCCATTCCCTTGGCGGCAGGCACGATCTGTTCGTAGAGCGCTTTGCCTTCGGGTGTCAGGGTCAGGAAATGCGAACGGCCATCTTCGGGATTGCGGTCCTGCGCCACCAGCCCCCGCTTCAGCAACGCCGCCGCCGCCCGACTGACGGTGATCTTATCCAATTCCCCCGCCTTGCCGATGTCCTGCGGCGTCATGCGCGCTGTTTCGGCAAGGATGGCGATCAGCCGCCATTCCGCCACTTTCAGCTTGAAGCGCTTGCGGTAGCTTTGGGAGATGCGCGTCGACACCGCATTGGACGCGACCGACAGCCGATAGGGCACAAATTCTTCAAGTGTGAGCGAGGACATGAGAACGCTCTTAGGGCGTTGTCCTATTTCTCTTCAATAGCAGGTCGTCCCACTTTGGGCGTTGTCGTCGCAGGCGTCCGCGCCTCAAGCGACGCCAGCCAGCCCCGTGCACGTGCCCCCACAAAAAACTGTGGGTTGGAGGCCGGCAGGCCGCGCATCCTTTCCCAGCCGCCGATCAGCGACAGCGCCTGCCCCATCGCCTCATCAAGCTTGGCCGGTGCCCGGAAGGCATTGTTGATCAGGGCATCGCCAAAGAACGTCCAATCATTGGCCGGCGCACAGCCAAAGGACGTCGTCACCGGCGATGCAGCGGTGATCAACACCGTGTCATCATTCACCAGATCGGGAATGAAGATGCCGGAATAGCAGGCTGAAATCAGGACCATCCGATTGTGGATGCCCAGCCCGTTCAGGGTCGCGGCAAGGCTCTTCGGCGCGATATAGCCGTAGCCATTTTCTCCGTCCTTATAGACGAGGCCAACCTTCGGCGCGCCGTGCGATGTTGTGTAAAGTAGGAGCACATCTTCCTTAGCGTCCATCAATCCGGCAACGGCCGCCAGTGCCGCCTGGAGGTTGGCGGGCGATCCATTTGGCACGGGACCTGCGCCACCGCCTGCGGCCAGCAAAAGCGTGCGGCCATCCGCATCATAGCGGCGAGATAGAACCTTGGCGGCCTCAGCGGCCTCCCGCCCAAAGACAGGATCTGAATCGAGCCCGACAGCGACGACATAGGCGTCCACCACGCCCGGTCGTTGGGGCTTCAGCGCTGCAATCGCTGCGGACATCCGCTTGAGCTGCGTCAGATGCCAAGCGGGCGCCCGCCCCACATCTGTCATGAAGCCCTTTTGGGCGGCCTCCTCATTCGGGTCCGCACGCTGCGCGAACAGGGGGGACAGGCCGAGCAATCCAGCCGCCAAAATGCCACATCCCCATCGTTTCCTGGCAGCCCCCATCGAATCCCCTTTCAATGCGCCCCGTTTCGGATGACAAAGCCACCATGAATGGATGTGTCCGTCAAGTCGGATGGATACCATGGGACAGGAGAGGCGCATGAAGCTCGGATCTCTAAAAGGTGGACGTGATGGCCGCCTTGTTGTCGTTTCAGACGATCTCGCTTGGTGTGCCGACGCCTCGCACATCGCCCCCACGCTTCAAGCTGCCCTTGATGATTGGCACATGGCAGAACCTCTGCTCCGCAACCTTGCCATCGATCTGGCACATGAAACCATCCCGATGATGCGGTTTCATGAACGCAATGCCGCCTCGCCCTTGCCGCGTGCCTTCCAATGGGCGGACGGCTCCGCTTATGTGAACCATGTCGCGCTCGTCCGTCAGGCGCGCGGTGCCGAGATGCCCGACAGCTTCTGGCATGACCCGCTGATGTATCAGGGTGGGTCGGACGGTTTCCTCGCCCCCCGCGATGCCATCCCGCTGGCAGACGAAGCCTGGGGCTGCGATATGGAGGCGGAAGTCGTCGTCGTCACCGGCGACGTACCGCAGGGCGTAACGGCAGAGGAGGCACGGGGCTATATCCGGCTCGTCGGCCTCACCAATGACGTTTCGCTGCGCAACCTCATCCCCGATGAACTCGCCAAGGGCTTCGGTTTCTTGCAATCTAAGCCCGCCAGCGCCTTCTCCCCTGTCTTCGTCGCCCCGGATGCGCTGGGCGACCGTTGGGACGGCGGCAAGCTGCACGGCGCGCTCTGCGTTGATCTGAACGGCCAGCCGCTGGGTCGCGCCGATGCGGGTGTCGACATGACCTTCGACTTCGGCCAACTCATCGCCCACGCCGCCAAAACGCGCAGCTTGTGCGCAGGCACGATCATCGGGTCTGGCACTGTTTCCAACCGTGGGCCTGATGGTGGCCCCGGCAAACCGATCAGCGCGGGTGGGGTGGGCTATTCCTGTCTGGCCGAGGTGCGGACGGTGGAGACGATCCTTGGCGGGAAGCCCGAAACACCGTTCCTAAAAATGGGCGATACCGTCCGCATCTGGATGGAGGACGAGAAGCACCATCCGATCTTTGGGGTGATTGAACAGGTGGTGGGGTGAAGGATGAGCCGCGTCCCCCCTCTCCTCGTCATGCTGAACTTGTTTCAGCATAACAGGGCAGCGCGCTTATTCGGCTTTTAGAAGGCCCGACCCTGTTATCCTGAAACAAGTTCAGGATGACGAATTAACGGGGCAGCACGCCCTTCGCCTTCAGCGCGTCCAAGTCGGCATCTGTGTGCCCGAGGAACGCGCGCAGCACTTCCTCCGTATCCTGCCCCAGCATCGGCGGCTCCGTCCCTGCGTCGGGCATGGAGTCTGACAACCGCAGCGGACTGGCAATCGCCGGCCGGTCACCGGCCATGGTCGCCAAACCCCGCGCCACGGATTGCGGATCGTTGAGCGCCTGCCCGATGTCGTTGATCGGCCCGGCGGGCACATTGACGGCGGTGAGCGTCATATCCCAATGCGCCGTCGTCTGCGTCTTCATGCCGGCGGCGAGTTGCGGGATCAGCGTGTTCCTGTTTTCGACGCGGGCGGAATTGGTTTTGTAGCGCGGGTCGTCGGCCATTGACGCGAGGCCCAGCGCACCCACGAAATGCGCAAACTGGCCGTCATTGCCGACGGCGACGATCATATGGCCGTCCGCCGTCTCGAACACCTGATAGGGCACGACGCTCGAATGCGCGTTGCCCATCCGCTTCGGCGCGTCGCCTGTCACGCGCTGGTTCAGGCCGATATTGGCGAGCGTCGAGACCGCGACATCGAGCAGTGCCATGTCGATGAACTGGCCACGTCCCGTCGCATGACGCTGGTTGAGCGCCGCCAGCACGGCGATGCAGGCGTGCAGACCCGTCATCACGTCGACAAGTGCGACGCCCACCTTTTGCGGTTCGCCCGCAGGATCGCCCGTGATGCTCATCAGGCCGGACATGCCTTGCACCATCAGGTCATAGCCCGGCTGATGCGCGCGCGGACCCGAATGGCCAAAACCGGTGATCGAGCAATAAACAAGACGCGGGTTCGCGGCTTTCAGGCTCAGATAATCGAGCCCGTATTTCTCCAGCCCGCCGACCTTGAAATTCTCGACCAGCACGTCGCACTTGGACGCCATCTCGCGGATCAGCGCCTGTCCTTCCGGCTTGGAGATGTCGATCGCCACGCTCTTCTTGTTGCGGTTGGCAGAGAGGTAATAGGCCGACAGCCGCTCCTCCCCCTCGCCATGCCAGGGCGGGCCCCAGCCGCGCGTGTCATCGCCTTTGCCCGGCTGTTCGATCTTGATGATCTCGGCGCCGAGATCGCCCAGCATCTGCGTGCACCACGGCCCCGCCAACACGCGCGACAGATCGAGCACCTTGATGCCGGAAAGGGCCTTGGTCATCGATCAGTCCTGATTGGCGTAAATCTTGGCGAGCTCGAACAGATAGTCGCGGCCTTCGTAGAGCGACTTAACGGAAATCCGCTCATTCAAACCATGGACACCGCTGCCTTCAAGCTGCTGGAAGATGCCAGGCATGCCGTAGGTCGGGATACCGGCCAGCGACAGATACGGCGCATCGGTGCCACCCGTGGACATGACCGGTATCATCGGCACACCAGGGAAGTGTTTGGCTGCCAGCTTTTCAGCCGGACCAAAGACCTTGGGCGAAAGCGGCGGCGGCACAGCCATCGGGCGGATCGGTTCAATCTTCGTGATCGACACAGAAGAATCAGCAATGATGCGGTCCAGTTCCGCTTTCACCGCGTCCACCGAAACACCCGGGAAGATGCGGCAATTGACGACCGCACGTGCCCGCTGCGGCAGCGCGTTCATGGCATGACCTGCGTCGAGCATGGTGGCGACGCACGTCGTGCGCAGCGTTGAATGGAAACTCGCATCTTTGGACACGATGGCGTCTGCCGCCTTGTCATTCGGGTTGGCGAGCAATGCCTTGATGGCGCCGCCCATTTCTCCACCGGTCAGTTCGCCGGTCCGCTGGAAGAAGGTCCGCGTCGTATCGCTGAACTGGATCGGGAATTCATACTGGCCGACCTTGGTCACCGCCGCGGTCAGCGAGTAGATCGCATTGTCGGGACGCGGGACCGAGCTGTGGCCGCCGGGATTGGTCGTTTCCAGACGATAGTTCTGAACGGTCTTTTCGCCGACCTGCATGGCAAGCAGCAGCTTCTTGCCCGAGGGATCGAGACGACCGCCGCCGCCTTCGTTAAGAGCGAATTCTGCAGCGATCAGCTCTGGCTTATTGGTCGCCAGCCATTCGGCGCCGTTGAACGCGCCGACCGACTCTTCACCGCAGGTGAGCGCGAGCTTGATCGTCCGCTTCGGCTTGAAGCCTTCCTTCTTGAAGCGGATCATCGCATCGGTCCAGATCGCGGCCTGCGACTTGTCGTCCGATGCGCCACGGGCGTAGAAATAGCCGCCCTCTTCAATCAGCTTAAAGGGATCGCGCACCCAATCGGCCCGGCGCGCTTCGACCACGTCGATATGGGCGAGCAGCAGGATCGGCTTGGCCTTTTTGGACGCGCCCTTGAGTACCGCGACAAGCCCGCCATCCTTGGGCTTTTCAGGTGTAGCAAACAGCGTGATGTCGCTGTCCGCAAACCCAGCGGCCTTCAGGCGCGCAGCCATCCGTTCAGACGCCAGCGTGCAGCTGCCTTCCGACTGGGTCGTGTTCGTCTCGACCAGTTCTTTGTAAAGCTCACGGAACGCCGCCTGATCGGGACGCAGCGTCTGCGCCATCGAGGTGGACGACAGGGCGGCGAGAACGCTCGCCGCGATCAGTTTCGAAAAGCGCATATTGCCCCCTTATTGGGTTGGATCAGCTGAATGCCTGAATGCCGGTGATCGCACGGCCGAGGATGAGGGCGTGCACATCATGCGTGCCTTCATAGGTGTTGACCGTCTCCAGATTGATGGCGTGACGGATGACGTGATATTCCGCCGAAATGCCGTTGCCGCCGTGCATGTCGCGCGCGACGCGGGCGATATCGAGCGCCTTGCCGCAATTGTTGCGCTTGATGAGGCTCACCATTTCCGGCGACCAGGTGCCATCATCCATCGAGCGACCCACCGTCAGCGCGGCCTGAAGGCCCAGCGCGATTTCGGTCTGCATGTTCGCCATCTTGAGCTGCGGAATCTGGTTGGCGGCCAGCGGACGGCCGAACTGCTTGCGGTCGAGCTGATATTGCCGCGCGCGGTGGAAGCAGTCTTCCGCAGCACCCATCACGCCCCAGGCAATGCCATAGCGCGCCTTGTTGAGGCAGCCGAACGGACCCGACAGACCCTGCACATTGGGGAGCAGATTTTCCTCCGGCACGAACACGTCTTCTAGGACGATTTCGCCCGTGATTGACGCCCGCAGGCTCATCTTGCCTTCAATCTTGGGCGTGGAGAAGCCCTTCATGCCGCGCTCAACGATGAAGCCGCGGATGACGCCGCCTTCATCCTTCGCCCAGACAATCGCGATGTCGGCGATCGGCGAGTTGGTGATCCACATCTTGGCGCCGTTGAGGATGTAGCCGCCCGCCGCCTGCTTGGCGTTGGTTTTCATGGACGCAGGATCCGACCCGGCATCAGGCTCCGTCAGGCCAAAGCAGCCGACCCATTCACCGGTGGCCAGCTTGGGCAGATATTTCTGCCGTTGTTCTTCGGACCCATAGGCGTGGATGGGATGCATCACCAGCGAGCTCTGCACCGACATGGCGGAGCGATAACCCGAATCAACACGCTCCACCGCGCGGGCAATGAGGCCATAAGCCACGTTACTGACACCGGCGCAGCCATAGCCCTCAATCGTCGAACCGAGCAGGCCGAGCGCGCCCAGCTCATTCATGATCTCCCGATCAAAACGTTCGGAGAGCGTAGCGGAAACGACACGCGGCAGGAGCTTATCCTGCGCATAGCCTTCCGCTACATCGCGGATCATCCGCTCGTCTTCGGTCAGCTGCGCGTCGAGGTGAAAGGGGTCATCCCATTTGAAAGGTGCGAATTTTGCCATGGGCAGGGTCTAGGGGAATTACAGCGGCGCCTCAACACCGGGACGGATCTAGACCGATGTAAAATCGAGCCCAATGTCTGCCGCAGGCGCGCTCTGCGTGAGCCTGCCGACCGAAATAAAGGTCACGCCGCTTTCCGCCTTGGCGCGGATCGTCTCCAGCGTGACGCCGCCCGAGGCTTCGGTCGGCACGCGGCCGGCGACCAAGGCCACCGCCTCGCGCAGCGTCGCCGCATCCATATTGTCGAGCAGCAGATGCGTGGCGCCTGCAGCCAGACCGGGCTCAATCTGGTCGATCCGGTCGACCTCTAGGATGATCCGTTCCACCCCCGCATCGCGCGCGCGGCGGACGGCCTCAGCCACGCCCCCTGCAACCGCGACATGATTGTCCTTGATCATCGCCGCATCCCACAGGCCCATGCGGTGGTTGGTGGCACCGCCCATGCGCGTCGCATATTTCTCCAGAACGCGAAGGCCGGGGATCGTCTTGCGCGTATCCAGCAGCGTGCAGCCTGTGCCCGCAATCGCGTCGACATAGGCCCGCGTCAGCGTCGCCACGCCCGAGAGATGCTGGACGATGTTGAGCGCCGACCGCTCCGCCGTCAGCATCGCCCGTGCCTTGCCATTCAGGCGCATCAGGTCGGACCCCTTGGCGACCGTCGCACCTTCTTCAACGAGGATCTCCACACTTATCTCTGGGTCGAGATGCCGGAAGAACGCTTCCGCAATTGGTAGCCCTGCGACAACAATCGCATCGCGGCTGTCCATCACACCTGCAAAACGCGCATCCGCCGGAATCACGCTTTCCGACGTCACATCGCGGCCGGTTGGGCCCATATCTTCAGCAATTGTGCCGCGGACAAAAGCCTCGAGGTCGAACTGCGGGAGAGCGAAGCTCAAGGCCGCGCCCCCAGATCCCCTTGCCCGACGGTCCCACTGGCCATCTCCAGCATCCGGTCGAGCGACTTCTTGGCCTGCAGCCGCAGGCCCTCTTCAATGTGGACCTGCGGCTTCAAATCCCGCAGCGCGATGTAGAGCTTTTCGAGCGTGTTGAGCGCCATATAGGGGCAGATGTTGCAGTTGCAGTTTCCATCAGCACCCGGCGCACCGATGAAGGTTTTGTGCGGGACAGCCAGTTCCATCTGGTGGATGATGTGCGGCTCGGTCGCGACGATGAGCGTGTCGCCCTCCATCGTCTTGGCATAGTTCAGGATGCCACTGGTGGAGCCGACATAGTCGGCATGATCCACGATATGCGCAGGGCATTCGGGATGAGCGGCGACCGGCGCGCCGGGGTGCTGCGCCTTCAATTTGATCAGTTCGGTTTCCGAAAACGCCTCGTGAACGATGCACACGCCGGGCCATAACAGCATCTCCCGCCCGAGCTTGCGCTGGAGATAGCCGCCGAGATGCTTGTCCGGGCCGAAGATGATCTTCTGGCTCAACGGAATTTGTGAGAGAATCTTCTCAGCGGAGGAGCTTGTGACGATGATGTCAGACAGCGCCTTCACCTCGGTCGAGCAGTTGATGTAGGTCAGCGCGATATGGTCCGGGTGTGCCTCGCGGAAGGCCTTGAACTGATCGGGCGGGCAGCTGTCTTCCAGACTGCACCCGGCGTCCATGTCGGGCAGGATCACGGTCTTTTCGGGAGACAGGATTTTCGCCGTTTCCGCCATGAAGCGCACGCCGCAAAAAGCGATGACATCCGCGTCGGTTTCCTGTGCCTTTCGGCTCAGTTCCAGGCTGTCGCCCACATAGTCGGCCAGATCCTGAATTTCAGGGCGCTGGTAATAATGCGCGAGGATGATGGCGTTGCGGTCTTTGCGCAGACGCTCGATTTCAGCGCGGATATCGACACCGGCAAGGCTGGTGGTAGGGGCGTTCATCTGGTCATCCTCTTGGGGTCTGTTGGATCAGCGACCGGCGAAGGTCACATTCACCTTTGCTTCTATACCGGCAGCGGCAAGCGGCATAGCAAAACTGGATTGCACGGCGCGAACCGTGGCTTCGCGGGCGAGCTTCATGGTGACGTCGCCTGCGGCCTGACGGATGACGTCTTCGCGTGCCTTGGCCTTATTTTCGGCATCCAGCGACGCCTCCACATCGGTCAGAGCCATCAGCACCGCGCCGCTGCCATATTCACGCGCTTGCCCCAGATCGAATTCGGGCCCCGCAATCTGGATTGGAGGCAGCCGAACGGAGAGCGTGTTCGTGTCCTTATCCCAGCTCAAATCCTGCTGGCGAAGGCGCGCCATATCCACTTCGTAGCGGATCATGGCGGGCAGGATGAGCGTCTTTTCGGCACTGAAGCCAAGTTGCGTCTTGCTGGACGTCACCACCGTCACAAAGCGCGCGGCGAAGGCGGAGAGGCGGTTCTGTTCCTGCAGCGCGGCAAGGCTAGAGGAGACAACGGTTTCGACGGGCGGATTGAACCGACGCTGCAACATCCAAATGCTCCCGCCCGCGATGACCGCTAGGCCGAGCAGCAGAACGATCAGGCGTTTCATGCGGCCAGCTTCCATCCCGCCTCCTCAGTCCCGATAACAAGCCCACGGCCCCGCAGGTCCAACAAATGCGCGAGGACAGAACGACCGGCCGCCCCGTGCAAGCGCTTGTCGACGCCCTTGTACATGCTGAGCACCATATCCGGAATGTGGCCTGTTCCCGCCTCCAGCAGGCGCAGGATCTGCCCTTCGCGCTGCTTGCGATGCCCCATCATGCCGCGCACCAGTCGCTGGGGCGTCTCAATGGGTGCACCATGCGCCGCGTAATAGACCGTGTCATCGCGCTCCATCAGCAGCGCGAGGCTGCGCATATAATCGGCCATGTCGCCATCGGGCGGGGAGACGACGCTCGTTGACCAGCCCATGACGTGATCGCCGGTGAACAGAGCTTTCTCCTCCGCCAGGGCAAAGCAGAGATGATTGGAGGTATGGCCGGGCGTCGCGAGCGCGGTGAGCGTCCAGCCGGGGCCAGAGACGCTGTCACCATCATTAAGAACGCGGTCGGGCACATAGGTCGCATCAAAGCTGGCATCGGCGCGGGGGCCATCATCTTCAAGCACGAGCGGCGCACAGCCGATGATTGGCGCGCCGGTCGCGGCCTTTAAGGGTGCTGCGGCCGGTGAATGATCACGGTGGGTATGCGTGCACATGATCGCCACGATCTTTTCACCCGACAGGATGTTGATCAACGCGTCCACATGATGCGGGTCATCGCCCAGCGGGCCGGGGTCGATCACCGCAACCTCGCCTGTGCCGACAATATAGGTTTGGGTGCCCGTATAGCTGAAGTGCGAAGGGTTATGCGCCAGCACGCGGCGGATCAGCTGGCTGATCTGTTCGGCAACGGCGTAAGGCTCTTTGGAAAGGTCGGGCACGTCCATCGCTCCTCATGTGGCGAAAGACGCGGGGATGTTCAAGCAGTGTGGTCCGAAAGGAAGGGGGCCGGGGGCACAGGTGCGGTGGGATGAAGCCTCTCCTGCGCCCCCGGTCTTGGTCTCCGGCCGGAAAAGGGAAGTTACGGCCGGAGGGGAGACTTTATTCCTTTGGATAGTCCTTGTGCGGGCCATTCAGCCGCGCGATTTCCTTGTCGAGGGCGGCGAGCGCCTTTTCCCGCGCTTCGCCAGCGGCTTCCATATCCTTGGCGATGCGGGCGCGCGCTTCGGAGAGCTTCTTGGCCATTTCGGCGTCCGTTATGTCCGGCGCGCCGCAGATGACGATCTTGGATTTACGAAGCCGTCCGTTAGCGTCCGTCACGTCATTCTCAGTTGCGAACTTGCGGCCGCCGGCTGCGCAATCAGCGATGGCGATGTCCTTTTCTTCGCGCACCTCTTCGGCACCATCGTGATGGCGGATGATGATTGTCTTCGTCACCTTGGGCTCCGGCTCATTGGCGGCGAGCGTGGGCGAAGCGAGGGCAAACAGCGTGCCGACCACAAGTGCGGTTCCGGCAACGATAAAGGCCTTATCTGAAACCATGATCTTCCTCCTCTTCTTCGTCTGTTATTGCAGCGATAGCCGCTGGCGCGCGGGTTCGTCTGCCATCTGCTGATCAAGCGAAGTCAGGATGGTCTGACGCATGTCGGCAGGGATCATCGGATCTCGGGCGATCTGGGCGCGCACCTGGGCAAGCGAATGCAGGACCATCGCGCGCGTCGTCTTCG
>JBBATS010000023.1:21217-47150 GCA_040398625.1 Chakrabartia sp. | reverse complement strand
AACTTATTGGACAGTGTTCAGTGTTACTTGAACGCACTTGAGGTTCGTGTGGGCCCATGCGGCGATCTTGCACGGTCTCCCAATATGTTTAATCATCGGCGTTCAAAGGGATGAAAATGCGATCTCGACGGCAAAAAAAGGCCGTGCGTCGCGTCACAAGGGGGAATATCAATATGAACACGTCCTTCCACCTCTCGAAGGTCGCGCTGCTGCTGCGGTCAGGCACTGCTCTGACTGTAGCTTTGGCGGCGGCGCAGGTTTCTGCGGCAGAGCCAGCGCCGACGCCCGCTGCAGACGACGTGGATCGCACTGAGATCGTGGTCACCGCCCAAAAGCGGGAGCAGAAGCTGCAAGATGTTGGCATCGCAATTTCGGTTTTGAGCAAGGATGACCTTGAGAACCGTAACAACTCTAATGCAACCGATGTCGTTTCCGCGATCCCGAACCTCAAGTACAACGCTTACTCCTCGTCGCAGGTGGTCTTCAACATGCGCGGTGTTTCGCAGAATGACTATGGCGATCAGCAGGAACCGCCGGTTGCGGTTTATCAGGATGATTCATACGCCAGCTCCATCACGACAGCGAGCTTCCCGATTTTTGATCTGGCGCGTGTGGAAGCTTTGCGCGGTCCTCAGGGGACGCTGTTCGGGCGGAATGCCACCGGTGGGGCCGTGCAGTTCATTTCCAGCCAGCCAACCGACGTTCTGGATGGCTATGTCCGCCTGACCTACGGCCGGTTTAATCAGACGCAGGTTGAAGGTGCCATTTCCGGTCCGTTGAGCGACACGTTGAGCGCGCGCATTTCGGGCATTTATGATCGTGATGATGGCTATATTGAAAATATTACGCCCGGCGAAAAGGATCGTGGGGCGAACAATCACTGGGCGCTGCGCGGGATTTTGGATTACGAGCCGAGCTCCGCTTTCAAAGCCAAGCTCACTTTGCGTTATTCGCAGGCAGACAAAGAACGTCAGGCCGGTGTCTACAACTACGCGCCGACCTGCCCAAATGCGCAGTTCCAAGGCGAGTTTCTGGCGCCAACCGCAACATGTTCTTATTGGGGTGTGACGGGGACGGCTGGTCCCGGTTACTTCAATCCTGATATCGCAGCCTCACAAGGCGGCAGCCCTTGGAAAACGGCCGGCACCGGCGATGCTTATGTTGACCGAAAGCTCTTCGGCAGCACGTTGCGCATCGATGCTGAAGTCGGTGGCTTCGACGTGACTTCGATCACCGATTATCAGCACGTCAACAAATTCTACATCGAAAGCGGCAATGGCCCGCCCGAAATCCCTTATGTCGAAAACGTTACGCCGCCCGCAACCGCACCATGCCCGGCGCCCAATACGGCGTTGACATGCTACGCTTCGGGGACCGTGTTCTTCCAGGATGCCAATGTGAATCAATATTCGCAGGAACTGCGTCTGTCCAAAACGACAGACCGGAATTTCCTGACGGTTGGTGCCTTTGGCATGGTCATCGATGGCAAGTACAAGGCCAAATATGCCACACCGTTCGCGGCCTATGATCCCAGCGTCAATTTCACGCAGAAGACGGAGTCCTTCGCGGTCTTTGCGCAGAACGAATATAAGCTCAACGATCAGGTTAAGCTGATCGGTGGCCTGCGCTATTGGCGGGATCACAAGGTCGGTGACTACACCGCTGTTCACGTCTTGCCGCTTTATGCGCTTTCGCTGCGCTTTGGTCCGAATGGCGTTTCCTATACGGATCTGACGGGAACCAACACTCCGGGTTCATGGACCTTTGGCTCCGGTATATCTGGCGTCACCATCACGCCGGACGCAGCCTCGCCGAGTTTCAGCGGCGTCACGGCCCGGGCGCAGATTGATTATAAGCCCAGCGATAATGTTTTGGCCTATGTCAGCTACAACCGCGGCTCAAAGTCGGGCGGCTTCACCTTCTCAACGGGCACGCCGTTCCCGTCACAGCTGGTCGATACGCTCAACAATTTGCCCTATCAGCCCGAGACTTTGAATGCCTATGAAGTAGGCCTGAAGTCGACCTTGGCGCCTGGGACGACGCTCAATCTTGCGGCGTTCTATTATGATTATCGGAATTATCAGGCGTTCGTCCAAGTCGGGTTTACGCAGGTCGTCCGCAATCTTCCCGCCAAGGTTCAAGGGATTGAAGCGGACTTCACAACCCGTCCAGCACCCGGCCTGACCTTGCAGCTTTCGGGCGCTCTCCAGGACAGCAAGGTGAAGAACGTTCTGCTGCCGGATGGTGTTTCGGTTGTGACGCATGATCTGCCGCAGGCCTCCAAATTGTCGGGCAGTGCCTTGGCGCGTTATGAATTTGCGTTGGCAGGCGGCACGGCTTCTGTGCAGGCCGATGCGATCTTCCAGAGCAAGATGTGCTTCACCGTCATGTGCGCACCGGTGGAGCGAGAAGGCGGCTATGGCGTTGCAAATAGCCGCATTGGCTTCACCACGGCGAATGAGAAGGTTGATGTGTCCTTGACCGTGAGCAACATCTTCAACCGCGCCTATCGCGTCTATGCGTTCGATGGATCGCTTTATTGGGGTGATACGTTGGGCGTTTATGCCAAGCCCCGCACCTGGGCTCTCACCCTTCGCTATAACTTCGGCAAATGAGGCGCTGAAAGCTGAGTATTCATAGGGCCGACCTCTGATCTGTTGTCAGGGGTCGGCCTTCGGTTTTCAGGGGGAGACGGTGGGGTGGTGAGCACGACAGCGATTTCGGACACGGGGCAGGTTGGCGGCCCAATGCAGCTGCAGCGTCAGTTGGATTGGAAGGATGCCTTTTGGGCGTCGAGCGGGGTGCCTGCCGGCGTTCTGCTGACCATGGGCGGCATCGCGACGATGATCGGCCAGCCAAGCTGGGTAATCTGGATCGCCTCCATCCTGATGGGGTTCACCCAGTCCTTCGTCTATGCTGAGATTGCCGGGCTTTATCCGAATAAATCAGGAGGCGCTTCGGTCTATGGGGCTGCGGGGTGGCTCCCATATGGCAAGTTCATCGCGCCGATTTCCGTTTGGTGCAATTGGCTCGCTTGGTCCCCTGTGTTGGCGCTTGGCACAAGTCTAGGTGCTGGCTACGTCATGGCCAGCCTGTTTCCGGTCGATTCTGCGATCCGGCAATGGCAGTTTGATCTCCTCCCGCTCGACTTTGTCCGGGAAGGTCTCCATCTTCGGATCAATCTCGTGTCGATCATTGCGACAGGGTTTCTGTTGCTGACGTTTGCCCTTCAACATCACGGGGCTGCACGCGCGGCGCAGTTTCAGAGAATTCTTGGCATTGCCTGCATGCTGCCGCTGCTGCTTGTCGGTATTGTTCCGCTGATCACCGGTGATCTTCCGACTGAAAATCTGTTCCCGCTTCTGCCTATTGCCCGGGACGCCGCGGGAAATATCAGTTTTGGCGTATGGGATGCGGCGGGGCTCACGCTTCTGGCCGGTGCGATGTTCGGGGCGGGTTGGTCAACCTATGGGTTTGAAACCGCGGTCTGCTACACGCGCGAGTTTCGCGATCCTGCAAAGGACACCGCCCGCGCGCTGTTTGCCTCAGGTCTTCTATGCATGGGCATTTTTACGCTCGTGCCGCTCGTCTTTCAGGCCTCGCTGGGGCTGGAAGGCATGCTTGATCCGAGCATTTATGATGGATCAGGCGTGGCCAACGCGCTTGCCAAGATATTGGGCGGAGGGGCTGTTATTGGCAACATGCTTATCGTCATGCTGGTGCTCGCGCTGTTACTGATTGTGATGACCTCCATGATGGGATCGTCACGGACGCTCTATCAGGCGTCGGTCGATGGTTGGTTTCCCCGTTACCTCTCCCGCGTCAATTCACACGGCGCGCCGACAGCGGCCATGTGGACAGACTTGGTCTTCAACTTGGTGCTGTTGCTCGCCTCGGATTATTTCGCGGTGCTGATGATTTCCAACGTCTGCTACTTCGTGTTCAATTTCCTCAACCTTCAGTCCGGATGGATCCACCGGATTGACCGGAGCGACTGGAACCGCCCGTACCGCTGCCCAACCTGGCTGCTGGCGACAGGTGCCGTCTTTGGCTTTGTGAATTTGGTCTGGATGGGTGCCGGGGCTGATGTGTGGGGAGAAGGCACGCTGCGTAACGGCCTGCTGGCGGTCTTGCTGATTATTCCGGTCTTCGCGTACCGCCACTATGTTCAGGACAAGGGGCAGTTTCCGATATCTGATGGAGATGGGGAGGGCGGCGTTGCGCAGCAGATTGTGCAGCCGAAAGCTGGGGCGTTGCCGTATCTCGCTTTGATTGCGGCGGCGGCCACGGTTGGGCTCAGCGCTTATTTGGCGGCTTAGCCGCGCTTCGTCGCGAACCAGATGACGTGCCTTGGCCCTTTGCCATTGCTCCGCGCGCGGACGGCGATTTCCTCCACGCTGAAGCCCGCCGCAGAGAGCCGCTTGGCGAATACATTGTCAGGAGCGGCTGACCACACGGCCAGAATGCCTCCGGGCTTCAGTGCCGCCTTTGCGGCTGCCAGTCCTTTCATCGAATAGAGGCGATCATTCCCGTTACGGGTTAGGCCGTCCGGCCCGTTGTCGACGTCGAGCAAGATCGCATCATAGGTGCCGGTCGCCTCAGCGATTACGCCGACAACATCGGCCTCGATCAGACGCACACGGGGGTCGTCCAAGCAGCCTGCCGCGAGGTCGACCATAGGCCCACGCGCCCATTGGATGATTTCAGGCACGAGCTCAGCAACCGTTACCTGCGCATCTGCACCAAGAGCTGCAAGGGCGGAACGTAACGTAAAGCCCATGCCATATCCACCGATCAGCATGTGCGGCGCATGCCGCTGCTCCAGCCGCGCACAGCTCATGACTGCAAGCGCCTCTTCCGATCCACTCATCCGGCTGCTCATCAGCTCGTTGCGATCCAGCAGGATCATGAAGTCGCGCCCACGGCGGAACAGTCGAAGTTCTTGTCCCCCGGGCACCTGCGCCGTGCCGATCAATTCCATTGGGGTCATTATGGTTTACTCCACCGCGGTCAGGTCTTGATCCTCCCCTTGGGGGACTGCCGGTTTTGCGGCAATCGGAAACCGTTGACCTTAGCCCGAAATAATGCGTTTCATGCGGTCGGTTCTTTTTCGCAAATCCAAGCGCTTAAAATCGATTGGCGTCACGCCCTGTCGTGATAGAGGGGCGCGGAACACAGAGGAAGAGCCCCATGAATATTGCCGAAGCCGTCGCCACCCGCCGTTCCATCCGCGCTTATCTTGATAAGCCAGTGCCTGCCGAAACGCTTCGCCGCGTTCTCGATCAGGCGCGCATGACGCCGTCGGGCTGCAATTTCCAGCCATGGGAAGCAACGGTGCTTGCAGGCGCGCCGCTGAAGGCCTTGCAGGAAAAGCTTCTGGCGAGCGCGCCGGACAATCCCATGGAGTATGATTTCTCGGCACCGGGCCAAGTTGAGAAATACCAATCCCGCCTGCGTGCGGTTGGCGCAAGCATGTATGCCGCCATGGGCATTGCGCGTGATGACGCGGAACAGCGGGACAATTTTGCCCGCGCCAACATGGTGTCGTTTGGCGCGCCAGTTCTGCTGCTCTGCCACTTCCCGAAATTTATGAAGGAAGCCCAGTGGTCTGACGTTGGCATGTGGTTGCAGACGATCATGCTGTTGCTGCGTGGTGAAGGCCTCGACAGCTGCCCGCAAGAATATATGGGCATGTACGGTCGCACCATTAAGGCCCATCTGGGTCTTTCTGACGACACGCTGTTGTTCTGCGGGATCGCCATTGGTTGGCGCGACGCAGAGGCGCCGACCAATAATTTTGAGCGGGAGCGGGTCGCGCTGGAAGATCACATCACCTTTCTCGGGGTCGACTGATCGGTCAACCGAGCCGGTCTGGAGAGGCCCGGCCTTGCGAGTGGCAATGCCGTTCGTTACTCGTTCTTCCTCGTCATACGCGATAGACTGGGCTCCGTTGGACAAGCGCGAAATCTTTGCATTTCTGGTGGACCGCTTGGCCAGCGGCAGGCGTGTGGCGCTGGTGTCTTTGGTCGAAGCTTTCGGCTCTTCCATGCGGGATCCCGGCGCGCATATGGCTGTCGACGAAGATGGCGCTTTTGTCGGGTCGCTCTCGGGCGGCTGTATTGAGCGCGCGGTGATCGCAGAGGCGGGTGACGCCATTGCTGAAGGCGCGCCACGCGTAACGCGCTTTGGGCAAGGGTCCCGCTATATCGATATCCGCTTGCCCTGCGGCGGCGGGTTAGACCTTCATTTTCAGCCGCTGTCTGAAGATGATTTGCCGCGTCGGGCGCTGGAGGCGATCAATAGCCGTCAACCTTTTGCATTAGAGTTGCGGACAGATGCGCAGCCGCCCAGCTTCATTTCCGATTGGCATCCGACGGGCTGGGACGCCGCGAAAGGCATCGCCACAATAGGGCATTGGCCGAACCCGCGCGTGTTGATTGTTGGGCACGGCGCAGTGGTTTCTAAGCTTGCAGAACAAGCGCGCGCCTGGGGTGCCGAGATCGCCATCATCACGCCGGACAAGGTCCTTGCTGATGCGCTGAGACAAGATGGGTTCGACGCGGTCGTCATTGGCGCGCCGACAGAAACGCGCGCGCTGATCAGCGATGCTTGGACGGCCGTCGTCTTTCTGTTCCATGACCATGATTGGGAGCCGGCGCTTATCGCCCATGCGCTGGAACAACCGCATTTCTTTTTGGGTGCCATGGGCAGCAAGCGCGCCCACGCCGCCCGTTGTGAGGTGCTTCGGGCGCTTGGCGTGTCCGCAGCTGCGATTGCCGGAATATCCGCCCCCATCGGTGTGTTTCATTCGGTGCGCGATCCGGCAACTTTAGCTATATCGGTGCTCGCCGAAGTGGCAGACCGATTCCGTAATCAAGGCGCTTTTGCAGCGCAGTTACCCACCCTAAGAGAAACTAAGATCCGGCAGATAGGATGACGCGATGATCCAGACGACAGTGAACGGCAAACCGCAAAAGCTTGATGTGGACCCGGCGACACCCATCCTTTGGGTCTTGCGCGAACAGCTCGGTATGACCGGCACGAAGTTTGGCTGTGGGGTCGCCCAGTGCGGCGCCTGCACCGCGCATCTCGACGGACAGCCCATCCGGTCCTGCTCGACACCGATTTCCGAAGCGGATGGTCGCCAGATCACAACAATCGAAGGTCTCGCTGGACCAGAGGGCGCGCTGCACCCGCTGCAGCAGGCCTGGATCGATGCGCAGGTGCCACAATGCGGCTATTGCCAGTCGGGGCAACTGATGAGCGCCGCCGCCTTGCTGCGGGATACGCCGAAGCCCAGCGATGAACAGATTGACGCGGCGATGTCAGGCAATATCTGCCGCTGCGGAACCTATGAACGGATCCGCAAGGCCATCAAGGCTGCGGCCTCTGGAACGGAGCGCTAAGCGATGAACAAGTGGTCAAGGCGCGGCTTTATCGGCGCAGGTGTGCTCACGGGTGGAGCTTTGGTCGTTGGCGTCGCTATACGCCCCGGAAATGCCGTCGACAAATTGCGCGGATCAGTCGCAGGCGGTGAGGGCGAACAGCTGGTCAACGCTTGGGTGAAGATTGACCGAGACAATACCGTCACGGCGATCGTCCCGCATTGTGAAATGGGGCAGGGCGCGCACACAACCCTCGCGCAAATGCTTGCCGATGAGCTTGACGCCGATTGGTCCAAAGTTTCGGTGATGCAGGCGCCAGCGGACGGCAATTACGTTGTTCCCGATGCCGCGCGGGATTTTGTCGCCGCATGGTCGCTCGATGCCCCTAAATGGCTCGAGCCGACGTACAACGGATTGTTCACGCAAATCTCTAAGTTGGGCGATGTGCTGGTGACCGGCGGAAGCTCGTCGGTTCGCACAACCGGACAGCATACGATGCGGCTTGCAGGTGCAGCCGCCCGCCAAATGCTGGTCGCCGCTGCTGCTGCGCGCTGGAATGTGCCGGCAAGTGAGATTGTGGCTGAGAATTCAATGCTGGTGCACAAAGCGTCAAACAAGCGCGGCACTTATGGCGAGTTCGCTGAGGCAGCCTCTCAAGAGTCCATGCCGCAAACGCCGCCGCTGAAGGATGTGTCCCAATACAAGCTGATGGGTAAAGGCCTGCAACGGCTAGATATTCCAGCCAAGGTCAATGGCGAGGCGATGTTTGGTATCGACGCACAGGTTCCCGGACAGAAGCTGAAATATGTTGCCGTGAAAGCACCGCCGGTGCCGGGAGCAAAGGTGGAAGCGATCAACACGGCGACGGCCAAAGCCATGCCGGGCGTCCGTGAGATCCTCAACATGGGCGATTTCGTCGCCGTTGTGGCCGATGGCTATTGGCAAGCCCAGATGGCCCTCAACATGGTCGAGCCGCGCTATTCGCGCACCGAAGGCGATGCCCTTGATAGTGCAAAGCTGTCGGCCCGGTTCGCAAAGGCGCTGGATGATGCTGGCGACACCGGCGGAACATCATTGGCGAATGAAGGCGATGCGCCCGGCGCCTTGGCGAGCGCCGCCAAAAAGGTGGTCGCCGAGTATAAGGTTCCTTTCGTGGCCCATGCGGCGATGGAACCGATCAACTGCACGGCCTGGGTGCATGACGGCAAATGCGAGATTTGGACAAGTACGCAAGTTCCGCTGATGGCGCGGTCTGCTGTCGCAAAGGTGCTGGAGATCAGCAACGACGATGTAACGGTGAACCAGCTGTACTTGGGCGGTGCCTTTGGTCGGCGGCTGGAATCTGACTATCCGGTGCAGGCGGCACGAGTTGCAAAGGCAACGGGCTATCCGATCAAGATGATCTGGTCGCGCGAAGAAGATACGCGACAGGACTTTTATCGTCCGGCAGATACCAGCCGGTTTTCCGGCGGATTGGACAGCAGCGGCAAGCCGGTGAGCTGGAACAATGCATTCACCCAGCTCAATGGTCCGGACGGATCATGGGATGTTGCGCATTATGACATTCCCAACCGCTCGATCCGCCACGCGCCAGCTGACATGCATTTGCGTTTCGGCAGCTTGCGATCGGTGGATCATAGCCAGCAGGGCTTTTTCGTTGAGAGCTTTATCGATGAACTGGCGCATGCAGCGGGGCAGGATCCCTTTGAATATCGCCGCGCGTTGTTGAGCAAATCCCCTCGGCACAAGGCGGTGCTCGAAAAGGTCGCGCAAATGGCGGGCTGGGGCACGCCCCTTCCGGAAGGCACGGGTCGAGGCATCGCGCTTGTAAAGTCCTTCGGCACAATTGTGGCAGAAGTCGCAGAAGTGACGGTGAAAGACGGTAAACCTCGGGTGACCAAGGTTTGGTGCTGTGCCGATGCCGGCTATGTTATGAACCCAGATGGGTTTGCAGCGCAGATGGAAGGCGGCATCGTCTATGGCCTGACCACTGCCCTTTATAGCGGGATCACGCTGAAGGATGGCAGCGTCGAGCAGAGCAATTTCCACGATTACCAAATGGTCCGTATGGAGGACGCGCCTTCGGTCATGGTCGACGTCATCAATGGCGACAGCAAGGTGTTGGGGGGCGCCGGGGAACCGAGCCTACCGCCGCTTGCGCCTGCTGTTACCAATGCGATTTTTGCAGCGACCGGCAAGCGCATTCGTGAGTTGCCCATAGCGAAAAGTTTCACTTAAATATCATAGTGTTACGTAAAATTCCTATTGCGGTATCTAACGCCGTTACCTTGACCATTCTTGGGGCTTCGGGATGAGCAGACTTGCCGTCGCGATTTTGGCGGCAGGCCGCTCGGCGCGGTTCGGAGCGGAGGACAAGCTGGCCGCACCTTTTCGCGGCAAACCGTTGGGGCTGCACAGCGCTGACGCGCTGATTGATCTCGACGTTCTGCGACGTTGGGTGATTGTACGGACAGTAGATCATCCATGTGTGCCGGGCTGGGCGTCGGCGGGATTTGAGCCGGTCGTTAACCCGGACGCAGCGGACGGCATGGCCTCATCCTTGCGGTGCGCCGCTGAGCGCGCACTTGAGATTGGGGCCGACGGCCTGTTGGTCTGTCTGGCCGACATGCCCTTGGTGCCCTCTTCGCATTTTTTGGCTCTGGTGCAGGCGTGGACTGAGCGTGGGGGCCTCGTCGCCTCGCAGGATGGCACGCTCGTTTCTCCTCCTGCGATTTTCTCGCGCGAACAGTTCGGGGCGCTTTCGAGTTTGACCGGTGATCAGGGTGCCAAGCCGCTATTGAAGACCGCCTACCGTGTCACCAACCCGCCGGGTGCGCTGGTGGATGTGGACGACCCGGAAACTCTGCGGCGCTTATCGAACCAGTTCAGTTTGTAAAGGACGGCGCTTTTACTGTGCGACGACGCCGCCATCGACGCTGAGCAGCACGCCGACCATGTAACTGGCCGCATCCGACGCAAGGAACAGGGCCGTGGCGGCAACTTCTTCTGCCGTCGCAATGCGGCCAATTGGGGTGAGTGCGCTCATGGCTGCACGATCTTCGGGCGTGGAGATGGCGCCCGCCAGCATCGCTGTATCGACAAAGCCGGGGCAGATCGCGTTCGCCCGGATCCCTTGGTTGATGAGATCTAGTGCCGCTGCCTTTGTCAGTCCTCCCACACCATGTTTGGAGGCGACATACGCCGCCATGCCGGGCGCTGCCACAAGGCTAGCGACAGATGCTGTATTGATGATCGCG
Source organism: Chakrabartia sp. (assembly GCA_040398625.1). Lineage (GTDB taxonomy): Bacteria > Pseudomonadota > Alphaproteobacteria > Sphingomonadales > Sphingomonadaceae > Aquisediminimonas. The sequence continues at coordinate 36,508 of JBBATS010000023.1, read as the reverse complement.
GTGCCGCCCGACGCCTTGAGCGCAGGCACCTCCGCCTTCATGCTGTAGAAGACGCCGTCTAAATTTGTTGCGATCAGGGCCTTCCAATTTTCGACGCTGAAGTCTTCAAAACTTCCGCCAATCGCCGAGGGGATGCCGGCATTGTTGAAGGCAATATGGAGTGCGCCATAGGTTTCAACCGCAAAAGCCACCATCGCTTCGCAGGCGGCAAAATCGCTGACATCTACCTCGATACTGGCCGCGGTGCCGCCATCACGGCGAATGGCTTGCGCGCCTTCTTCTGCAAGAGCCGCATTCCGGTCCGCGAGAACGACCTTGGCTCCCTCACGCGCGAAGGCTTTGGCGGCGGCGAGCCCGATGCCGCTTGCCGCTCCTGTGACGAGCACGACTTTGTCTTGAAAACGCATCAGATGAGGACCTCAAGCCAGTCGATGGTCGGCGGTCTTGCGATACAAGCGCTCATCATATCGCTTCCTCTCCCCATATCGGCTTCAGACTGGTCGGGCGCTAAAGCGTCTCGTCGCGCGAGAGACGTTCGACCAAACGGTTAAACTGCGTCACGCCGACATCCGCGCTCGTTGGCATGATGCGAACATCTGGACTTTGGTCAATCACCCGCTGCTGCGCCTCGATCATAATCTTGTCCTCGCCGAATGCCTGATCTGCGATCCCCATCAGCATATCGCGGAGCGCTTCGTCACCATGGTCCTTATGTGGACCCCAGCTGAAGAAATAGCGCGATGTCTTGTCGGTCAGCGCGGTCACGGCTTGGCTGGTAAAGGTGACGCCGGTCTTTGGCATGTCGGGGGGAGGCGCCTTGCCATTCAGCTTATCAGCTGTCCCTGCCGGATAGCTCGCGCTTGGCATCAAGAGGATGCCCGGCACGTGATATTCGTAGAAGGACCAGACATCGACTGGCTGGTCTCGGTCTCCGCCGCGCATGCCAGATTGTGCCGTCACCCAGCGTTCAAAACGGACCGCACGGTCAAGCACCGTGACTTTAGGCCGCGTCCGCGCCCAATTCTCATTCGCGCCGAAACTGGCAGGATGAACATAGGAAAGGTGGCTGAAATCACAGAGATTGTCGTGAATGAGGCGCGCCTCGGCCGCATAGTCCAGCTGCCCACGCCCTAGAATCCAGTCTGGATCATCAAAGCCAACCGCCTGCGGAATGAGGGCCGGGTCTGCCAAAGCCGGATCGCCCAGCCAAACCCATATCCAGCTATGCCGGTCCACAACAGGATAGGCGCGGACACTGGCGCCAGCCGGGATCAAGTCTTGCCCCGGAATTTCTGCAACACTGCCATCACGGTTGAACAGCAGGCCGTGGTACATGCATCGCAGCCGCTCTCCCTCGCAACGCCCAAGCGACAGGGGGGCAAGGCGGTGAACGCAGCGGTCGGCAAGGGCCGTCACATCACCATTGTCATTGCGCCAAATGACGATCCGGTCATTGGCGATTGTGATTGGAAAGGGCGCGTTGGGTTCAATATCCATTGACCATGCGGCCACATGCCAAGCGTTGCGGACGTGGATCATTTGGCGGCACCTTTTGTCAGATAATTCGAGATTTCGGACAGCTGCGCGTCGCTCACCTCCCCGCGTGAGATGCGGGGCATGTTGCCGATGCCTTGGCGCGCAGCGGCCGTGACCAGGTCAGCCGTCAGATCGGTCCGCGCCTCAAGCATGGCGATCTTCGGGTCCATCCGGCGCGCCAATATGACAGTGCCCATCCCCATCTGACGATGACACATGCCACATTTTTCAACGAACAAGGCCTCGGGGGGCGATTTGGAGGAGCGGTCCTGCATGGCACCGCGAAAGGCATTCTCAATCTTCGTGCCATCGGCTTGGGCGGCAGGTTTTTCCGAACATCCGGCGAGCGCGAAGATCGCGGCTAGAACAGTGCGCTTCATGACCGTTCTCCCCGCAGATCCTTGGGCCAGATCCCGCTCTTGCCCGGGGCGATAATGCCATTGGGGTCGAGGGCATCCTTCACACGTTCGTTCAGGCGGCGCAGTGCATGGTCGTTAAAGCCATAGCTGTCCGCAACCAGGTCCATATACTCGATATGGGTTCGGTATTCGCCATAGTTATGCGCAGAAGCGTCGGCGACAAGTGCACGGAACATCGCGTCGACACGCCCCATCATGTCTGGATTATCCTTGTCATAGAGGATCTGATTGACGTTGGTCAGGCTGCGATCACCCATCGCAAAGCTGGCGTGATAATCCATCCCGAATTTTGAATAGAGGTCATAGGTCCGCTTGAACTGATCCATCGCGAGATCGCCTTTGGGCGGGAGAACGGGCGAATATCCAATATGCCCGCCGCGTCCGCCATGCCAATTGGCGTTGGCGAGGGGGAAGCTGACGGGAACCCCGGTGACCGGAGAGCCCTCTGGCGGGTCACCTCTGGTCCATTTGGCAGGCTTCTTTGAAAGGATTGGCTTCTTGTCGAACGCCTTTTCAAGCACCCGCAGCGACGCATCGGTAATTTCAGTCGGCCCATAAAAGCGCACCTGAACGCTCCACCAGCCGATTTTGAACTTCTCGCGGATCGCGGTGACCACCTTGTCGTTGAGCGGCCCTTTGTCTTTTGTCCATTGCTGGCGCGTTGTCATCACGGCGGCGGAGCGCAACCAGTTGCCAATCGAGGGTGATTGCTGGATCACGCCGTCACGACGCAGTGGCATGATGGTATCAATCGCCCAGCCAAGGTCTTCAGGCTTATCGAATTCAAAATCGAGCCCTTGCACCGACTCTGGCTCAGGCATCAGCCACAAGCCGAGTTTGGTGACGATCCCGAAATTGGATTGGCAGAACATCGAATCCCAACTCGGCCCGAAGCCGGGCTTGTACAATTGCCAGCTGGGGTTGTCGGCCATCGCGCCCATGCCGGTCCGAACGAGATCACCATCGGGCAACACGACTTCCAAGCCGCAGATGCGCGCCGCGTGATCGCCATAGCTGGTATAGCCGACGCCACGATCCAGCGCATTTCCCGCAACCGAGCCCCAGCTATTGCCCGGCACCGATAGCCACAGCGGAATTTTGCGTTCCTGAAGATAATCATAGAGATCGAAGAAGCTGACGCCCGGTTCAACCAGTACCGTGCCGTTCTCGGTATCTACCTCAATCTTCTTCATCCGGCTCAGATCAAGCACCACCGCGCCCTTCATGACCGGAGCAGCGCCTCCATAGCCGAAATTCTTGCCTCGGCTGATCGGCCAGAGCGGGACTTTATACTGGTTGGCTATGCGCACGACTTCGCGGACTTCCTCCGCCGTGGCTGGCGCAATCGCCGCAGCAGGCTGATGCTTGCTTTCGTCGGCCGCGAAATGATCCGAGTAAGAGATGCGGTCCTCTGCGCTGGTCATCACCCAGTCTTGGCCAATGGCCGCGGCAAAGGCCCGGAAGGCAGCGGGATTGAAACTGGTCATGCTTGGCTCTCCCGAAGACGCACCACCCCCAACGCAACGGGCAGCATTGCGGCAATCATCAATGCGCAGACGTAATATGGCAGATCTGCATTCACCGCGAACAGCAGGCCGAATAGCGGCGGGGCAACGATCCGCGACAAGGCATTGGACGCCATGCTCAGGCCCATCACGCTCCCTTGCCGGTCCGGCGGGGTTGTGCGCGACACGAGGGCACCGGCATTGGGGAAGGTCAGGCTATGACCTGCCATCATCAGCGCCATCAGGACGACCGAAGCGACCGGCAGGCGAATGATTGGGGGCAAGGCGATGGCTAAGATCAAGATACACAGTCCGCCGACGATCACCCGCGCCTCACCATAGCGCTGAACCAAAGGTCCAATCAGGAGCGTCTGGACCAATAAGCCAGTGCCGCCGACCGCAAGGAAAGTCAGTCCAACCTCGTGTGCGCTCCAGTTGAAATTCGCCTGCGTCCACAGACCGAAAATAGCCTCCATCGATCCGAACGCCGCTATGCCGCAAAAGGCGATGAGGAACAGGCGTTTGAGCATTGGTTGAGACCGGACAAAGGCAAATGCTTCGCCATAGCTGGGGGCAGGGCGCATGCCTGATCCGCCGGCCCGGGTTTCGGGTAGAGCCAGCGCGGCCCAAAGCGAAGCTGCAGCGGCGAGGGCGGCGGCGGCAAAGATAGGCGCGCGAAAGCCCGCAAGGCCCGCTTCCGGGGAGGCAAGCAAGCCTCCAATGGCCGGGCCAAGCGCAAAGCCGAGGTTAAATGCCGCGCCGAAATATCCCATGTTCTTCGCTCGGCTTTCGGGTGGCGTGATGTCGGCAATCACGCTTTGGCAGACCCCAAGGGTCCCTCCAAAAAAGCCACTGACGATGCGGATCAGGATCGCTGCCATGAGCCCGGGGGCAAAAGCAAAGGCGACATAGCTGAGCGCTGCGCCCGCGGTCGTCATGATCAGGACGGAGCGCCGCCCCATTGCATCCGAACGTCGACCCCAGAAGATTTCGCCACCGATATTGCCAAGCGAATAGGCTGCAAATAGACAGGCAACGGCGAAGGAGGATGCCCCGAACTCCGTCCCGTAAAAGGGCAGCAACGGCAAAATGAGACTGAACCCTGCTATGTTGAGGAAAACAGTGACCAGCAGGAGGGGGAGGGGGGACTTCATCCGCCGAACCGTGGCTCGGCTAAGCCCGTCACGCCTAATCCGTCAATGACATAGGTTGAGCCGTCGAGCGGGTCCGCCTCGCGGCCCATGAACGCCGGGCTAAGTGTCGGCACGAACAGTCTATCGAGCGCCGGGCCACCGAACATCACACTGCCCGGCAGTTTGAGCGGGAATTCGACAATCCGCTCGATACTCCCATCTGGGCGGAAGCGGACCAGCTTGGCGCCCTCGCAGATGGCGCTCCAGATATGCCCTTCGGCATCCACTGTGGCGCCATCGGGTATCCCGCCCAAATCCTCGGTGCTGGCAAAGGGCCGACGGTTCGCGACGGTGCCCGTCTCGATGTCGTAATCATAGGCGTAGATGATCTTACGGATCGAATCCGCGTGGTAAAAAATGCTGTCATCCGGCGACCAGCAGGGGCCGTTGGCAAGGAAGATGTCATCGTCAATCGCACGCAACTGTGTCGAGCCCGGTTCGAGCACGTAGAGCTTCCCCCGCGCCTCCTTCATGCCCCGATCCGACGACCCGACGATGAAGCGCCCGCGGCGGTCCACTTTGCCATCTGCGAGTTGAACTTGGTCGTTCAGATCCGGGCTGGACGCGAGCATGGTGCAGGTGCCTGTCTCAAAATCGAGCGTATGGACGCCGTTGGCAAGTGCGACAATGGCACCACCGCCTGCGCGGATGGCCATTGATCCGATGATATCGGGCACATCCCAGCTGCGCGTCTCGCCGCTTGACGGCTCAAAACGCAGAACCTTTTTGCCGAGAATGTCGATGAAGTAGAGCGCCTGTTCAGTCACATCCCAAACGGGACCTTCGCCCACCATGCATTGCAGCGTATCGATTTTTGAGATGTTCAAAACGCCTCTCCTCAGGGCTTCATTCTATTGTTTATTTAGCATTGATAATTTAGTGTCAGACACAGAGTCAAGAGAGAGGCCTCAAGGTGGATCCGATACAGAAGCGCGCTGCAGGCAGGCCCAGAAAGCAGGATGCCTTTCTGGACCCGAGCGTCATTGTGGATGCTGCGTGGTCGCTCGTCGAAAAGGATGGCGTTGACGCTCTGACCAGCCGGACGCTCGCTGCCAAGTTAGGCGTCAAAAGCCCGGCACTTTACTGGCATGTCCCCAGCATGACGGCCCTTCACAGTCTCATGGTTGAAAGAATGCTTTCCGAAAGCATCCGAAATCCAGCGGATGGAGAAAATTGGCAGGATTGGCTCCGCGATGTCGGCCAAGCGCAGCGCCGCAACTTCCTCTCACATCGGGACAGCGGACGGATCATTGCGGTCGCCCCACCGACCGATGTGATTAGAAATCAGGTCATGCCCATGTTGGTGGCGCCCCTCGTTTCTGCTGGAGCTTCAGACGAAGATGCCGTGGCAGCGGCAGGCACTTTCGCCAGCTTCATTTTGGGCTGGGTGATCTACGAACAAAGTGCGGAGGCCAGCAGCTACATCGCGTCGATGGTCGATATGACGACAGCATTTGAGTTTGGTTTGGGCGCGCTTGTCGATGGGTTGGCGCTGCGATTGTCGCGCTGACACGAGCGCTTAGCTCTTACAATTAGGCCGGAAGTGTGAGCTCAAATGTCACAGTTTTGCCGTTGCCATTGTAACAACTCAGGGAACCACGATGCAATCGGGCCACTTCTTTGGCGATGTACAGGCCGAGTCCATAACCATCGTATTTTTTGTCGACGCCGCGGCGGGCCTGATTGAAGATATCTGGGCCCAGCATCGCCGAACCTTCGATGTCGTTTGTGACGCTAATCACCAGCGTCAATTGTTCGTCGTCGATTTCGACGTTCAAAAATTTCTTTGAATTGCGTGGCGAATATTTCACCGCATTTTCAAGTAAATTACGAATACCCAACCTCAAAATAATTGGATCGGCATCTGCAAACATGACTGGCTGATCGAACTTTTGTTCAAAGTGCTGCGTTTCTATCGGGTCTAAATCGAGCAAAGCGAGTTCCACGATACAGCATATGTCTGTTACCTCGAGCTTTTGCACTCTGCCCTTCGTGATAAGCGTCGCGCCTAAAATTGAATTTGAAATGGACAGAATGATCGAGTTCAACGTTGAAACTGTATTGCCGATCGTGCTTTGCACATATGCAGGTGTCTCACTTCCTGAGCTAATCTTGTTGCTCAGTGCTTGCAACGCGGCTTGTGCTGAATTCATGGGTTGGCGCACTTCATGGGTGAGCATTTTTAGAAGGTGGTAGCGTTCATTCGCAAGCGCAGCACTTTCCTGCTCCCTCATCTTGGATTGAATATTTCCCTCGCGAGCTCGTAAAGATCTGCGCAAATTGAAAGTGTTTTCGCGTGCATTCCGTCCAATTACCAACCCAAGAAAGCTAATCTGCATTAAAAATACAAGTATAGTTTGATAAATTACTTGAATTGGCGCGTTTTTTTCGGGAAGAATGAATGTTGTTAAATATCCAATTGGATATGACATATAAAACAAATAAAATAGCGGTAATGTAGTGACAAAAAGAAGAAATATTATATATTTTGCGGCATTGAGCCCAATCCATAGTCGGCTTCGTGTCAGGAAAAGTATTGCCGACAAGGAGAGAAAAATACTTCCTGCGGCCGCTATGATGAGAATATAATTTGTTTTATTTGCAATCACGAGTAATAATATTGACATAAATCCGAATAAGAGAAAAATGTTTGGGGATCTGTTGCGTTTGCTGGAAATTTTTCTATCAGAAAAGGCGAATGATTTTATGGCTGAAGATAGCATGATAACCGCCCCGCCTATCACCTTTACATTTATTTCATCTGTTGATATGTTTGAAAACGTTAGAAATACACCGAAAAGACCAATAACATTTGAAAATAGCCAGATATAAACCGCGCGCGTTCTTATTTGGATCATGATTAAGCAAAGTGAGAAGATCAGAAGCTCTCCAATGAAGAGGTACTGAACCATCGACGTAATGCTTATGAACCCATCATTGGATGGCATTAAGCGGTCTCAGCTTTCGGCAGAACGTCAACATTTTCGCTTAACTGGTAACCAACCCCGTGCACGGTGCGGAATGGTGAGGGGCAGCCAGCCTCGCGCTCAATCTTTCGACGCAGCCTGAAGAACGTGGCGTCTAAGTTACGATAGTCCACGCTTCCGGTGATACCCGACGCCTGCGCTAGATCTGCACGGCTAACTGAAGTCTGCGCATTTTCGGATAATTTTCGGATCAGTTTACCTTCCATTGGGGTCAATGAGATTCTGAGCCCTGTTGGCGATACCATATCCGAAAAACCATGGGTGATCTTCCAGGTCTCCGTCCGGGCGCGAGGTTCGCTGAAACGCCGCCAGATCGAAGAGACTGCGTGTGTCACCTGGTCGAACCTAACGGGCTTATTGACGAACATGTCGGCCCCTGCAGCCAATGCCGAGTTAAAGGCATCAGCGCCCAACCGCCCGCTCACGACCAGAATGCCGCCTGTATTGCGTCCGCGGATAAGTGCGGTCAAATCAGTCCCGTCAATCCCAGGCAATCCAAGATCAATGATGAAAAAGTCATAGCTGCCAATGCTGTCCGATTGCATCAATTCCTCTGCGGAACTGAAAACGGCACAGCTGCTCCCGCGGAGCCTGAGATATTCGGCCAAGAATTCGGCAAAGTCTGCATCATCATCAACGATGCAGATGTTGGACGGAAATGGCGTCATGACTCGACCTCTTTCGTGAAGTGGAAGGTCAGACGACCCGCCACTGAATTAAAAATACACCAGCACCATGGCGTTGGCATGCGCGGTTACGCAAGGCTTGGGGCGGAAGTTTCCGTTGAACAGCCATCCTCTAGAGGAGGCAATTCCCCCCTGCCTGCGCAAGGTCAAGAAACGGACCCACATCAAAGTGCGCGCGCGCCTACCATATTGCCCTTGGAGCGCTGCCGCTACCATATCTTACTTCACTGTCAATAATTCCTGAACAATTTTTAGCAGCATTTCGGGCGGCCATTTTTCGCGAGATTGCCGATATTCGAGACATTGAAATGCATTGGAGCTTGAGAAGAAAGGTTTCGTCCCGATGAATCTGTTGGAAACGCAAATCTCGGTTGTAACCGAAACGGCGGTAAAGATTATTTGCATAATCGCGAGTTCTAACTAATAAAAAATCACATCTGATGTTTGTGCGGATGACCGGTGCAGGAAAAGGCGTAGTTTTGATGAGAGTGGAGTTGACGGCTGCGTTTTTGGTCGCCGCGATTTTGACGGCCTCGCCCGCTCACGCCCAATTTACCGTCAACGCGTCGGTTGACGCCCGCGCTGGCATGGCCCGGCTGACGTTTGTACAATGCGAAGGGGTCGACTTTGGCCTCTGGCGCGTCCCCACGCGCAGCACCGGTGGCGCAACATTTATTAATCTTACCGTAACTGCAAACGACGTCACTGGCGCCACGGTCGCTGCCGTAACCGGGAACACCACGTCTGTCAGCCAAGACTCCCGGTACCCTGCGACGGCAGGTACCTGCAGAGTCTATAACGCGGAGACCGTCTCCGCTACGCTTCGAACCTCGATCTGGCAGAACGTCGCCATGCACATGGGCGGTTTGCCCATTTACGGACATCCTTCCCCAACCGTTCAAGCATTGGTGGTTGCTGATCTGGCGCTTGGCGGCAGCGGTGTGGCCGTTGATGCAGTGGGAGACGGCTCTTTCCGAGTTGTCGGCGCGCTCACAATCCCCGAGACCATTGTTGCGGATAACTATGGCGGCTACCAGACCACTGGGGAAGGCATGGTGTCTGTGACCGACGGATTGTAAGCGCTCGGTGTGAGGAGAACGACCCTCCACCAAATCGAAAATACGCCAGCGGAATATCTTACTTTCATATCAGTCGTCTCTGAACCACTTGCCGCCGCATCTCTAAGAACCAAATTGCGCCGAATCGCGGATATTTGATATGTTCAGGTTCACCCGAATGATGGAAAATGGTCGTTTTTAGGCCGATTTGCCTGGCGCGCAGATTTTGATTTCAGTCAAACCGGCAGCAACAAAGTTTGCCTCATCGCTCAGTTATGATTAAGCATATCATCAGATCTGATCATATCAAGATGATTGGTCTGCCAAATGGAGTAATTTTTATGAATGGTAAGTTAGTAGCTGCATTGCTGGCGGCATCGACGTTGGCCGCTATGCCAGCGCAGGCCCAACAAGTCGTAACCGCTTCTGTCAACGCCCGCGCAGGCCTCGCCGCACTTACTGCGGTTACCTGTGACGACGTTAACTTTGGTGTCTGGCGCGTGCCCGCCCGGACCTCTGGCGGCTCAACGATCATTACTCTCACTGTAAGTGCGAATAACGCAACCGGTACGACCACTACATCAATATCCGGCAACACCACGAATGTTGGCGCAGCATCAGGCTATATTGCATCGACGGCAGCGACCTGCACGGTCACCGGGGCGACCACCGTCTCAGCGACACTCCCAACAGCGATCACGAATAACGTTGGCTTGGCCTTCGTTGGCTCGAACCATGAAACGTTGAATTTCCCAACCTCAGTTGCAGCGATGAACGCTACTCTCACTCTTGGCGGCACCGGTGTGGTCGTTGACTCCACTGGATCAGGCACCTTCCGCGTTGTTGGCGTTCTCACAATACCCCAGGCAATTGTTGCGGCCAACTATGGCGGCTACAAGACCGCCACTCCCGCAACGGTCAGCGTGACCGACGCGGTTTCATCGAACGAAACTTAAGACTTTGAGTGGGGGGCGCGCGAATGTGCGTCCCCCACGCTACAAAGTGAGCGCCGCTGGTGGGCATTTTCTTTAGTCTGACCAATGGTGGCTCGGCTATGGTGGTGCTGGGCTTTTGCCGCGACCGTCATGGGTCAGGTGCTATGGTACGTCTCGATCTGATTGGGCGGAAAGCCGCATTCGGCACTTTTGAGTCTGGCATGTTCAAAGTGACCGAGACCTTCAGCATTCCCGCCACACTCAGCGCGTGAATGATAGCGAACACGGCACAACGACCGTGGCAGCCCAGAACCCTGCAATCAATCACCCCACCAACCAATTGGTGCCAAAGGAGAGCAAATGAAAATCACGAAGATCAGCTACTTCGCGGCGGCTGTGACGTTTGCAGTCCTGTCTGGTCCATCGGCTCAGGCGCAAGAGCGGAGCAGGGTCACTGTTGCGATTTCAGACAATATGATCCTTCTCGACGCCGTCACCCGATCGGGTCAGGTCGATCTGGTCAATGGCAGTGATGATCCAATGGAGTTTACGGTGCTCCCGACGCTGGAAAATGCAGGGATCGTGAACTCAGGCGGGTCTGTTCTCCGCTGGGCGCCTGAACGTTCGGTTGCGCCTGCGCACCGATCCCAAGCATTCCGAGTTGCCGCACGACCCACGCCTGAACTTGCGCCGGGTGAATATGCCTACCAATTCAAGGTCCGCGCTCAAATACAACGCGCCACGCCAGACCTTCTGGTTGAAACCGATAAGGCATCTCAAGAAACAATAATATCGGGTTTCGTCCCGGTTGTCCCCCTGCTGCCCGTGACGGTCTATCTCCGATACAAGATAGACGCTCCACGCGTCGATCTCCGCCCGCTCACCTTGACGCCTGATGACCCCGTCTCGCTTGGCTATTTCATGGTGGTCAAGCAGCACCCAAACCGCAGCTTCGTCGGCACGATCAAAGTAATTGATAAGGAAACTGGCTCAGAACTGAGCAGCGGGCGCCTGCACCTTGGCCAAGAAGGTTCCGAAGCAAAGGTCGGAATGCCGCGCGGGCTTTTTCCGGTCGGAAAAGGTGCGGACTATTGCCTACGGGTTTGGGATCACTTCCCTTCAAAGGGTGAGCCCTACGCAAGCGTGTGTAGCGGCAACGGATAATAGGCCAAGACGGATGGTTCCCACCGAGGATGGCTGAAATCGGCCCGGTTCGCCGCGCATTTAGGGGACTCATCTGTTGCGTTCTGACCATGAGGGCACTGCTCTTTTGCCCAATATTGTTTAAATCTGCTTCGCGTCTTTCAATGGCACTCATGCTATTGTCTTCTGCCACAATGCTGGAGGCAAATGATGTCGTATCAACTGATGTTGTATCCGTTGCGATTCCGCGAACAAGTGTTGTGGAAATGCGTGTCAATGGTGCTGTCATGCCGGATTTTCAGGAAGTCCTGATCGGAGGTGATGGCCAAATATGGCTCCCGATTGCGGACATTATAAATTTCGGTGAGGGCAGCTTCGTCCGTAAAGAGAATGTGAATAGTATCAAACTGGCCAATGGCGCCGAGGACGTCATTATCGATGCGGGATCACGTACCATAAAAATGGGTGATCTGGCCGAAAGCTATGACGACGCGGTCACCATTATGAACGATCAGGTTTTCATAAATCAGGCGCTTCTCCAGAAGTTCTTCAAGCTGACAATTTCCGGCCGGCCCAATGAGGGCTATATCTCAATCTCGAGCGAGCGGCCGCTGAACCGAGACCTGCGTGTTATGCGAGAAAACGCATGGACGAGAATTGGCAACCAATCCTCGCAAGTGGATGGGCGTGGCGCCGTCCCGGTAGAATTCGATTATGCGCTTCTCTCGGGAATTCAGGCCGACATCAATTTTGGCAATAGTTACGAATTCGGGGCCAACAAAGCACGCACTTCATATAATATCAATGCGTCTTCAGAGCTGGCGTTTTTGACGCATTACATCTTTCTAAATGGAGATGAGCGCGGACTAAAAGGCGGACGATGGATTGCTGGCCGTATGGATCCCGGGGGGGACATGTTCGGCATTGGCGGACTATATTCCGTGATGGCGGGTGATGTTCAGGGTCAGGCCGCACCGATGGTTGGCGGCTTGGGACGGGGCCTTGGGGTGCGGGTCGAGGCTGCGCCTGTGACGCTTACGGACAGTTTCAACAAAACGTCGATTGACGGAAATGCGCCGCCCGGGTGGACCGCCGAGCTATATGTCGCGGGCCAATTGCGCGATTATCAACGGATCGGAGATGATGGACGGTTCCTGTTCAGAGATGTGAATATCGTCTTCGGATCGAATGCGATCAAGGTTATCCTCTACGGGCCAAATGGTTTGGTGGAGGAAAGGGACTTTAGTCAAAGCGTCTCAGCGGGCATGCTGCCGCCTGGCAAGGTCTACGGATGGGGTACAGTCTTGCAGCCCGGCGGAAGCCTGTTGGGCATTGACCCCGGCAGAGCCTGTCAAATGGATAGCGCAAACTATTCCCTGCGTGGGGACTGGGGTGTCACCTCGTTTCTCACCTTGAGCGTCCAAGGATCGCGACTGACACCTTGCCAGCTTCAGGAAAGCGGCTCTGATCCGATCGAGGCCCATAGCTATCGGGCCTTAGAATCGCGTATACAGATAAAGAATATCACGGCGACCATGGGCATAGTCAATCAGGACCCACTTGGAGGCATCGCGCTTTATGGTTCGGCGTTTTTCCCATTTGGCAACCGAGGGGTGGCCATAGGGATAGAGAAAGCGAACAAGCCGTTTGAATCGGCCTATACCGGATTTGGCACAACGGCCATCAAGGATCGATATTCGATATCGACGAGCGTTCCCCTAGGCCTCGGCATGGTCGACGCCGGGAGTGCCGTGATCTTCGCTGAGCGCTCAGTGCAAAAGAGTGGGTTCACAAGCGATAGTGTAAGCATTTTCTACTCGCATCGGCTTTGGTCACTACCCCTTAGCCATGAACTCGCACTCAACCGGTCCCGCCTGCCTGCTGGCGGATGGGGAGGGGTGGGAGGCACATATCGCGCAATCACCTCATATGATCTGGATAGCGTCCAAATCCGTGGCGAATATGGAGCGACCATAAATGGAGGGCTAAAATCTAACCTGCTCAACCTCAGCGGTTTTTACAGGCGCACGGAGCGTGATGTTTATTCCCTTGGAGCGAATTATAATTTCAAAGACGGTGTTGGTTTGTCCGGGTCCGCCCAATGGGAGGTTAAACGAAAAATGACCGTTGGTGTTTCTGGATCATACGCACAGGGCCGCGGGGAAGTAGCGGCGCAGATAGGCTTTTCTTTCGGCGCCCATCGCGGTGTTGGCGTGAATTTGAGCAGTCTTCAACGTTCAAGGCTCGGCGCCATTATGATCCGACCCTTTCTCGATAGCAATCATGACGGCACGTTTGGCGTTGGCGAGGAAGCGGTTCGCGGCCTCGAGATCGGCGTGAACGGCGTGCAGATGCGGGGTAGCTTAGATCCCTCTCGTGACCTGCTCATTTGGGATCTCGAGCCCGGAAACGGGTCTGTTTTCAACATTGGCGGCGAACGTCTGAAGGATGAGTTTCAGACCACGCTTTTCAACAATGTGATCGTGACCCCCCGGTCTGGACGCGTTTTTAAACTCGATGTTCCGGTGGTGGATGCCATTTCTTTGGAGGGCACCGTCCTTTTTGAGGACAAGAATGGCAAGACACGGCCTGTGCCACTCGCGAAAGTGGAGGTGCTCAATGCCGCTGGGGATGTGATACGGAGCACCAAGACCCTGTCAGACGGAACATTCAGCATCGAAGATTTGCTGGCCGGATCCTGGACGATTATTGCCTCGACAGATCGCTTGTTGAAAAGCAAAAAAGAAGTCCGCGCTAAGAGGCAAATTGCCATTTCGAACGACAGAACTTCGGTCACAGGTTTGGAAGTCGTCATACCATTTGCGGCGTGGTCATCCGAACATGATTAGCCTCATGCGCCTGACCACGGCCTTGCTAATGGGCGGCTTTGCGCTTTGCACATCGCCAGCCATGGCCTCTTGTGAGAAATCCACGGTCCAAACGACACGTGATCTGAACATTGGCTTGCTGAGATACCAACCGGGCCTCAAATCCGGCTGGGCATTGATAACCCCTAACGGCGCCCTTTCGCTGTCATCAGGGCTTAGCCTGTCATCGCGCACGCCGACTTATTCAGGCCAGGTGATGCTAAGCGCACGTCCCGGCCATGATGTTGCTTTGTCGATTGAGGTTGACCCGCCTGTTTTGGGAGGAGCATCTAAAGTAACTGAAGTCTCCGCAGATGTCAGTCGCGGCTCTATCAGCTTTGCGTCCAACATATGGTTTGTAAAAGTGCCCATGGGCGCCAGCGATTTTGAATTCACGAACATCAATATCGATATCGGCGCCTATTTTTCTTTTTCAAAGATCGGGTCTTCGACGGACAAGCTGGAACCAAGCTCTGTCAGAGTGCGCTGCCTCTTTGAGCGGCCTTACTAAGGCGTCGTCAGCCGACCGCGCCCTGTCTTCATGTGTTCGGGAGAAAAGAGATCAAAAAAGGGAGGCGCTAGGACCGCGCGAAGCGCTTCCCTAGCTGAACCCTGTGGTAATCGACTGGCAAGACACCTTTGAAAGTTAAGCCCTATGCAAAGTGCCGGTGTAACCACAAGTCATACCCGCCTTCAGGTCGCTGACCTTGGCATTCTTATCCTTCACAAAGATGGTTTTTGCCGGCGTGCCCGGCGCTTCGATAGACACCCAAATCTGGTGGTTCGAGATCTTCATTTGGTGGGCGTTGATGCCGTTGCTGGGGTGATATAGGCAATCGCGCCTGATTTTGTGATTTGTTGCGCCAATGCGGGCTGGGTCCATCAACCCGATTAGGGGGATGGGTTACCCCGCTGGGTCTCGTTGCGTTCGTTTTCGTCAGGCGCGTGTTGGCGTCGCGTCG
>JBBATS010000023.1:16812-21207 GCA_040398625.1 Chakrabartia sp. | reverse complement strand
CTGCGGCCGAAGAAGCGCAGCATGCTTGTAAGGATTTTGCCCGCCAGCGATGCCCGCTCGGCAGCAACAACTTCGCGCTTTTTGGAACCCGCCGCGCTTGCGAGACGCCGGTCGGCGACCGCGTTGACAATAAGCTCCGCCGCGTCGGGATTGGAATCGAGCAGCGGTACCAGATCGTCCTTGTCGATTTCGAACGCCACCGTCTCGCTGAGCGCCATGATCGTCGCGCTCCGTGGATCTCCCGTGAGGAGCGACATCTCACCAAAGAAGTCGCCGGGGCGAAGCGTCGCGACATCGACGTCGCCATCTTCACCTTTGACCAGCACCGAGGCCAGCCCCTCGCTGAGTAGGAACATCGACTGGCCGGGGTCGCCGACGGTGATGACTTTTTCGCCCGGCGCAAACTGCCGCATCGTCATCCGCTCGGCGAGACCAGCCAGCTCACTTTCGGCGAACTGCTTGAACAACTGGATCTTGCTGAGCAGCCAGATGCGATTCATGATGTCGCCGAGATTGTGATTCAGCTCGGGTGTCTCACGGGTCCAGTTGTCGACCTTGGGATGGGCGAGCGTCAGGCCAGTCAGCTTCATCTGCCGCTCGATATGGCCCAAGATAATATGCTTCGCATCCGCCGGGCTCAGCTTGAATGGGTCGAGCATATATTTGATTATATAGGTGATGCCGGTCTTGTTCAGGTCGCTGATCCGCGCCTTGCCTTCCCAAATTTCCTTGTGCTCCCGCGCGGCAGCTTGCGCCGCGGCGTTGAGAACGCGCACCGCGCGTTCGCTCGGCACCTCAAAGTCGAGTGTCACAATAAACTCGAACTCGTTGGAGAGATCGGGCTTGGAGAAATTCAGCACGATTGCTTCGCTGATGACGGAGTTGGGGATGATCAGCATCCCGTTCTCGGGCGTCTTCAGATAGGTGCTGCGCCAGTTGATCTGGGTGACGCGCCCCGAAATGGTGGATGTGCCCGGTCTGCCGACGAGCATGATGAAATCGTTGATCGTGAAGCCCTGGTCCAGATTGAGAGCGATGCCGGAGAAGGTGTCGGAGATCAGGCTTTTGAGCGCGAAGCCGACAACGAGGCCGATGACGCTGGAGGTGGCGATTGCGCCCGTCAGCGGTATCTCGAACAATATCCCCGCCATGCCTAAGGCTGCCGAGATATAGATCAGCACATTGGTTATTTGGACCAGCAGGTAAGGGGCATGCTTGCCGGTCTTCCGGCCGACCTGGTTCCAGCCCAGCGCCTGAACGAGACGCGCCGCGAGCACCGCTCCAACCGCCCAGGAGAGCATGTTCAGCGCAAGCCAGGCGTAGTGCGGGTCCATACCCGTCGTGCCGGCCAAATACGCGGGGAAGCCGAACTGAAGGGCCAGCAGAGGGATGATCAGAGCCACCGCCAGAACAGCGATCGTAAGTTTCGATACGCGGCTCATTCAAATACCTCCTTTCCCGGGTGCGTGCGTTGCAACATCAATAAGCTTGCAAGCGGGACCGTCGCGCGGGCACACGATGCACGCAACGATCAGGTCCCGCGTGCTCAGATCAACGAGCTAATAAACCCTGAAAATCTTTCGTGATTGTTTGTATTTTGGTCTGGGAAGCCCAATCTTTGTCATCCAAATCACGACTTTTAAACGTCTGGTAAAGCTTATTGCTGAAAAGCGCGTCTATTGCGGCATCCATGTTTGGCGCAGATCGGGATAGAACTTTCGCATATTCGTCAACGCGCCAGTAGAACCCGTATTTCTTAATCTGCGGAACTCCGGTTGTTTCCCGGGCCCGTTTTTCTGCTTCAACGCCTGCGATGTCCTCAGCCGATGTCACAGGTTTGCGCAAGGTCAGCATCACCATAACCGTGCGGAAGAAATCCACATTCTGGTCAGAAGCGAAAAGATACTGAATGCCAGGAATATCGCGCAAAACTGGAACGCCTGATTTTCCGCGCACCCGCTCGCGCTCTGCCAAACCGCTCAGAATCACAGTCTGTCCGGGACGGACGACGAGGTTGGCGGACGTTGATAGCCGAGACTGCGAAAGTGCGACCCCGTTGGTGCCAACGGCAGGCGCGGTTACAAAGGAGCGCGCAGTCCTTACCGACAAGAGCACCTGATCATCATCGATGAAAGTGGGTGTAACAGAGAAGCTCACACCCACCTGTTTATCAACCAAAGACGACTGGGCTCCTGGAAATCCACCGCCCACCGAAATGGAGATGTTTGAGCCAGAGAAAAAGGTGGATGGCAGTCGATCGATGGCAAGCAAAGTTGGCCGTGCGAGCACCTCGTTTCGGTTCTGCGTCGCGTTGGCGATGTTCAGCGAATAGGCGAGTGCAGAACCTAAGCCCAACTGCCCCGCAATGCCGAGGGTTGTGGTCGTTGTGCCGCTGCCAATTAAGCTTCCGCCGGAAGAGGTGGACCCGTTGAGGTTTGCAGACATGCCGAAATACCCGGTCAAATTTTGCAGCAGGTTCGATCCGTAAGAACGTGAGACAGAGTCTTCCGTTCGCAGCATCACCACATCGATGATTGCCATTTTAGGCGGTTTGCTCGCGGCACAAGGTGCAGGGAGAGCACGTAGCTGCACAGTTTCGTCACCACCGCTGCCGCCCTGCGGATCTGACGACATGCCGGCTTGCATGTCGTTTTGACCGCCGGGGCAAACCCACCATGGTTCAGCCTGCGTGGGTGCGGCTGCTGCCACTTCGGTTTCAGAAGTCTGCGCATCGGCACTGACCTCAGCAGCACCGGGTGCAGCGGCGATTGGCGCCGCGGCATCGGGACTCTCGGAGGAGGGCTGATCCGCAGAATTCTTGAGCCACTCACCTTGAGCGACCATTGCATTGATTTGCGATAGCCGCTCGTCGAATGATCCAACGTCGCTCTGCTGCACCGCTGACGCGGCATAAGCGGCGCTATATTGAGAACTCCGCTCCTTGTCTCCGATGGCTGCGTAAAACACCGCCCTCATCCGCGCGATTGCTGCGGGGTCATATTTTTGCGTTTCAAGTTCGCTGACTGCCCAAAGCGCTACTTTGATGTCACCCAATAGATAGCTGGACGTTGCCATGCCATGGAGCGCATCACTGTTCGCAGGATTTGCTTCGAGCGCAGTTGCAAAGGCGTCCCGCGCATCTCTGAAGCGCTTGGCATCAAGAAGAAGGCGCCCCAACTGAACAGGCGCGCGGGCATCGCTGGGATCAAACTGGGCAGACAGTTTGTACCCGATCTCAGCATTGTCCCGCATTTCTGGGGCGGACGTCTTGCGAAACTCCAGATGGTAGGCAATTCCGGCGAGCAGATGATAAGTGGGATTCTTGCTGTCAAATTTGATGGCGGCGTTGAACAGTCGCACCGCCTTTTCCGAATCCCCGTTACGGAGATACTTAAGCCCCTCTTCGGCAATCCGTTTTGTATCAACCGAGCCCGATGGGTTGACGGAAGGGGAATCGTTGTTGGACGTTTCCTCGGCTGGTCCGGCGGCAATGCTGTTGCCGCTGTCAGCTTTGCTGAAAGGCGCTTCAGTGAGCGACCCCGCGCAACCCGTCAAAGATCCCGCTAGCGCAACCATGGCAACTGCATATCTAGGCTTCATTATGTAGATCCAATTTCTATCATCACGAGTTGTTTGAGGCTTTGTCTATTTCTCAGCTACTTTTTCACTATCGGCCGAACGATTTGGTCGCTGCCGCTTCATCGCTTCCAGCCACTCCGACTTTAAAGTTTTTCCAAAAGCAGCAATTTGAGCGCTGCAGATGCAAAGTCGGTCTGGCTTAAAGGGGACCGCTTGGTCGCATTGGGCGCAACGGCGGCTAAAACTCTGGCTCGGCAAAGAGATCTCAAATGCCGTTCCGATTGTGGTTTCTCGCCCGCTGCGTATCCGAGTGAAGGAATAACACCTTTATTTCACTAGGCGTTTTCGACGCATGACACCCCGCAGCTCAAAATGTGACAAAATCTCATATTTCGTTTTGGCTACTAATCGCCTCGAACAGTGTCAATCGAAGTGAAGTCCATTGCGGTTTGATAAAACAGCCAAAGCGGTAATGACTATCTAAGTGGTCAATATCTTGATCAGGCGACAAATTATGCCGACGACAGGCATTTGGAAATTTCTATCGAAAGGCGGTTTGCATGAACCCTAGGGCGTCCGCGCAGAGGTGCAGGGAAGGAAGCCAAAGGCCCGAATGACAAGGCGGCGTCATTGGGCGGCGGGAATGCCGCGGGCTGGGTAAGAAAACATCATCTCTGATGCAGGTCAGCCAAGAGATTGAAGGGTAGCTAGGACCGCACGATGCACGGCCCTAGCTGGATTTTGATATTAGACTTATTCTTACAGTCCGCCTGCTGCTTTTTCTGCTGCCTGCATCTCTGCCTGCATCTTTGCCTG
>JBBATS010000023.1:0-16712 GCA_040398625.1 Chakrabartia sp. | reverse complement strand
ATCTTTGCCTGCTGTGTCTTTATCTGTGCCGAGGGATTCTTAAAAAATGACTGCGCCGAAGCGGGCTGGGCAACAGCAACGAGGGACAACGCGACGATCGCGGCGGAAAGATTCTTAACCATAATTTGTGACTCCAATTTTGGTATAAACAATCGAATATGACAATATGGTCTAGCCAAAATGCTTTCAGTAGATCGAATTTCGTCAGATTCTAGTTACTTTACCAATAAATATTAATAATATCTAATGTAGATGGCGCCGGATCGGCTGGAAGCTCAAGCCAATGTGAATTTGACGGTTTAGCCTTCTGTTCGAGAGACCAACTCTGCCGAATGAGTGTACGGAACACTCAAACAGGAGGTGGCTCGGAATGCTCAGGTCAACTGGACGCGCATAATATTTCGCAAGAAGGAACTTAGGGTCCCATCTGCCTGAAATGAGGGCGCGTGCCTCGGAGGGGTGGGGGACTGCGTTTCACAGAATGCGACGGCGGAAGAGATTCCTTGCCACTCCCCGTGCAGGAAAGGGGGGGGCATATCCGCCCATTCAAGCAGCCATTCTATCGGGGAGCGATGATGGCAATGACAGTGAGAGCAGTCGAAATCCGGCTGGTCTCCAACTGGCAAGGCTTTAGCAAGATCCCGGCAGCCTGAACCCCGCGGGCAAATCTTCCGGGCAAGGCACCATCAGCGCATCATCCTCACACCCGCCACGATTTGTCGGCGCGGGCCAGCAAAGAGCCCGTCCACCCTGCTGGCAAGATAGCTGGTGTCGAGGAGGTTTTCGGCCGTGGCGAAGAACTGCAGTTGTGAATTTGGCGCAGCGAAACTTAAGGACGCACGAAATACGGTTCGCGCGGGTATGGTGCCGTTTAGCCCGTCGGGCGTGGCAATTCGCGTGTTCGACGCATTCGCAAATTGTTCGCTGACATGGTTGACGCCAAATTCGATGCCGAAGCCTTCCGTATGGCGATATCCTATATGGGCATCGACCAGATGTTCGGCGGCATAGGGAAGGCGGTTGCCAAGGACGCCGCTGGTGACTTCCGCGACAGACGTCAGGAACTTCGCTTCAAACAGATATGTATAGGTGAGCCCTAGTTGGAACGCGTTGATTGCAGCAGTCGCTGAGACCTCTAGGCCACGATGTCGCGCGGCGCCTGCGTTGACGAAGGTCCCACTTCTCGCGCCGACGAGCGGACCTTCGACAATTAGGTCGCTCAAGTCCATTTCAAATAGCGTCGCATCAATGGCGGTGCCCTCACTCGGACGAAGGCGGAGGCCGATTTCGGTTTCGGTACTGCGTTCTGGCCGGACGTCGTTAAAGGGGGCTGTTGGGTTGAAGTCACGGTCTGGGCGAGGCGGTGCAAAGCCTTTGTGAATACCCGCAAAGGCCGTCAGAGAGGGGGTGGGCGTCCAAGTGATGCCGACGCCGGGGAGCAAGAGCGATTGGGTTGACCTCGCCTCGCGGTTGATGGCTACGAAATTGGCGATACGGGCGCGATTGATTGTTTCGATCCGCTCGGCCCGGACGCCTGATGTGACACGCACAGCGCCCAAACGAAAAACGTTCTGTAAATATGCCGAATAGGCATGGGTCCCGATATCGTTGTCGTCGCGGAGCAGGGTTCCCAGCGAGGTCTCCCGCGCATTGGCGGTAAGGCCGTTATAGCGTCGGCGGTTGGTTGCCTCAAAATGTGCTTTTGCCCCAAGGATGGACTCGTTTTCAATCCCTAAGGCCGACCAACTGATTTGAAGGCGCGGCTCTATTCCCCAGAATGAAAAGACTCGGGGTCGCATCTTGTTGCCGCATCGTGCCGCAAAGTTTTCATAGTCTGACCGCGCATTGCCGACACATCCGGTCGATGGATTTGCGTTCATCAAATCGACCGATGTGTCTGCTTGCCGGTAGGATGCACGATATGTTCGCGCATAATAGAGTTGGGTTGAAAGCATCGCGTTGGTGCTGATCGACCAGTCGTGCACGATTTGGCCCGCGGTTCGGTCAAGCGAGAACCGATCGTTGCGAAAGGGATTGTAATAGGGACTGATGTCATAGCGTGCCTGGTCAAGGCCGCCTTCGGTCAGGCTCGAATGTTCTTCGTAATAGGAGGCTTTGGCGGAAAGGCTATGTCCGTCGGCCAGAACAAGTCGTGTCTTGATCGCGATGTCATCGACGCGCGTGGCATGGAAGTCGCGAATGCCGTCTCCTTCCTTATGCGCCGCATCGATGCGAATGCCGACGGCTTCGTTCCCGACACCGAAACTCGCAGCAAGACTTCGAAATGACCGTCCGCCAACCTCGGCCGTCGTTTCGGCCTCAAACTTGTCCGGCACTTGACGCGTGACGAAGTTGATGACGCCGCCAATTGACTGGGGCCCGAACAAGATCTGTGCAGATCCTTTTCGCAACTCAATCCGGTCAATCCGGTTCAGTGGCGTATAATAATGTGCTGACGGATCGGCATACGGCGCGGGTTGAATTGGCGTGCCGTCTTCAAGCAATAATGTCCGCCCGGAACGGCGCGCATTTAGACCGCGCACCGAAATGTTGAGCTTCAGTCCGAACGCGTCCTCGTCGATGATTTGCACGCCAGGCGCGCGCCGAAGCACTTCTTTCACGTTGACTGGCCGCATCCGCTCAATTGCGGCCCGGTCAATCGTCGTCAGTGAACCCGCAACACCTTCAACTGCCTCAGGGACAATGCCGCGAACGACGATTTCGGTCGTGTCGTCAGCCGCATGGGCACAATTGGCAAAGCACAAAGTGACAATCGCGGTGATACGTCGCCTATTCGTCACCATCGTCATCGAGCTGGAACGGGCTGAATGCGGCGCGTTTCGTTTCGGGATAGGGAACGTCCCAGCCCTTAATGCTATGCCAAGTGATGCGGTTGAGTTTTGCAGATGGCACGGCGTCAGGGACATCCCAGCGCATTGCCGCAGACGCGAGCGCACCCTTTCGCGCTTCGCCGCGCAGCGCGGCAGCAGCCGGGTTGATCTCGAACAGGTCTTGCTTTGGCACCACCGCTTCATAGCGGGTCAGATCTGCTGTATCCGTGAAGCTTGCACGCATGTCGTTGGCGATCAGGTCGAACAGAGACAGTGTCGGCAATCCTAGGATCAATTCGATCGTCTTCAGCACGCTTTGGTGTGCATAAAAGGTTGAGTCGACACTCCCACGCCGTGTGTAGGGGCTGATGATATGCCCTGGCATGCGGTGTCCATCCACATGGTCAACGCCATTCTGCGCGTCATCTTCGACAACGAAGATTGCCATTTTTGGCCAGAACGGAGAGTTCGTAAGGGCCTCGACGATCTTTCCTAAAGCGAGATCGTTGTCAGCGACCATCGCCTTGGGCGTGTTCATGCCCGGCGTTGTTCCGCTTGTGTGGTTTGATGGCAGTTGAACAAGCGTCAAATTCGGCATTGCACCTGCGGCCGTGTAACCCTTGAGGGTGTCAATGAAAAGCTGAGCGCGAATGACATCAGGCACTGCCATTGTGTAAGCGGGGAAATTGCGCACCAAGACTCCGTCCAGAGGCGGTATGGGCGACTTTGTGTTCCACAAACTTCCAAATGTTTCGCCTGCCTTCCAGCGTTGCAGCAGATCAACCCGGCCCTTTTGGTCCCACCCGAGGCGTGGTGCATATTCGCCGAACACAGCCACTGATTTTCCGCGGGCAAGCGCGGCATCCCATATGAAGCCCCGCGCCGAATAGGCGAGGGGGTCACTGCCATCAAACGGGTAGCTGCGCCCTTCATAGCCGGGCCACAATGTGTAGCTTACCTCGTTCGCCTGCGTCACCCATTGGTGCCCGCTCGCGCTGTTGCCGCCGGTCGCATAGAGATTGTCGAGCGTCACGAACTCACGCGACAATTTGTGGGTATTTGGTGTCACGTCTTCTCCGAACATGACGAACGATGGCTCACCGTTTCCGCGCCCAAGCGCGCCAAGCACCTGATCGTAAGTGCGGTTTTCTTTAACGATAAACACAACATGCTCGATGAGCGAAGGCTCGCCTGCGCGCAGGGGTACAGCGGTTGGTTGCGCTGAAGGGTCAGCTTTGAGAGGGGCTAGAGACGCAAAGCTGACGTGGTTGTTCTCACCAACAGCCGCAGTGTAGCTAGCAAGCTGTGCAGCATCTGGCATGTCGATCACGTGCGCGGTGCCGCGATTGGCGTGGACGAACCGCTTTGTAGGCCCCTCCTTCTGCCCTGAACCGACGCCGAGAAGTGTTGCCACCGTCAAGCGCTTACCGCTTGCATCAAGAGCCACCGAGACGGGATACCACCCGGTAGGGATCAGCCCGGAAATTCGTCCCGCCGCAAGATCATAGACCGCGACTGCATTAATGCCGCCGCATGCAATGAGCAGTCGGTTTCTGGCGCGGTCGATGGCAAGAGCCGTTGGAGCGATTCCGTAAACCTTTGACGAAAACGGCTGTAGAGAGATTGTCGAGACCACCTCATTGGTCGCCGTGTTGATAACAGAGATGCTGTCATCATTGGTGTTGGCTACGTAAAGGCGGCCTGCATTTGCATCGAGCGCGAGCGCGGTTGGGTGACGACCGACGGGGATCGTGGCAACACTCGTGTTCCGCGCAAGATCAACGACAGACACGGTCCCGGCTTCTGCGACGCCATGTCTGTCGATCCGGACGCGGTCGGCCGTCGGGTCAAGGCCCGTTGGTGCACTTGGCTGTGCGCCCTTAGCTTTTTCGCCTCCCCAGTTGGCGACATAAGACAAGTTGCCGTGCGCAACGACCGCAGTCGGCGCAATTCCGACATTGACCTTCTTGGTGACGCCCGTTTTAGCGTCGACAATTGCAAGGCTGTTATTTGCCATCAACGGCGCAAGGATCTTGCCATCGGCGATTGCCGGCGCACCTGCCGAGGCAGTTCCGAGATCGCCACCGACTTGAACAAATCCGGCCCCCGACGGCCGCATCAGCCTGACAATGCCTGGTGTTTCAGGCTTGTTGGGGTTTGGATTTCGCGCCTTGTTGGTGACAGTGCTGATCAGGGGATCACCCGATACCGGATCTATCGTTAGGCCCCGAATGCCGCCAATTCCGTTGATTGCGAATTGAGCAATTGTGCGATTCTCAAGCCAATCGAATTGATAGAGATGCGTCCGGCTCAACACCCATAATGTGTTGTCTTTTCCAAAGGCCGAAGCATGAACGCGCCCGTCAAACACCGTTTGCACGCCAGCGGGTGTAACCGCCTGTCGCGTTGTGACGACCCCCGGATCGCTGACAGCGCGGGAAGGGCGATCAACAGTTTGCGCGCTCAGCGAGGAGGCGAGCGTCGTGGTTCCAACGGCAATAGTGGCCAATGACATGGTGATGAGCGAACGCATGGCAAATGAGCTCCTGCAAGGGCCGGAATGATCGGACGATTTCAGGAGTTCTAGTGAGAAAGTGTGACAAAAAATTGAAACCTGCTCACTACCGGAAAAACTGAATATGAGCTCAACTCACCCCACTCTTGCAGTTCGTTGAGGGTTCGAGTTCAGAGGGGCGTTCTGTGGGCGACATATTGGCGATGAAACCTCTGGCGCGCCGGATTTTCTCAGGTTGAGATTGTTTGAACGCTTAGAACCGTTTGATCGACAAGACGTCAAATGTTTCCTTAAGCGTTGTTGTGGACCGATCATAGTCGGCCATCGCAAGGGCCGCGATCAAAGCATCGACAACGCAAAGCTGTGCGATACGGCTCGCCATGGCTTCGGTTCGAAATTGTGTTTCGCGCGCCATCGTAAAAAGCACGATGTCGGCATAAGCTTGGATCGGGGATCGGGCGAAGTTTGTGATTACGATTGTTTTGGCGCCGGCCTCCTTGGCTAGGCGGGTCGCCGCAACCGTCTCATGCGTTGCCCCAGTATGTGAGACGGTCAATACGGCAACCTCAGGGTTGCACCGAGATGCGCTGATTGCCTGAATATGGCTATCAACGACGACCTTCGCATCGAGACCAATCCGCATCATGCGATAGTGCGCGTCTTCGGCTATTGGTGCCGATGATCCGATACCGTAAATCTCAATGCGCTTTGCTTTCCGTAGGGTTTCCATGGCTGCCGTCAATGTGACGGGGTCGAGCACGGACATCGTATCGCGCAAGGCCTGAATGCCCGAATGGAAGACTTTGCGACAGATCGCGTCGACCTCATCGCCAGGTTCGAGGTCTTCGTGGATGAACTGGACCGGCTGGACCAATTCTTGAGCAAGGCTGAGTTTCAGTTGCTGAAAGCCTGAAAGGCCGATGCTACGGCAAAAGTTGATAATGCTGCCTTCACTGACTTCAACCGCCTCTGCGATTTCCGTCACAGACATGCCAACGATGTCCTGAGGTTGGGCCAGAACGAAATCGGCGATGCGCTGTGCGCTACGCGCCATATTTGGCTGGGCGATGCCGATACGCGCCAGAGCATTGTCCACAGGCCGACCGCCAATCTGGGATGAGGGAAGCAGTCCATTCGCGCGACTATCATTCATTCTGTGGCATCCATCTGCCCTTTCAATGCCGCGAATGCGGCGGGGCGTTATTGTCATATCTGCAATTTAGCGGGCCTTTCTAAGCACGAAACCGTGACTTCGAAAGAATTAACTTCGCTCATTTTTATGATCTTAGAAAATGAATATATTTCACTGATTTGTAATCTGCCACCTTTAAATCGAGTCGCATCGTCACAAGGTTTTCGCCGCAGACTTAACGGTCCAGCAGCGCGGACTAGGTCGTGTTTCGTTCAGGCCATCAGGGGAAAATGCCATGCTCAACTGCTTCAAACGCCGCGTCGTTATGCTGCTCGCTACGGCAGCTTGCTGCCCAGCAATCGCTCACGCGCAATCGAGCCAGCCAGCCGCCGAGGAAGCGCGCGCAAGCGATGCGATTATCGTCACCGGCAAATTGATTGAGAAGACGCAGGTCGCCGACGAAGCGATTGAATTTGGCAACGCTGTTCAGATCGTTACCGCCGACGCGATCGCGGCTAGCGGATCGAGCAACTTCGCCGAACTTGCACAGTTTCTAATCAAGGGTGTGAACGTTGGATATTCGCCAGATGAAGGTGAATATACGATCCGCCTCGACGGCGGCGGCGACCGCGACACGCTTGTCGTTCTTGACGGCGTTCCGCTCTATGATCGTGGCCCGGCCCTGGAAAACATTTGGCCATCCACAACACTTGACCCGCACATGATTGAGCGGGTCGAAGTGTTCCGGGGCGGCAACAGCTTGTTCTTTGGGAGCAATGGCGGGATCGGCGTTGTCAGCATCGTGACCAAGCGTCCTGACGGGAAAAAGAAATTTGAATTTGGTGTGAGCTATGGCTCGTTCAACTCACGTGAATTGTGGGGGAATGCCAGCTTCCCGCTTGATGCTGAAGGTCGTCACAGCGTGATGGTCTATGGCGGGTCCCAACAGACGGATGGTCCACGAATCTACAATCCTGCGGACTATGTTGACAACGTCGTCGCTGGCGGCGGCGTGCAGAAATTCCCGCTCAATCGCACCAATGTCGGTTTTAAGTACCTTTGGAAGGTTGACGATAAGAGCGAGTTCCGCGTGAACGCGCAATACACCGAACTTCTGTTCCAAGACGCCTTTCCCGATACCAACACGTCATCGCCAAACCGTGTGCGCTATCCAATCGTTGATCTGACGCTGGATCGGACATGGTCTGAGCAGTTTAAATCGGAATTCGCCTTTTATTGGACGAACCCATTGCTCAACAACACCGAAACCGAGCCTGATATTTGCCGCATTCGCACCGGTTGTGTTGATCCCGCAAACGCCGCCCGCACTATCCCTTGGGGGAAATGGACTGGCCGCAACATTGCCTTCCGAAATCAGGGATATGGCCCCGATTCAAAGGTCGGCGGCTTCCAGGAGCTCGGCTACAACTTCCGGAACACTCTAAGCTTGCCCAACATTGGCGAACTTGTGGCTGGCTTGCAAATCGTCAAGTATGAGGATGACTCGGATCCAGTCTTCCGTATTGGTGACAGTAATACCACGGTAACTGGCCTCTATCTTGACGTTCGCCCTGTTATCCCTTTCAGCCCGACAACCAAATTGTCAGCTGCCATCCGTCAGGACTTCATTGCAGGCGGCACATCACGCACGATCTGGAAGTTTGGCGTTCGCCAGCCAATCGGCTCCTTCTATCTGCGCGGGAATGGTGGCACATCTTATAGCGCGCCGCAGACCAACGAACGCTTCGCTCAAGGACCGATCCCTGATGCGACGACCGCTAGCGGTTATGCCTGTCCAAAGATCGGCAATGATATTGCCCCCCCGACGATTTGCGGCTTTCCAGAGTTGCAGACGGAAACAACGGAAACCTACAACGCGGCGGTTGGATTTGGGCAATCCTTTGGGAATATCTCGGTATCTGGTGAAGTCGGCTATTTCCGCACCGATATCTCAAACCGCATTCGGACAACGACCGGTCGGACGTTCCAAGGGTCGCCACAGAACACCTATTTCAATGACCCTGCGGTCACACAAATTCGCGGTATAACGGCAGACTTCGACTTCAGACTGGGAGAAACAGTTTCTTTTGGTGTTGGCTTCACCAAACAGGATGCCAAGACCAAGGGCAGCCCTTTCCAGATCAACGAAACGCCTGAGTTTTTCATTCAGGGCAATGCGGCTTATCACAGCCCCGACAAGCGTTTTCATGTCACATTGCTCGGTCGTTATCAGGGGCCTGAATGGTCCACCGGTGGTCCAACGAGAACGGTTGCGGTTCCCGGCGTGAATGACACCTATCTTCTAAATGGTGTTTTGACTCAAATCCCGGCCAACGTCCCAACGGCTCGGTTCCGCAAAGACTTTGGGAACTATTTCGTTTTGAATGGCTCGCTAGCTTATTGGGCGGGCGAACAGCAGCAGCACAAGTTCCAGCTTCGCCTCGTCAACATGCTCGATACTCAATATGCTGAACGATATGGCTTCGGTAACAAGAGCCGCAGCGAAGCGTTCATCACAGGGCAAATCGTTCTGAATAGTGATGCTTATTTCTACGGCTACCCCTTTGAGGGCAAACCACGCAGCGTTTATCTGTCGTACACAACGACATTCTAATCTGACGAGGGCGGTCACCTGCGAGGGGCAGGTGACCGCCTTATTCATGCGCGCGTCACAATCCGATCGTACTCGATGGCATCAGCCATGGAGCTAGTCGTTGAAGCGCCTGATCGTTCTTTCAGCGTCGATAATCGCTTTGATTGGCGGCGCTGTACTGCTCGCGATGCCGCACAGCTCGCCGCCGCCGCTCCGGGTCGTGCTCATTCCTGCTGATGGTGGAACCGAGGATGGCACTCTAGCCGACTTCGGACCAATTTTTGCGGCCATTGGGCGCGAAACAGGGATGAAATTTGAACTGCGGGCGGCGCAGTCTTACAGCGCTGTTGTCGAGGCCATGTGCAGCGGGACTGCCGACATTGCGTTTGTCGGTCCAGTTACATTTCTCCAAGCCAGCAAAAAGGGTTGCGCCGAGTTTCTGGCTGTTTCCGTAACATCTGGACGTTCGGAATACTATTCTGCGCTCTTTGCTCTTCGCGATAAAGGAATAGCCACTCTTGCTGATGTCCGGGGAAAACGGGTCGCGTTCGGCGATATCAATTCCACGACGTCCTTCGTTTACCCTGTTGCGATGCTGATGGATAAAGGGATCAATCCCGGTTTAGATCTGCGCATGGTCCGGTTGACGGGGAGTCATGCCAACAGCCTATCGGCATTGATTGCAAGCAGGGTCGACGTCGCGGCCCTATCCCTTGATTCCTACAACAAGGCATTAAACGAAAATGCACCGGGTGCCCGCAATGTCGTCGTTGTCGGCATAAGCGAGCCGATCCCGAACCCTCCGTTGATCATGAATTCTCGATTGCCCAAGGCCCAAAAGGCCGCGCTTCGGTTGGCGTTTCAGACGATTGCTAAACGCCCCGGCGTCACGCCTGATATGGTGCGTGGCTATGGCGGCGCTAAAGTGGATGGCTATGATACACACTTCCCTGTCACCCGCTTTGCAGATGTAGCGAAAAGGGTCGCTATCGTGGACAAAGAGCTAACTGGAGCTATCGTCGCACGAGCCTCGGAAAACTGACATGGACGTCCGTTTTGATGCGGTGTCTGTTCAGTATTCATCGGGGCACCGGGCGCTCGAATCTGTCAGCGTCACCGTTCCATCGGGACAGTTCTGCGTTCTGCTTGGTCGATCGGGAGCCGGAAAATCGACGTTCCTGCGCACAGTTAACGGCCTCGTCAAACCAACTGCGGGGGTGGTGACGGTTGGCGGGGTTCCCGCCACCGGGTCAGGGCTAATCACGCTGCGGCGGCACATCGCGATGGTGCATCAAGTCTTCGCCTTAGTTGGCCGAGCAACAGTCGCGCATAACATCCTGAGTGGCGCCGCACATGAAATGTCGTTTTGGCGTATGCTGCTCAGTATCCCATCGTCACGTCATCGCGCACGCGTTTGTGCCGTTTCGCAAGCGGTTGGGCTCGATCCGGAAATGTTGTCCCACAGGGTGGATCAATTGTCGGGCGGCCAACAGCAGCGGGTCGGTATTGCCCGCGCCATCTTGCTCAATCCAGAGGTTATTCTGGTCGATGAACCCATATCAAACCTCGATCCAGAAACAGCACACTTGATGCTCACGTTACTAAAGGCACATGCAGTTGGCACGGGTGCCACGGTCATTTGCGGTCTCCATCAACCCGAACTGGCACGGCAGTTCGCTGACCGCATCATTGGCCTGGACGCAGGGCGTGTTGTCGCTGACTGCGCAGCCGACCACTTTGGCAAGGTCAATGCGGACGCGCTTTACCGCAACCATGTGTCACATATCCTGGCTGCTGCATGAGTCTAAGCCGGAACCCTTACCCCAAATCATATTCAATTCAGTGGGTCGCAATTATCATCGCCGGTCTGCTTTTGCTCGGTTTCACCGGTCACCGATTGGAGATGGGGCGGCTCTTTGCAGCTTCGTCTAAGGAGACGGTTAGCCTTGTCGATTTGGTTTCCCGCTTTTTCCCGCCACAACTCGCAGAGCGGCGAATGGCGAGTAAGATAGCGAACTTCGACGCTTCGAATTTGCCTATGTTTGCACATATCGAGCATGAGGTGAAGACTGAAGAACGCATAGATCCCAAGACGCTCGCCATCGTTCGAACCCAGAGCAGGCAGGCCGTTCTTGTAGAACCTTTCGGATATGCCGGGCGGGTTGCCGTCAAAATATTAGAGACGTTCGAAATTGCTGTCTGGGGAACAATATTGTCTCTCTTTCTGGGTCTACCGCTTGCCCTGCTTGGCGCGCGATCCCTGATTTCACCGCCGCTTATCGCGGGCGCTTTTCGCGCGGTTACAGCGCTGTTACGGGCTCTTCCGGAACTGATCAGCGCTTTGCTGCTTGTGGCTGTTTATGGCTTCGGCCCGTTGGCTGGTGTTTTGGCGCTGGGTCTTCACGGCGCAGGATTTCTTGGAAAATTCTTTGCTGAAGAGATCGAAAATGCCGATAAAGGATCTCAGGAAGCCCTTGTCGCAATAGGCGCCAGTAGATTTGCTGTCTGGCGGCTTGCGATCCTGCCGCAGGTCCTTCCACCATATGTCGGCTACACCTTCTACAGCCTTGATCGGAATGTTCGGATGGCCACCGTCATTGGCCTTGTTGGCGCGGGCGGGATCGGACAGGAACTGAAAGGGCGTTTCGACATGTATGAATATTCGCGTGTGGGGACTATTCTCATCGCGATATTTGTCGTCGTCATTCTGTTGGATATCGTCTCTGCACGTTTGAGACGCACGCTGGTTTAGGGCCAGCATGGGCTAGCGAGATTTGAGCGACACGTAAATCACGCTAACCATCTACAAAAGCGATGGGCTTGGTTGCAACGCGTTGGGTCTCCAGCAAAATGGAGCTAGAGTCCGCGAATTAAGAATGGCGGTGGGTGCAGTCGAACGGGAAATCATCTTTGCCGTGCAGAACTGGTGTAGGATCATTGTTGGCTCAGCCTACACGCCATTTGGGAGGACAAAGCCGGTAGACATTCATCAGTCTGCTTCAGGAGCAGGCTGGACTGACCAATCGGCTGGGTCGTCCTCCTTGTCGGCTTTTGCGATAGCGGCTGTCGAATGCACCTTGCCGGGTGTGTGGTGCGCGGGCGCGTATATCGCATAAACTTGCATAGGCGTTGCGCCGATGTTCGTTATGTTGTGCCAAGTCCCCGCGGGAACGAGGACGCACCAACCATCTGAAACTTTCTCGTCGAAGGTCACCTGGCCACGCGTGGCACCCATTTGGACATGACCGTTGCCAGTTTCGAGCCTTAGAAACTGGTCAGTCTCGGGGTGCACTTCCAAGCCGATGTCACCATCAACCGGGATCGACATCAGCGTCACCTGCAAATAACGGCCGCTCCACGCAACCGCGCGGTAATTAGGGTTTTGATTTGTCGCGCGTTCGATGTCGAACGATTGTGGTTCCGGGCCAATGTCTACAAGACCGGCGTGCGCTGTCGCCATGAACGATCTCCTGAAAGCTTCCGAGATGTTATTCGCCGCATAGCCAAGCCTAAGCGGTCGGCTCCACGAACTGCCGCTTCATCAGACCACTTTTCGACCAGTGACCAATTGATAGGCAATGGCGATGACAGCGACGACCAGAAGGAGATGGATTAGTCCTCCAGCAACGTTGAAAACTGCGAAACCGAGCAGCCAGAGAACGAACAATATTACGGCAATTGTCCAAATCATAACGATGGCCTTTAAGATTGGATCGTGACGAACATAAACGTTCTTTGCGCAATTTCGTTCCGTCACAGTCGACGAAATCAGCATTATGGAGTTGTCAGCTAGGAGCCGTGTCCGCCTGCGCATTGCAGTGGGAGCACCTGCTTATTCGTTATCGCGCTCCAATCCGTAGTCGACTGCTGAGGCGATCAAGCCGCAACTGGAGCGCGGCCTGGTCGCGGATCGATAGGTCGCCGTTGCGATCGTGACGCAAGGACTTCTCCCTCTGGCGAATGGCTCGCAGTTCGCGCTTGGCACTCGCTCGGTTGGTCCGGCTGAGCGATCTCTGGCCCGCGGTGCTGTCCAAATATTCACTCATTGCAGTCACTTGCGGCAGAATGCTGCGACGGTCGTCACTGCGGTCGGGCGCGTCGGCTTGCGTGCCGGTCCTGATCCACCGGCCGCGACTATCGTAATAACCGCTCACTTCCCCGGCGTTCCAGCGGCCCGTAGTGTCGTAATAACCCGGTTGTGGCTCAACGACCCACATGCCGTTGGCATCGCGGCGCCCTTGGACCGGGCCTGAAATCCAGCGTCCTTGGGTGTCGTAATGGCCGGTGGTGGCCCCTGCAACCCAGCGCCCGCGGGTATCGTAATATCCGCTGGCAGTTCCGCCTATCCATTGGCCGCTATTGTCGTAATACCCCTTCGATGATGCGGGGATCCAGCGGTTCTGACTGTCATAACTGCCGCTGGACGTGCCATCGTCACGGTGCGGAACCCAGTTGTGGCGTTCGTCATAGTGGCCATTGGGTGTTCCGTTTACCCAGTTGTTATCGCGATCATAATAGCCAGTAGCGCGGCCCTGTTGGACAGCGTTGGCGTGCCACAAGCCCTGCTTGTCATAATAGCCATAGGAAGCTGATCTTTGATCGGGCTGATTGTCGGCGAGGGGCATCCAGCGACCGTTGGCATCATGGTATCCGCTTGCGGACCCGGCGACCCATTGGTCGTTGCGATCATAATATCCGTTGGCGGATGCCGGCACCCAGCCGCGTTCAGCGCTGTAGCGGTCGTTGCCCCAAGTTGAAGCGGGGCTCTCTATCCACCGATTGTCATCCCCGTATCGTCCAGTCGGCGGACCATCGACCCAGTTGCCGACACGGTCATAATACCCCCGCCCATCTGCAGCGCTGACCCCAGTGGCGTGCCAACGGTTCTGTTCATCGTAATAGCCGTAGGCGTGGTTGCAATCGTTCGACGGTTTGGCGATCTGGTTGCCGACGACGGCTCCGCCAACGGCGCCGATGATCGTGCCAATGGTCTTGTCGCCTTTTCCGGCGATGACATTGCCAAGCACGCCGCCAACTCCGGCTCCGGCCACTGTGGCAACGACGCGGTTGGACCGATGACGTTCGCAGCTCGACTGGCTTTGGGATCCATCGCGCGGCTGCGATTGAGCGCTCGCGATTGTTGGGGTGAGAGCGACGGCGGCAACGCCAATCGCTAAAAAGCGCTTGTGCATGGAAACTTACTCCTAGGCTGGGGTCATTCCCAATCTTCGAGTTGCACAGCCATCCCAATGGGGCTTGTTTCTTGAAAATTGACAATAGGAATTAGGGTCACAACATCATGTGGCCGAGGAGGCAATCAGTCGATTGCGCTCCCAGTGAATTGGCAAATGCGCGGTGCAAAGATATTGCGGACTTACCGCTCTGGCCCGGCCATGATTTCGGGGATTAGACTTTATCTCCAGCGGCACCCTTGATTTCGCCAGCGAGCTTCTGTGCTTCGCCTTTGGCTTGCTGGGCAATACCCTTTGCGATGAGTTCGCCATTGTCGGTGCGCTGCCCGGCGGCAACCTTGGCCTTGCCAATGGTTTCGTTGACCTTGCCTTTGGCCTTATCGGTGAATTCACCCATGATGTCTCTCCTTTGGTTGGCACAGCGTTTGTGCGTTGATCTGGTCAAACGTTCGGGCAGCCCTCTAGTTCCAACTAGGCGGCGTTCTCGTCAGATACGGAAGCTGGACACTGAGCCAAGCACACCAAAGACTTGGACCAGCCAAAGGACGACCGCGATGACCACCACCCCGTTCAGGATACTCTTGATCTTGCCGTCCATCGGCAGATAGTTGTTAACGAGCCAGAGCAGGACCCCGACAACGATAAGTGCAAACACGACGTTGATAAGCGGCACAACCAGACCTCTCTTGTGGGTGTAGGCTCCGGTTAGGTGGCCCTTCTGCATTCCAAACTGCCCAGACTGTGAAAGGGTTCCCGGATCGCCCGGAAAGGGCAGGCTGTCTCAGGCGAATTAACCTGCGATGGGGCGCGAACCCTCAGGACGCGTTAGGCCAACCATTCAGCCGTGATCTCGCCTCTATGACCATCTGGCGCCAGCGCGGCGCGCAGGGCTTCCAGCAGGGGGGGTAGCGATTGCGTGAAGGCGTAGGGCGGGTTGACGATGAAAAGGCCCGCGCCGTTATAGATGCTGGGCTGGTCGGCATCGTACAGCCAGTGCTCCACCGTCAGGAATTTCGGAATGCCGAGCATGCTTAATTGCTGCTTCCACCGCTCATGCGTGGCGCGGTCTTTCATCGGATACCAGATCACCGTCACGCCATGCGCCCATTTGCGGTGCGCGGAGGCAAGGGTGGATGTGATACGGGTGCGTTCATCCGTCTGCTCATAGGGCGGATCAACCACCACCATGCCGCGCGGCGTTCGGGTTGGGAGCATCGCCAACCAAAGCTCGTAGGCGTCGCGCTCATGTATTGCAGCTTGTGTGCCGCGCATCGCGCGCCGCAGGAACCGGGCGTCCTCGGGATGTTTTTCGTTGAGGATCAAGACGTCTTGCGGCCGCAGCAGTTGCGCCAGAAGGCGCGGCGAGCCGGGGTAGAAGCGCGTCTCTTCGCTGGTGTTAACCGCCTGAACGGCGGCGCGGTAATCGTTCAGCAGGGGGCTCGGGTCGGCAAGGGCCCGCACCACGCCTTGTGTTGCCTCGCCGGTCCGCTGGGCTTCATCGCCCTCAAGATCGTACAGCCCGCAGCCGGCATGGGTATCAATCAGGGTTAGCGCCCCCTGTTTCAACTGCAAGGCCTGCACGAGGGCGATGAGAAGACTATGCTTCACGACATCGGCACTGTTGCCGGCATGGAACGAATGGCGGTAATTCATATAGAAGCGCTCTTAGAAAGTCGGACGGAAAGCTTCAACGCCTTCTGGGGGCGGCCGCGCCTTACCTGCCTCACCTAGGTAGAGATCATCTCAAACTGGCCCGGCGCAATCCCCGCGACAGCCCAGTCACCGATCGACCAGCGCACAAGCCTGAGGGTGGGCAGTCCGACCGCCGCCGTCATGCGCCGGACTTGCCGGTTGCGTCCTTCTCGGATGGTGAGTTTGAGCCAAGCGTCGGGTATCGATTTGCGCTCACGTATCGGCGGATTGCGCGGCCAAAGGTCCGGCGGATCAATGCGCGCAACTTCGCATTGCAGGGTCACGCCATCCTTGAGCAGGACCCCCTGCCGCAAGCGCTCCAGCTCTGGCTCCTGTGGCGCGCCTTCGACCTGCACCAGGTAGGTCTTGGGGAGCTTAAAACGTGGGTCGGCAATCTGCGCCTGCAACCGCCCGTCATCGCAAAGGAGCAGCAGGCCCTCACTGTCCTGGTCAAGCCTTCCGGCGGGATAGACGCCCTTCACCGCGATGAAGTCCGACAATGTTGACCGAACCGTCGGCGATCCGCGGTCGGTGAATTGGGACAGGACCCCGAAGGGTTTGTTGAAAAGGAGTATGCGAGCCATAAGGCGCTCATATCGTTCGATTGCGGCTCTGTCT
Source organism: Chakrabartia sp. (assembly GCA_040398625.1). Lineage (GTDB taxonomy): Bacteria > Pseudomonadota > Alphaproteobacteria > Sphingomonadales > Sphingomonadaceae > Aquisediminimonas. The sequence continues at coordinate 139 of JBBATS010000023.1, read as the reverse complement.
TTAGGCGGTTATCACCGCCAGAAAATCTCGCGCCCATGTGCGTCGCGCGCGTCACGACCTCAATCTGTGTCGCACTGCTATGAGTGTGTGGCGGAGCGGGAGGGATTCGAACCCTCGATACGCTTTTGACGTATACTCA
>JBBATS010000022.1:42491-47155 GCA_040398625.1 Chakrabartia sp. | reverse complement strand
TTGAGGGGTTGGGTCATGACAGATCGCTGACCTGCCACTTGGTCGGCAATCGCATACGCACGGTTCTTCCAGTACGAAATGGATAACTGGCGGCAAGTCTGACGATGACGGATCCCATACAAGCATCGATATGACCGTTGTTCGCAACTGTCAGTATGGGCGTTTGGCCGTATCTGAGTGAAAGCTGGCCTTCCGACGTGTGTGCGCCATATTCTTTCGGGCACCGCCGCCAATTAAAACTGGGATGGCGATCGTCCAAAATTTAGGTCTCTATCGTTGCCACGCCCCTGAGGCGTTGCTGCGCCAGCCAAGGGATTGATAAGCCGCGTCAACAAGCGACTGTCCGCGCGGGTTGAGCAAAATGCCTGCGCCCATGCGGTTCATTGTATAGCCAAAGCTCAGTTTAGCGCTTGGATCGGCAAAGCCGATGCTGCCGCCCATGCCAACATGGCCGAAGCCGCCATCGCCCAAGATGATGCTGTCGCCGCCCTGGCGACGATTGTCTGTGCTGGCCATGAACCCCATCGAAAATCGCATCGGCTGCATCAATACCGCATCCATCTGTGTGGCCGCACAAACGCGGCTCATCCGCTGGACCGTTTCAGTTTGCAGCAGCGTGCCGCCGTCATTTGCGAGGGGGGCGTACATGCCGGCAAGGCCGCGCGCGTTGGTGATGCCGTTCGCGCTGCCGATTTCGGCCGCATGGATTTCGCGGGAATTGAAGTTTGCCTTGCCTTGATTGGTCAGGAAGAGCTGCGGCAGACTGCCCGGCTCAGTTGTCACCGCCTTGAAGAAGCGGCTTTTGAAATTCACTTCTGAAGGATCAGACGCGATCATTGGAGCGACACGCGGCTCATCGCGATCCGGCAGGCCGATATGGAAATCAAGCCCGAGAGGGGTCGCGACTTCGTCCCGGAAGAAAGCTGAGAGCGGCTTGCCCGCGGCGAGCCGGACCAACTGACCAACGGTCCACGCATAGGTCAGTCCGTGATAGCCTTGGCGTGTGCCGGGCTGCCAATGCGCTTCTTCGGCAGCGACCCTGTCCACCATATAGTCCCAATCGGCGATGCCGCCCGATCTGATAGGGTCTCGCAAATGGGGGACGGGGGACGTGTGCGACAACATCATCGCGACTGTCGTTTCTTCTTTTCCCGCCGTTGCAAAGTCTGGCCAGAGATCGCCGACAAGCATATCGTAGTCGAGCAGGCCGCGCTCAACGAGCATGTGGGCGCACAAGGCCGTTGCCGCCTTGGTGCAGGAATAGACGATCGAAATCGTATCCTTTTCCCAAGCCGCCTTTGTGTCCAGGTTGACTAGGCCGCCCCAAAGGTCGACGACCGGTCTCCCTTCATGGGACAAACAGACGCTTGCGCCCACTTCGTTGCGTTCGACGAAATTGGTCCGGAACTCTGCGAGGACGCCTAAGAATTCAGGGGCGCAATGGCCAGAGATGATGCGGCCATTGTCGAGCGTTTCGCTGATGTCGATCATGACAGAAGAAAGTCCTCGCGCCTGAAATCCTTGGTCATTTTCCAGTAGTCAACCAACCGGTAGGGCAGCAAGGCAAAGACGCGGCCGGCGTCATTGCGATACCAGTTCGTTAGTCCCTTGTGCGTCCAGACCATGTTGGCGTGGAGGGCATCGACCTCGGCGACATAGTCGTCATGTGCCTTGTGCCGGACGTCGATAGCCTTGGCGTCGCCTTCCAAGACCTCCTGCAGGCAAGCAAGGATCAGGCGGACCTGACATTCGGTGATGAAGATGACGTTGCCGCCATGCGCCAGACCAGTGTTCGGACCCATAAGAATGAAGAAGTTTGGAAACTCCGGAACCATCGTTCCGAGATAGGCGGTAGCATCGTCCGGCCCCCAGAACTGGTGCAGGTCGCGGCCTTGCTTTCCCGTGATCTTCATCGGCGCAAGCATTTTGCTGGCTTGGAAGCCCGTTGCGTAGATGAGGACGTCTGCCTCAATCGTGCGGCCATCGGCCATCACGACCCCTTCAGGGACGATCTGCGCGATCTGGTCTGTGACCAGTTCGACATTGGGCCGCTGGAGCATGTCGAACCAGTTGTTATCGATCAGAATGCGCTTTCCATAAGGCGGATAGGACGGCGTCACCTTTTCAATGAGCGGCGAGTCCTCGCCCAACTTGGCGCGCAGATAGCGCTCCATATACAGGCGGTGGCGGGCATTGATTTGGCTGATTGATTTGCCGCCGTCGTCCCAGGTCGGGTCAACCTGCAGCGAAGCATGAAGGCCATCGGCAAAGGCCCAGAACAGCTGGAAGCGATACCAGCGCGCGAAAGAGGGGATATGCGCCAGCGCCCATTTCATCCCGTCCGACACTTCGGCGAAATAATTGGGATTGGGCACGACCCAGTGCGGCGATCGCTGCAGGATGGTCAATTGGGCAACGTCCGGGGCGATCGTCGGCCCGACCTGCTGGCCGGAAGCGCCCGTGCCAATCATGACGACCTTCTTGCCGCTCAGGTCGAGGCTCGCATCCCATTGGGCCGTGTGCAGTGCGACGCCCGCAAAGGTGTCTCGGCCCGGAATGTCCGGCAATTTCGGCCGGTTGAGGACGCCGACCGCCGAAATCACCGATTTTGCCGACAGCTGTTCGGTGCGGCCATCACTGGTGCGCGTGGTCACCGTCCATGTTGCAGACGCATCATCATAGTCGGCTGAAACGACTTCAGTCTCGAACTGGATATGGTCGCGGATGGCATATCGATCCGTCGCATCTTCAAAATAGCTCCACAGCTCGTCGCGCTTGGCAAAAAAGTGCGACCAGTCATGGTTCAGGAAAAAGGAGTAGGAATAGAAATGGTTGGGCGTGTCCACGCCACAGCCTGGATAGAAGTTTTCATACCAACTGCCACCGACCGCCGAGTTCTTCTCAATGATGGTGAACGGAATACCCGCCTCCTTGAGTCGGATGCCGGCACATACGCCCGACATGCCCGCCCCGATGATGACCACCGGAAAAGCCGCCAGTTTTTCAGGAGCGGGTTCATGCCGCCAATTGAGGCCGCGGGGATCGGGTTGGATCGCTTCCAGATCTTCCCGCATCATTGAAACATAATCAGCGCTGACGTCTTCACCAACCGCAATGCTCAACATCTCCCGCAGGTCTTCTCCGTCGGGAATAGGCGGCAGAGCCTTGCCGGTGCGCGCATAGTCGAGCAGCGCATCGGCCAGGCGCGTGCGAATTTCAGAGCGCAATTCCTCCGGCATCTTCTCATGGTAATTCATGGGGCCACTAATGTGTGGCCGCGCACGCGCCAGCAGCGAGCGGTCTCCCGTGATTTGAACAAGCACCAGCATCAAGGTGGCGGCATCGGCCTCTTCAAGTGAAGCCCGCAATTTAGCAGGGTCAGCGGACAGCACGTCCAGCACATTTGCCGGCGATTTACCGTCGTCTCGTTTCAGCGCGTCCAACCCCATACTCCCTGGAAACATCAATATCTCTTGCAATCTACTTAGCTTAACAGTTATCTACGCACCAGTAGATAAAAATGGCACTCAGTTGTGCATAGGGGAGAAGCTATGGGAAAGCACTTAGGCGTTTCGGCCGATATTCTGTCGTCAACTCTCATCAATCATCGGAAATCGGGGCTTCTTGCTCTGCTGGCGGCGGGCACTGCGTTGACCGCGTCGCCGGCATTGGCGCAGGCGCAGCCCGAGAATGACGGGCTTGCCGACATTGTGGTGACAGCCACTCGCAGTGCTGAGTCCTTGTCCAAGGTCGCGGCGTCGATCTCTGCTGTGTCAGAAGAGGCGCTGGGCGCTGGAGGCATCAAGGATGTCGCCTCACTTTCCTCCGCTATTCCGAATTTGTCGGTCGGCGACCAGTTCGGCGTGAACCGGATCTTTATCCGCGGCATCGGGATGACGAGCATCGATCTCGGCGCCGATGGCGGCGTTGCCTTCCTGCAGGATGGGGCGCAGGTCGCTCGTCCGGCAGCCCAGCTGTCCGGCTTTTATGATCTGGAGCGCGTCGAAGTGCTGCGGGGTCCGCAGGGCACACTTTATGGTCGTAGCGCCACCGCTGGCGCGATCAACTTGATCACCAAGCGTCCAACGGCGGAGCTGGAAGGCTATGCCCGTGGCACTTACGGCAATTACAACGCTGTCTCGCTTGAAGGCGCGGTCGGTGGGCCAATTTCCGGTGATAAGTTGATGGTCCGTGTCGCTGGCAAATATGATCGCCGCGACGGCTATGGGATCAACCAGTTCACCGGCAAGGACATCGATAACCGCGACGCCTATGCGTTCCGTGGCACTCTGTTGGCAAAGCCAAGCGACGATGTCGAAATCCTGCTGTCAGGTGAATATTTCCACGAAAATGACAGCAACTACGCCTTCCATTATTTCGGCCCGACGGTCTCTCCCGAGAATTTCCTCGGATCGCTTGTCGGCGGCCAGTCGTTGTTCACGGTCGCAGCCGCTGCAGGCAAAGAGCCCAATCTGCGAGACATTTATTCGGATCAGGAGCCACTCAATCGCCGGCATGGCTATAGCTTTACCGGAACGATTGACTGGACCCCCGGCGACTGGGATGTGAAATCAATCACGTCCTATCGCAAATTTGTCCGTTTCAACCGCGACGATCTTGATGCCTCGAACGCCAATATGTTCGGGCAGAACAACTATGATGAG
>JBBATS010000022.1:0-42481 GCA_040398625.1 Chakrabartia sp. | reverse complement strand
CAATTTGTCGCCTCTTATAAGAGCGCTAAATATGATCTGCTCTTCGGTGCGATGTACTTCAACGAGGAGCTTTACGGCAGCGTGCGCGTACCGTTGACGAACCTCGCCGTCTTGCTGAAACTCGCAGGTCAGGCGCCGCCAGCCACGCCCAACAATGCCTTTGACGGACTGAACTATCAGCAGTTGGGCACAGTCAACATCAATGCGCTCGGTTTCTACGCGCAGGGCAGCTACGCGCTGACAGACAAGCTGAAGCTGACTGCAGGCGGCCGCTTCAGCTACGAAAAGCGCAAGGGCGAAGGTTCATTCGATTTCTTGTCGTCCGTGTCGACTGACAAGGCGAAGAGTTGGAATGCCTTCACGCCGACCGTGTCGCTTAACTATCAGGCGACCGACAATACGCTGCTCTATGCGACGGTCACGCGCGGCTTCAAATCTGGCGTGATCAACATCGGGTCGCGCAACGATGTTATTAACCCGGAATATGTCTGGAGCTATGAAATCGGGTTGAAGACCAGCACGCTTGATAACAAGCTGCAGGCCAATCTCGCCGGGTTCTACATGGACTATAGCGACCTCCAGGTTGGGTTTGTGGACGCAACCAGCGTCGTGACCACTGTCAATGCGGCGTCGGCGCGCAACTATGGCCTAGAGGCGGAACTACGGGCCCGTCCGGTCCAAGGCCTGACGCTCGAAGTGTTCGGAACCTATCTGAGTGCCAAGTATCGCAAGTTCACAAGCGGCGATTATCGTCAGGGTTTTGCGCAGGTGAATTTGGCGGGCAAACGCCTGTCGAACGCGCCTGAGTTTTCCTTCCGTGCCGGTGGCGACTATGATCTTCCGCTCAATATGTCTGGCAAGCTGAACCTGCGCGCCGATGTAAACTGGCAGGGCCGCGTCTTCTTCACTGAGTTCAACAACGCGGATGCGACGCAGAAGGGCTATGCCTTGATGAACGCTGGTTTGCGTTATTCCTCGGAGGACGGCCGCTGGTCGGTGGATGTCTGGGGTCGGAACCTCGCTGACAAGCTGGTTGTGACCAACAACATCATCACGGCACCGCTGTTCAGCAGTGTCCGGGTTGGTTCGGTTGCGCCGCCGCGGACTGTTGGCGTGACCCTCGGAGTGAACTTCTAAAAAGAGCTCAGAACATGACAGAGGGTAAGGTCCGGTTTGATCCAAGCGATCCCCAGCTCAAGCTGGACCCTTACCCTCTGTTCAAGGCCCTACGCGAACAAGACCCTGTCCACTTCTGCGATTTGGGCTTCTGGGTGGCCACCCGTTACGATGATCTGCGCGCGGTTGTGATGGACCGTGAGAATTTCGGACAGGGCGATTTCATCAAGAATATCCAGCTCTTTTACGGGCCGGATTTCGATGTTCTGTCCCACGCCTCCTATCGCTGGCTTTCTGAGATATTCCTCTATCAAGATCCGCCGCGCCATACTCGTGTCCGCGGACTGGTTACACAAGCGCTGACCGCCCGACGCGTTGCGGAAATGCGGCCGCGCGTTCAAGCCATTGCAGATCGGCTGCTGGATGCGGTTGCCGCTGACGGTCAGATGGAGGTCATCCATCAATTCGCCTATAAGTTTCCAACGCTCGTTATGTGCGACATGCTGGGCCTATCGTCCGAAGAGGCGTCGGACGAGGTTCTATCACAGCTCAATCAGGCAATTGCCGACGCCTTTGTCGTCTTTGAGATGCGCGCCTTCCCCGACGATGTGCTCGCGCTGGCGGACCGGCAGATCGAGTTTCTCGAAGACTTCTTTGGCAAGGTGTTCGCCGCGCGGCGCCAGAACCCGCAAGACGATCTTGCGACTGGCCTTGTGAATGCGCGTGACGAAACGGGCCCGCTGTCTGATCATGAAATGGCGACAGTCGCCATCGGCCTCTTCGGGGCTGGCTTTGAGACAACCGCGCACATGATCGGCAACGGCCTTTTGGCGCTGCATAGCCATCCCGATCAATGGGCTAAGCTCGTCGCGAACCCGGCGCTCGCAGCATCGGCGACTGAGGAGATTCTGCGCTATGAAAGCTCGTTGATTGGATCCAACCGGACGGCCTTTTGCGACGTCGTTTTGGGTGGGAAGACGATCAAGGCAGGGGAGCGCATCCTGACGCTGTTGGCGGCGGGCAATCGCGATCCTGCTGTGTTCGAAGATCCAGACCGCTTTGATATCGAGCGCAAGGGGCCCCGTCATTTGTCCTTTGGCGGCGGCATTCACTTCTGCGTCGGAGCGGAGCTGGCCCGGCTGGAGGGGGAAATCGCGCTGACCACTCTGGCTTCGCGGTTTCCTAGCCTGAACGTCGACATCAGCTCAGCCCGCTGGCGGCAGGAAGGCTTTATGTTTCGCGGCCTGACGGACCTAAAGGCGAGTTGGTAACCGTCTAAGGCAACGCGCGTTAGAGCCGATCCTTCTTCAGCCGGATGCCGGCCGCTTCACGGTCCCAGGTGTCGGGCGTTATGCCTTCAGTCCGCAATTCCGCTTTCATGACCTTGGCCGTCGGCGTCTTGGGTAACTCCTCCATCACCCGGACGTAACGCGGCACCATGAAATAGGGCATACGCGCGACAAGAAACTCCATCAGGGCGACAAGATCAATCTGAGCGCCGGGCACGGGCGCAATCACCGCCATCACCTCGTCTTCGGAATATTCGCTCGGCACGCCGATCACCGCAGCCTCCCGCACATCGGGGTGGGCGGTGACGTCATTCTCAACCTCGAAGCTGGAGATATTCTCGCCGCGACGTCGGATGGCATCTTTCACCCGATCAACGAAGTAGAAATAGCCCTCGGAATCGCGGCGGAATGCATCGCCGGTATGGAACCAGCCATTGCGCCATGCCTTTGCCGTTGCTTCGGGGTTTTTGTGATAGCCACTGTTCATAGCCCAGGGGCGGTCCGTCCGGACGATAATCTCGCCAACGCTTCCCACAGGGACTTCGCAGTCATTCTCATCGACCAGCCGCACGTCCACTCCGGGCCGGATCGTGCCGCAGGTGCCAAGCTTCTTCGGGTTCGCCTCCGAAACGATGGGCGACGAAATCTCCGTCATGTTGAAGATCGTAAAGACATCGATGCCGAAGCGCTCGTGGAAAGGGCCAGCCGCGTCCGTGAGGGGAACCATGAAGGCAACGCGCACCTTGTGATCCCGGTCGTCGGACGCGGGTGGGCGTTTGATCAGGAAGGTCGCCATAACGCCCAGCAGGAAAATCACAGTCGTCTCGGTCCGGCGGACAAAATCCCAGAAGGTATCCGTCGAGAAATTTTCCATCAGCGCAATCGACCCACCGCGCGCCAACATGACAAAGGGAATGCCAAGACCACCGATGTGGAAGATCGGCATGTTCACCAGATACCGATCTTCACCGGTCACGAAATGCCAGCTCTCTGGGCCAGCGTTGGTGTAGAGGTGTAGGTAGGAGGACAAGACGCCCTTGGACGGGCCGGTTGTTCCGGATGTGTAAATGATCGACTGGATATCCCAAGGCTCAATGGGACGATCAAGGGTTGCCAGATCATCCTCACGGCCGGTCACAGCATGGAAGTCATGCACGCTGAAGCCTTGGAGGGCTGGCGGCTGGCCGAGGGCTATGATCGACCGTATCGACGCCGTGTCGACATCGCTCAGCCGATCGAGCAGCGCGGCATGGGCGATGAGCAGCGTCGCATCCGAATTGGCCAAGACATGCTCAAGGATCGCGCCGCGATAGGCAGTATTAAAGGGGACGAAAACTGCCCCCAGATAATTGATCGCGTAAAAGGTAACCAACGCCTCGCGGCCATTCTGCATCCAGACTGCGACATGCTCGCCCCGCTTGACGCCCAGCTTCTGGAGGCCAGCCGCTTTGGTAACAACGAGGGCGCGCAGTTCCGCATAGGTCCAGCTGCTGCCATCTTCAAAAACGGCGTACACGGCGTCAGGCTGCTTGTCCGCCCAATCGTCAACCAAGTAGCGCAGCACGCAAATGCGCCGATCCAGAACGCGCGGGTCGTGATGATTGAGATCAGCCACGTTGGGCTCCTGCTGGTTGAACCATTTTCATGACGGTAGAGATGGCATCCATGACGACTTCCGTAGCCGACCAGCGGCCGCCATCGTGATACCAAAGGGCAATCCAGCTCAGCAGGCCGCTAATCCAGATCGCCGCCCGTGAAGGATGTTGGATATCAAATTCACCGGTCCGCTTCCCTTTGGCGAGAAGATCACTGAGTTGAAGATCGAATTTGTGGCGCAGATCGCGGATGCGCCTTGCGTCTTCAGGGTCGAGGCTTTTCTCTTCGCGCAGATAGACGCTGATATAGCGTTGGTTCTCAATGATGATGCGGGCCACGCGTTCAACGACGACCTTCAACTGTTCGGTGGCCGTGCCTTCGACGGCCAGCGCGTCTTCCAGTACGTTCAAGGACAGCTGGATGCCGGTCTGGCAGATCTCATAAAGCAGCTCCCCCTTGTTCTTATAATAGGAATAGATAAACGGCTTTGTGACGTGCAGCTGTTCGGCCACGGCATCGAGCGCCGTGGACTCATATCCCTTTTCGAAGAACAAATGGCTGGCTTCTTCAAGAATTCGGCGCCGCTTATAGGCTGTGATCTCGTTCTTCAGAGCGGTCGAGCCGCGCTTGCCTTTTACCTTATCCAACAGGCGTGCCTTTCCAACATATGCCGGGCAGTTATCTTAGCCCATCGCCGTTCGGAGAATACCCATAACATCGCTTGGGGTTGCGATGGTCCGAGGATTGGTGCGTCCCCAGATGTCTTCCAGCGTGTATTCAGATACAAGCTGCAACTGATCTTCCCGCACACCGACGTCCTTCAATGTGCGCGGCATGCCGAGGCCCCGGATGAGCGCATCAAGCAATTCCGACGCGGGACGGTTCGCATCACCCAGGCAAGCGCTGATCCGCTTTTGCCGCTCTCCATTGACCGAGGCGTTGAACGCCTGAACATAAGGCGACATCACGCACGACGTATAGCCATGGGGAACGTCACACGTCCCACCAAGGACATGGCCGATTGCGTGGCTGGCCCCCATCGGCACGCCGCCGATGATCGGGATCATCGATTGCCATGCGCCGATCTGACATTTCAGACGGGCGTCGAGATCGGTCGGGTCCGCTTTCACGCGCGGCAGGCCGTCCGCCAACAAGCGCAACGCGCTGTCTGCGATACCGTCGCAGAAATCATTCGACAGGAAGGATGCGAGTGTTTCTGTCGCATGGTCGACCGAGCGCACACCTGTCGACAGCCAAAGCCATTCGGGTGTGTGCACTGTGATGGCCGGGTCCAGAACGACACAGACGGGCACCATATCGCGCTGCGTATAGGGCTGCTTTTGCTTGATGCTCTCATCGGTCGCGCCAGACAGAGGATTGAACTCCCCCCCGGACAGTGTCGTGGGCACACAGATGGCCCGGACATCAGGGCCGTCGAAGACCGGGGAGATGACCGTGCCGTCCTCTTCTACGCGGACGCGGTAGTCGTCGAACTGCGCGACCGAGGTGATGTTGTGCTTGAGGCAGATCAGAAGGATCTTGCCTGCATCGGTGACAGACCCGCCCCCGACTGTAACAACCAGATCGGCGCCCGCTTCCCGCGCCCGGTTCGCTGCCGTCAGAACATCCCCACGCGGGGCATGTTGCTGGATGCCATCATGCGTCGCTGCGTGTCGGTCGCCCAGCGCGGCTTCGATCTTGCGGATCTCGTCTGTCTGCCGATTAAGAAAGCTGCTCGCGAGAATGAAGACCCGTTTTGCCCCCCGGTTCGTTGCTTCTTCGGCAACGGCCTCGGCCGCAGGCATGCCCAGTGTGACGCGCTCGGTTGCGGTCAGTATGACCTGTGATGCAGAAACCACGGCAGCTCTCCTCAATTTGCTCTCTACTTTTACTGGGTAGTAGCAATTTTAGAGACACGGTCAATAATCGGACAGCCCAAAAACGGGGATCAAGTCGTATCGACCGTCTTGGCCTTGTTTCTGAAGGAGCGTTTCTTTCATCTCATCCGCCAACTGCCTTTGTGCGGATGTTCAACTGGCCGGCAAGGCCTGCGTCGCGGTGCTTGGTGATGGCCTGATATTCCGGCGATTGGACCATCTGGAGCATCGCCGCGCGGGAGGGGTATTCGACGATGGCGACCATATCCCAAAGCTCGTCCACCTCACCCAGCATCAGATCTGTGACCATGCCCGAAAACCGCGCCTTGCCGCCAACAGCAGCGACACAAGCTTGGACACCCGCGCCGTAACGCAGATAGGCGTCACGGCCGGAAAGTTCGGGCTCGGAGCCGTCGGCATAGCTGGCCTTGTCCCTGAACTTGAGCAGGTTGACCATGCACATCGGGCCGTCTTCCTCGCCGCTGAAAAAGGCCTTGGCTTGTTCTTGGCTGGGGTGGAGCTGATTGGTGACGTTCATTGCTTTGCTTTCTCCAAACTCGTTTGCACAAATGCGTGCAGGTCATGTGTCTCAATGCGGCCATCTCTAGCGTGGGCCGAAGCGCACATCTTGGAGCCCTCCATTAGCGCTCCAGGCCGCCCAATTCGCAGCCGCGCGCTTCCAATATCGGGCGAAGCGCACGATAGGCGGCGGGCGTTTTGGTGAGTGGGATAGTTGGGTAAAGGTGGTGGACGATGTGATACTGCATCCCCATCGACCCGAGATTGCCCAGCCTGCTTTTGAACGCACGGGTTTCGCGGTAACGGCCTTGTTCTTCCGCCGGATGATGCGGTGCCCAGCTGAGGAAGAAGCTGATATAGGTCTGTGCAATGTGGCGGGGCAGCCACCAGAGCACAGCCACTTCAATGGCATAACCCGCCCAGGCCATGGCTGCGAGGACGGTATAGAAAAACGTCTGCATCAACAGTCCATCGCGCAGCGCTGCCTTGGCGGCAGGCGTTCCCTTGGCGGTGAGATACGCGCCATAGCGCGCTTTTCCCGCGCTGCCGGGCTGACGGTTCTCAATCGTCTTCCACAGCGCGGCCCAGGCATTGGGGGCGTGGCTCGGATAGTCGGGGTCCAATGCCGGATCATTGGCGTGGCGGTGATGGCCAAGATGGGTTTCGCGCGCGGTGCGAAAGGCGAGCACGAGCGGAAAAATCGACACATGGCCGATCAGTTCGTTGATCCAATGGAGCTTTGACCCGCGGGCTATGAAAATGTCGTGCTGGGCATCATGCGACGGCAGATAGCTCAGCATGACATTGGCCGTGGCGACGATGAAGGTGAGCCAGAGCGGGATGAGGCCCATCAGGGTCAGCGGCCACAGCGCGACCCAGACGCAGCTATTGCCCACCCCCCAAAAGGCCATCAGCCAAGGGAAGCCGCCCTGATATTTGGCGGCAATTGCGCGCTCCTGCCGCGTCAGTTCAGCAGTGTCCGTCCGACTGCTCATATCCAACGCCCGCGCCATGTCGCAAGCGCGCCCAAAGTGCCGCCCGTGATGAGCGCAAACGTCAGCAAAGAAAGGCTGAACGGCACGGGCCATGCCGCGCGCTGCCAGACGGCCATGATCAACGGTGCCAGAAAGGCGAGGCCAAACCAGAAGGGTCCAAGCTTAAAGGCGGCCGCGACGATCTTCATCCGGCCACCTCTAAAATGGCCTGCACAAAGCCTTCAGGATCATCTTCCTGAACGAAATGCCCGCCCTTTAATGTGCGGTGTGGCTGGCCCGCTGTGCCGGGTACCCTGCCAATGAAGCGGCTTTCGCCGCCGCGCGTCACGGGGTCACCATCGCTGAAGCAGCAGAGGAAGGGCTTGTCCCATTGGTCAAACACTTTCCAAGCGCGCTTTTGGTCGGGGACGGCAACGTTGTTCTCAAAGGGAACGAAGCTGGGGAAGATGCGCGCGCCGGCTTTGTAGCTGCTGTCCGGGAAGGGCGCGTTATAGGCCGCGATCTCCGCTGCGCTCAGCGCGCGTTTGACCCCCATGTTGACGATATTGCCAATCCGGAAGATAGGGCTCCAAGTCGCAAAGGCGCGCCAGATGGCAAAGGCACGCGGGGCAGGGCCACCTTCGGGCAGGCCGCCATTGGACAGTACGACACCTGAAAATCGATCCGGCATGTCCGCGACAAGGCGCAGGCCGATCAGCGAACCCCAATCCTGACAGACGAGCGTCATTCTGGTGAGGTCAAGCGCCTCCACCCATTGGCGCATCCAGCCGACGTGGCGGGCATAGCTGTAATCGGTCTTTTTGGTTGGCTTGTCCGATCGCCCAAAGCCGATCAGGTCGGGTGCGATGACGCGATAGCCCGCTGCGACCACAGGGCCAATCATGTGACGGTAAAGGTAGCACCAGCTGGGTTCCCCATGCATCATCAGCACAATCGGCGCATCGCGCGGCCCTTCATCAACATAGTGGATACGCATCGGCGTGCCGTCATCGGGATCAGTGATTTCCAGATAATGCGGCGCGAAGGGAAAATCGCGGATCGCCGCAAAGGCAGCATCAGGTGTGCGCAGGATTTTCACTTTGTCTCTCCGAGAGTTAGTAATATTGGCACTATGCGTGTCATATCATTGAAGGCAGGTCAAGAAGCAGGCCCGGCCTTCGCTGCGTCCACCAGCCGAAACCCGATATGATCCGTCCCCAAGCCACGTTCCTGAAACTGACGGGCGGCGGGACGATAGCGTGCGCAATAGTTGGCGGCGCAAAGGTAAGAGCCGCCTTTGATGACGTTCACTGGTTCGCTCGCGTCGGCGCGGGATCCGCGGGCACTGGTCCATTCCCAGACATTGCCGATCATATCGTGCAGACCAAATGCGTTGGGCTTGAAACAGCCCACCGGCGCGCGGCCGATATAGCCGTCGGTGTTTAGGTTTTTGACCGGGAAGACGCCCTGATAATAGTTCGCCTGCGGCTGTCCCTTTGCATCAAGCGGCTCCGGGAGTGCTGCTGCTCCGGCGCGGGCCGCATATTCCCACTGCTCTTCGCTGGGCAACTGTTTGCCCGCCCACCGCGCATAGGCCTCCGCATCCTGCCAAGCGATCTGGACAACGGGTTCATGGTCGCGCCCGGCGATGCTCTCCTGCGGCCCCGAAGGATGCCGCCACTGCGCGCCCGGCACCCAGCGCCACCAGCTTGGGTCCTCTTGGGAAGGGGTGTTGAAGACAGCAGATCCCGGGGCTAGCATTTCGGGCGGCGCGCCGGCCAGCTTTGGCGGATCGCGTTCGGCCATGGTCTTGTAACCGGTTGCTTTCACAAAGGCTGCAAATTGAGCGTTGGTGACCTCATGCGCGTCGATCCAGAACCCTTTGACGGAAACGGTGCGCGGTGGCCCTTCTTCAGGGTAATGCGGGTCATCGCCCATCACAAAGCTGCCGCCCGGAACCCAAATCATTTTGTCGTCGGATAACCCCGTGCATGCTTTGTCGACGGGTGCGACGGAGGTGTCTCCGCAGGCAGAGAGCAGCAGCGCCAGTCCAAAAATGAAGGTGATCCGTTGCATCAACGGTCCGGCATTCCGGCCATGGCATCGGTCAGCAAACGCCGCACGACGGCCTTAGCGTCGTCCACGGGAAGGTCCTGATCATGGCGCAACAGCCGCCAAGTCTGGAAACTCAGGATGACATTCAGACCGCGGGCCGCGACCACATCGTCCTTTACGGCCGGAGGCAAATGCGCCTCAATCGTTTCGCTTTCGAGCCGCAGCATGCGGCGATAATCCTGCATCAGATATGGCGATTGAAAGCGTTTGAGGTTGGCCGAAATCCGGAAGGGCAGGATCGTTTCAAAGACCTTCGCCCGCCTATCCGCGATATCGAACAGCTTTTCCTTCCAGGTGGCGCCAGTAGGGGCTTGGAGGATGATGGGCAGAACTCGTGCCTCAATGACGTCGCCCATTTCCCGATAGAGTTCATCCATATCGTCAAAATGGCGAAACACGGAGCGCAGGCCAACGCCTGCGACTTCCGCAACCCGCGCCGCGCTTGGCGCGACATCGCCATTGCCAACAAGGTCCAGCATCGCAGCGATAATCTTGCTGCGGCTGGATCGGCTCCGTTCGCGTCGGCCGTCAGTCAGCGGTGTGTTTGAGCGGGGTGCCATTTTCTTGGATGCGGTCGTCATAGGCCTGTGTTTTGCGGCAAACAGCCATTGGCGCAAGCGGCAAAGACGATTGCAAATATATTTTGGCACAGTAAATGCCAATAATATTGCGTATTTTTTTGGGGGAGAGAATTTAATGTCGAAGTCGATGAATATGTGGGCAGCAACAGCCCTGATGTTTACTGGGGCGCCGCTCGCCGCGCAGGATAATGTCCGCGAAGCGTGCATGCCGGACATCCGGAACTTGTGCGCCGCTGAAATGGCGACCTTTGACATCCAAAAGGTTCGCGCCTGCCTCATCGAGAATATCAAGAAAACATCACCCGCCTGTCAGGCCGCGGCAAAGGCACGTCGCGATGCCGAGGCCACCAAGCCAGAAAGCAACTGACGACATGTCGGTCTGGATCATCTGGGGTGCGGCCCTGCTGGCTTATGCTGTTTTCCGGCTCTGGTATGATAGCTGGTCTGGCCCGCTGAAACCTGCCGAGATCGACGCTTTCCTCGCCCAAATGTCAGGCCGCTTTGAAGGCACGGGCAATAGCCCGGACGTAATGCGCGCGTTCCTGGAGGCCGATGACGGGCGCGAGTTCGTCATGCTCAATCTGGTCAAGGCGCAAATGGAGCAGGTTGAGGACCCGAAGACCGGGCAGAGGGTCCAAGGCTTTGAGTTGCTCAAACGCTATTCCAAGCGCTTCATGCCCGTGCTCTTCCGCAACGGGGGCCATCCGGGCATGGTCGGTCGCAAGGTCGGCGGTTATGTCGATGCGTGGAATACGGAGGCTGATCCCGGCTGGACGATCTTTGGTCTTATGCGCTACCGCAGCCGTCGCGATATGATGAAACTGGTCATGGACCCCGCCTTTATGGAGGGTCATCCAGACAAGCTGCTCGGCACGCTGGCGACCTTTTCTTTCCCAACCCAGCGCGTCGTGTCCTTCTACGTCAGCCCGCGGGTGACGGTCGCGCTGGTGCTGGCGCTGTTGGCTGCGCTAGCACATATTGCCCTTCTGACATTTGGAGCATGACGGCGCTGCCAAAGGCACGAAAAGAAGCGCGCTGGAACCGGCGCTTATGGATGCGACTTGCCACGATAAACGCGCTCGCCTCTGCCATCGCGCTTATGCTCTCAGCACATCTGCCTGAGGATGCCTCATCAGTCGTGCGGCTTGGAGCCCAAGTGCAGTTCATGCACAGTATGGCCAGCATCGCTTGCGCCACGTTCATGAATGTCGGCGCAGAGGCCGCGCGGCATGCCCCGGCCTTGCTGCTCGGCGGATCGCTGTTTTTTGCGCTGACCCATTACGGCGTCGCCGCAGGTCTTTGGGGATTGAACAATGGGGCGATCGGTTTCGCAGCGGTCGTGATGGCCAGTGGCTGGTTAATCATGTTCGCTGCCGGACGGAATATCGATACATAGTGTAGAGATTGAGGAGACATTGGCGATGCGCAAACTCAAATGGATCGCGGCCTTGGCCCTGCTCATTGGAGCAGGCTATCTCGCCCTTCAGAAATACTGGATCTACATTCCAGGCAAGATCGCCCAGTTGCGTGAACCCATTGCCGACAATCATCCGGTCACTTGGGCGCGGGGTCCGGCAACGCCACCCGCGGGCAAGCGTCCGCCCAATGTCATTCTGATTGTTGCCGACGATTTGGGGATGAACGATATTTCGCTTTACGGCGGCGGTGTGGCGGGAGGCGCCGTGCCGACGCCCAATATCGATTCCATTGCCAAGCAGGGCGTGAGATTTGCCAACGGCTATGCCGCCAATGCGACCTGTTCGCCCTCGCGCGCGGCCTTGATGACCGGACGTTACCCAACGCGGTTCGGCTTTGAATTTACAGCTGTTCCTGCCGCGTTTGTGTCAAACCTTGCCCATAGCGACAGCACGTCACCCTATCCGCCGATCTACCACAAAGAGCTGAACCACAATCTGCCGGCTTATGCCGATATGGGCGTGCCGCATGATCAGATCATGCTGCCGGAAGTTCTGAAGCCCAAAGGCTATCACACGATCCACATCGGCAAATGGCATCTGGGCGAAGCCGAACCCTTGCGGCCGACGTCGCAGGGTTTTGATGAAAGCCTTGGCATGCGTTCGGGTGGGGATTTGTTCATGGCGGAGGATGACCCTCAGGTCGTGAACGCAAAGTTGCCATGGGACCCCATTGATCGCTTTCTTTGGGCCAATCTGCCCTATGCTGTTTATTGGGGGAACGGTCAGCGTTTTCGTCCCAAGGGGCATCTGACGGACTATTTCACCGACAATGCGCTGGCGGCGATTGAGGCTAATAAGAACCGGCCCTTCTTCATGTATCTGGCCTATAACGCGCCACACACCCCGCTGCAGGCGCTCAAATCGGATTACGATGCCCTGCCGCAGATCAAAGACCACACCCAGCGCGTCTATGGCGCTATGATCCGCCAGCTTGACCGCCGGATTGGCGACGTCCTGCAAAAGCTGAAGAGCAGCGGGCTGGACGAGAACACGCTTGTCATTTTCACCAGCGACAATGGCGGGGCATGGTACACCGGCATTCCCGATCTCAATAAGCCGTATCGCGGCTGGAAAGGGACGTTCTTCGAAGGGGGCATCCATGTCCCGATGATGATGCGCTGGCCAGGCCAAATCGCACCGGGCACCGTGCGTAGCGATGTTGCCCAGCACCTTGATATGTTTGCGACCATTGCCGCGGCCACCGGCGCGCAGGTGCCAACGGATCGTAAGATGGACAGCTTCAACCTGCTCGCGGCCGGACCAAAGCGTGAGATCACCTTCTGGCGCTCCGGCGATTACCGCGCGGTGCGTGCAGGCGACTGGAAACTGCAGATCTCAAAACGGCCGGACAAGGCCTGGCTGTTCAACCTCGCCACTGATCCGACCGAGCAAGTCAATCTGGCGGCCAAGGACCCGGCCCGCGTGGCCGCCCTGCGCAAGCTGATCGAAACGCAAAATGCAGGACTGCCCAAGCCGCTCTGGCCCGGCTTGCTCGAAGCGCCAATCCGGATCGACGTACCACTCAACGCGCCGTGGACGAAGGATCAGGAATATGTCTATTGGGCGAACTGATCGCGCAGTGCTTGTCCATGGGGGCCTGCTGGGGCACATCCCGACCATCTTTGAACAGGGTATGGAATAATGGCGCGTTTGATCCTGCTTTGCTTGGCGGCCCTTATCGGATTGGCAGCCCTCTACACTGTTTGGACACCCGCCGCCCTTATCCGGGCAGAGCAGACGCCTCCCTCTGCGCCGAGCGTCAAGATCGCGCCCATCAGCGATGCGTTGAGCTTTGCGCGTATTGGCAAGCAGACAATCGCCGTTAGCAGCTACGCCAATGGCCGGGTCACAGGCCTGCCCGTTGGCAAGGAGGGCGAAGACGCAATCAGCCTTGTTAACCGGCTTGGCTATGATGGGGTCAGCGCGCTGATTGCCAAGGGAGGCGCGCCGATCACTGCCAATGTCGCGGAACTGGCCGTGCCGGTTGATCTATTGAGCCGCCATATCGCCGCGGGCACTAATTACCGCGAGCATGCCGAAGAGGCGACCGTTGAAGGCGGACCCTTCCTCTTTGCCAAATATGTCGCGCCCACCCCGTCCCGGGCAAACGTCTCTGCCGGGGATGCCTTGCTCGATTATGAAGTGGAACTGTGTCTAGTCACGCTCGATGCGACATCGACGACCCAGCGCGCAAAAGGCGGGCTGATGCTGTGCAATGATGTGACCAACCGGGCCAAACTCTTGCGCAATGCCGATGTGGCGCATCCGGAATCCGGCAAGGGATTTACGACCGGCAAGAGCGCACCCGGCTATTTGCCGGTGGGAGATCTGTTTGTCGTGCCGCGTGATCTCAATCGCTATGTCGCGGGGCTGACACTGCAACTCTCCGTCAACGGGCAAGAGCGTCAGCGGACGCCAGCCACGATGTGGATCTGGGATCTGGACCGACTTCTGACAGAGGCGGGCAAGCTGCGGGATCGGGAATGGGTCTATGCTGGTGGCACCGCCCGGCTGCCGATCGACGCGGAAGGCAATGTGCCCGCACGCACCTTGGTTTTGGCAGGCACGCCCGGCGGAACGGTTTTCGCAGGTGTTGATGTGCGCTCGATAGGGCGTGGGCTGGTAGCATGGTTGGCCGGTGGCTGGGACAAGCCCTTTACGGCGCAGGTGATTGAAAGCCACATTGCCCTTGCCCGGCAGCAGAAGCGCTATCTCCAGCCCGGTGACCGTATGACCATCCGGGTTGATGGCCTTGGCTCATTGGACAATCTTATCACCCAATAGCCGCATTGCCGGACCTCGCTCATAGCTGGCGCAACGTCTCCAGACAGCCTGTGTCCGCCAGCAACGGATCTATTTCGGCCCGCGCCTCAGCGTCGAGGGCGGCATAGCGGGCCCGCAAATCAGCGAGGCATTTGAGCTGATATTTGAACACACCCTGCGTGTACGGCCGCCCCATTGCGGTGATGCGGAAGGTCTCTTCTCCCGCCGCGATGGCCGCCGCATTGGCGCGCAGGAAGGGCATGTAAATCTCGCCCACTTGCTTTAGCCAGGCGGTGATGATGGGCGCATAAGGCGTGCCCTGCGCGCTCCAATCGCCGTCAATCCCGGACATGTCATCGATATGGAGCAGCCAGCGATAGCTATAGGGATAATCCTTGCGCATCATGGCTTGCGCGGTCGGGTCAACACCAAGCTGGGAGAGCTGGGCGTACATGCCGAACTCCGCAATGCTCGGGCGTGTGCCAAACAGGCAGTGCTGGTCTACGACATGCGCTTCTAGTGCATCAAGCAGCGCGCGGGTTGAGGCTTCGATCAGCGGGAAGTTCTCCGCCGTACAGCCGACAATCGCCATCCGCCCAACCTGACGGGTGCGGAATTGTTCGGCATAGCCTTGGCTTGCCTCCAGCCCGCCGCCTTTCAGCGCGTCAAAGGCCAGCCAGCGGCTCATCTGGATTTGGTCGACCTCTTCCAGCCAGCGATAGCCGAACATCGCCTTGGTGACCCATTCATCGGCAAAGTCTTCGATCAGATGGGCGATGAAGGCGCGTGCCGGCTCGGGCGGGAGGATCGACCGTTCGGCGTGGCGCGCCTCCAGATCATAGATGAGCGGAGTTGAGTCATTGTGGAAGCTGCCATCGGGATATTCCATGACCGGAATGACAGGCGCTTTGACCTGCGACAGAGCGCCGCGTGTGTCCGCGCCATGAACCCAGAGGTGCGGGAGGCGGCGGTAGCGGAGCACCGCCCGCATCTTCATTGAATAAGGGGACCCAAGGGCGCCGTTGATCCTATACATTTATGGCCACCTTCTAAACGTTTAGCCTGCTTTACAGCATAACTGCCTGCAAGCAGGATCAAGGTCAATTGGTGGTGCGGGTCGAGCGGCGCCAGACCGGACGAACGGCACGCGGCCTTCGACAGGGGTGCTTTACCCCTTCGACCATTGCGCTATCGTGGCGACTGAATTTCTATTGAGGGATAATGGGATGCGTCGATCTTTGCGTGTGGCCGCTGCGTTTTCAGCAGCGGTGTTGATGGCCGGAACAGCCTTTGCTCAGGCGACGCCTGCGCCGGACAAGAAGGACGCTGCCGCCGCCACGTCTGCGGCGCCAACGCCCGCGCCGAACCGGTCTGTCACCAAGCACGTCGGCTCGTTTGACGGGCAAAAGGTCAGCTACACGGCCGTCACAGGCGAAACCTTCCTCCCCGGCCCGGATGGCAAGCCGCGCGCCGCCATCTTTTCCACCAGCTATATCAAGGACGGGAAGGACCCGAGCCGCCCTGTGACCTTCATGTTCAACGGGGGGCCGGGCTCCGGTTCAGTCTGGCTGCACATGGGGGCCTTTGGGCCAAAGCGCGTTGCCATCCCCTCAGACGCGAAGGACGATGGCGCGCCGCCTTATCCGCTGGTCGCCAATCCGGACAGTCTGCTCGATGTGACCGACATCGTCTTTATCGACCCCGTCGGCACCGGTTTTTCTTATGCTATGCCGGGCGTCGACCCGCAGGAATTTTGGGGCGTCACACAGGATGCCAAATCGGTGGCGCAGTTCATCCGCCTTTGGCTCAATGAACATGGCCGCTGGAATGCACCGAAATATCTGGGCGGGGAAAGCTATGGCACCACCCGCTCAGCTGCGGTGCTCAACCAGCTGGAGGGCCAGTATAACGACGTGTCGTTGAACGGTGTGATCCTGATTTCGACGGTGCTCGATTTTGGCGCGGGTGCCGACACGCAGGGCAATGAGATTGGCTATGCCCTCAACATCCCCTCCATGGCCGCTACAGCCCTGTTCCACGGCAAGGCGACGCATCTCGATGGGGCGGCGGGCATCTCAGCCGATGCGCGCGCTTGGGCCTCTGGGCCGTATCTGGCCGCGTTGCTCAAGGGCAATGCCCTTTCTGCGGAAGAACATGCCACCGTACGCCGCGATCTTGCTCGCTATACCGGGTTGAGTGAAGCGTTTTTGGACCGAGCCGATCTGCGCGTGACGCCGGGGCGCTTCTACAAGGAACTGCTGCGCGATCGCGGGCTGACGGTCGGGCGTCTCGATTCCCGCTACACCGGCAAGGATGCCGATAATGCCGGGTCTGAGGTGGACAATGATCCCAGCTTCTATGGTATTGACGGCGGATATACCGCTGCGATCAACGCCTATGCGCGCGGTGACCTTGGCTATAAGACCGATCGGTCCTACGTCACCATCGGCGGCGTCGGCAAATGGGACTGGCGCCTGAATGAGGGCCGCGACAGCGACACGTACATGAACGTCGCGCCCTATATCTCCACCGCGTTGCGCGAAAATTCGGGCCTGCGCATCTTTGTCGGGCAGGGCTGGTATGATTTTGCCACGCCCTTTTATGCCGCAGAATATTCGCTGACGCGCTCCGGATTCCCGAAGGATCGCATCGAGTTCCAATATTATGACTCGGGCCACATGATGTACATTCGGGACGAGGACCGCGCTAAGCTGTCGCGCGATGTCCGGGCGTTTATCAAGGCGCGTTAGGCGAAAAGGCCCTCCCCGCTGCGACTAGGCTGCTAACGCTGCCAAGTCTCGCTCCCCTCCCGCCTGCGGGAGGGGTTGGGGGAGGGCGTGAGATTAGCGGGGCAGTTCGGTCTTACCCGTCAGATAGAGGTCGACCGCGCGGGCGCACTGGCGGCCTTCGCGGATCGCCCAGACGACGAGGCTCTGGCCCCGACGCATATCGCCGCAGGCGAACACGCCATCGCGGCTGGTTTCGTAATTCTCGGTATCGGCTGCCACATTGCCACGACCGTCGAGCGAGACTTCGGCCTGCTCAACCATGCCGGGCTTGCGCGGGCCGGTGAAGCCCATGGCGAGCAGGATGAGGTCGGCCTTGAGCGTGAACTCACTGCCTTCCATTTCGACCATCCTGCCATCGACCCATTCGACGCGGACGCATTCAAGGCCTTCGACATTGCCGTTGGTGCCCACGACGCGCTTGGTGAGGACGGCCCAATCGCGGTCGCAGCCTTCTTCATGGCTGGACGATGTGCGCAGCTTCATCGGCCAATCGGGCCAGTTGAGCGCCTTGTCTTCCTTGGTCGGCGGCTTGGGCATGATTTCGATCTGCGTGACCGAAGCTGCGCCCTGACGGTTGGATGTGCCGACACAGTCTGATCCGGTGTCGCCCCCGCCGATCACCAGCACATGCTTGCCAGTGGCCGTCAGCGTTCCGCGCGGTGCGGCGCGCACTTCGTCATCGCCGGCATTGCGCTTGTTCTGCTGGGTCAGGAATTCCATTGCCAGACGGACGCCCGCCAGTTCGGCACCCGGAATTTCGAGCCTGCGGGCTTCTTCTGCGCCGCCCGACATGACGACAGCATCGTAATTCTGCTGCAGGCTTTCAAACGAGACCTGGACGCCGACTTCCATTGAGGTGCGGAATTCCACACCCTCGGCTTCCATCTGGACAAGACGCCGGTTGATCAGGTGCTTTTCCATTTTGAAGTCGGGAATGCCGTAGCGCATCAGGCCACCGATGCGGTCGTTCTTTTCAAAGACGGTGACGGTGTGGCCTGCGCGCGCAAGCTGCTGTGCGCACGCCATGCCTGCAGGCCCAGAACCGACGACAGCGATCGACTTGCCGGTCTTCTTCGACGGGACAAGCGGCGTGATCCAGCCTTCTTCCCACCCGCGATCCACGATCTGGCATTCGATCGACTTGATGGTGACCGGCGAGTCATCAATGTTCAGCGTGCAGCTCGCCTCGCACGGGGCAGGGCAGATGCGGCCGGTGAATTCCGGGAAGTTGTTGGTCGAATGCAAAACTTCCAGCGCGTTGCGCCAGTCATTTTCATAGACCAGATTGTTCCAGTCCGGGATGATGTTGTTGACCGGGCAACCATTGTGGCAGAACGGAATCCCGCAATTCATGCAGCGCGATGCTTGCCCGCGAATGGCATCTTCCGACATCGGAATGACGAATTCCCGGTAGTGTGACAGCCGCTCCTTAGGGTCGGCATAGGTCCGGTCTGTCCGGTCCAGTTCGAGGAAGCCAGTGGCCTTGCCCACGATCAGTCTCCAATAATCTTGATTATTCAGCCGCGACAGAAGCAGCAGCGAGGCGCTCTGCCTCCAACTGCTTCAGCGCACGGGCATAGTCACGCGGCATGATCTTGACGAAGCGCGTCAGCGCATTGTCCCAATCATCCAGGATGGCACGGGCGCGTTTGCTGCCCGTATGCAAATGGTGCCGTTCGAGCAGGATGCGAAGGCGCTCAGCACTGTGGCGGAGCATATCGCCCATGCCAAAGTCATGGACGTTCACAGGGCGCTGCGTCGGACGGCCTGTGCCTTCATCGCCATCAGCATCCGGCATGATCGGTTCAACATCGACCATCGCCATGTTGCAGCGCTCACGGAAGCGACCGTCCTCGTCATAAACATAGGCGACCCCGCCGGACATGCCTGCGGCAAAGTTGCGACCCGTCTTACCGAGGACAACGACAACGCCGCCGGTCATGTACTCGCAGCCATGGTCGCCCGTGCCTTCGACGACGCACAGCGCGCCGGAGTTGCGGACGGCAAAGCGCTCGCCTGCGACACCGTTGAAATAGGCTTCGCCTGCGACGGCACCATAGAGCACCGTGTTGCCGACGATGATGTTCTCGGTCGGCTCGCGCTTCACATGGCTCGGTTGCTTCACGATCACGCGACCACCGGACAATCCCTTGCCGACATAGTCATTCGCATCGCCGGTCAGCTCAACAGTTACACCGTGGGCGAGGAAGGCGGCAAAGCTCTGCCCGGCCACGCCTGTAAACGCGATCTGGATCGTGTTGTCGGGCAGCCCGGCATGGCCGTAGCGCCGGGCGACTTCACCTGAGAGCATCGCGCCCGCCGTGCGGTTGACGTTCTTAATCTCTCGCTCAATGCGGACGACATCGCCCTTGTCGAGTGCAGATTGGGCAGCGGCGATCAGATCATTGTCGAGCGCCTTTTCAAGCCCGTGGTCCTGCGTTTCAGTGTGATGCAGCGACGCACCGTCCGGCAGGGCGACCTTGTGCAGGATTTTGGTCAGGTCGACGCCGTGCGCCTTCCAATGGTCAAGCGCCTGACGCATGTCGAGCTTATCAACGCGGCCCACCATTTCCTCAACCGTGCGGAAGCCCATTTCCGCCATGATCTGGCGAAGCTCTTCGGCCACGAAGAAGAAGTAGTTGATCACATGTTCCGGCTGGCCGGTGAAGCGCGCGCGCAAGACGGGGTCCTGCGTCGCCACACCGACGGGGCAGGTGTTCAGATGGCATTTGCGCATCATGATGCAGCCCGCCGCAATCAGCGGTGCTGTCGCAAAACCAAACTCATCTGCGCCGAGCAGCGCGCCGATGGCGACGTCACGACCGGTGCGCAGGCCACCATCGACCTGCACGGCGATGCGCGACCGTAGGCCGTTGAGGAGCAAGGTCTGCTGGGTTTCAGCCAGACCGATTTCCCAAGGCGAACCTGCGTGCGTCAGCGACGTCAGTGGCGATGCGCCGGTGCCGCCTTCATAGCCGGAGATTGTCACATGGTCCGCACGTGCCTTGGCAACGCCTGCGGCCACGGTGCCAACACCGACTTCGGAGACGAGCTTCACCGAGATGCGGGCGCCTGTGTTGACGTTCTTTAGATCGTGGATCAGCTGCGCCAGATCCTCAATCGAATAAATGTCATGGTGCGGCGGCGGGGAGATGAGGCCGACACCCGGCGTCGAGTGACGTGTCTTGCCGATGATCTTATCGACCTTGTCACCGGGCAGCTGACCACCTTCGCCGGGCTTTGCGCCCTGTGCCATCTTGATCTGGATATCGTCGGCGTTGACGAGATATTCGGTCGTCACACCAAAGCGGCCCGAGGCGACCTGCTTGATCGCCGAGCGCATCGAGTCGCCATTGGCCATTGGCGTGAAGCGATCCGGTTCTTCCCCGCCTTCGCCCGTGTTTGACTTGCCGCCGATCCGGTTCATCGCGATGGCAAGCGTTGTGTGCGCTTCACGGCTGATCGAGCCGAAGGACATCGCGCCCGTTGCGAACCGCTTCACGATCGCGCTCGCGGGCTCAACTTCGGAAATGTCCAGCGGCGTTTCTGCCTTCTTGAGCGTCATCAGCCCGCGGATGGTCAGAAGGCGCTCGCTTTGTTCATTGATCGAACGGGCGAACTCGTCATAGTCCTTGGGGCTCTTGCCGCGTACCGCATGCTGTAGCTTGGCGACGCTGGTTGGCGTCCAGGCATGCTCTTCACCGCGCACCCGGTAGCCGTAGATGCCGCCGACATCGAGCATGTTGCGGTAAATCGGGTTGTCGGAATAGGCCGCAGCGTGACGGCGCACCGTTTCCTCTGCGACTTCGGCAAGGCCAATGCCTTCGATGGTCGTTGCCGTTCCCGTGAAATACTTGTCGATGAAGGCCGACGAGAGCCCAACCGCATCAAAAATCTGCGCGCCGCAATAGGACTGATAGGTGGAGATGCCCATTTTGGACATGACCTTCAAAATGCCCTTGCCGACCGCCTTGATGAAGTTCTTCTGAACCTCATAGCTGGTCAGGGGCAGGCCCTGCCGGACGCGGATGTCTTCCAGTGTTTCAAACGCGACGTAGGGGTTGACCGCTTCGGCGCCATAGCCTGCCAAAGCGCAGAAGTGATGGACTTCACGCGCTTCGCCGGTTTCCACGACGAGCCCGGTCTGCATGCGCAGACCTTGGCGGACGAGGTGATGGTGAACCGCGGCGGTGGCCAGCAAGGCCGGCATCGCGATCCGGTCCGGGCCTTCGGCGCGGTCAGACAGGATGAGGATGTTTTTGTCGGCCAGCACCGCTTCGGTGGCGGCCCAGCACATTTCCTTTAGCGCCATTTCCAGACCGGCGGTGCCCGTCTTCGCATCCCAGGTCATGTCGATGGTTTCGGTACGGAAGGCGCCATCCAGCGAGACTTCGACTGAGCGGATCTTGGCAAGGTCCGCATTGGTCAACACCGGCTGGTCGACTTCCAAGCGCTTGTGCGTGCCAGCGACGCGGCCGAGCAGGTTCGGGCGCGGGCCGATCATCGACACGAGGCTCATAACCAACTCTTCGCGGATCGGATCGATTGGTGGGTTGGTCACCTGCGCGAAGTTCTGCTTGAAATAATCGTAGAGCAGGCGGGACTTGGACGAGAGCACCGCAATCGGTGTGTCTGTGCCCATCGACCCCAAGGGATCGTCGCCATTGGCGGCCATCGGTTCGAGGAAGCGGCTAATGTCTTCCTGCGTATAGCCAAAGGCCTGCTGGCGATCGAGCAGGACCGCCTTGTCATTGGGCAGGGTCGGCTCTGCGACTTCGACGTCGCTCAGATCCTTCAGCTTATACTGCGCGGCGGCCAGCCATTCATTGTACGGCTGGGCAGCAGAGAGCTGCGCCTTGATTTCTTCATCCTCGATGATGCGGCCTTCTTCCAGATCGATCAGCAGCATCTTGCCGGGCTGGAGGCGCCATTTGCGGACGATATTGTCTTCCTTGACGGGAAGGACGCCCGATTCCGATGCCATGATGACATGATCATCATCGGTCACGAGGAAACGCGCGGGACGCAGGCCATTTCGGTCCAGCGTGGCGCCGATCTGGCGGCCATCAGTAAAGGCGATGGCGGCAGGACCATCCCATGGCTCCATCAACGCTGCGTGATATTCGTAAAAGGCGCGCCGCTCGGCATCCATCATCGGGTTGCCGGCCCAGGCTTCGGGCACCAGCATCATGACGGCATGGGCCAGCGAATAGCCGCCCGCGAGCAGCAGCTCGAGCGCATTGTCGAGGCAGGCCGTGTCCGACTGGCCATGCGGGATGAGCGGCCACATCTTGTCGAGGTCCGCACCCAACAGGTCTGATTCCATCGTGCGGCGGCGCGCGTTCATCCAGTTCACATTGCCGCGCACCGTGTTGATTTCGCCATTGTGCGCGATGAAGCGATAGGGATGCGCCAGCTTCCACGACGGGAAGGTGTTGGTCGAGAAGCGCTGGTGGACGAGCGCAAGCGCCGACGTGCAGAGCGGGTTCCGCAAATCCTTATAGAAGCTGCCGACCTGATCGCAGAGCAGAAGGCCCTTATAGACAATCGTGCGCGTCGAAAGGGACGGCATGTAGAAGCTCGGCAGGCCGGGCAGGTTATGCTTTTCGGCAAGGGCGACGAGCGGGTTCTGCGCCTGTTTGCGGATGGCGAGCAGCTTGCGCTCAAACGCGTCCTGATCCGCGCAGTTTTCACCGCGACCGATGATGAGCTGGCGGATGACCGGCATCTGCTCGATCACGGCCTTGCCGAGGCCGGTCGGGTCGGTCGGCACGTCGCGCCAGCCGATGACCGTCTGGCCTTCCTTGATGCAAAACTCTTCGAAGTTCTTCACGCCAAAGTCGCGCGCGGCTTCATCCTGAGGGAGGAAGCACATCGCGATGGCATAGTCGCCGGGCGCCGGAAGGGTGACCTTGGCACCTGCCGCCCAGTCGCGGAACAGCGCATCAGGGATCTGAATGAGGATACCGGCGCCATCGCCCAACAGCGGATCGGCCCCAACCGCACCGCGATGGTCGATGTTGACGAGAATTTCGAGGCCGCGTTTGACGGTTTCGTGCGATTTCACGCCTTTAATATTGGCAACAAAGCCGACACCGCACGCATCATGTTCGTTGCGCGCGTCATAAAGACCCTGATTCGCTGGAAACCCAAATTCGCCCAAAAAAACCTCCAACATTGGCCGCAGCCATAGCGATTCTCACCGTCGCTATAGGGGCGACCGTGAGTGTGTGAAGCCATGAAAACGTATGTCGGCGTTTAGCGCAGCTTTCACTGCTTCGGGGCCCCTTAATATGGAACTTTGTTACGCGTCAAATGTCCCTGAGGTCAGGTTGGCGGGGCTGCGCGGTCCAGACGGCGGTTGTGCGCGCGAATCGCGGGCGGTCTTGTCCCAAAGAAAAGGCCCCCTGCTTGCGCAGAGGGCCCTTCTTTTTTGTCAAAGATTCTGAAAAATCAGGCTTTTTTCTTAGCAGGAGCCTTCTTGGCAGGCTTTTCAGCTGCGTCCGCTGCTGCTGGCTTTGCAGCCTTGGCGAGCTTTTCAGCGGCTTCTGCCTTGGGCGCGGCTGCCTTTTTGACGGCTGGCTTCTTGGCTGCCTTTGGCTTTTCGTCGCCATGATCATGGCCACAGCCCGGGCCATGGACATGGCCGTCATCGCTATCGGCTTCAATCGCAGCTTCCAGCTCTTCGCGGGTTACAGCGCGGTCGGTGATTTCCGCTGTTGAGAACAGGAAGTCGACGACCTTATCTTCGTAGAGCGGCGCACGGATCTGTGCGGCGGCCATCGGGTCCTGCTGGACGTACTGGACGAAGCGTTCACGATCCTGCTGCGGATACTGCATCGCGGCCTGCTGGATCAGGCGGTTCATTTCCTGAGCAGAGATCTGGACGTTGTTCGCCTGACCGATTTCAGACAGGAGCAGGCCCAGACGGACGCGGCGGACGGCGATGGCGAGATACTCGACGCGGTCCTTTTCCATTTCCGCACGAGCAGCTTCCGGATCAGCTTCCTGGCCGGCTTCGTGTTCCAGCTGCGCCCAGATCTGGTTGAACTCAGCGTCCACCATCGACGGCGGAACGTCAAAGCTGTGTGCGGCAGCCAGCTGGTCGAGCAGGCGGCGCTTCATGTGCGTACGCGTGAGCTGGTTGAATTCCTGCTCCAGCTGACCCTTCATCAGGTCACGCAGCTGATCAATGCCTTCAAGACCCAGTGACTTAGCGAAGTCGTCGTCTGCCTTGGCTTCGTCCGCCACGCGAACGTCGCTGATGACGAGGTCAAAGGTTGCGTCCTTGCCCTTGAGATAATCGACATTGTAGTCGGCCGGGAACGTGACGGTGATCGTCTTTTCGTCATTGGCCTTCACGCCGATGAGCTGATCTTCAAAGCCCGGGATCAAACGACCGGTGCCGATTTCAACCGACATGCCTTCGCCTGTGCCACCGTCAAACGGTGTGCCGTCGACCTTGCCGACAAAGTCCATGACAACCAGATCGCCGGTTGCGGCCTTGTGGCCCTTTGGCGCATCCTTGAAGTTCTTCTGCTGCTGCGCGATGCGAAGGACAGCTTCGTCGATCGCTGCAGCGCTGGCTTCCACCGTCAGGCGCTCCAGCTTCAGGCCATCAAGGCTCGGCGTGGCGATTTCGGGCAGCACTTCGAGCGCGACCTTCACTTCGGCATCCTTGCCATGCTCATAGCCTTCGCCCAGTTCAACGGACGGCGACATGGCGGGGCGGAGCTTTTCCTTGCCGATCAGCGACTGGACAGCTTCTTGAACCGACGCGTTCAGCGCATCGCCCTGCAGCGCTTCACCGTGCATCTTCTTGACGAGGTTGGCAGGCACCTTGCCGGGGCGGAAGCCGGGCATCCGCACCGTGGGTGCGAGTCGCGTGACTTCCTGTTCGACGCGCGCGGCGATATCCTTGGCGGTAATCGTCAGCGTGTAGGCGCGCTTCAGGCCTTCGTTCAACGTTTCGACAGTCTGCATTGGTCACTCAATCCTTCAGGAAATCTGCTAGGCCCGTCATTCCTGACAACAGGAAAAAACGGGGCTTGGCAAACCTGGTGCGGGCGAAGGGACTCGAACCCCCACATCTTACGATACCAGAACCTAAATCTGGCGCGTCTACCAGTTTCGCCACGCCCGCATGAGGCCGGTGGGGCGGCGCTATAGCACGGGGAACGCGAAGGGCAAGGGTGATGGCCTGCCCAACGCCAAGTTCCGCTTAGCCGAGCGCCTTCTTCAGAAGCTCATTGACGACTGCCGGATTGGCCTTTCCGGCCATGGCTTTCATCGTCTGGCCGACAAAGAAGCCGAACAGGGCCTCCTTGCCACTGCGATATTGTTCGAGCTGGCCGGGGTTCTTGGCGAGCACGTCCGCGATAACAGCTTCGATGGCGCCGGTGTCGCTTGTCTGTTTCAGGCCGTCGCGTTCAACGATGGTTCCCGCGCTGTCGCCGGTCTCTAGCATCTTCTCGAACACTTGCTTTGCAAGGCTGCCCGATAGCGTGCCATCGGTGACGAGCGTCAGCAGTTCGGCTGCCTGTGCAGGCGAGACGGGGCTGTCTTCAATCGACTTGCCAAGGCGGTTCAGCGCGCCGAACAGTTCGGACATCACCCAGTTGGCGGCCTGCTTGGCTTCCGCGCCTTCATCCAGAAGCGCTTCGAACCAGCGGGCGGTTTCGACCTCGGCGGTCAGAACAGCGGCGTTATAGGCGCTGATGCCGAGGACATCGACATAACGCGCGCGCTTGGCATCGGGCAGTTCGGGCAATGAGGCGCGGCATTCTTCGACAAATGCCTCGGTCAGTTCCAACGGCAGAAGATCAGGATCGGGGAAGTAGCGGTAATCATGCGCATCTTCCTTGGAGCGCATCGACCGTGTCGTGCCGGTGTCCGGGTTGAACAGGCGCGTTTCCTGCACAATCTTGCCACCGGCTTCGAGCACATCGACCTGACGGTTCGCCTCATGCTCAATCGCCTGCATGACGAAACGGACGGAATTGACGTTCTTGGTTTCGGTGCGCGTGCCCAGCTCTTCGCCCGCACGACGGACAGAGACGTTGACGTCCGCGCGCATCGAGCCTTCTTCCATATTGCCGTCGCAGGAACCGACATAGCGCAAGATGGCGCGCAGCTTGCGCAGATAGGCCCCGGCCTCGGCCGGCGAGGTCATGTCAGGGCGGGACACAATTTCCATCAATGCGACGCCGGAGCGGTTCAAGTCGACATAGGACCTTGTCGGGTGCTGGTCATGCATCAGCTTGCCCGCGTCCTGTTCCACGTGAATGCGCTCCACGCCGATGCGCTTGTCCTCAAGGATACCCGCCTTTTCGTCGGCATCAATGTCCAGATGGCCTTCGCCTACGATCGGGTGATAGAGCTGCGAAATCTGGTAGCCCTGCGGCAAATCCGCATAGAAATAATTCTTCCGGTCAAACCGGCTCCAGCGGTTGATCTGCGCGTCGATGGCGATACCGGTGCGCACTGCCTGCCGGATGCACTCTGCATTTGGCACAGGCAGCATGCCGGGCATGGCGGCGTCCACCAGCGAGACCTGGGTGTTGGGTTCCGCCCCGAAAGAGGCAGCGGCACCCGAAAACAGCTTGGAGTTGGAGGTGACCTGCGCGTGGACTTCAAGGCCGATCACGACCTCCCATTCACCCGTTGTGCCCTGAATACGATAGCTGCTCATGTTACCACCACTTGTCCGCGCGTGCCGTAAATCCGGCGCGTTCCTCAATAGCGAGGCCCGCATTCAGCACGGTCTGTTCATCCAATGCCTTGCCGATGATCTGAAGACCCAACGGCAGGCCGAGCGCGTCGAGGCCACCCGGTACCGACATGGCAGGAAGACCCGCCAGCGAGGTCGGCACCGTGAAGACGTCGTTCAGATACATGGCGAGGGGATCATCCGACTTCTCACCAAGGCCGAAGGCCGCACTCGGCGCGGTCGGGGTCAGCAGCAGATCACACTTTTCCCAAGCCTGATCAAAGTCGCGCGCGATGAGCGTGCGAACCTTCTGCGCCTGCGTGTAATAGGCGTCATAGAAACCAGCCGAGAGCACATAGGTGCCGATGAGGATCCGGCGCTTGACCTCATCCCCGAAGCCCGCAGCGCGCGTTGCGGCGTACATGTCCTGCAGGTTCGCGCCATCGGGCAGGTCGCGCAGGCCATACCGCACACCATCATAGCGGGCGAGGTTGGACGACGCTTCAGCAGGCGCGATGATGTAATAGGCCGGCAACGCATATTGCGTGTGCGGCAGGGAGACGTTGACGATCTCCGCACCCGCATCCTTCAGCCAAGCTATGCCCTGCTCCCAAAGTGCATCGATTTCAGCAGGCATGCCGTCGACACGATATTCCTTGGGAATGCCGACGCGCTTGCCCTTGAGGTCGGTCGACAGCGCGGCTTCCCAATTGGGGACGGGCAAGTCGAGTGAGGTCGAATCCTTAGGGTCAAAGCCTGCCATATTCTCCAGCAGGATGGCGCAATCCCGCACGTCGCGTGCCATCGGGCCTGCCTGATCAAGCGAGGACGCGAAGGCAACGATGCCCCAGCGCGAACAACGCCCATAGGTCGGCTTGATGCCTGAAATGCCCGTGAAGGCCGCAGGCTGGCGGATCGAGCCGCCCGTGTCTGTGCCCGTGGCACCGGGCACAAGGCGCGCAGCGATGGCCGACGACGTGCCGCCCGACGATCCACCCGGTGCCAGTGCGGCAGTATCGCCATTGTTGCGGCGCCAGGGCGAAATCACATTGCCGAAAAAGCTCGTCTCGTTGGACGAGCCCATGGCGAACTGGTCAAGGTTGAGTTTGCCGAGCATGCCCGCGCCCGCATTCCACAGCTTGCCCGACACAGTCGATTCGTACTGCGGTACAAAGCCTTCGAGGATGTGGCTCGCTGCCGTCGTCTGGACGTCCTTGGTCGCAAACAGATCCTTCATGCCAATCGGCACGCCGGACAGCGGCTTGAGGCTGCCCGAAGCGCGGTCCTTGTCAGCCTGATCGGCAGCGGCCAACGCGATCTCGGGGGTTTCGACGATGAAGGCATTGAGCGCCTTTGCGCCCGCAACAGCATCATTGAACGCGGAGGCGACGTCACGCGCGGTAAAGTCCCCCGCTTTGAAGCCGTCGCGGATGGCAGCAATGCCAAGGTCAGTTAGTTTGGTCATTATTCGATCACCTTGGGCACGGTGAAGAAGCCCTGTTCGGCCTGAGGCGCATTCTTCAGCACGGCATCGCGGACGTCGCCATCGGTCACCACGTCGTCGCGCAAGCGCAGGACGTTGGGGATGACGGCGGTCATCGGCTGGACAGCGGACGTATCCACCTCGCCCAGCTGCTCGATCCAGCCGAGAATGTTGTTGAGTTCGGGCACCATCGCCTCGACCTGATCATCCGTAACGGCGATGCGGGCGAGCGAGGCGATCTTGCGGACGGTTGCGTGATCGACTGACATGGATGCGCGCCTAGCAGTGCCCCCGCTGGCCTGCAAGCCGATGGCGCGCTATCGGCGATGCAATGTCGCGTGTTCGCATCCTTCACACCAACCCGGCGCTCGGTCCGCTCGACTATCGTGTGCCCCATGGCATGGAGGTCGAATTCGGCAGCGTCGTGCGCGTGCCACTCGGCCCGCGTGAGATGACGGGTGTCGTTTGGGAACTCGAATCACTGCCGACGGAGACGGTGGGCGACAACCGGCTGCGCAATATTCTCGAAGTCTATGACATTCCACCCATCGGCGCTGCGCTGCGGCGCCTGATCGAGTGGACGGCGGACTATTACCTCGCCCCGCCGACGTCGGTGGTGCGCATGGCTTTGTCCTCCGCCGCCGCGCTTGAGGGCGGGCGGACGGTGATTGAGTATCGCCTGTCGGGCAAACAGCCGGACAAAGTAACGTCGCAGCGCGCGCAGGCAATTGAACGCATTGGCGAGCGTCAGGGCCTGATCCGTGAGCTCGCCACCATCGCTGATGTGTCCGAAGCCGTCATTCGCGGGCTGGTGAAGCTGGGAGTGATTGAAGGCGTTGAGGTTGCCCTCGATACGCCGTTCATCGCGCCTGATCCCGCTTTTGCCCCCCCTGCGCTGTCCCTGGAACAGACCGCCGCAGCCGATCAGCTTGTCGCGATGGTGAAGGCAGAGGCGTTCTCGCCGGTCCTGCTCGATGGCGTCACTGGGTCCGGCAAGACAGAGGTGTATTTTGAGGCGATTGCCGAGGCGATCCGCATGGGCAAGCAGACGCTTGTCCTCCTGCCCGAGATTGCGCTGACTGAGCCGTTCCTCCGCCGCTTTACGGATCGCTTCGGCCACGCGCCGGTCGCCTGGCATAGCGACCTGCGGCAATCGCAACGCAGGCGGACCTATCGCGCCATTGCCAGCGGCGAGGCGCTGGTCACGGTCGGCGCGCGGTCATCGCTCTATCTGCCCTACCGCAACCTCGGGCTCATCGTGGTCGATGAAGCGCATGAAACGAGCTTCAAGCAGGAAGACGGCGTCCAATATCACGCCCGCGACGCTGCCGTGATGCGTGGGCATTTTGAGAAAATTCCGGTGGTGCTCGCAACGGCCACCCCCGCCATCGAAACGCGACAGCAGGTGGCGCAGGGGCGCTATGCGGAGATCAAGCTGCCGGGCCGCTATGGCGCCGCGCAGATGCCGACGATCGAGGCGATCAACCTCATCGAAACCCCGCCCGAACGCGGGCGCTGGCTGGCGCCACCGTTGGTCGATGCGATCACGCAGACATTGGCCCGCAAGGAGCAGGTGCTGCTGTTCCTCAACCGCCGGGGCTATGCGCCGCTGACTTTGTGCCGGCATTGCGGACACCGGTTCCAATGCCCCAATTGCACGGCGTGGATGGTCGAACATCGACTGACCAACCGGCTGCAATGCCATCATTGCGGGCATATAGAGCCGCCGCCCAATGCCTGCCCTGAATGCAAGACCGAGGACTCCTTGGTCGCCTGTGGTCCCGGTGTGGAGCGCATTTCGGACGAGGTCGGCCTCCTCTTCCCCGAAGCGCGCCGTGCCATCGTGACGTCGGACACGCTCTGGTCGCCTGCCAAGGCGGCGGAGTTTGTCGGGCGGATGGAGGCGGGTGAGATCGACATCGTCATCGGCACGCAGCTCATCACCAAAGGCTATCACTTCCCCGAACTGACCTTGGTCGGCGTAGTGGACGCTGACCTCGGCCTTCAGGGCGGCGATTTGCGTGCGGCAGAACGCAGCTTCCAGCAGATCATGCAGGTCGCGGGGCGCGCCGGTCGCGGGGCCAAGCCCGGCCATGTCTATCTCCAGACGCATGAGCCGACAGCGCCTGTCATGGAGGCGCTCGTCTCCGGCGATATCGAAAGTTTCTACGAAGCCGAAACCGAGGCCCGCCGCTTTGCCAACGCGCCCCCCTTTGGCCGTTTCGCTGCGATCATCGTGGCCTCTGAAAGTTTGGGCGATGCGCAGGAGGTTGCGCGCCAAATCGCCCGCACCGCGCCGGAAGTAGAGGGGATGCAGGTCTACGGCCCCGCGCCCGCCCCACTCGCCATGCTGCGCGGCCGCCACCGCCAGCGCTTGCTCGTCCACGCCCGTCGCGCGCTTGATGTGCAGGATGTGCTGCGTGACTGGCTCGGTGGTCTGGAATGGTCCCGCCATGTGCGGGTGAGCGTGGACATTGATCCCTATAGTTTTGTTTAGCGTATTCCCCGGTTGCGGTTGCCATCGCAGTCCGCGCCCCTAAATCGGGTTTATGCTCGATGCTCAAAACGCCCCCGCCGCACCTTCCGTCATCCACCGCGCCGATTATGCCGTCCCTGACTGGCTGGTGCCGGACATTGCGCTCAATTTTGATCTGGACCCGGCCAAGACCCGCGTCCGCGCGACGCTGACGGTAGAGCGCAACGGCGCGCATGACCGGCCCCTGCGGCTGGACGGGGATGGTCTGACGCCGCTCGTCGTCCGCATTGATGGCGAGGAAACGGCGGAGTGGACGCTGGACGGCGGCGCACTGGTTTTGCCGCTCTTGCAGGACAAGGCGGTGATCGAAACTGAAGTCGAAATCGCGCCTGCCGCTAACACCCAGCTGATGGGCCTTTACGCCTCGGGCGGGTTGCTGTGCACCCAGTGTGAGGCGGAAGGCTTTCGCCGGATCACTTTCTTCCCCGACCGTCCCGATGTCTTGTCGCGCTACACCGTCCGGATGGCAGCGGACAAGGCGGCCTATCCGGT
This sequence comes from Chakrabartia sp., assembly GCA_040398625.1. Taxonomy (GTDB): domain Bacteria; phylum Pseudomonadota; class Alphaproteobacteria; order Sphingomonadales; family Sphingomonadaceae; genus Aquisediminimonas. The sequence goes on along the minus strand of JBBATS010000022.1, from coordinate 11,164 downwards.
TCTGCTCAGCAATGGCGACATGACCGCGTCCGGCGATCTGGAGGGCGACCGGCATTGGGCGGAATGGACCGACCCATTCTTCAAGCCCTGCTATTTGTTCGCGCTTGTTGCCGGAAACCTGTCGGCCAACCGTGACAGCTTCACGACGATGTCGGGCAAGCCGGTCGACCTCGCTATCTGGGTGGCTGAGAGCGATCTGCCGCGCACGCACCATGCCATGGACGCCTTGAAGGCGAGCATGAAGTGGGATGAGGATGTGTATGGCCGCGAATATGATCTGGGCCAGTTCAACATCGTCGCTGTTGCCGATTTCAACTTTGGCGCGATGGAGAATAAGAGCCTCAACGTCTTCAACTCGCGCTATGTGCTGGCCGACCCGGAAACGGCGACCGACATTGATTATGACAATGTCGCAGGCGTCATTGCGCATGAATATTTCCACAACTGGTCGGGCAATCGCGTCACCTGTCGGGATTGGTTCCAGCTGAGCTTGAAGGAAGGCTTCACGGTCTTCCGCGATCAGTGCTTCTCCGCCGATCAGGGCTCAGAAGCGGTCAAGCGGATCGAAGATGTCCGCATCCTGCGCGCCGCGCAATTCCCCGAAGATGCAGGGCCGTTGGCTCATCCGATCCGTCCGGACAGCTATATGGAGATCGCCAATTTCTACACGGCGACCATCTACAACAAAGGCGCGGAGATCATCCGCATGCTCCACACGATGCTGGGCGCCGAGACATTCCGCAAAGGCAGCGACCTCTATTTCGACCGTCATGATGGGACAGCGGCGACCTGTGAGGATTTCGTCCGCGCGATGGAAGAGGCGAGCGGGCTAGACCTTAAACAGTTCCGCAACTGGTATTCGGTGGCGGGCACGCCCAAGATTAAGGCGACGATTGCGGGCGATCTGTTGGTTCTGGAACAGTCGGTGCCCGATACGCCCGGCCAGACCGATAAGCCCGCAATGGCCATCCCCCTCAAGCTTGCTTTGTTTGACCGCGCGACCGGCACGCATGCAGGGGAACGGCTGGAGCTCCTAACCGAACGCCGGACGGAGATTGCGCTGGCAGGCCAGACGCCCGTCCTCTCAATCAATCGTGGGTTCTCAGCCCCAGTCATCGTTGAAACTGACCGGACGTCGGATGATCTGGCATTCCTCTCCGCGCATGATGATGATCCCTTTGGCCGCTATGAAGCCATGCAGCAGCTGATGCTCGACACGCTCGTGGCAGGGGTATCGACGGGCAAGTCGGATCATGGACCCGTCATCGCGGCTGTGCGGAACACGCTGACCAACAATGCGCTGGATGCTGCCTTCATCGCGGAAACGGTCTTGCTGCCGTCCGAAGCCTTTATCGGGGACCAGATGCTGGTCGTAGACCCTGACGCCATCCACAATGCGCGCGAAGCATTGCGCGCGGATCTCGGGCGAGAGCTGCTGTTGCACTGGCAAGCGGCTTATGCGGCCAATGCGCCGACGACGTTTGAATATTCACCCGCGGCCAAGGGTGGGCGGCGCCTGCGCAACGTCTCGCTCGGCTATATCGCAGCGGCCAGTGCCGATGATGCGGGCGCGCAGGCCTTTGCCCAATTTGATGCGGCGGACAATATGACGGACCGGATGGCGGCCCTCGGGACGCTCGCCAATGGCGATGCGGATCAGCGTGTCGCCGCGCTTGATATCTTCTACAACCGGTATCGCGACGATGCGCTCGTCATCGACAAATGGTTTTCCACGCAGGCGCTGTCCACCCGCGCCGATACGCTGGAAGCGGTGCGTGAGTTGCAGGCGCATGCTGACTTCACGCTCACCAACCCCAATCGCGTGCGTGCGCTTGTCGGCGCGTTTTCGATGAACCAGCAACACTTCCATGCCAAAAGCGGGGAGGGCTATCGCTTCCTTGCCGATGTGCTGATCGCGCTCGACTCGATCAACCCGCAGACGGCCGCGAAGCTGTTGCCCCCGCTCGGGCGCTGGCGGCGGTTTGATGACGGGCGGCAAAAATTGATGCGCACAGAGTTGGAACGCATTTTGCGTCATCCCGGCCTCAGCAAGGATGTGTTTGAACAGGCGTCGAAAAGTCTCGTCTGACGGGCGTCCTGTCCCGTCATGGGACGCGGATTAACCAAGGATTCTGCTGGATTCGATGGTAAAGCCCGCGTTAACGCATCGACATGCGGAGAGAACTTATCCTTGCGACGCATGGCGTCGGTCATCCTTTTCGGCGGCTTGCCCGTGCGCGGGCGAAAGCAGCGGCACTAAAGCAAGCCCGACCCGCGTTCTTTGAAGGGTTGCGCTTCTTTACCTTCACCTATTCGGCGGCATTCATCGCCTTCTACACGTTTCTCAGCTGATTTTTTTCACCCCACGCGAAGGGTTTTCTCAAACCCTGCGTTATAAGGCCGATACCACAGCAATTGGGGTGGGCGGTTGGCCGAAGCCTTGGCACAGATAGAGTTGGAGGAAAGCGACGACGCGCTGATGGCGCGCGTGGCGGCGCGGGACGCCGTCGCCTTCCGCACGATTGTCGAACGGCACCTGACCTCTGTGCACCGCGTCGCCTATCGGATGCTCGGTGATGCCACCGGGGCAGAAGATGTGGCGCAGGAAGCCCTGTTGCGCTTGTGGGATCATGCAGGGCGCTGGCAGTCCGGCGGCACTGGTATTGGTGCATGGCTTCGCCGTGTGGCCACCAATTTATGTCTGGACCGGCTGCGGCGGCAGAAGTTTTCAGGCGGACATGAGATCCCCGATCGGGCGGACGACGCGCCGCGCGCCGATGAACAGATGGAAGCAGACCAGATGCGAGAGGCCACACGCCACTGCATGGGGCAGTTGCCCGACCGGCAGCGCGCGGCCATCATCCTGACCTATTATGAGGAGCGGCCGAATGCCGAAGCCGCCGCCGTGCTCGATATGAATATCAAGGCGTTCGAATCCCTGTTGGTGCGTGCGCGCCAGACGCTCCGGCGGATTTTTGAGGAGAAGGGGCTCGTGCCCGAATCATTTGGAAAGGCAGGACAATGAGCGGACCCGACCGCGATTTTGATGCGGCGCTGGACCGCTTCTCCGTGCCTGCGCCGCGTGCGGGGCTGATCGACGATATCGTCGCCGCCACGACATCGCGTGCCGAACCGGGGCCCCAATCTTGGGACCGGGCACCGCGGGATCGGCGTGGCGGGTGGCTGCGCGGCCATCGGGTTATCGCCGCGACCATGGTGGCCACGGTCTTGAGCGCAACGGCGGCGGCAGCAGCAGGTGGCTGGTTGGGGGAAGCAGGCGCCCGCCTGCCCGTCCTCGCCCAGATTGCCAGCGTCATGCCGGAGTCCGTGAAGGCGCCTTCTGTTCGCACCGCCCATCGGGAGAAACAGGCGTTAGCGGCAGCATCAGTTGCACCCGCCCCGACAACAGTGCCTGCACCGTCAGAGCCTCCCCTTGCCGTGCCCCCGCGTCAGCAGAAGATTGTGGATCGGATCGAAACCCGTCTGGAACGACGTGAAGCGCGTCGTGCGGCGATGGGCCTGCCCGCCGATACCGAAAAGGAACGCGGGTTGCTGGATCGCTTCAAGTCCGCAGACACGCGGACGGAACGTAAAGAGGTCATTCAAGAGGCGAAGGCGTTGCGGCAGGAACGGCGGGCGGATCGTCAGGCTTTGCCTGTCTGCACGCCGGATCAAGCAAGCAGTCCGGCGGCCAATGGCTGCCGCCCGAAGATGACACCAGAGCGGCGCGCGGAGATTATGGCGCGGTTGTGCGCACAGATGGCAGAGAATGGGCGGACGCCGCCGCGGTGTCGCCCCATCGTGAAAGGCGGCCCGGAACCCTTGCGTGATCCGACACCCCAATAAATGAAAAGGGCCGCCGCGTGGTGCGCGGCGACCCTAATGTTTTAGCCGAGCTTTGCAGCTTCGCTGAACGGGATGTCCTTATCCGGCCGGATTTCGCCCGGCAGGCCAAGCACGCGCTCTGCGATGATGTTGCGCAGGATTTCATCCGTGCCGCCGGCGATGCGCAGACCGGCCGCGCCGATATAGCTCGTCTGGAAGCGCGAGAGATGCGGGATGTTGGGCGAATCTTCACCCATCAAGAGCCCCGCGCCTTCACACAGGTCAGAAGCAAAGGCGCCAATGTCCTGCATCGTTTTCGCAACGACCACCTTGGAGATGGACGATTCCGGACCCGGTGTGCGGCCTGACGACAGCGCCGAAATGGTCCGCATGCTGGTCAGCGAAATGCCGCGATCCGCGATATAGGCATCCGCAATCCGCTGACGAACATGGCTCTGTTCAAGCGCATTGCCTTCGGCCAGATCAATGGACTTGGCGAGTTCGATCATTTCCTTCACGCCCGGCGCGCTGGCAGGCTTGCCGCCGACCGCGAGACGTTCGTGCATCAGCGTGGTCAGCGAGACCTTCCAGCCTTCGCCGACAGCACCCAGACGGTGCGTATCCTTCACGCGGACGTCGGTGAAGAAGACTTCGTTAAACTCACTGCCGCCCGACATCTGCTTGATCGGGCGCACTTCCATGCCCGGCGCCTTCATGTCGACGATGAACATCGTCAGGCCCTTATGCTTAGGCACGCTTGGGTCAGTGCGCGTGACGACAATGCCAAAGTCCGACAGATGCGCGCCCGACGTCCAGACCTTCTGGCCGTTGATCACCCATTCATCACCATCCCGTTCCGCACGCGTGCGGATGCCGGCCAGGTCAGAGCCCGCAGCGGGTTCGGAGAAGAGCTGGCACCAGACTTCTTCACCCTTCATCGCGACCGGCACATAGCGCTGGGCGATATCGGGCGTCAGGCCATGGCTGAACACGGTCGGGATGCACATGCCAAGGCCGATGGCATAAAGGCCCGTCGGCGCGTTAAACTTGGCTTCTTCCTGATTGAAGATGATCTGCTGCATCGGGGTTCCGCCCTGACCACCAACCGCCTTGGGCCAGGTGATACCGACAAAGCCGGCCTCATATTTGCGGGCCTGCCAGCGCTTGGCGGCTGCCACCGATTCTGCCCGGCTGGAATAATCTTCCTGCTGGATGGCGTCCTGATTGGCATCGAGCCAGGCTTTGACCTTGGCGCGGTAGGCAGCTTCTTCTGCGGTGTCTTCGAAATCCATGTCGTCTCTCCTTAAGCGGCCAATGCGTTGCGCTGCTCAAGCGAGCGCACCAGCACGTCAGACCAATGTGATTTGGCACCGAGCGTGAGCGTCAACAGACGCGCCCGGCGGTAGTAGAACTGGCAATTGCTTTCCCAGGTGAAGCCGATGCCGCCATGCAGCTGGACATTTTCTTCACCTGCAAACTGGAACGCGTCCATCGCGGCGAGGCGGGCCCCGGCGGCGGCCTGCACCAGTTCCGGCGCGTCCGTCAGCAGCGCCCAAGCGCCGTAATATGAGTGCGACCGGGCGAGCTGGTTCTTGATGTACATATCGGCCAGCCGGTGCTTGACCGCCTGATAGCCTGCAATCTTGCGACCAAAGGCCACACGGTCTTGCGCATAGGCCAAGGCCATTTCCATCGCGGCGTCCGCGCCGCCCACGCCTTCAAAGGCGAGGAGGACGGCCGAGGACTGAAGGAACTTGTCCAGAGCGGCCTGACCGCCATCCAGAGCTTCGACAGGGGCATCCTGCAACGTCACGCGCGAGGAGCGGCGGACAAGGTCGATGGTTTCAACTGCAGCGATGGTCACGCCCGGTGCCTTGGTCTCAACAAGATAGAGACCATCCGGACCGGACAGGATGAGGAAGTCTGCAGCAGCGGCATCCTGAACGGGCACCTTAACGCCGCTGGCCTTGCCGCCAGCGATCTTGAGGCTGGAGCGCAAGCCCGGCGTTGCTGTGCCTTCGGCAAGAGCGACAGCACCGATGGCTGAACCATCGGCGAGCTTGGGCAGCCACTTGGCTTTCTGCGCGTCTGTGCCAGCGGCGATCAGCGCTTCGGTTGCAAGCAGAACAGAGGAGGTGAAGGGAACGGGGGCCACGACGCGGCCAATTTCTTCGGCCAGCACGCACAATTCCAGAACCGACAGGCCAAGCCCGCCATGTTCTTCCGGGATACGAAGCGCCGTCCAACCGAGACCCACGATCTCAGCCCACAAAGCAGCATCATGGCTGACGCCAGATTCCATCACTGCGCGGGCTTTGTCATGCCCTGATTTATCTTCAAGAAAGCGCCGCGCCTGTTCGCGCAGGGCTTCTGCCTCTTCGGAAAACTGGAAGTTCATGCCGCATCCTCTTCATCTGGTTTCCCAATGTGAAAAAGGGTCACGGCCCTGCTGTCAATCGGCATTTGCATCAGGTCGATATGACCTTTGGGGATGACGCTACGGCTAGGCCACCATCTTGAGGTCGCGGCGCATTCTTTCATTGATGCCGCCGATATCAATCTCTTCCACAGAGACGGGGCGTCCGATGCACCAACCCTGCGCAACGTCGCATCCATAGCTAGTCAACAGCGCCAGTGTCGCTGTATCCTCCACCCCTTCGGCAACAACTGTAAAGCCGAGTTCGTGCGCCAGCTCGATGGTGGAGCGCACGAGAATCTGGTCGCTGGGGCTTTGCGCCATCCGCATCACAAAGCCCTTGTCGACCTTGATTTCATTTGCCGGAAACGCCTTGAGATAGCTGAGCGTCGACTGACCGGTGCCATAATCGTCAACTGAGACGCGCAGGCCAAGTTCACGAAGACTGCGGAGCAGGTCAGCGGCAGCGCCCGTTTCTTCAAACGCCACGGTTTCGGTAATCTCGAAAGTCAGATGCGTGGTCAGCGGGCCAAGTGCTTTGACGCGGCGAAGGCTCTCTTCGGCAAAATGCGGGTCGGACAGCAGCCCGGCCGAGATGTTGACGGCGACGCCCAGATCATGCCCTTCAGAATGCCAGACGCGCAGCTGCGCCACGCAGGCATCAATGGCATAGAGCGTCAGTTCATCGATACGCCCCGCATTTTCCAGCACGGTAATAAACTGGTCGGGCATGATCCGGCCAAGGTCCGGATGCGTCCAGCGGATCAGGGCTTCAAAGCCACAGACACGGCCTTGCGTGATGGACCATTTAGGCTGGAAGGCCATTTGGAGTTCCTTGCGCGCCAGCGCTGGACCAATGTCGGCCAATATTCTCTGTTCATAGCCCGCATGTTCCCGCAGCGCGTCTACGAAGCGCAGCGCGCGCACACCACTTTCGGCCGCACGGGCGGCTGCAAGCGAGGCATTGGCCAAGGAGGTCTGCGGCGCATGGCCGGTAATCCTATACTCGGCAAAACCGAAGACAGGGGAGACGACCTGCAGACGCGATCCCAGCAAGAGGGGCGCTACGAACAAGGCGGCGGCACCTTCCAATTGGGTTTGAAGCGAACGGGCACTGTCTTGCGAAAACAGCCAAGCGATGCGGCTGGCGTCGAGGCTATAGGCTTTGGCACCGCCCGAGACGGGCACCATGCGCTGCACGATTTCATGCAGCAGCAGGCGGCGCATATCATCATCCAGCATGGCCAACATGCCATCGCTCTGCCCAATGCGCAGGACGACGACAAAGGCCTCATCCTGTTGCTGCAGGTCGACGAGCAGCTGCCGTTCATTGGGCAGGCCGGAACTCGCATCGGCAAAGCGGGCCTGATGCAGCTGTCTTGTGAAGCGCAGCAACGAAACCATGCCCGCCAGAATTGCGAGGAAGATCAGGGCCGCAGCGGTATCCACATCGGCGATCCGAAACGCCTGAAGGGCGGTGGCTGCGATGAGGACGGTCACAACCGTTCCTGCGAGAATGAGGTGGCTTGGCCCTTGGCGGCGGTCTGCGGCGAGCAGCCATGCCGGCAAGAGGACGAAAATCAACGCGGGGAGCCAACCGGCCTCAAATGGTAAGGGACCTCCCAACAGAGTTTCTGCAGCCATGGCCTGTGCAACGACGCCCGGCAGAACCCCGTGTCTGGGAAGGACATAGCGGTCGCCCATTTCAATCGCTGTCGCGCCGATCAGCACCTGTTTGCCCCGCAAGACGTCTGGCGACACGCGACCTTCAATCAGGTCGATGAAGCTATGGCGGGGGATTGTTGCGGGTTCAATCGCGGTATCGATAGGAAAGCTTTGCTCCACTTGGCCCGCATAATTGCTGATCACAGCGGCGAGTGAAGGCCGCGCGGTCCCTTGGGTCACGGTGCCCGTGCTGTATCGCCGCATGATGCCATCGGGGTCCGGGTGGACGTTGACGGAGGCGAGAAACGCATGATCCCGAAAGGGGATTGCCGGCAAGCTTTCGACCGTTCCTTGTGCCATGCTACCCGCCTGCTGGCGGAATGTGGGTAAGACAACGGTGGCCGCAGACCGCTCTAGCGCGGCGGCGAGTGCGGCGTCCTCAGCCGGGTCGGTTGTGGACGAAAAGTCGACGTCGAACACGATGGTGGCCGCACCTGCCTTTGAAAGGGCGTCAACCGCCCGGGCATGGGTGCTGCGTGGCCAGGGCCATTTTTTCAGAACAGCGATGCTGCGGGCATCCAGTTCCACAATATGGACCGTGCCGGAGGCCGGGCGTGACAGCACGTGATCCTGGAGGCTGCGCAAGCCCAGATCGAGCGGGCGGGTCAACCCAGCAATGGACAGCAGTGCGGTCATGACCAATGCGGCCAGAAGCAAAGCCGGCCGCAGATAATTGCGGCCGTTGAAGCTTCCTTGCAATTGATCAGAGGCCCCAGACTTGGTCATGGCCCCGCTTTAGCGCGCAACCGAAAAGGTCCGGTTAACGCTGCATCAGTTACCTTTGCGGTTGGCAGCAAGTTGCTGGGCCGCGACCCGCAGGCGCTGGAGAAACTCTGATAAGCTCAGTGGGTTTTCATTGTTCTTCTTCCCCGTCGCGTTGCCGGCGACAGCGGTGCCCTTGGTCTCAGAGCTGTTCCCGTTGTTGCTGCGAGGCGTTTCAGCTTCAGGCGCTTTGTTGCCGACGGCAGAATTCGGGTTGGCGTTGTTCACGGCAGCAATGGACGCCGGAGGGTTGGGATTTGCGCCGCCGTCAACCGGGGCCGGGCTGTTGCTGACGGCCACGAGAACAGGCGTTGTCGCTTCAGGTGTAAGCTGTGCCGGTGGCACAGGCGCTGACGGCAGCTCGACGGGTGGTGCGGTGACGACTGCGACCTCGACGGGCAGCTCCACGGGCGGCAAAGCCTGCTCGACCGGCGGTGCGGTGACGACTGCGACCTCGACGGGTAGCTCCACAGGCGGCAAGGCCTGCTCGACTGGCGGCGCAGTGACCACGGCGACCTCGACAGGCAGTTCCACAGGCGGCAAGGCCTGCTCGACTGGCGGCGCAGTGGCCACGGCGACTTCGACGGGTGGTTGCGCCACGACATCGGAAACAGCTGGCGATGTCGGCGGCGTAGAGGGTGCTTCGGCGAGAAGATTTGCTGGCGTTTCTAAGACAGGCGGCGCTGCTTCCGGTGCAGATGTATCTGCAACGGCTACGCTGACTTCAGCACGTGCCGATGTGTTGGTCACGACAGGTGTCTCGACAGCGACAGCTTCCACAATAGCCGCCTGCGCAAGGCTGGAATTGCCGCTGACAATGCCACCCGTTTGCGCGGCAAGGTTCACGCTGCCTTCGCCAATCGGGCTGGCGATCCGGACTTCTGCGACGTCTGATACGGGGGCGGCAGCCGGCTCTGTCGAGGTCTCCGACGTTGGTGCGTCGGCGACCGGCGCTGCGCCGATGACGGCGGCGCCACCTGAAGGCGCGTTGGGAGTTCCCAGAACGGACAGCTGGCCGGGCGCAGAGGCTGAAATCATTCCGATTTCGCCAGGCGAGACAAAGCGCGAGGCGAGCCCATCAAGAGAGGCAACTTGCACCAGCCCTTCGGTGACCTGCACCGATGCGCCAGCCGGGGTCACCGTGACGCTGAAGGTCGTGCCCTTCACGACGGCTGCCAGATAAGGCGTGTTCACTTGGAAATGCGGTGTGGTCTTCTTCTGGATCTTGAAGACAACATTGCCAAAGGACTGGACGATCTGCGTGAACGCCCCTGCCTTGGGTTCGGTCAGCTGCAGCTGCGTATTGGGCGCAACAGTCAGATATTCGCCGCCGCGCACAATAACAGCGCGCCCGCCTTTGCCGGTGCTGACGATGTCGCCTGCAGACAGTGCGGCCCCGCGCGTGATGGTGCTTGTCTTGGAAAGGCCCGGCTTTCCGACAAACACAGGCCCGCTCACTTCAGAAACCGACCAACCCGGTGTTCCTGCATAAGCAGCGCCGCTCGCCATCAGCGACACGACCAACAATGTTCCTCGTGCAATCGACATAATATGCCCCCAGTTTGCAAATGCGCCTTGCGACGCACTTCCCCTGAGATGCGGTTACGTCCGATTTGGTTATAAAATTCAAAGATTAATCCCTAACGATGCTGCAACCTTTTGGCGTCGTTCTTAACCCGGATGTTACGCTTTTCCGTTAGTTGCCGTCTTCTATGCGGGGGACGCGAACGACTTTTCTTTTGCTTGCAGGCAGTTGGGCCGGGCTTCCGTTCGGCGCGGCCGCCGTGCGCGCAGAAACGCCGGACCCGGCATCCACGCTTGGCCGCGAAATGCTGATGAAAGATCAGCCTGTCCGAAAGTCGAAAGATAAGGTTGCACCAACGGTTGTAGAGAGCAAAGCGTCGGTTGCGGTCGCCACAACTGGGGCCGTCATGGTGGGTGCGGTCCAGATTAAAGGGCTGGAGATACTGTCTCCCACACAGTTCTCATCTGTGGTCGACAGCTTCATCGGACAGGAGCTGGATACATCCGGATTGGAGAGATTGGCGCGCGCTATCGCCGGCCGTGCCCGTGATGAAGGTTTGGTGTTCGCAAGCGCTATGGTGCCGCCCCAATCGATCCGGATGGGCGTTGTCCGCGTCCAACTTGATGAAGGCCGGGTGGATGAGGTGCGGATTGAAGGGACCCATAATGCGCGGCTGGCTCGCTTGCTTCAATCGCTCGCCGGACGAGCGGTGCGACGGCAGGAACTGGAACGGGTGCTTCTGACAGCAGCCGACTTGCCCGGCATATCAGTCGGCCAAACCCGATTTGCACGCGAGGGCAAGCGCGGCATCCTGCTTGTGGAGGTCAGCCGCAAGACCTGGCGGGGAAAAGTGGAGGCCGACAATTCAGGCTCCACGGGCATCGGGCGGGTGCGCGCGCGCCTGTCGATGG
>JBBATS010000021.1:0-47916 GCA_040398625.1 Chakrabartia sp. | reverse complement strand
CAGATGCTGATCTATCCAGTCACGGATACCAATTTTGAAACGACGTCTTATGTCAGCAATGGCGGCGGGGAGTATTTTCTCTCCACCGGGTCGATGCAGTGGTTCTGGGGTCATTACCTCGGCGAAACGAGCCCGGTCGATGCCAGCCTTGCCCGCATCCTGCACGTCGAAGATTTGACTGGCCTGCCGTCAGCCACCGTGATCACCGCCCAGTACGATCCGCTGAAGGATGAGGGTGATGCCTATGCCAAGCGCCTGACCGATGCGGGCATTGCGACCGACCACCAGGTGGCCGACGGCATGATCCATGGCTTCTTCGGCATGACGCCTGCCGTTCCCGATGCGATGAAATGGGTCAACCTTGCCGGAGCCAATCTGCGCAAGGCGCTGGCGTAATGTCGGCCTATTGCGCGCCGCAAGAATTGCATGATCTGGCCTTTCGCTATGCGCAGGCGGTGGACCGGCGCGATGCAGACAAGCTGCTCTCGGTCTTCACAGATGACGGCGCCGTGATGGGCTTTGGTGAAAACCCGATCAGCTTTCGCGCGGAAGCGGGTTTGAGGGACATGACCGATAAGCTCGCCGCCTTCCGCATGACCATGCACAATGTGTTCAATCAAACGTTTGAGGCCGACGCATCGGGCAATATCACTGGCGAAACATATTGCGTCGCCAGCCATATCCTGCCCGGCGACGACTGGCGGGTGATGGACATGGCGATCCGCTATCACAACAGCTATCGCGACACGGCCCAAGGCTGGCGGTTTCATGAACGCAGGCTGGAAGTGCTATGGGTGGAAACGCGCGCCGTTTCTCCCTTCGTTGCCAGCATGATGAAAGAAGATCTGGGAGATTTCGTGTGACGGGCAAGCTAACCGACAAAGTCATCTTCATCACCGGCGCCGCCTCCGGCATCGGCAAGGCAACTGCAGACGCCGTCCGAGCCGAAGGTGGGGTTGTGGCGGCAGCCGACATTGGCCAAATCGAAGGGCTCGGCAATAGGGACACCAGCTACAGTCTGGACGTAACCGACGAAGCCGCAACGAAGCAGACGGTCGCTGCCGTCTTGAAACATTATGGCCGCATCGACGGCCTGATGACGTGCGCGGGCATCTCCATTTCCGGAACCGTCACCCATTTCGACCTCGCGGATTGGGACCGTGCTCTGGCTGTCAACCTGACAGGCACCATGCTCTCCGTTCGTGCGGTCATGCCCCACATGGTCGCCGCAGGGCGGGGGTCAATCGTGACGGTGTCGAGCATCTACGGCATCACCGGCTGCCAAGGAAACACGCCTTATAACGTGACCAAGGGCGCGGTTCTCCAGCTCACGCGCAGCCTCGCTGCCGATTATGGCGCCGCAGGCGTGCGCGTAAACGCCGTGAGCCCCGGCTTCATAGAAACGCCGATGACCGAAATGCTCCAGCACGAAAGTCCGGTGCGCACCGCTTTCGTCAATATGCATCTTCTGAAGCGCCCTGGACGCCCGGAAGAAGTCGCAAAAGTCGCCGCATTTTTGCTGTCAGATGAGGCGTCGTTTGTTACGGGTGCAAACATTCCTGTTGACGGAGGCTTTTCTGCCGCGCAGGTCATCTTGCCTTGAGTGGTGCACAGGGAGCCCTGTCAAAGAACATGACATCAGATTTCGTCGTCGATGATATTGACCGCAGTATTGTTGACCAGCTGCGCATCAACGGGCGGGCAACCAACCAGCAGATTGCCGACCATCTTGGCCTCACGGCCACGACAGTTTCGTCGCGCATCCGGCGGATGGAAGACGCGAACCAGCTTCGCGTGGTCGCCGTTTCCGACTTTTCGGCGCATGGCTATAATGTATTGATGGAAGTGGCCATCGAAGTGGACGGGCGCGCTGCATCTGATGTGGCCGCCGATCTTGCGAAGTTCCCCGAAGTCTTTGCGGCGCACGTCGTGACGGGGCGCTACGACATCGACATGCTCGTCGTGCTGCGCGATTTTGATGAACTGCCGGGTCTCCTTCTCGACAAATTCTCGCAGGTCGCCGGTATTCGGTCGATGATGCCAGCGATTGCCGTGGACGTGATCAAGTATAAATTCGACGTCGCTCCGATTGAAGAACAGGTCCCCGCATGACAGCGCCACAGCTTGATGATCTGGACCGCCAGTTGATTGACATCCTGTCCAAGGATGCCCGCGTCTCCAATCGGAAGATCGCGGCGGACCTTGGCGTGACTGAAGGGACAGTGCGGGGCCGCATCAAGCGTCTCCAGCAGGATGGCTTGATCGCCTTTACCGCCATCACCGGCTTCAGCCTCAGCAACCACGCAAAGCTCGCCTTCATCGGCGTGCAGGCGGAAGTGGGTCGCGTGCGCGATGTCGCGCGTCAGATCGCGGAGATGCCGCTGGTCACAGGCGTCATGATCACGATGGGGCAGTTTAACATCCTCGCCATCTGCGTTTTTGACGAACTTGAGAATCTGGTTGAGCAAGCCTCTGACCCCATTTTGTCGATCTCCGGCGTCCATCATGTGGAAACGTCAATCGCGGTCAAAACGCTCAAATATAATCCGCGCGTGGTACGGATCACCGAGAAGGACCGTGTGATCGACAACGGCGATTGAGGCACTTCGCGTAATTCAACTCGGCCAATTTTACGCAAAACAGGATTAGCGTCTTCGTTTTTGTCACAAACACAAAAGCGGTGTTGCACTAAGGCTACGTTTTGAGTTATCTCCTTCGCCAACGAGAGTTTGAGGAGAACCATCATGGCAAAGACAGCCGATTACGGCCTGGGCGAACATACCTTTCCCCGTGGCTGGTTCATGGTGGCGACCTCAGATGAAGTGACGACGACTCCTGTGGCCGTCCGCTATTTTGGCGAAGAGATGGTGCTCTACCGTGGCGGCTCAGGTCGCGTGTTTCTCGTGGAAGCCTTCTGCCCCCATATGGGCACGCATCTTGCCAAGAACACATCCTCTTATGTCGTTGTTGATAAGGAACATGTCGAGGGCGACAATATCCGCTGCCCCTATCATGGCTGGCGCTTTGGCCCAGACGGCCGATGCAACGATATTCCTTATTCGCCTGCGCCCATCCCCAAGGCGGCCTGCCTCAAAAGCTGGAAGGTATTGGAGCGTGCTGGCTGCATCTGGGCTTGGCACGATGCCGAAGGCGGCGATCCGGATTATGACGTCCCCCCGTTCGAACAATGGGATCAGCCAAGCTGGGTGAACTGGTCTGTCGAACCGCTCGGCGAACTCGCCTGCCACCCGCAGGAGGTTCTCGACAACATGACGGACAAGGGTCACCTGCAACCGGTCCACGGCTCCATCGATATGGTCAAGTTCGAGAACGAGTTTGACGGCCATGTCTGCCGCCAGATTCTGACTGCCGGACACAAAACGCTGGCGGGCGAAGGCGTAGAGCCGATGACCAACGACACTTGGTATACAGGCCCAGGCATCCTTCAGTCCGTCATGATCGGTGAATATCCATCGCACATGCTGATCACCCACACCCCGGTGGACGATGGTGTGATCAAGGTTTGGTATGGCCTGTTCGTGAAGGTGAAGAACGACGTTCCGACGGCCGCGGATATTGAACTGGCCAAGGGCTATGAAAAGGCGGGCGTCGCCGCCTTTTCGCAGGACTTTGAGATCTGGGCCCATAAGCGCCCCTGCCTCAACCCGATGATGGTCAAGGGCGACGGACCGTTCGATAAGCTGCGCATCTGGTACAAGCAGTTCTACAATGACCGCGCCCGTGCGGGTGAATTCCAGGCGCGCGCAAACGGCCACTATGTGACGCGTGGTACGCTGGATGCACCTTGGGATCAGGTCGCCTGATATCCGTGACATTTGCGCATCACAAATGCGCAAATGTTGCACTAGCGCTCTTAACGCTCAATTGATGCGTAATTTGAATTGACATTTTCTACGCCATTTGGGATCCACCCCCCTGTATAGAGAATCTTGGCCAGATGGGCGGAACACCCGCCATCGCCAACGAGGGGAGGACCGAAGGTGAAGACTTTCAATCGTGTATTTGGTGCAACTTTGTTTGCGGGCGTTAGCGCGCTCAGCATGTCAACGCAGGCTCTTGCGCAAGCCGCAGAAGATGCCAGCTCAGGCGGTCTCGACGAAATCATCGTGACGGCACAGAAGCGCGGCGAAAACCTGCAGAAGACGCCTTTGGCGATTTCCGCCATTTCTTCGGAGCAGCTTGATCTCCAGCAGATCGCAGAAGCTAAAGATCTTGGGGCACTCGCTCCGAACGTTTCGGTCGTTGGCGCAACAACCAACGCAACGGCAATGGTTCTCACCATCCGCGGCATCCCGACGGCAGCCGACGAAACGCAGGGCTATGACTCGCCGATCGGTATCTATGTCGACGGTGTCTACATGGCCCGTTCGTCCGCTTCGACTTTCGAAGTTGCTGACGTGGAGCGCGTTGAAGTGTTGCGCGGTCCGCAGGGCACGCTCTTTGGTCGCAATACGACCGGTGGCGCTGTCAACTTCATCACCCGCCTGCCCGATGATGAAGGCAGCATGGCGATCCGTGTCGGCGGCGGCAATTATGGCCAGCTTGTCGGTCGCGCGATTCTGAACTCAGGCGATCTTGGCGGCATCAAGATGTCGCTTGGCGGCCTCTATAAGAAGCGCAACGGCGTTGTGGACAACATCCTTGAGCCGCGGAAAAGTCGTGACCCGGGTGCGCAGAGCACAACGGCAGTGCGCTTTGCAGCGACCGCAGATCTGGCCGACAACATCACGCTCACCAACATCTTCGATTGGTCGAAGATCAACGGTCTGGCTGGCTACAACCAGCTCGCTGCCGTCGGCACCGGTGCTGTCCTTCCGAACTACGTCATTGGTGGTAGCACGTTTGCTGCAGTTCAACCGGCGAATGTCCTTGGATATCTGAACTCGGCGACCTCGCTCGAAGCGGGTTGTGGCACGCCTGTGTCGCAGATTTCGTCGACACGCCGTGACACGGTGTGCAGCAACACATCTGGCCTTTCGACCGATAAGCTGTGGGGCAACATGACGCGCCTTACTGCCGAATTTGATGGCATCACGGTGCGTTCCACGACGGCATTCCGCCACTGGACCAACCTGATCCGTGGTAACGACATTGACGGTCTGGGCACGATCAGCGGCCCTGCCTTCTCGAACACGACAGTGTTGAATGGTTTTCCAGTTGGCGTACTGGGGCTCTTCCAACCCCCAGGGACCGCTGCATTCCTCGCGTCTCAGTCCGTGCCGCGCACGTCGCAGGACTTGTTCAACTCGGCCAATGACCGCAGGCAGAAGCAGTTCAGCCAGGAAATCGAAATCCTGTCGAACAATGACGGCCCGTTCCAGTGGGTTGTCGGCGGCTTCTACTTTAAGGAAAGCGGCCACGAGCGGAACAACCAGAACTTCCTGTTCGTGCTCGACACCAATCAGGCAGTGTTCACGCCAACGTCATTCGGACCGCTGGCACCGACACTCCAGGCGGCAAACCCGGCCCGCTATCGCGGTTTGGCACAGGCAACCGTTCTTGATTATAACGCGTCCGGTGAATCCTACGCCGTTTACGGTCAGGGCACGTATCGCTTTGGCGAAGAAGAGCAGTTCGGGGTAACCTTCGGCATGCGTTACAGCTGGGACAGCAAGACGTTCCAGATCAATCAGAATGGCGCCGCGCCCTTCACGATCCCGGCACAAATTGCAATCAACGGCGGCGCAAAGAAGTTCAACGCGCCAACGGGCAATTTGACGTTTGATTATCGTGCCAATGAGGACATCAACCTCTACGCCCGCGTTGCACGTGGCTATCGCTCAGGCGGTTTCAACGCCCGTCAGACAGTTCGTTTCGATGCGGCAAACGCAGCCAATAACATCCCGCTGACGCCGTTCAATGAAGAAACGATCGACGCCTATGAAGTTGGCTTCAAGACTGAGTTCAACAACCGCATCCGCCTGAATGGTGCGCTGTTCTACAACATCTACAAGGACCAGCTGGTAACCCTGCCAATCCCGATCACCGGTGGCGGCAGCTTCGGTAACGCGGTGTTCAACGCTGGTAAGACCAACTATTATGGTCTGGAATTGGAAGGTCGCTTTGCCGTCACCGACAATTTCTCGCTGGATGGTGCATTCGGTTACGTAAAGGTCGATCCGGTTGATTTCCCGCAGGCAACAACGACTGTGGGTGTTAACGGAAACGCAGCGGACGTATTCAAGCCAGGCTATGCGCCGAAGTACACGGCCAATGTCGGTGCGACCTATGTGCAGGAAATCGGCGAATCAAAGCTGACGGCGCGCGTCGGGTACAACTACACGTCTGAGTTCTACATGTTCGGCAACCCGATCACGTCGCCTTTCTCAGAACAAACCAAGGGCGATGCCCGCGGTCTGGTTGATGGCCAGATCCGTGTCGACAACGTTCTGGGCAGCGCCGCTGAAGGCCTGAACCTGACATTGTGGGGTAAGAACCTGACCAACAAGGAATATGTCGTCCGTTCGATTGACTTCGGCGCCTTGGGTTACGCAACCACCATCTACGGTGATCCGCGCACCTATGGCCTGACGCTCGATATGAAGTTCTAAACACTTCAGCGACAGCACAAAAAAAGGGGCCGGGAGGAAACTCCCGGCCCTTTTTCATTGTGCGTTGAACCGGCGGACATCAGTCCGCTGTCGCGCCGCCATCAACCACCAGCGGGTGGCCGGTCACGAAGCTTGCCTGATCTGAACAGAGCCACATCACGGCAGAGGCAATCTCCTCCGCCTTCCCCATCCGGCCCATCGGTGTCATGCCGTCGAGGATCTTCTTCATCTCAGGATTGGCGGTCAGCGGCGCTGTCATTGGCGTTTCAATGACGCCGGGGCAGACGCAATTCACGCGGATGCCCGCCTGCGCCCAGCGGAGCGCGCCGTGACGGGTCAGGCCAACCACGCCATGCTTGGACGCGGTATAGCCCGGCTGCGCACCATTGCCGACAAGGCCGTTGATCGACGCTGTATTGACGATGGCGCCCTTGCCCTGCGCCATCATGACTTCGGCTTCTTCGCGCATGCACATCATCACGCCGGTCAGGTTGATGCCCATGCTGCGCGCCCAAACTTCATCGTCATACTCGTTCGAACCGAGATTGTTGATGCCCGCATTGTTGAGCGCAAAGTCGAGGCGGCCATATTCAGAGACAGCGCGCGCAACGAGGGCTTTCACGTCAGCACCGTTGGACACGTCACAGCGCTGGAATACAGCCTTGCCACCTGCCGCAGCGATGAGAGCAACAGTTTCTTCTCCGCCCGCCTCATTGACGTCTGAAACAACCACGGAAGCCCCAGATGCTGCAAAGGCCAATGCGCTGGCCCGTCCGATGCCTCCGCTTGCGCCGGTCAAGAGCGCGACTTTCCCCTCAAATCCGTAATTCATCAGACATCCTTCCTTGCTTTGCGTAATCTGACGCATAAGATGTAACGCAAATCATGGTCAATCACTGATTGGCGCGAGAGGATTCGAATGAGCGACCCCCTTTTTGCCCCTATTACCCTTGGTGCGCTCAAGCTGTCCAACCGCGTCGCCATGTCCCCTATGACGCGCGACCGCGCGGGCCCCGATGACGTGCCCAACGACATGATGGTAGAATATTACCGGCAGCGGGCCTCCGCTGGCCTCATCGTCACGGAAGGCGTTCAACCGAGCGCGGTCGGCAAGGGATATTGGCGCACACCGGGCATTTATTCACAAGCCCAGATCGACGGATGGGCGCGCGTTGCCGAGGCCGTTCATGCCGAAGGCGGGCAGATCGTGATGCAGATCATGCATTGCGGTCGTGTCGTGGTCGCTGCCAATCGCGGCTATGAGGCGGACGTCGTCGCGCCGTCTGCTTTGCCCTGCCCGGACAAGGTTCCGGGGCCAGATGGGGTCCCAGCCGAAACGGCGATGCCGCGCGCGCTCGACGCCGACGAGTTGCCCGCCCTTGCCGCCGAGTTCGCCACGGCCGCCCGCAACGCACGCGCGGCGGGGATCGACGGCATCGAACTTCATGCCTCCAGCGGCTATCTCATCAATCAGTTCCTCAACCCCGCCAGCAACCAACGGACTGATGACTTTGGCGGGTCGCCTGAAAACCGCATCCGCTTCCCGGTGATGGTCCTAAAGGCGCTGTCGGATGCCATTGGTGCGGACCGCGTCGGCCTGCGCTTTTCACCGGGCAATCCCTATAATGGCATGGATGTTTCTGACCCGGCCGACACCTTTATTCCTTTGCTAACGGCCATTGCACCGCTTGATCTTGCCTATCTCCACGTGCTCGACATGGGGCTGGCCGATCTCGACACACTGGCCATGGTGCGGGACCACAGCACCACACCCATCATCGTCAACAACATGCTGACGGCGGAGGCAGGCCGTGCGCTGATCGATGCTGGACGGGCCGACGCGGTTAGCTTCGGCCGCGCTTTCATCGCCAACCCCGATCTTGTCGCACGCCTCCAGGCGGGCGCGCCGCTGGCGAAACCGGATTATAACAAACTCTATACCGGCGAAGCGCAAGGCTACATTGATTACCCCGCGCTGGATGCCAAGGCTGGATAACGGGACCAACGTCGGCCACCAAAACAACAAAAGAGAGGAATGCTGCCATGACCTTCACACTTCAGCAGCTGTCTGATCTGGAAGAGATCCGTCAGCTGAAGCACAAATATTTCCGATGCATCGACACCGGCAATGAAACGGAATTGGCCGAGGTGTTCGCCAATGATGTGTCTATCGATTTGCGCGGCGGCGGGTACCGGTTGCAGGTGTCCGGCAAGGCGAACATGATCAACTTCATCGCCTCCAGCTTCAATTCAGATGTCATTGCCATGCACCACGGCCACACACCGGAAATCCGCTTTACCGGCCCAGATACAGCTGAAGGCACCTGGTATCTGGAGGACCGTTTCATCAGCCTGGAACGGATGGATGATACTGTCGGATCTGCTCTCTATCATGACCGATATGTGCGGACAGAGGCCGGCTGGAAAGTGCAGTATAGCGAATATGACCGGGTCTATGAAATTGTCCGGCCCATCGACCCCAAGGAAGACATTCGCGCCCATATGCTGGCCAAGACGGGCCGCAAGCCTGAAGCCCGTGTTGATACGACGCAGTGGCTTGAATGGTTTGAGTAGGACGCTGGAGCAGGGCGGATCGACGTCGCTGCTCCAGTGTATTGTCAGCCGTTTCGGCCTGAACCAAACCGCTGGATCAGCCAGCTTCTGAATACTGCGATGACAGGATCAGAAAGGTCATCCGCATGGAGCTTGAGATAATAGCCGTAGCCGTCCTCCATGACGGTATCGAACGGCATGATCAAACGGCCTTGCGCGATTTCCTCTGCGAACATGTCGACGTCCCCCAGCAGGATACCGCTGGCCGCCATCGCATATTGGGCCGCGGCAATCGCCGTATCAAAGGCAACGCCGTTTGACGTGTTGATCTGCGCCCCAATCTGGTGCGCGTAAGAGGACCAGAGCAGGTCGCGCGGCTGACCATCGAGCTTGATGTGCAAAAGCTCATGCTTATCGAGAAAGTCTGCCTGCGATTGGCCGTCCACCGCTTTCGCCGTCTCGGGAGAGCAAAGCGGCGCCACGCGCACCATCCGCAACAAGTCTGTGACCTGATCGTCGACATTGGGCCGGTCATAGACAATTGCCATATCCAGCGCCGTTGTCGGCAGGCCGGTCACGTTGGAGCTGGACACATCCACGCGGATATCCGGATATTCGAGCCGGAAATCCCGCAAAATCGGCAAAAACTGCTGCTGGAGCAACGACGGCGGAATGTGGAGGCGGACGGTCCGCTGCGCCATACGGTCATCGCGGATAGCGTTGATCGTCTGTTCGATACGGTCCAGGCTCTTGGTAACCACGGGAAGCAATTCCGCGCCTGCCGCTGTCAGGACGAGGCCAGAGGCTTCGCGTTCAAACAATTGTTTTCCCAGAAGCTCCTCAAGCCCGCTGACATGTCGGCTCATCGCGCTTTGCGACACCGAAAGCGCCGCCGCCCCCACCGTGAAGCTGTTGTTCTGCCCTACGGCCTCAAACGCCCGCAGCGCATTGAGCGGGAGCCACCGACGGTTAATTGTGCCCTTGTTCTGAATGGGATGGCCCTTCGGGGAATGAGAGGTTTCTGGACACGATCAATAGACCGACATTTTGTTATGAGGCCATGCGAAAATAACATTTTATTGCATTGCCCTGTTGGTTCAAGCCGAAGCTCAATCAAATTGGGGGGAGCGCTCGGCCGTGGATATGAAGCATATTGATGCGCTGTTTCGCGAGCGCAGAACCGGCCACACCCTGCCCCGCGATCTGTACATTAGCCAGGACGCCTTCGATTTCGATCTGACGGCTATTTACGGGCAAAGCTGGCTGATGGCCGGCATGGAATGTGAACTCCCCAAAGCGGGCAGCTACATCTCCATGATGGTTGGCAAATGGCCGGTGCTCATCGTCCGCGACAAGCAGGGCGACATCCGCGCATTCCACAACAGCTGCCGCCACCGCGGTTCCGTCATCTGCCCGGTCGGCCACGGCACAGCGCCAAAGCTGGTCTGCCCCTATCACCGCTGGACCTATGATCTGGATGGATCTCTGTTTGCCGCCGGGCGGATGGATGATGACTTTGACAAGACCACCCACGGCCTGAAGCCGATTGCCATCGAGTGTATTGCCGGCGCTGTCTACATCTGCCTCGCCGACAACCCTTTGCCGATGGACGATTTCCGCGACAAGTTCTCGGCCTACGCAGGTCCGATCAACTTCAAGGATTTGAAGCTGGCCCATGAGAGCGTGCTGGTAGAAAATGCCAACTGGAAATTGGTCATGGAGAATGGGCGCGAATGCTACCATTGCTCGACGGGCCACCCGGAACTCGCCAAGACCTTCCCTGTCGGCATGTCCAAGCATTTCGACGCGCATGAAGACGCGCGGGCCGAAGCCTTTGCCGCTGCGATGGATGCCGCCGGCCTGCCGCACCAGCCCGTAGAAGGGCATTGGTGGCAGGTTGCCCGCTTTGCGCTCAACGAAGGGTGCACCTCCATTTCGATGGACGGACAGCCTGTCGTGAAAAAGCCGCTGCTCACGGCAAATGGCGGCGATGTCGGCTCGTTGCGTTGGGCCATTGACCCGCACCTCTTCTGCCATGCCACGTCCGACCATGTCTTCATGTTCAGCTGCATGCCGGTCAGCCCCACCGAAACGCATGTCTACAGCAAGTGGTTCGTGCATAAGGACGCCGTGGAAGGCGTTGATTATGATATTGAAAGCCTGACGCAGCTTTGGACGGTCACAAACGGCCAAGACAAAGCTCTGGCTGAAAACAACCACGCCGGAATCAACAGCCCCGGTTACACGCCGGGCCCCTATTCCAACGACGCAGAGATGCTCGCGCGCCGGTTTACCGACTGGTATTGTGACGTCTCGCGGGCTTATATTGACGCCCATGTCAAATAAACGGTCCGGGGATTTCCGCCCCGAAACACTCGCAGTCGCCTACGGATACGATCCGCAATTGGGGATGGGTGCGGCCAAGCCGCCCATCTTCATGACGTCCACCTTTGTGTATCCGTCCGCGCAGCATGCCAAGTTTGTGCATGAGGCCTATTTTGACGGCACCGGCCCGCTGGTTGGGGAAACCAACCATATATATTCGCGGCTGGGCCACCCCGGGCTCGATTTTCTGGAAGCTCGTCTCGCTGCGATTGATGGCGCGGAAGATGCTGTCGCCTATTGCAGCGGCATGGCAGCGCACTCCAGCATCGCGCTTGCTTATCTGCGCGGCGGCGACAGTGTGTTGCACGGTCGCCCGATCTATGGCGGGGTCGATTTTCTCTACAACACCATGATGCCGCAATTCGGCACGCATCCTGCCGCCTATCTCGACGGCACAGACGAAGATGGCGTGCGCGCTGCCGCCGAAGAGGCCATGGCCAAAGGCCCGCTGAAGCTCATCATCGCCGAAACACCGGCCAACCCGACGGCCGCTATCGTTGATCTCGACCTGATGGTCCGCATCGCCGATGAAGTTGGCGCCAAGCAGGGCCACCGCCCACTCGTTGTGGTCGATAACACGCTGCTCGGCCCCTTTTCCCAGCGGCCTATTTCGCACGGGGTTGATCTGTGTATGACATCGCTCACCAAATATTGCGGCGGGCATAGCGATCTTCTGGCGGGCGGGATCTCCGGCCGCAAGGAGCTGATCGATCAACTGAAATTGCAGCGCACGACATGGGGCAATCATCTTGACCCCTATACGTCTTGGCTCGTGCTCCGGTCGCTTGAGTCCGTTGCGGTGCGCACCGAACGCGCCATGAGCAATGCGCGCGGTGTCGCCGAGTTTTTGCGTGACCACCCCAAAGTCGCGGGCGTCACCTATCTTGGCTTTCTGGAAGAAGGCACGCGGGGCCGCGCAGTGTACGACAAACAGTGCAAGGCAGCGGGCTCTACCTTCTCCTTCCACTTGCATGGCGGTGAGGCCGAAGCCTTCCGCATGCTCGACCAGCTTCAGTTGATGAAGCTGGCTGTCAGCCTTGGCGGATCAGAGACGCTGATCTGCCATTCCGCCAGCACCACGCACTATGCCGTGCCAAGTGAGCAGCGACTGGCAGGCGGAATTACCGATGGCACCATCCGCCTTTCGGTTGGGCTGGAACATATTGACGACCTGATCGCCGATTTGGCGCAGGCATTAGAGGCAGTGTAATGGAACTGAACTTTACAGGTACCGATATCTGTGCCGTCAACGGCACCAGAAGCGCTCCCGAAGCCCGCTACGATGTCGTCGTGGTTGGCGCTGGGCCCAGCGGCATTGCCGCCGCCGTTGAACATGCAACGGCTGGCAAGTCTGTCCTGCTGGTCGATGAGAACCCCGTGTCCGGCGCTTTGATGGGCAATGACACGCCGCTCTATTTCGGCGGACGGATGACAGCTGCCACCCAGAATAGTGAGCGGATGCTCGAAGCGATCTTCATGAGCATGCCCGACCTTGAAAAGGCGATGGACGCGGGCGCGGAACTATTGCTGGGCACCACAGCCTGGGGCGTTTACCGCAATGGCCCCGGCGTCGCGAGCCTGCCCGATCAGGTGGTTGGCCTTGCCGATGCCGAGCGCTCTTGGATGGTTGGCTTTGGCACGATTGTGCTGGCAACTGGCGCCCGTGATTTGGCGATGGCCTTCCCCGGCTGGAACCAGCCCGGCGTGATGGGCGCTGCCGCTTTGCAGATGTTGCTGACCCGCTATGATGCCTTTGCCGGACGCCGTGTGCTGGTGCTCGGCTCACATAATCTGGCGCTGGAGACGGCCTTGGTCGCGCATGCCCGTGGCATTGAGGTCGCTGGCCTTATCGAAGTGCGCGATGTGGCGCAGGGTAGCGCTGATCTGGTCGCGCAAGTCAAAGCCGCTGGAATCTCCATCTCGTGTGGCCAGACCATCGCGTCGGCCAAGGGTGGGATTGACGGCGTTGAATCCGCGACACTGACATCGGGTGAAACCATCGACTGCGACACAATCTGCGTCGCCATCGGCCTTGTGCCGTCGATTGAGTTGGTCGACGCCATGCATGGCCCCCGTGCGCTCAACCCGACGCGGGGCGGCTATATTCCCGCAGGGGAAGCCAGTGTCATCGCCGTCGGCGATTGTGCGGGCCTCACCGAGTGCGGCTTTGATCATATCGCCTATCGGATGGACTGGATGCGCGCGCTAACCGCCGTCACGACCAATGACACCATCATTTGCCAGTGCGAGGAAGTCACGCGGGCGGATCTAATCGGCATTCAGCCGCCCAACTATCTGCCCCGCCCCGCTGCCATGTGTGCGCGGTCATTGGAAACACTGCTGAAGGATGGACCCGCCAACCCGGACCAGATCAAGCGCCTGACCCGTTCGGGCATGGGTGTGTGCCAAGGCCGCCGCTGCCGCGATCAGGTGGCGATGCTGCTGGCTCTGGAATCCGGCACGCCCTACGGCACCATTCCGCTGGCCAGCCACCGCGCGCCAGTCCGCCCGCTTCCGCTCAAGATTTTGGCCGAATGGGATGAACCTGCGGAAATGGAAGCCGCATGGGATGTGTGGTTCGGCATTCCAACACAATGGGTGCCTGTCGAAGATATCGGCACGCCTTATCAGGATGAGCACCGCGAGATGCTCTACACGGGGATGTACAAATGAGCGGGTCAGAAGTTGTCATCGTTGGCGGTGGCGTCACTGGCTTGAGCGCCGGTTGGTGGCTCGCCCGGTCGGGCGTGAAGGTCACGGTGCTCGACAAGTTTATTGTCGGCTGGGAAGCCTCGGGCCGCAATGGCGGCGGCGCATCGCATTATGCGAGCCCGCTCTTCGATGAAGAACAGCGCCTTTGGCCGCAGATGGATGAACTGCTCGGCTATCCGACCGAGCACCGCAAGGGCCGCATCCTGATTGCCATGACGGAGCGCCAGTGGGAGCAATATCGCTTCATCGCCGAACGCCACAAGCGGCTCGACCACCCGGTTGAACTGCTCGACGTGAAGCAGATTCAGGAAGCGGTGCCGCTGGCCGGAGACAATTCCTTTGGCGGCATCCACTATAAGTTCGGTGGCCATGCCAACCCCCAGCGCAGTGTGCAGGCCTATGCCTGGGCGCTGCAGGATCTGGGCGGCAAGATCATCCAGCACAGCCCTGTGACTGGCTTTGAAACTGCGGGCGGCAAGGTGACGGCGGTGAAGACGGCCAATGCCACTTACGGTTGTGACTCCGTTGTCGTTGCCGCTGGGCCGCAAATCCCGCAGTTGATGGCACAACTGGGCGTGGATGTGCCGTTGGCGGCTGCGCGCGCGGAAATGATCATCACAGAGCCTGCGCCGATGATGCCGCTCGGCGGTGTCGATGGCCATAAAATCTATGGTCGGCAAACACTGCGCGGCAACCTTGCTTATGGTGGTGGCCCGCATGAATGGCTCGACGTTGACGCAACCGGCCCTGCCGCGCGTCCGTCCACACCATTGGCCCGCAATCTGGCAAAGCGTCTTGCCGAGATGCTGCCAAAGGCCGCGCATCTCAACGTTATCCGCAGCTGGGCCGGCGTGATTGAAAACTCGCCTGATGGCCGTCCGATCATCGACCGGCTGACCAGCCCGGACAATGTCGTCGTCGCCTCCATGTCGAGCGTGGGCTTTGGCCTGTCGCCCGCATCGGGCCATGCCATTCGCGATCTGGTCATCGACGGCAAATGCTCTTTCGCTGATATCGACCTTCTCAAGCTGTCGCGATTCGACGGGCTGGAAAACGACTGGCGTGAAAAGCGCGGGTGGATGCCCATTTCATGAGCCGATATTCGGCGCTTGGATTGCTGCGCGGCGCCCTGAACGGGCAAAAGCATTGGCAGCCGGCATGGCGCGATCCGGAACCCAAGTCCCATTACGACATCATCATTATCGGTGGTGGCGGGCATGGCTTGGCGACTGCTTATTATCTGGCCAAGGTCCATGGACTGCGCAACATCGCAGTGCTCGAAAAAGGCTGGATCGGCGGCGGCAACACCGGGCGCAACACAACGATTGTGCGCTCCAATTACCGATTGGAGCCTCTGCATAACCTGTTCGAATTCGGCCTGAAGCTTTGGCATGGGATGAGCGATGAGCTGAACTACAACGTGATGTTCAGCCCGCGTGGGGCGATGTTCCTCGGCCATAGCGATGCGGACATGGTCAAGCTGGCAGAACGCGGCGACGCCATGCGCTGCGACGGCATTGATGCCGATCTGATGACGCGCGATGAAGTCGCCAAGCTGGAGCCGCTGCTCGATATGTCGCGCGATGCCCGCTTCCCCATTCAGGGCGGCCTGATCCAGCGGCGCGGCGGCTCTGCGCGGCATGATGCCGTTGCCTGGGGCTATGCGCGCGGGGCGGACAGCTTTGGCGTCGACATTATCCAGAAGTGCGAAGTCACAGGCTTTGTGCGTGATGGCAATGCTGTGGTCGGCGTTGAAACGACGCGTGGCCGGATCGGCGCTGGACGCGTTGGCATTTGCGTGGCCGGTCATAGCGGCTATGTCGCGGCTATGGCGGGGCTGAAACTGCCTGTTGAATCACAAACCCTGCAGGCGATGGTGACCGAAGGTGTGAAGCCGATGATCAACAGCGTGATCATGTCGCAATCGCTGCATTGCTATATCAGCCAGTCAGACAAGGGCGGCATCGTCTTTGGCGGCGACCCTGACAATTGGCCCAGCTATGCCCAGCGCGGTCACCCCATGGTGATGGAAGGCGCCGTCGCGCAGGGCCTCGCCCTTGTGCCCGCCCTCTCCCGCCTGCGGATGGTGCGCACCTGGAGTGGCGTGACCGATATGAGCTTTGATGGCGCGCCCATCATCGGTGAAACGCCGGTGCCCAACCTCTATATCAATGGCGGCTGGTGCTATGGTGGCTTTAAGGCGACGCCCGCCTCCGGCTGGACCTATGCCCACACGCTGGCGACGGGCAAGCCACACCCGCTCAACGCACCCTTCTCGCTCGACCGGTTTGAACGCGGCGCAACCATTGATGAAACGGGGAGCGGCCCGATGCCGAATAGCCGCTAATGATGCAGATTACGTGCCCGCATTGCGGCCCAAGGGCGCAATCCGAATTCATCTATGAGCGTACGGTTGATTCCGTCGTGCCGCTGGACGCTGCGCCCGAACAGGCGATGGCCGCTCTCTTCTCCCGCACCAATCCGCGCGGCGTGGATGAAGAAATCTGGCGCCACACTTATGGCTGCCGGGCTTGGCTCATCATGACCCGCCACCGCGTCACCAATGAGATTTCGGCCACACGGGCGGTCGGACCGGAGGCCCTGCCATGAGCGGCCCCACGCGCGACCCAAAAGGCGCGACCATTAGCTTCAGCTTTGACGGCAAGACCTACAAAGCACGCGCCGGCGATACGCTGGCAGCTGCGTTGCTGGCCAATGGCGTCGGCCTAGTCGGGCGCAGCTTTAAATATCACCGCCCCCGCGGCATCATGACGGCGGGCATTGAAGAGCCGAACGCGCTCGTCACGGTCGGCGAAGGCGGGCGGGCAGAGCCTAATACCCGGGCGACCGATGTGTTTGTCTATGATGGGCTCATCGCCCGCAGCCAGAACCGCTGGCCCAATCTGAGCTTTGACGTGGGGGCCGTCTTCAGCCTTGCAGCGCCAATGCTTGGCGCCGGTTTTTACTACAAAACCTTCTTTGGTTCGGCCAAGCGTTGGATGTTCTACGAATATTTCATCCGCAAGGCGGCCGGGCTCGGCAATGCGCCGACCAAGGCTGATCCGGACAGGTTCAGCCAGCGCGCGGCATTTTGCGATGTGCTTGTGGTCGGCGCAGGCCCCGCAGGGTTGCAGGCCGCGCTGGGACAAGCGGAAGCTGGAAAGCGCGTCATCCTTGTCGAACAGGACAGCATCCTCGGCGCTTCGCTGATCCGCGACCCGCAGGAACTGGACGCCGCTTGGGTTGAAGCTGCCGCCGCCCGCATTCGCGCCGCCGGTGGTCGCATCCTCACCCGTACGACGGCGTCCGGCTATTGGGAGCATGATCTCGTCACGCTGACGCAGCGCTTGGCTGAACCCGGTGAAGTTCCAACCAACGGCGTGACCCAGCGGCTCTGGCACGTCCGGGCTAGTCAGGTCATTCTGGCAACGGGAAGCATCGAACGCCCCATTGCCTTTGCGCATAATGACCGCCCCGGCGTCATGCTGTCACAGGCGGCACGCACCTATGTCCGCCGCTTTGGCGTTCTGCCCGGCAAGCGCGTGGTTATCGCCACCAACAATGACGACGCCTATAAGACAGCTCAGGCCCTTAAAGAGGCGGGTGCCGAGATTGTAGCCATCCTTGACGCACGGCCCCAGTTTTCGGCTGCCGCTGCGGGCGCTGAGTCCGCAGGCCTTCCGGTCTGGACGAACGCCGTCCCTTCCAGCGTTTCAGGCGCACGCCATTGTCTGTCCGGCGTGACCGCCATCGTCGATGGACAATCGAAGAGCTGGAAGGCCGATCTGATCGCTGTGTCCGGCGGCTTCACGCCTGTTGTCCATCTGCACATGCAGGCGGGCGGCACGCTGGATTGGAACGAAGCCGCACAGGCCTTCGTCCCCGCTGTGTCGCGCCAGAACGTCACCACGATTGGCGGCGCTGCCAATCCGGACCCCGTCTTCCCGGTGACGCCGGTGTCGAACCCCAAGAAGAGCTTCATCGACTTCCAGAACGATGTGTCGCTCGCCGATGTCGATCTGGCATGGGCCGAAGGGTATCGCTCCGTCGAGCATCTGAAGCGCTACACCACGCTGGGCATGGCGACCGATCAGGGCAAGCTCAGCAACATGGCGGCCTTGGGTCGCCTTGCAGAAAAGCAGGGCGTCTCCATTCCTGAAGCGGGCCTAACGACCTTCCGCCCGCCCTACACGCCTGTCAGCATGGGGGCGATTGCGGGGGCCGGTGCCAAAAATGCGGGCGCGCACGTCCGCCGCTTGGCGCTGTACGATGTCCACGCCGCCAAAAACCCGATCTGGCAGCCGCTTGGCTATTGGTTCCGCCCGCGCGCTTACCCCCAAGGTCAGGAGACTTTGGCACAGGCAGCCCTTCGTGAGGCAAAGGAAGTCCGAACCGGCGTCGGGATGACCGACGTGTCGACCCTCGCCAAGTTTGAGGTGAGCGGCCCCGATGCCGCCGCATTCCTTGAGCTCATCTGCGCAACGACGGTCAGCAAGCTTGCTGTCGGGCGTGGCCGATACACCTTCATGCTGCGTGAAGACGGCATTGCGTTCGATGACGGCACGGTCTGGCGTCTGGACGAGAACCGCTATCTGTTGACCAGTTCAA
The DNA here is from genome assembly GCA_040398625.1 of Chakrabartia sp. Classification (GTDB taxonomy): domain Bacteria; phylum Pseudomonadota; class Alphaproteobacteria; order Sphingomonadales; family Sphingomonadaceae; genus Aquisediminimonas. The sequence continues at coordinate 29,086 of JBBATS010000021.1, read as the reverse complement.
CCGGCGGTGCAGACCGGATGGCCACGCACATCTCCTATGTCCGCCAATATCTATGCCCGCAGTTGAAGGTTTCGGCCGTCAATGTGCAGGAACATTATGCCGGGATCGCCATCGCAGGCCCCAAGGCAAAGGCGGTGATGGATGCGCTGATCAAGGCGGACAGCCCGCGCCATATGTCCACCGTTCCGGCCGAAATCGCTGGCGTTCCAGTGATCGTCCTAGCCGCGAGCTATAGCGGCGAACGCGCCTTTGAAGTCTATGTTGAGGCAAGTCACGCGGCGTCCGTCTGGGCGGCCTGTGAAGCCGAAGTGACCGCACAGGGCGGCTGTCTCTATGGCCTTGAAGCGATGGAATTCCTGCGCATTGAAAAGGGCCATCTGGTCGTCGGCGGCGAAGTGGACGGTCGTATGACCCCCATGGACTTGGCGCTCGACAAGATGCTCAACAAGGCAGGCGGATATATCGGTGCCGCCGGCCTGTCCCGCCCAGCTTTGGCTGAACCCGGCCGCCGCCAATTGGTCGGGCTGGAGGCGATTGAGGGGGATATCCCCGAGGGCGCGATGCTGATCATGCACAAAGGTGGCTCACCGCACGGCCATGTCAGCGCGGCAGCCTTCCGCATCCTTGAGGGCGGGTCTGTGGCGCTTGGCCAGTTGAAGGACGGCTTTAGCCGCCACGGCGAAGAATTGATCGCATCCTCCCCCACGCGCGGCCAAGAAGCGCGCGTCCGCGTGGTCCATCCGCACTTTTATGACACCGCAGGAGAGCGTTACCGTGACTAATGTAACCATGACGCTCCTGCCCGCAGCACCGCTTCATGTCTTTGAGATTTGGAGCAACCCGGCGGCTGTCGCCAAACGTTTCAAGGCGGCGACCGGCTTCGAACTCCCTGCGACCGGCACATCCGGCGGCAGCGACGCTCTCCGCTTGATCCGCTTCGAACCCACCGTGTGGCTCGTTGAAGGCGATATCAGCGCGCTAAGCGACATTCTGGCCGACGACGGCGCACTGACCGCTATTGGCGGCGGTACGGTCCGCATACGCCTGACAGGGCCCGGCTGGCGAACCCTGCTGATGGAAGGCGGGGTCTTCAATGCGGAAGACCCGGCATTCAGCGCCGGATGCAGCGCGGCCACCATCATCGATCACGTCAATGTGCGCCTGCATGTCGTCAGTGAAGATGTGTGCGACACCTATGTCCCACTCAGCTTTAGCGCCGACCTCCTCCATTTCTGGAAAGAGGCGGCACTCAGCCTGTTTGAAGGCGTCGCTTCCTAACGCTGCCTATCGGCGGCTTACTCCGCCTTTTGTGGTGCGGCTGGGGGCAGATGCTGGAATATCAAGCCGCGCGCACGGCCCTGCTGGAATCCCTTCCATAGCGTCACATCCGGACCACCGGGGCTATAAGCGCCCCAAGACGTGCCTGTTGGTGCTTTCCAAGTGCCGACATCGGAGTCTTCATTCGGAACGTCGAGATAGGCCTGCTTGTCGCGCACTCCGCGCAGATGGACGTCAAGAAATGCGGTGATGAAGTGCAGGCTGATCGCGTTGCTGCGGTCTTTCCGCCAGATCGCGTCTTCAAACCAATCAATGTCCCACAATGTCGCGCGCATGCCCTCAGGCGCGGGATTGAGCCCAATGGCATGGCCGGCCTGCTTTAAGGTCAGCAAATACCGGTCGCTGTTCACCGTTTGCGCAAAGAAGGATTTCGCAGCCTTTTCATAACCCACCGTAGGGTCCTGATTGCCTGCAATGAGGAGCATTGGCGCCTTAATTTCGGCCAGTCCCTCATTCCCCCAGATGCTTTTTTCACCGCCGCCTGCAGGCGCCAGCGCGACAATAGCTTTCACCCCGGGCACCTTGGCGGAGGATGCATCGGCGCCTCCCCGCGCAATCTTCTTCAGCCAGCCGTCAGGCACAAAATTCATAAACGGATGCGTCGGGTCTAGGCTCGCGCCGCCCGCTGTCAGCACGCCAAAGCCGCCCTGTGAATAACCGATCAGCGCCACATTATCGGGGTCAATCTGTGCGCCTAAGTTGGCCCGCAACTGTGCCGCGACAAAGCTGATGTCGACCGGTCTGTTATAGGTCGGCGCTGAACTGATTGCGGGGGCCACAACATAGCGGTTTGGATCAACATGGTGGATCGCAGCGACAACATATCCCTTTGACGCCAGATTTTCGGTCAACCAGGTCATCAAGCGCGGATCATTGCCATAGCCGTGCGACAGGATCACCAACGGGTGCCCACGCCCAACAGGCTTTGCATTGGGGGCGGCCAACCCGGGTTGCGTAAAGGCAACCGGCGGAAGGGGTGGCTCACCCCATAAAGTGCCGCGATAGGTCATGCGTGCCTGCCCTTTGCGGACCTCAGCCGGATACCAGATATCCGCCTTTAAGGATCGGTCGTGCAGCGCGACGGCGCCCGATTTTGGATCAGGATGCTCCAGATCCGGCTGGGCCTTATGAACAAAAGTCACAGAGCGGAACCCGACGCCTTCTTTCCCTAAGGGCGCAAGCTCTGGCGCATCGACGCCGATGTCAGCCGGGCCTTGCTGGATCTGCCCCGCCAAAGCCGGGGACGCCAGCCCAAGCATCAGGCCCAAAAGGATATCACGCTTCATCGTTGCTCACCGATGCACTTGGCCATCTCAATTGTTCCTCAATCCATGGATATTCTGATGTGACGCTCGCAAACGTCTTTTCGCGCAAAACCCTTTGACAGACGGACGCTGTCAGTTTCGGAATATCGCCTAATTCCCCTGCCCGCGCAACGACTTGCACCTGCCTTGCAAACCGTCCGCGCGTCATCGGCTCCGGCCGCAGATGGGGGAGCAGTTCAGGCACGGCAGCAAGGCACACCGGCGTCGTAATCGTCCATCCGAGACCTGCTGCCACCAACCCCAGTTGCTGGTGCGAGGATTCCACCTCAATCAAATGAGGCACCTTCATCTTCATGCGGACAATCTGGCGCTCAATCTGCTGGCCGGTGCCTGTAAGTCGCGAAAAGCGGATGAGTGGCAATGACACCTTTTCGTCCGTGATGTCGATCGACCCTTGGTATCGGGCCGGAAAAACAAGGATGAAACTCTCTTCGATGACAGGATGAAGCTCAAGCGCGCCACGGTGTTCCAGATTGAAGCTGCCGGTGATGAGCAGATCAATGTCGCGCGCGAGAAATTCAGCCTGGTGCTCCATCGAGATGCCGGAGCGGATGTTCCAGCGGTCGGCACGGCCACTCAGCTCGCTCAGGATGGGCGTCGTCAGTTCATTGGCGAGACTGAACGACATGGCCACTGTGATGCTGGAAATAGGGAGGTTCGCGCCTTCCCGAACCTCATCATAGGTTGCTCTCGCCTGCGCGATGAGCGACTGGCCCCGCGCGAACAACGACTTGCCACTTGCCGTCAGCCCCATGGGCCGCATCGTCCTGTCGAACAAAGGCGCGCCAATTCCCGATTCCAGCTTGGCAATGGTCTGGGAAACAGCCGACTGCGTCACCTGCAAATGCGTCGCGCATTGCGACATGCCGCCCAGTTCCACGGTCATCACAAACACTTCAAGCGCGTGAAGGTCAAACTCTTGAGGCAATTTCATCCGTGCGCGCCCTGACCCATTTTCAAATGGAACTATTACTCACGCTAATAGTAGCGCAGGTCAGGTGCAGGACAGTTATGCTTTTTCGTCATCCCGCCTTGCAAAATCTCAGGCGTTGCAAAGATGCATCGGTTCAGCCCTGCCGATGCAAAGCCATCAACCCCTTGAACGTACCAACCGCCAGAAAAAGCAGCACCGCCGCAAGCGGGAGCCCGGCCGCAATCGATCCGGCTTGAAGGGAGCTGAGTCCTCCACTCAACAGTAGCACGACGCCAATGCCGCCCACGGCCAAAAGCCAGATGACCTTCTGGCGCAGCGGCGTATCGGTGCGGCCACCAGCTGTCATGGTATCAATCACCAGGGTGCCGGAATCCCAGCCGGTCACGAAGAAGATCATGATCAGGCAAACCGACACGAAGGACGTAATCTGCGCCCAAGGTAGGGTCCCAAGCAGCACGAACAGCTGCTGGTCGAGCGACGCTTTGGTGAGCCCGCCCGTATCTCCAGCCACGATGTGCGCGATGCTCGCATCCCCGAAGATGGTCAGCCAGAGGATCCCTAAAAGCGTTGGGGCGAGCAGTGCGCCAGCCATAAATTCCCGGACTGTGCGGCCCAGCGAAATGCGCGCCATGAACATGCCCACAAAGGGGGACCAGCTGATCCACCAGGCCCAGTAATAGACCGTCCAGTCATGGTAGAAGCCGGCATCTCCGCGCGCGACGGGGTTGGACAAGGCGGGCAGATATTTCAGATAGGCTGCGATATTGGCGCCGATATCTCCCAGAAGCGTCAACGTTCCGCCCGTCGCCAGAATGAACAGCAGCAAGGCAAAGGCGACCCACATGTTGAGCTCGCTCAAAATCCGGATGCCGCGATCAATCCCGCCCCACACCGACAGGAACGTGACGAACGCCATGATAGCGATGAGCCCGACAATGGAGAGCGCAGAACTTGGGATACCATAGAGATAGGTGATCCCAGCCATCGCCTGCTGCGCACCAAGGCCAAGCGATGTTGCTAGACCGAAGATCGTCGCGAGGACGGCCAAAATCTCGATCCCATCCCCCGCACGGCCCCAGACCGACTTTCCCAGCAGGGGATAAAAGGCGGACCGTATCGAGAACGGCAAATTGAAATCATAGGCAAAGACCGCAAGCGCAAGACCCACCATGGCGAAGATGGCCCAAGGGTGGAGCGCCCAGTCAAAGATCGTTGCAGCCATGGCGAGGCTGCGCGCCTCTGCCAGATTCCCTGCCGCACCACCTAATGGCGCCGCTGTGCCTCCTGCCATGGAAGACATGAAGTGGGACACCGGTTCCCCCACGCCGTAAAAGACAAGGCCAATGCCCATGCCTGCGCCAAACAGCATCGAAAACCACGACAGGCGCGAATAATCGGGCGACGCGCCCTTCCCGCCCAGCCGGATCTTCCCCAGCGGAGAGATCGCAACGGCAATGCAGAACAAGAGCACAATGTTGCCGACCGACATGAAGAACCAGTCGAAATAGGTAACAGCACCTACCCGCATGCTGGAAAACAAATCGGCGGACGCTTGCGGGGCGATCAGGCTGAACAGGATGACGGAGAGAGACAGGATGGCGGTGGGCACGAACACCGCCGGATTGACGATCATCCCCCCCCAGTTGCGGTTGGAGGCGCCATATTCCCCACGATCAATATCGCGCGTCCAATCGGTCAAATGAATTCCCCCGCCTTATTCGGCTGCGACTGTCACAAACGCCGTCCACAACCATGGCGCAAAGCTGCGCCAAACCTCAACATGAAACCGCTCCGCTGCCTCGCGCACAACGATGATCTCAACCGTTTCAAAGATGGTGCGCGTGGCGCGACCAACCTCAAAATGATCAAAATCAAGCGCACAGCCTGCGGCCAGAACCGCCGCCGCACGCGGCCCTTCAAGAAGGATGGCAACGTTCCGATCGCTCACCTCGGTCACGGCAAGCGACAAACCTGCACCATCCGCGATCTTGGTGCCGTGCGGGGCCAGCATGAGCCATTCATCGGGGCCGAGGCACATCACCCCATTTTGCATCGTGCCAATTTTCTGCGGGACCGAAACGCCGAGCAGCTTTTCCAAATCAGCCGCCTTCCGCGCACGCAGCGAAAAGCGCGCCATGGGCGGGGCTGATGTCACTGTTACACCGTTGCCCGCAAACGGAACTGTCGGTGTTGGTTCAATTCGGGCGAGAAGCTCAGACATTGAGACGTGCCCCTTCTGCGTCATAAAACATCATCGAGCTGACCTTTGCGACATGGGTCTTGCCCGGCATGGGAACGAAAATGTCCTGCCCCATCTTGCTATGTCCGCCTTCAACCAGCGCCATCGCGATCGACCGGCCGAGCGTTTCGCTCCAATAGGACGATGTGACATGGCCGATCATTTTCATCGGCACCGGTTGGTTTGGGTCAGCGACAATCTGCGCGCCTTCTTCCAGCACCATGTTCGGATCATCGGTCAACAAGCCGACGAGCTGCTTACGGCCCGGCGCAACAATATCCGGACGTGCGAGCGAGCGCTTGCCGACAAAATCCGCCTTCTTCTTGCCAACAGCCCAATCGAGACCTGCATCGAACGGCGTCACCGTGCCATCGGTATCCTGCCCGACGATGATGAACCCCTTTTCAGCGCGCAGCACGTGCATCGTCTCTGTGCCATAAGGCGTGATGTCATAGCGCGCGCCTTCCGCCATGATCCGCTCCCACAGGGTGCGGCCATATGCAGACGGCACGTTGATCTCGTACCCGAGTTCGCCTGTGAAGCTCACCCGGAACAGGCGGGTCGGAATGCCGCAAATCGTGCCTTCGCGGATCGCCATGTGAGGGAAGGCTTCGGCAGACAGGTCAATGCCTTCGACGAGGGGTTCCAGAACCTTGCGGGCATTTGGCCCCTGCAGCGCGATGACGGCATAATGCTCGCTCGTGCTGGTCAGCCACACGTTTAGGTCCGGCCATTCGGTCTGGAGATAATCCTCCATCAGATTGAGCACGCGCGCGGCACCACCGGTCGTCGTGGTCAGATGGAAACGGTCCGGCGCAAGACGTGCCGACACGCCATCATCGGTGATGAAGCCATCTTCCTTGAGCAACAGGCCATAGCGACACCGCCCCGGCTCCAGTGCCTTCCAGGGGTTGGTATACATCCGGTTGAGGAATTCGGCGGCATCGGGGCCGACAACCTCGATCTTACCCAGCGTCGACGCATCGAAAATGCCCACTGACGAGCGGACCATTCGGCATTCGCGGTTGACCGCAGCCAGCATATCCTCGCCGGCCTTCGGGAAGTAGCGGGCACGCCGCCACTGCGCGACCAGTTCAAAAACCGCGCCCTGTTCTTCGGCCCAGCTGTCGATGTTGGTCTTGCGGGTCGGCTGGAACAACGCCCCCTTGGCATGGCCCGCCAGCGCCCCAAATGTTTGCGGCGTATAGGGCGGCCGGAAGGTCGTGAGGCCAATGTCGGTCACCGGCTTGTTGAGCGCGGTGGAGGCAATCTGCAGGCCGTTCAGGTTCGATGTCTTGCCCTGATCGGTCGCCATGCCATTGGTCGTGTAGCGCTTGATATGCTCGATCGACCGGAACCCTTCGCGCACAGCCAGCTTGATGTCCTTTGCCGTCACATCGTTCTGGAAATCGACAAAGGCCTTCAGGCGCGCAGGGTCCTTCGGCGTCGGCAGAACGTCAACGACGACACCAGCACCGAAATTCCAGGTTCCGGCACATGCACCCACGCAGCGGACGTTTTCATTCGGCACATCAGGTACGAACGCGCCGAGGTCATCGCGCCAGGCAAGGCTGCCCTTGCTGTGCGACCAGAGATGCACCGTCGGCGTCCAGCCACCCGCCATAAGTAGCGCATCGCAGGTGATGTCTGACGCAGCTGTTCCATCATTGCGGGCAAGGGCGATGGCCTTGACGCCAAGACGTCCGCGTACACCAATCACACTATGGCCAAGGCGCACGTTAATCCCCAAGGCATTCGCCTTGGTCAGCAGTGCCTCATCCACGACATCGCGCACATCGATGATGGACGCGATCCCAACACCCGCCCCTGCGAGCGCAAAGGCGTCGTTCCAACCGCTATCATGCGATGCCATCAGGGCGACCGACTGCCCAACAGCCACGCCATAACGCAGCGCAAAGACCTTTGCGGCAGACGCGAGCATGACACCCGGCGTGTCATTGCCTTCAAAGACCAAGGGCCGCTCAATTGCGCCTTGGGCAAGGATGACCTCTGCTGCGCGGATGCGCCACAGCTTCTCACGCGGACCATGCGGAATGCCCGGCAGATGATCCGTCAAGCGCTCAACCGCGCCGATGAAGTTGTCATGGAAATAGCCAAAGGCCGTCGTGCGCGTCAGCACCTGCACGTTGGGCGATGCGGCCAGCGCCTTCAGGCTGCGGTCCAGCCAAGGCCAAAGTGCGGGGTCTGAAAGGGCGCCGCCGCCAAGCTCATCCTGCTCATCAATCAGGATGATCCGCTTGTTCGTGGCCGCTGCTTCCAAAGCCGCATCGATGCCCGCAGGACCGGCGCCGATGATCAGGACATCGCAGTGTGCATAGGTCGCCGCATAATGATCAGGGTCGACCTCAGTTGGCGCCTGACCAAGCCCGGCCATGCGCCGAATGGCGGGTTCGTAGAGCTTTTCCCAGAAGGACCGGGGCCACATGAAGGTCTTGTTGTAAAAGCCAGCCGGGAAGAACATGCCCAACCGGTCGTTGATCGCGCCAAAATCAAATTTGAGCGACGGCCAGCGGTTCTGGCTTGTGGCATCCATCCCCTGATAGAGATCGACATTCGTCGCCCGCAAATTGGGCGTGAACCGGCCTGGCCCGCGTGTGACAGAGATCAGTGCGTTCGGCTCTTCGCTGCCTGACCCGACAAGGCCGCGCGGGCGGTGATATTTGAACGAACGGCCAAAGAGCTGGACGCCATTGGCGAACAAGGCCGACGCCAGTGTATCGCCTTCAAAGCCCGCAAAACTGGACCCGTCAAAGCTGAACGTTACCTGCGCGGCGCGGTTGATCCGCCCGCCTGTTGGCAAACGATATCCCGTCATTTGCGGGGTTCCCCTGCCTTGTAAGTTGTTTCAAATTTGTCGGTCACAGTATCGCGTACTGCATTGAAAAAGCGGCCACATCCATGCACGTGACGCCAGCGTTCATGATGCCGCCCGCGCGGATTGTTCCGGATGAAGAGATAGGTCTCCCACTCCTCATCACTCAGCGCAGAAGGATCAAGCGGACGCGCGATGTGCGCCTCTCCGGCATAGGCGAACTCAAGCTCTGCGCGCTTTTCGTCGCAATAGGGACAATGGATCAATATCATATCAGTGCGCCACCGCTGCTGCTGCTGCTTCATCGATCAACCGGCCGTTGCGGAACCGGTCGAGATTGAAGGGTGCGTTGATCAGGTGTGGCTCATCCTTCGCCATGGTGTAGGCCAGAAGATCACCCGCACCCGGCGTTGCCTTGAAGCCACCGGTGCCCCAGCCACAATTCACATAAAGCCCCTGCACCGGCGTCTTACCGAGAATGGGGGAGCGGTCGGGCGTCACATCGACAATGCCGCCCCACGTCCGCAGCATCCGCATCCGGCGGAAGATCGGGAAAATCTCACAGATCGCGGCCAGCGTGTGCTCCACAATGTGAAGGGCGCCACGCTGCGAATAGCTGACATATTGGTCGGTGCCCGCACCAATGACGAGCTCACCCTTGTCTGACTGGCTCATATAGGCGTGGACCGTATTGGACATGACCACACAGGGGAAAACGGGCTTGATCGGTTCAGAGACCAAAGCCTGCAAGGGATAGCTTTCCAGCGGGAAGTCCAGCCCTGCCATCTGCATGATGACCGACGTGTTGCCAGCCGCTGACACGCCAACGCGCTTGGACGCGATATAGCCCCGCGTCGTTTCCACGCCTTCAATCGCGCCATCTGCGCCGCGCCGGATGCCGGTGACGGCGCAATTCTGGATGATATCGACGCCAAGGGCTGCCGCCGCACGGGCATAGCCCCACGCGACCGTATCATGCCGCGCTGTGCCGCCCCGCCGCTGCAGGGCTGCCCCCAGCACCGGATGGCGCGCATCGGGCGAGATATTGAGCGGCGGGCAATAGGCCTTGGCCTCTTCGGGCGTCAGCCATTCATTGTCGACGCCGTTCAGCCGGTTGGCGTGGATATGGCGCTTAAAGCTCTGCACGTCGTGCACATTGTGCGCGAGCATCATGACGCCGCGCTTGGAATACATGGTGTTGTAGTTGAGTTCCTGGCTCAACCCATCCCACAGCTTGACCGCGTGATCATACAGATGCGCGCTTTCATCATAGAGATAGTTGGACCGGATGATGGTCGTGTTCCGGCCGGTATTTCCCCCACCGATCCAGCCCTTTTCAATGACCGCAACATTGGTGATGCCATATTTTTTGGCGAGGTAATACGCCGCACCAAGGCCATGGCCGCCACCGCCGACGATGATCGCATCATAAGCTGGCTTGGGTGCCGCATCCGGCCATTGTTCCGGCCAGCTCTGATGGCCGCCCAGTGCCTTGGTAAAAAGGCTCAGCGCACTAAAACGGGTCATGGTCTTGCCTCAACAAATGGCATGTAGGTGATCAGCATCGTGCATCCGTTCCTGCTCCCCGCACGATGCATTGTGCCCGGCATCCGCAGAACAAAGTCGCCCGCGCCATAGCTCTCATCATCGTCGAAGAAATCGCCCTCAATTACGTATATTTGCTCGATTTTATCATGGTCGTGCAATGTGCCCAAAGGGCCAGCTTCAACCCGCATCAGCAGCGTCTGATATCCTGCATCGTCAATCAGCGTGCGGGTTTCGCCGACCGCCAGAGGCGCAGCTTCAATCTTGATGGAACCCGACCGTGGCAGAGGCGTCATGCGCCAGCCTTCGCCAGCGCGGCCTTGGCACGGTCGACGTAGAAATCCTTGAAATCCTCGACCAGCTTTTCTTCCACGGCATAGGGACCCTGCTGATAGCCGTCGGTCGAAATGCCCTGATGGTTGAGCATCGAGAAATGGCCGTCCTGCGTGTTGGTTGCCCGCCACAGGGCCGCAAGGTGATCAGGATCGTAATCGACGCCTTCCACGGCATCTTCATGTACAAGCCAGCTTGTCCGCAGCAGCGTCTTGCCTGCCGCGACCGGCGTCAGAGAGAAAGTGACCACATGATCGCAGCAGAAGTGATGCCAGCTATTGGGCTGTGTCCAAACCGATAGGCTGGAGGTTTCCGGTTCCGTAAACGGTCCAATCAACTTCTTGCTAGCAAGCTTTCCGTCAATCGACTGGGTCACTGCCCCATTGGCCAGCGGCAGCCGCGCCACTCGGTGCCACCAGCCGTCCGGAAACTCGATGAGGTCACGGAAGATGCCCATGGCCTTCCACTGGTCTCGCTTGGCGTCCACCATCGCGTCAAAGGCACTGTCGTCAACAACATCCGACTCGCCATCTTCAGGCAGGCCCTTGCCGAAGCCATAGGTACCTAGAACGCTGATCAGTTCGGGGTGCCCGGCATCGCAATGATAGCATTCCCGGTTGTTCTCCATCACCAACTTCCAGTTGGCGTCTTCGATGTAATTGTCCTGTACCGCGACCTTGCAGCGTTCCAGATCATAGACGGCAATCTGGTCAACAATATCGGCCTTCACCCGATCAATCGGCGGCGGATTGTCATCCATGCAGATGAAGATGAGCCCACCGACATTTTCCAGCGCAACAGGGGCGAGGCCGTGTTCCTTCTTGTCGAAATCCTCGGCCATACTGCGCGCAGCGATGAGCGCGCCATCAAGGCCGTAGGTCCACTGGTGGTAGGGGCAAGTCAGGCGCGGCGCGCGGCCCCGTTGCTCCTGACAGATCCGCGCCCCACGATGCCGGCACGAGTTCCAGAACGCCCGCACCTCATTATCGCGTCCGCGAATGATGATGATGGAATTGTGCGCCACTTCGAACACGAAATAATCGCCCGGATTCTTCACATGCGCGACGGTGCAGGCATAGAGCCAGACCGATTTCAGCATGACCTGCGTGTCAAACTGAAAGGCCTCCTCGCTCACATACAAGTCGCGCGGCAGGCTCAGGCCCTTGCGGTCCGAAGCGAGAAGTTGGGCAATGGGTTCGAAGCGGGACATGGTCTTAGCTCCTTAACGCGTTGTTTTCCGGATCATATGGCGAATCCTCGATCAGCGTTGCCTTGTGAAGCTTGCCAAGGATGGCGATTTCAAACTCCGCACCGGGAACTGCAAGGTCCGGCTTGATCATCGCCAAGGCAAGGCTCTTGCCGACGCGCCAGCCATAGCCGCCAGATGTCACACGCCCGACAATCTCGCCATCCTTGTAAATGGCTTCAGACCCGCGGGCGTCGGCATCCGACACGCCGTGCACTTCCATCGTCACCAGCGTGTTGGACAGGCCCTTGTCCTTCCAGGCCAGCAGGGCGTCCTTACCGAAGAAGCCCGGCTTTTTGAGGCTGATGAACCGGTCCAGACCGCTTTCCAGCGCGGCATATTCCACCGACAATTCGCGTGGGATCAGCTTGTAGCTCTTTTCCAGCGCCATCAGCGTCATCGCGCGGATGCCGAAGGGCTTGATGTCGAATTCGGCCCCGGCCTCCATCAGCAGATCGAAGATGTAGTTCTGCATTTCGATCGGGTGATGGATTTCCCAGCCCAGCTCTCCGATGAAGTTCACGCGCAGCGCCTCGACCTGCGCCAAGCCGACGCTGATCTTCTGGCCGGTCAGCCAAGGGAAAGCCGCGTTGGACAAGTCCGCATCGGTCAGCTTCTGAAGAACGTCACGCGCGCGGGGCCCTGCGAGAACCAGAACACCCATCGACGTTGTCAGGCGTTCAAACGAAACGGAGCCATCGCGCGGCATCGCCTTTTTCAGATAGTCATGGTCGTGCCGCTCATAAGCGCCTGCCGACACGAGGTAATAACGCTGCGGCGCGACCTTGTAGACGGTGAACTCACTGCGCACGCCGCCCTTGGACGTGAGCAGGTAGGACAGCGAAACACGCCCCTGCTTCTTGGGCACCGCGTTGGTCAACAACTGGTCGAGCCATGCTTCGGCACCCGGCCCCGAGATTTCGCACTTGGCGAAAGCGCTCATATCCTGAAGGCCAACCTTTTCATGAACATGGCGGCACTCATTGCCAACATGTTCGAAATAGTTGGATCGACGGAACGACCACTTCTCGCGAACCGCTTCCCCGGCAACGACCGGGTGATTGTGGTTCAGAAGGACATCCGGACGATCAAGATCGTCTTCGGTCAGGGCATAGCCCTGCGGCGCGAACCAGTTCGGGCGCTCCCAGCCATAAACCGAACCAAATACAGCGCCGAGCGCCTTCATCCGGTCATAGCACGGCGTGCGGCGCAGTGCCCGACCCGCTTCGCGCTCTTCATCCGGATAGTGCACGGTGAAGACCTTGGCATAGGCTTCCTCATTCTTTTCGATGAGGAAACCGCGGCCGGCATAGTCGCCGAAGCGGCGGGGATCGACGCCCATCATGTCGATGGTAGGTTCGCCATCGACAATCCAATGCGCGAGCTGCCAGCCAGCCCCACCGGCCGCCGTCACGCCAAAGCTGTGGCCTTCATTCAGCCAGAAATTCTTCAGGCCCCATGCCGGTCCGACAATCGGCGATCCGTCAGGCGTATAGGCGATGGCGCCGTTATAGACCTTCTTGATGCCCACTTCGCCAAAGGCGGGAACGCGGCTCATCGCCGCCAGAATATAGGGCTCCAGACGCTCCAGCGCGTCGGGGAACAGTTCATATTCACTGTTGGACGCAGGTCCATCCACATAGCAGGCCGGCGCGCCGACTTCATATGGTCCGAGCAGAAGGCCACCAGCTTCTTCGCGCATGTAATAGCTGGCGTCAGATTCCCGCAGAACGCCCATTTCGGGCAATCCCTGCTTCTTGCGCTCCATGATCGCGGGGTGCTGTTCGGTGACGATATACTGGTGCTCGACCGGAATGACCGGGATGTCGAGCCCAACCATGGCGCCGGTCTGGCGCGCGAAATTGCCCGAACAGGAAATCACGTGCTCGCACGTGATGTCACCCTGATCGGTCGAGATCAGCCATTCGCCATTGGGCTGCTGCGTGATCGCATTCACAGTGGTGTTGCGATAGATGGTCGCTCCGCGCTGCCGTGCGCCTTTGGCCAGCGCCTGTGTCAGGTCGGCGGGCTGGATATAGCCATCTTCAGGATGCTGGATCGCGCCGATCACACCCTCAGTGTTACACAGCGGCCAGATTTCCTTGACCTGCTCGGGCGTCAGGAAGTTCACATCGACGCCGATGGTGCGGGCAACGCCCGCATAATACTGATATTCGTCCATCCGGTCCTGCGTCGTCGCCAGCCGGATGTTGGTCACCTGCGAAAAGCCGACGTTCAGCTCTGTCTCTGCCTCAAGGCTCGGGTAAAGCCCAACCGAATATTGGTGCAATTTGCCGACCGAATAGCTGAGGTTGAACAGCGGCAGCAGCCCGGCCGCGTGCCAGGTCGAGCCCGACGTCAGTTCCTTGCGCTCCAGAAGGACGACATCGGTCCATCCTAGCTTTGCGAGATGATAGAGCGTGCTGACGCCCACCACACCACCGCCAATGACCACTGCACGCGCTGTCGATTTCATACGTTTTAGCCTGACAAAAGTGAACCGAGATTTGCTCAGTTCGCTATGACAGCAGAAGAGTCGCCGCAACCGGCGCGGTATAGCAACGCCCCTGAATTAGCTATTCTAATGTAATATATCAGTGGATTTGGAGGCCTGCGCGGCGCGGCTAAAGGAACAGCTCCGCTGCCGCATCCATAATCGCATCGGCATCAAGCCGGTAGCGATGGTAGAGATCCGGCAGATCGCCCGTCTGGCCAAAACTGTCGATGCCAAGCGGACTGACGCGCATGCCCTTCACCCCGCCGAGCCAGGACAAAGCGCCCGGCGATCCGTCAATGACGGTGACGAGGCCCGCCGTCGGCGACAAGACTGAGAGCAGATGTTCCACATGGCTCTGCGGCCTTTTGCCATCTGTCCAGCGCGATGCGTGACGCGCTGACCATTCCCGGTGCAGCAGGTCCGGCGATGTCACATTCAGCAGCCCAATCCCGGGAACATCGTCAACCAGTTGCTCCCAAGCTTGGAGCACTTCCGGCGCTATGGCTCCGGTAAAGACGATGGCCGCATCCGCATTCGACCCGGGCTGTTTCAGCCAATAGCCGCCCTTCAGCGCATCCGCCTCCCAAGCATCATCTGCGCGCGCCATCTGCGGAATGACGCGGGTGCTGAGGCGGATGTAGACAGAGCTGCCGTCCGGCTGCTGCATGTAATCGAAAGCCCACCGCATCATGAGCGCGACTTCATCGGCCCAAGCGGGCTCAAAATAGGCAAGATTGGGTTGGCCCATGCCGATGAGCGGCGTGTTGATGGACTGGTGCGCGCCGCCTTCTGGCCCGAGCGTCAGGCCGGAGGGCGTGCCGACGAGCAGGAAGCGAGCATCGGAATAACAGCCGTAATTCAGGGCATCGAGGCCGCGCGCGATAAACGGATCATAGACGGTCCCCACCGGGATCAACCGCGTGCCGAAATGCGGTCCCGCAAGCCCAAGCGACGTCATGGCGAGGAAGAAGTTGTTCTCCGCAATGCCAAGTTCAATGTGCTGCCCTGCGGCATGGCCATCCCATTTTTGGGCGGACGGGATTTTGGCCGCACGGAACACGTCGACCATTTCCGCCCGGCGGAACAGCCCACGCTGGTTGACGAAGGCGCCGAGATTAGTGGTCTGCGTCACGTCCGGTGCAGTGGTGACGATGCGGTCCGCCAAGGGTTCGTCGGACTTGGCCAGTTCCAGCAGGACATTGCCGAATGCGGCCTGCGTGGATTGGGCGTCTGAGGCCGGAAAGGCCAAGCGTACGGGCACCGGGATGGTCGGCGCTTCCGCCTCAGGCGCTTTGACCGCCAAGGCGCTGCTGGACACAAACTCTTTCAGGCGCGCAGCCTGATTATCCCCAAGGCCGCCATAAGGCTCCCATTCATCCCCCACCGGGATCGCGAGGCTTTGGCGCAACTGATCAATCTGCCCCGGGTTCATCATCCCCGAATGATTGTCCTTGTGACCAGCCAGCGGCAGGCCGTGGCCCTTCACCGTATAGGCGATGAACAATGTCGGCAGTTCATCCTGCGCACTGTCAAACGCGTCGATCAGGCTTTCCACGCAATGACCGCCCAAATTGGTCATCAACGCGGCCAGACCATCATCATCAAAGCTGTCGAGCAGCGCACGGACCTTTGCCGTGCCGCCAATGTCCGCCATCAAACGCTGCCGCCATGCCGCCCCACCCTGATAGGTGAGCGCGGCGAATTCCGCATTGGGGCAATTGTCGATCCAGTCGGCAATCGCCTGCCCGCCGGGCTCAGCGAACACTTTGCGCTGCAGCTTCCCATGCTTCAGCGTGATGACACGCCAACCGCAGGTTTCGAAGATATCGTCGAAGCGGCGGAACATCCGGTCGGCCGTCGTGCTGTCCAACGACTGCCGGTTATAATCGACCACCCACCAGCAGTTGCGGATGTCGTGCTTATAGCCCTCGATCAGGCATTCGTAGATGTTGCCTTCATCGAGTTCCGCATCGCCCATCAGAGCAATCATGCGCCCAGCGTCCTGCTCGTCCATCTGGCCATGCGCGATCAGATAGTCCTGAACGAGGCTGGAAAAGGCGGTGATGGCGACACCGAGACCAACGGACCCCGTCGAGAAATCAACGGGGATTTTGTCCTTGGTCCGCGAAGGATAGCTCTGCGCGCCGCCGAGCGCCCGAAAGCGCTGCAACTGCTCCAGCGACTGGTTGCCCAAAAGATAGTGGATCGCCTGAAGGACGGGGCCGGCATGCGGCTTTACTGCCACCTTGTCCTGCGGGCGCAGCGCGTGGAAATAAAGCGCGGACATGATCGCCGTCATCGAAGCGCAGCTGGCCTGATGCCCACCGACCTTCAGCCCATCACGCTTCTCACGAATATGATTGGCATTGTGAACCGTCCAGGAGGAGAGCCAGCGCAGCCGGGTATCAAGCGCTTCTAACGCAGAAACAACGTCCGTGCGGCTATCCGCAGTCAGGGTAGGCATGGCCGGATCTCCGCATGATGGTTTTTCCCGAATAGCGCTGAAGGTCAGGACATGTCCTTGCGAATTCCGCTACCTTTTGGCGCTGAATTGGCATACTCAGCCGAAGATAAACATATTTGGAGCATATTATGCCAAATTTCTCTCCAGACTCGATTGATATCAAAATTCTGGAGGCCCTTCAGGCAAATGGGCGGATCACCAATCAGGAACTGGCAGATCAGGTCGGCCTTTCGCCAAGCCCGTGCCTGCGGCGCGTCCGGCATCTCGAAAGTGCCGGCGTCATCTCGCGCTATGTCGCCTTGGTGGACCCTGAGGCGCTTGACCTAAACGTGACTGCCTTCGTCCGCGTTCGGCTCGACCAGCAGGATGACCGCCACCTGGAAGCCTTTGAAGCGGCCATCGCCGGATTTCCGGAAGTTATGGAATGCTATTTGATGACGGGCGAGTCTGACTATCAACTGCGCGTTCTGGTCAGGTCGCTGACCCGCTTTGAGGATTTTCTGCGCAACAGCCTGACACGCGTCTCCGGCGTGGCCAATGTCACGACAAGTTTTGCCCTGCGTCCCGTCATTTACAAAACGGCGCTGCCAACGCTAGACACCTAAAAAGGGAAACAGGGGATAAAACATGTCTGAGGCGAGTCTGGTTGGATCAGTGCCACCCGCACCCAAGAACGAACTGAGCCGGACACTCAAATCCCGCCATGTTTCCATGATCACCTTTGGCGGCATCATCGGCGCCGGACTGTTTGTCGGTTCCTCGACCGCCATCAGCACCATCGGCCCTGCTGCAGTGCTCAGCTACGCGTTGGCCGGTTTCCTCGTCCTGCTTGTCATGCGGATGATCTCTGAAATGGCGATGGCCATGCCGGGCGTTCAGACCTTCCCGGAATTCGCGCGAGTTGGCGTTGGCGAATGGGCCGGATTTCTGGTCGGCTGGCTGTATTGGTATTTCTGGGTTGTCGTGATCGCAATCGAGGCGATTGCCGGTGCGAAGATCATCAACGGCTGGTTCCCGCAATTTGAAGTGTGGGAAATTGGTGTCGTGCTGATGGCGCTGCTGACCGCCGTAAATCTGATGTCCGCCAAATCCTATGGCGAGTTTGAATTCTGGTTTGCCTCGACCAAGGTCGTCGCCATCATCGTCTTCATTCTGGTGGCCGCTGCTTATGCGACGGGCGTCACCTCACCCTCCGGCCCTGTTTTCGGCAATCTGACCGCACATGGCGGCTTTGCCCCAGCTGGCATCGCTGCCATCTTTGCAGGTGTGGCCACCACGATCTTCTCGCTATGTGGCGCAGAAATCGCGACGTTGGCCGCGGCGGAATCAGAGGCGGGCGCAAAGACCATCGCCCGCATGACAATCTCTGTGTCTGTCCGCATCCTGATCTTCTTCGTGCTTTCCATATTCCTGATCGTCTCGGTTGTGCCCTGGACGGAAATCCAGCCCGGCATCTCGCCCTTCGCGCAAGCCCTCAGTGAGATGGGCTATCCCTCCGCAGACCTGATCATGAACGCCATCGTTTTGGTCGCCGTGCTCTCCTGCCTGAATTCGGGCATCTACATCACCTCGCGCGCCATGTTCGGGCTCGCCAAGAATGGAGATGCGCCGCAGTCCTGCGTCCAGTTGAGCCGGTCAAAGGTCCCTGCCCGCGCCATCCTGATCGCCAGCCTGTTCAGCTATGTCGCCCTTGCGGCGTCGGTGTTGTCACCTGACCGCGTGTTTAACTTCCTTGTCAGCTCGTCCGGCGCGATCATGCTGTTCATCTATATGTTGATCGCATGGGCCCAATTGCGGCTGCGCGCGCAGATTGAGGCGGAAGACCCTTCGCGCCTGCAGGTGAAAATGTGGCTGTTCCCTTATGCTACATGGGCCACGATTGCGGGCATGGCCGCAATTCTGGTGCTGATGGGTCTGGCCGAGCGCACCGCGCTTGAGCTTGGCGCCAGCGTGTTGGTGACGCTGGCCTTCCTCATCGGCTATTGGGCGAAGACACGGCTGCAAGCCAAGGATCAGACGGCCTGATCGCGGACGAGAATTTTCCGATCGCAACATTCTTTTCAATCGCGATCCCCCTGCCGCGCGTTGCATAAGCCTTAAAATGACTGACGCTGGAGCCTGAAAAATGACCCTTCAAAACGATCCGCTTGCCGCTTTGTGGATGCCATTTACGGCAAACCGCGCGTTCAAGGCGACGCCGCGCCAGCTGAAGTCGGCAAAAGACATGCACTATACTAGCGATGATGGCCGCCAGATTTTGGACGGCACCGCTGGCCTTTGGGCGGTCAATGCCGGGCACTGCCGCCCCTCCATCGTTGCGGCGATCCAGAAGACAGCGGCGGAGCTGGACTATGCGCCGCCCTTCCAATTGGGTCACCCGCTGTCCTTCGAACTGGCGACACGTATCGCCGATTTGATGCCGAACGGTTTGGACCGGATTTTCTTCACCAATTCCGGTTCTGAATCGGTTGATACCGCGCTGAAAATCGCGCTCGCCTATCAGCGCGCCCGTGGACAGGGCACCCGCACCCGCCTGATCGGGCGCGAGCGCGGTTACAGTGGCGTCGGCTTTGGTGGTATTTCGGTGGGCGGTATCGTCAACAACCGCCGCCAGTTTGGAACGTTGCTCGCCGGTGTGGATCACCTGCCCCATACCCATAATCTTGAGCATAACGCCTTTACAAAGGGCCGCCCGCACTGGGGCGCGCATCTTGCCGACAATCTGGAGTCCATCGTTGCGCTGCATGGTGCGGAAACCATTGCCGCTGTCATTGTCGAGCCGATGGCGGGCTCCACCGGCGTTCTGGTGCCGCCGCAGGGCTATCTGGAAAAGCTCCGCGAAATCACCACCAAACATGGCATATTGCTGATCTTTGATGAAGTTATCACAGGCTTTGGCCGAGTGGGCGGAGCCACCGCATCCGGCACGCTGGGCGTGACCCCGGATATGATCACCATGGCTAAGGGCCTGACGAACGCAGCGGTGCCAATGGGCGCGGTTGCTGTCAGCCGCCATGTCCATGATGGCGTCGTCGAAGGCGCCGCTGACGGGATCGAACTGTTCCATGGCTACACCTATTCCGGCCACCCGCTGGCGGCAGCGGCAGGCCTTGCGACGCTGGACCTCTACAAATCCGAAGGCATTTTTGAACATGCCGCCTCGCTGCACGGCTATTGGGAGGATGCGGTCCACAGCCTGAAGGGCAAGCGCAACATCATCGACATCCGCAACATGGGTATCGTTGCCGGCATTGAACTGGAACCGCGCCCCGGCGCGCCCACCAAGCGCGCGACCGAGCTTTTCCAGAAGTGCTTTGACAATGGCCTGCTGGTCCGCGCAACCGGCGATATCGTCGCACTGTCGCCGCCGCTGATCTTGCAAAAGGCGCATATCGACGAAATGGTCGGACGGATTGCCGAGTTGGTCGAAACGATCGACTAAGGAGAGATTTATGAGCGTGACGATATTGGATGGCGGCATCAGCCGCGAGCTTCAAAAGCTTGGCGCGCCGTTCCGCCAGCCTGAATGGTCCGCGCTTGCGCTCATCGAAACGCCCGATCTTGTCGGCGCCGCGCATGATCTCTTCGCGGCAGCCGGTGCCGATGTCATCACAACCAACAGCTATGCGATTGTGCCTTTCCATCTTGGTGCAGAACGCTTTGCATCGGACGGCGCGCGTTTGGCAGCGCTATGTGGGCAACTCGCACGCACCGTTGCGGACACGCGCGGCGTTAAAGTTGCCGCGTCCCTACCGCCGGTTCTGGGATCATACCGACCCGACCTCTTCAACGCGGACGAAGCCCGCGCAATCCTCGACGTCCTGATTGCTGGTCTGTCCCCTTATGGAGACCTCTGGCTGGCGGAGACGTTGAGCACATTGGCCGAGGCGCGCTTGATTGCGGAAATGCTAGCTGACGATGTCCGGCCGCTGTGGCTGTCCTTCACTCTCGATGACGCTGGCGTTGCAACATTGCGTTCCGGCGAAAGTGTTCAGGATGCCGCGGCCCTTGCCAAAGAGGTTGGCGCAGAAGCCCTTCTGTTCAATTGCAGCCGCCCCGAAGTTATGGATGCTGCCGTTCGCGAAGCCAAAGCGGTTCTTGACGGAACAGACATCGCCATCGGCGTCTACGCCAACGGCTTCGGTCAAGAAGATGAAGGTGCTGCGAACGAAGTCATCCGCGCCATCCGTGCCGATCTTGATCCGCCGCGCTATCTTGGCTGGGCGCAGACTTGGGTGGCCTCCGGTGCGACGATTGTTGGCGGGTGTTGCGGGATTGGGCCGGACCACATTGCGGCCATGGCTGGTGCTTTGAACGGCACTGACGCGTGAGGCGCGATATCATCGCCCTGTCGCCGTTTGTCGTAAAGCTTGCAGTTCTGTTCCAAACCATTGAATAGGATGGTTTTATGACCGCCTCTGATCTGATCCACAGCAACATCGGCCTCTATTCGGCGCTGTTCTTCTTCTTGTTGCTCGGGATCGAACTTGCGGCGATCAAGCTTTGGCGCGCGCGCGGAAAAATGCCTGCCAAGGATGCGTTGACCGGTATTGCAACGGGCTTGCTGAGTGATCCCATCAACGGCTTTTCAGCGTTCATCACGCTGGGCATATTGGCAATGGCGGCACCGTTTCAGGTCTACAGCCTGCCTGTCACCGCTGGCACGTTCATCTTGTGCTTCTTTCTCGATGACCTGCGCTTTTATTGCCACCACCGCGTCGCCCACCGGGTCCGTTGGGTCTGGGCGATGCACGTCGTGCATCATTCCAGTGAAGAGTATAATCTTGCGGTCGCCCTGCGTCAGGGGTGGACGAAGCATTTCACGGGCACGATGCTGTTCAAGATACCGTTGGTGCTTGTCGGCTTTGATCCGGTCATGGTCACGTTCTGCGGCGTCCTCAACGCCACTTACCAGTTCATGCTGCATACTGAGACGGTCAACAAACTCCCCCGCTGGGTTGAGTTCCTCTTCAACACGCCATCGCATCACCGCGTCCATCACGCCAATAATCCGCGCTATCTGGATGCCAATTATGCAGGGACGTTCATCATCTGGGACCGCCTATTCGGCAGCTTTGTCGCGGAAGATGACAGCGAAAAGCCCGTCTATGGTCTGGTCAAGAATCTGAAGACCTTCAACATTTTGAAGGTGATCAGCCACGAATATATCGGCATCGCCAAAGACGCGACCACACCTGGCATCACGCTTTGGCAGAGGTTTTGCTATGTGTTTGCGCCGCCGGGGTGGAGCCATGATGGATCCCGACAGACATCGGAAGATATCAGGCGGGAAGCAGGCCTCGGCCCGCAGGCCTTAGCGGTCGCCCCCGCCACAAACCCCGTTCGATAATGCCGCTCCACTACGCGCTCACCGACGCGCTGGTCGCGCTCATTGCGGGCTGGGGCGTCGTGAAATTGTGGCGCACCGGTAAACCCTTAGCAGCACTGGGCCTTAGCCTGTTCGGCCTTGCTGGGGTGATAGGGACCATCCGGATCACCAGTGGACTGATTGAGCCATTGGCGATGCTCCACAAAAGCGTGTCGCAATTGGGGGGCATTGCCGGGCTCACCCTGCTGCTCGCCCAAATCCTGCGTGACAAAGGCCTGCGGCTTGGCACCAGCGTTGTTCTAGGCGTTGCAGGCGCCTTGGTGGCATTGGGTGCGGCCCTACCTGCTATCGGCGCTGTCGCCTTTGTCCTCATGCTCGTCGCGGCCATCGCGCTGTGCTTGCAATCCCGCAATCATTTGGGCGCTGGGGGCTTCGCCGTGATGCTGCTGAACGTCACTCTCGTCCGGCAATCCGGCTATATGGGCGCTGATCTGAGTTGGCACCTCTATCACCTGTTTGTCGCGACGTGGTTGCTTTGCGTGGCACGCGGATTTTTGAAAGCGCCCCGCGCGGCCTGACCCACTAGCCGGCGAGGACGATCTTGCCGACATGGCGTTTGGTAAGGAACGCCTCCTGCGCCTTGACCATGTCGAACAGTGGGAAGGTCGCCGCGATGCAGGGTTTGATCTCCCCGCGCTCGATATAGCCGATAAGGTTGGCGAACACCTCTGGCTCCAGCACGGTGCAGCCGATCAGGCGAAGATCTTTTAGGTAGAGCGTACGAAGGTCGAGATCGACGATCGGGCCGGAGATTGCGCCCGACACCCCATAACGCCCGCCGCGCTTGAGGGTGTTCAAAATGGCACCGAACTGCGCTCCACCCACAACATCGACGGCGGCGTCAAAATGGTCATGGCCAAAATGTGCTTCCAGATCGGCATCGCGCGGCACGATCTGGTCTGCCCCTAAGGCGCGCACGGCATCGGCCTTGTTACCGCCGACCATCGCCACAACCTCAGCCCCGCGCCGTTTGGCGAGCTGGACAGCGGCAGACCCGACGCCACCGGAGGCGCCGGTAATCAGCACACGCTCCCCTGCTGCAAGCGCAATCCGCGTCAGGATGTTCTCCGCCGCCGAATAGGCACAAGGGAAGCTGGCGAGCTCGACATCGCTTAGTTCGCACTCAATGCGGTGCGCGTAGTCAGCAGGCACACAAGCATAATCGGCAAAAGCGCCGTCAACCTCAGACCCGAAATAGCGGACATCAAATCGATCCGCCCCGCGAAACACCGGCTCAACCAAAACGCGTTCCCCGATGCGGGATTTGTTGACACCCGGCCCGACCGCGACGATCCGGCCACAAGCATCCGCGCCCTGAATGCGTGGGAACTGGAAAGCTTCGCCCGACCAGCCATCGTCGCCTGCGCCCACCATGCCGCTGGCCGCTCCCGCATCTGTCGCATCCGCCACGGCCTTGGAATACCAGCCGATACGCGTGTTGATATCGGTGTTGTTGACGCCTGCCGCACCGACGCGAATCAGGACCTCCCCTGCCCCGGGCTGCGGGACAGAAACATCGTCCCGCAGATCAAGGCAATCAAACCCGCCATGCCGGGTCAGCAAGACCGCGCGCATGGTGGCGGGAATGGTCATTCCGCCCTCGCAAGCCCGAACTGGTTGAGGTACCATTTCTGGAAATTGATCACGCTGCCTTCCTGATCGGAATAGCGGCCCGGGCGATAGCGGCTCGACATGATACCGGCCTGATTATTTTCGGTAATCACCTTATCCTGCGTCGTTGTCGCGTGATAGCCCCAGATCATCTTGTCGATATCGACCTGATCTTCTGTGGCACGGCCATCGACCAGCCAGATCATCTCCACATCCGTTTCCAGAGCCCCACGCGGGGTGAACTGAAACAGGATCACGAAATGGTCATCGGCCACAATCTGGCTGAACGGGCTGAAGCTCAGATGCATCCGGCCGCCATCAGCCTTTGTGCGCTTACCCATCAAAGGCGACGGCGCCGTGCCATCCTGCGTCTCGGCGGCAAAACCTTCCTTGTTCATCCGCTGCATCAAGAGGCGTAGATGGCTAGTATCGGCGGCCTCGTCGATATTGCCAATCGGGCGCCCGGCGGACGCCGCGCTGTCTTCCCAGGCCTTCAGCTTTGGCGTGAAGCCCGCAATCGCGTCTGCCGGTCCAGACCTTGGCCCCGCGCCCACTGCCACGAGCGTTTCTGCCGCATGCATGGAGCAGAATTCGGGGTGCGAAGGCACGCAGTGGTAACATTCAAAGAAGTTCTCCACGACCAGCTTCCAGTTGGCCGTCGTGGGGTAGCTTCCCGCATGGGCAATGCGCGCATCCGCCATGCCATGATAGTCGAGGATCGGGCCCATATCGCCAAAGGTCGCGTCGAAATCGACGGGCTCGTCTTCGCTCATATTGATGAAGATAAGGCCGTGGAACACCCGGATATGACAGGCAATCAGGCTGTTTTCCGCCTTGTTGAAATCCTCCGGCATGAGGCGCGCGGATATCAGCCGACCGTCCAGCCCGAATGTCCAGGCGTGATAAGGGCAGACGAGACGTGGCGCATTGCCGCTTTCGGCTGAACAGATGGTGGACCCGCGGTGACGGCACACGTTGAAGAAGGCGCGAACGCTGTCTTCATTCTCCCGGATGACGATGATCTGTTCCGACCCGATCTTGAAGAGGAAGTAATCCCCCTTCTTGGGGATGCGCGACACATGGCCTGCGACGATCCATTTCCGGCTGATCACCTGATCGAAGTCGGCCTTGAATACCGCGTCGCTCGCGTAGAATTCCTGATCAAAACTATAGCCGACGCGTGTGTTGGCGGCGAGGCGATGCATCAATTGGTTCTGGGATTCAGACATCAGATTTTGATCCGTGCGTTTGTGGGGTCATACATAGGCTTGAGCGAGGCTGTCGCAGGATAACGGACGCCTGCAATTTCGATTTCAAAATCATCCGCGCCAATCGGGCCGACGACACCGCCATCTGCCGCTGTCACATAGCCAAGGCCACAGGCGCCGCCAAGCATCTGGGCATACATGCCCGAGCGGATGTAACCGGCAATCCGGTCCCCCTGCCAGATGGGCTCATTGTGATAGAGCAGCGGCTCCGGCGACTTGAGCAGGAACTGGACAAGCTTTTGCTTCAGCCCTTCTTCCTTCTGCTTCAACAGCGCGTCGCGCCCGATAAAGCCGCCGGGCTTGTCCATCTTCACCGCAAAGCCAAGGCCCGCCTCAAGCGGGGTGTCCTCATCGGTGATGTCATGGCCCCAGTGACGGTAGCCCTTTTCCATCCGCAGCGCGTTGAGCGCGTGATAGCCGCAATGCTTGAGGCCAAAGGCAGCACCCGCCGCGACGATCTCATCATAAACGCCGGTCATGAACTCGGTCGGGATATACAGCTCCCAACCCAGCTCTCCGACATAGGTGATCCGCGAGGCGCGCACGATCGCATAACCAAGCTCAATCTCCTGGCTCGTCGCAAAGGGGAAGGCCTCGTGCGACAGATCATTGGGGCAGATCGACTGGAGCAGCGCGCGCGCATTCGGGCCCATGATCGAGATAACACCCATCGCGGACGAAACATTGGTCAGGATCGCGTGTGCGTCCTCAGGAATGTGCCGCGTCAGCCAGTTGAAATCCTTCACCTCGGTCTCAGCGCCCGTGACGATCAGATAGGCCGTCTGCGAGAGACGCGTCACGGTCAGATCGGCCTCGATGCCGCCCTTTTCATTGAGCCACTGGGTGTAGATCAGCTTGCCCGGTGCCACATCGACATCGTTTGCGCAGACCCGGTTGAGCACAGCGCAAGCATCGCGCCCTTCCAGCCGGAATTTGGCGAAAGAGCTTTGGTCGAACAGGCCAACGGCTTCACGCACAGCCTTGCACTCCGCCGCATTGGCCTCAAACCAGTTCTGGCGGCCATAGCTATATTCATATTTTGGCGTGCTGCCGGGTTCGGCATACCAGTTGGGACGCTCCCAACCGAAAGCCTCGCCATGACAGGCCCCTGCCGCGACCAGTCGGTCATGGATGGCAGACCGACGGACGCCGCGGGCCGTTTCATATTGCTTGAACGGATAATGCGTCGCGTAGAGCAGGCCGAGGCTTTCCGTCACACGTTCGCGCAGATATTTCCGGTTAATCTGGAACGGCATGTTGCGCCGGATATCGACCGTCCAAAGATCGGCGGGCGGGATGCCGTCGCGGATCCAGTCGGCCATCACCTTGCCGACGCCCCCTGCGGATTGCAGGCCAATGGAATTGAGGCCGGCGGCGACAAAACAGCCCTTCAATTCCGCGCTTTCGCCCAGATGATAGCGGACGTCTGGTGTGAAGCTTTCGGGACCACAGAAGAACTTCTGGATGCCCGCTTTCTCGAGCGCAGGCACACGCCGCATGGCGTCCATCAACAGCGGTTCGAAATGCTCAAAGCTGCCGGCGATTTCATCGAAGCAGAAGTCTTCGGAAATGCCGTCCATGCCCCAAGGCCGGGCGTTGGGCTCAAACGCACCGACGAGCAGCTTGCCCGCGTCATATTTATAGTAGCCGCAATAATCATAATCGCGCAGCACCGGCAGGGTCGGGTCAATGCCTTCCACGCCTTCGAACAGCACATAGTAATGCTCGCATGCATGGAGCGGCGCGGCAACGCCGATGCTGGCGGCCAAATCGCGCGTCCACATGCCGCCGCAGATGACGACATAATCGGCGTCAATCGACCCATCATCGGTGTCGACGCCGGTCACGCGATCGCCATTGTGGCGAATTTTGGTGACCTTGGTGTTTTCAAAAATCTGAGCGCCGCCGGTGCGGGCACCCTTGGCCAGCGCCTGCGTGATGTCCACTGCGTTGGCATAGCCATCGCTTGGGATGTGGATGCCGCCAACGACATCATCAACGTTCACAATGTGCGCGAGGTCTTTGATTTCCTGCGGCGTCACGACATGGACGGGAAGGTCAAACACCTTCGCCATAGAGGCGCTGCGCTTCAGCTCTTCAAAGCGCTCCGCGTTGGTTGCCATCGAAATGGAGCCGCATTGCCGATATCCGGTCGCCTGCCCTGTTTCGGCTTCCAGCCCGCGATAAAGCTCACCGGTATATTTGGCGAGCTTGGTCATATTGATCGACGGACGCAATTGCCCGACGAGCCCGGCTGCGTGCCAAGTTGTGCCGCTGGTCAGCTGCTTGCGTTCCAGCAGGACAACATCGTCCCAGCCAATCTTGGTCAGGTGATAGGCAATGGAGCATCCGATCACACCACCGCCGACGATGACGACACGCGCCTTTTTGGGAAGTTCAGCCACCGATCAAACCTTCATCTTTGAATTGTCAGGGTCATAGGCAGGGTCCGCCAGTACGACGGCGGCGCGTCGTTCCCCTTGGAGATAGATATCAAATGTCGCGCCCGGCGCTGCGTTCTCAATGGGGACACAGGCGAAGAACAGGCTCTTGCCCACGCGGTGGCCATAGCCGCCCGAGGTGGTGAGCCCGATGCAGGTATCACCGACCAAGCATGGCTCTGCCCCGCGCACATCGACATTGGTGGCAGCGACCTCACCATAGACGATGCGGAAGCGGTCCGGCGCGTCGAGCGTCGCCTGCTTGCCGACAAAGGCGTCCTTCTTGAAGTTGATGAAGCGCGGCATGTCCGCCTCGATCATCGTCAGTTCGTTGGTGAGTTCAGACCCCCAAGCTTTGTAGCCCTTTTCCATCCGCATCGTGTTGGCGGCGTAGAGGCCGTAATTCGCAATGCCGAACTCCTGCCCGGCGTCCCAGACGGCCTGATAGAGCGCTGCAAGATCTTCCATCGCAGGATGCAATTCCCAGCCGAGTTCCCCTGCATAAGACACACGCAGCGCGCGCAGCTTGATGCCCGCGACAGAAATCTCCTGCCCGCTCAACCAGCGGAAGCCTTCATTGCTGAGGTCCGTCTCGGTCAGCTTGGCCAGCACATCGCGGGCACGTGGGCCATTGAGCACCAACACACCCAAATCCATGGTGATGTTGCTGATCGTCACATCTTCATCGGGACGCTTGCTTTGCATCAGCAGGTCCCAATCGCGCTGTTCGGCCGCCGCCGCCGATAGACAGTAGAAATGATCATCGGCAAAGCGCGTGACGGTCATTTCCCCATAGATACGGCCCTGCACCGACAAGGGATGGACAAGGCCAATCCCGCCCAGCTTCTTGGGCATGCGGTTGGCGCAAATGCGGTTGAGGAACGCTTCGGCATCCGGGCCAGTGACGTCGTATTTTGCGAAACCGGACAGATCGAGAACCCCGACGCGTTGCGACACAGCCGCGACTTCCTTGGCCACCGCGTCAAACGTGTTGGTCCGCTGATAACCGCCTTCTTCCTCGGCGCCGTCCAGCGAGAACCACTTCGGCCGCTCCCAGCCATAGGTCTCTCCGTACACAGCACCTGCGTCCTTCAGCGGCTCATAGAGCGGGCTCGTCTTCTGCGGACGGCCATCGGGCTCTTCTTCGCCCGGAAGCCGCGTCGTGAAGGTCATCCGGTAATCAAGGAACACCTTATCGCGGCTGTAATCCTCATCCGCATAGGGTCCGTAACGACGCGGATCGAACTCGGTCATATTGATGTCGGCATCGCCGAACACCATCCACTGCGCCATATACTTGCCAGCGCCTCCACCCTGCGCAATGCCAAAGCTGGTGCCGCAACAATGCCAGAAATTGCGAAGGCCAACAGCAGGCCCAAGCAAGGGGCCACCATCGGGCGTGTGCGGAATGGCGCCATTGACGAAACGGCGCAGGCCGACTTCACCAAAGACCGGCATGCGCTCAATGGCGCGCTCCAGCCAAGGGTAGATGCGTTCCAGATCTTCAGGGAACAACTCGCTGGTCGAATTCCATTCGGGATGGCCGCCGCGCGGGGCCCATGCCTCGGCGAGACCGGTGTTTTCATAGACGCCGATCAGCCCGCTCTTCTGCTCCTGCCGGAA
>JBBATS010000020.1:0-50568 GCA_040398625.1 Chakrabartia sp. | reverse complement strand
GCGTCGCGCTGGTCGCCCATCCCGCTTCTGTCACGGCAGACCTGACGCACAGTCTCGATGCGCTCGCCAAATGTTCGGAGATCACGTTGACGGCGGCTTTCGGCCCGCAGCACGGCCTGCGCGGCGACAAGCAGGATAATATGGTGGAGTCGCCTGACTTCACCGATCCGCACCACGGCATTCCGGTGTTCAGCCTCTATGGCGAAGTGCGCCGCCCGACGGGTCAGGCGATGAGCACGTTTGACGTGGTTCTCATTGATTTGCAGGATCTTGGCTGCCGTATCTACACCTTCATCACAACGTTGCTCTACATCCTTGAGGCTGCGGCCGAGCACGGCAAAGAGGTGTGGGTGCTGGATCGTCCCAATCCTGCCGGCCGGCCGATTGAAGGCCTGACGCTGCGGGCTGGGTGGGAGAGCTTTGTGGGGGCAGGGCCCATCCCGATGCGCCACGGCCTGACGATGGGTGAACTGGGGCAATGGTTCATCGCGCACTTCAACCTCGACGTGAACTACCGCGTGGTCGAGATGGAAGGCTATACGCCCGATGTTGCGCCCGGTTTCGGTTGGCCGCAGGACCGCGTCTGGATCAACCCCAGCCCCAATGCTGCGAACGTCAACATGGCGCGCGCTTATGCGGGCACGGTGATGGTTGAAGGCGCGACGCTTTCCGAAGGGCGCGGCACCACCCGTGCGCTCGAACTCTTCGGCGCACCAGATATCGACGCTCATGCGGTGATCTCCAAGATGCACGAACTGGCCCCACACTGGCTCACCGGTTGCACGCTGCGCGAGATATGGTTTGAACCGACGTTTCACAAACATGTCGGGACGTTGTGCGCCGGAGTTCACATCCATGCCGAAGGGCCGGGCTATGATGATGCGGCGTTCAAGCCCTGGCGCCTGCAAGCTCTCGCCTTCAAGGCAATCCGGGCCCTTTACCCGGACTATCCCATCTGGCGCGGCAAGGATTTCAAATATGAGTATACCGATGACGTGCTCGCCATCGATGTGATCAACGGCGGCCCGGCCTTGCGCGAATGGGTTGATAATCCTGAGGCGACTGCGGCGGACCTCGACGCAATCACGCTGCCGGACGAACAGGCTTGGGCCGAGGAACGGCGCCCGTTCCTGCTCTATTGAAGGAACGGAAGATGTTCTCCCGACGCAATGTCTTGACCTCCGTTGCAGGGCTGGCTCTTGCCCCTGCCATCGCCAAAGCGGTCACACCTGCAGGCCCGGTTAATCTTGCCGCCAATGCCAAGCCCATCAGCCCGGCAGAACGCGCCGCCCGCCTCGCCAAGGTGCAGGGCCTGATGCAGGCGGCGGGGATCGGCGCGCTTCTGGTCGAACCCGGCTCCAGCCTTGTCTATTTCACGGGCGTGCAGTGGTGGCGCAGTGAGCGGTTGACCGCGGCGCTCATCCCGGCAGAAGGGGAAGTGACCGTCATCACGCCCTTTTTTGAAGCCCCGTCGATCCGGGAATCGCTGGCGATTCCTGCCGCCATCCGCACCTGGAACGAGCATGAAAACCCGATGGCGCTTGTTGCGGACTGGCTGCGCGAAAAGAAGCTGGCTGCGAAGCCTGTCGCCATTGAGGAAACCGTCCGCCACTTCATCACCGATGGCCTGCAAAAGGCGCTGCCGGGCGTGACGGTGGTGAGTGGCGCCGGTGTCGTGCGCGGATGTCGGATGTACAAGACGGCCGCTGAAATTGCGCTGATGAAGACGGCGGCGGACATCACCGTTGATGCTTTCCGTGCAGCGGGCGCGCAGGTGCAAAAGGGTATGACACCTGAGGATATCAACGCGCTCATCATATCGGAAACGGCCAAGCGCGGCGGGAAGGGTGGCGATGCGCTGGTCCTTCTGGGCGAGGCGAGTGCCTATCCGCACGGCTCCGGCAAGCCGCAGGAAGTCCGTGAGGGCAAGGTCATTCTCATCGACGGCGGCTGTTCGGTGCACGGCTATGTGTCGGATATTTCCCGCACCTTCGTGTTCGGAGAACCGACCAAGCGCCAGCGCGATGTGTGGGCACAGGTCCGTCAGGGTCAGCAGATGGCTTTTGAGGCGGCGCAGATCGGCAAAAGCTGCGGTTCGGTCGATGATGCAGTGCGCGGCTGGTATGAAAAGATCGGCTATGGCCCCGGCTATGGCTTGCCCGGCCTATCGCACCGCACGGGTCACGGCATCGGCATGGACGGGCATGAACCGGTCAACCTCGTCCATGGGGAAGCCACGCCGCTCGCCGAGGGGATGTGCTTTTCCAACGAGCCGGGGCTCTACATCCCGGGCAGCTTTGGCATCCGGCTGGAGGATTGTTTTCACATGACCGCCAAGGGGCCGGAATGGTTTAGCGTGCCTCCGCCTTCGATTGATAAGCCCTTCGGCTAGGGCTTCAATGCTTGCGGGTCAGTTCCCGCATGGCATCGTCCAAGCCTTCCAGCGTGAGTGGATACATCCGGTCGTTCACCAGATCCTTGATGATCTTGGTGGACTGCGAATAGGTCCAATGCTGCTCCGGCGTGGGGTTGAGCCACACGGTCGCTGGATAGGTGTTGGCCACACGGTGCATCCATGCAGCGCCGGATTCCTCGTTGAAATGCTCCACAGACCCGCCGGGATGGGAGATTTCATAGGGGCTCATTGCGGCATCCCCCACGAACACGACCTTGTAATCATGTGGGAATTTGTGGAGCACTTCCCAGGTTGGCGTCCGTTCCGAATAGCGGCGCTTATTGTCCTTCCACACGCCTTCGTAGAGGCAGTTGTGGAAGTAGAAGAATTCGAGATTCTTGAACTCGGACGTGGCGGCGCTGAACAGCTCTTCCACCAGCTTGATGAACGGGTCCATTGATCCGCCGACATCCAAGAAGAGCAGCACTTTGATGGCGTTCCGCCGTTCCGGACGCATGTGGATGTCGAGCCAGCCCTGACGTGCCGTGCCGTCAATGGTCGCCTTGATGTCCAATTCTTCCGCCGCACCCTGCCGCGCAAATTTGCGCAGACGGCGCAGGGCGATCTTGATGTTGCGGGTGCCGAGTTCGCGCGTGTTGTCGAGGTTCTGGAACTCGCGCTTTTCCCAGACTTTCAGGGCGCGCTTATGCTTGGATTCGCCGCCGATGCGGACACCTTCCGGATTATAGCCGCCATGACCGAAGGGGGAAGTGCCGCCCGTGCCGATCCACTTGCTGCCGCCTTCATGGCGTTCTTTCTGCTCCTCAAGACGCTTCTTGAGCGTGTCCATGATGTCATCCCAAGACCCAAGCGACTCGATGGCCGCCATTTCTTCGGGCGTCAGGAACTTTTCAGCGACAGCGCGCAGCCAATCCGCGGGGATGTCGACAGGATTGGTGCCATATTCGGTCAGCAGGCCTTTGAAGACCTTGTTGAATACCTGATCAAACCGGTCGAGCAGGCCTTCGTCTTTCACGTAAACCGCACGGGACAGAAAATAGAATTGCTCCGGTGTCCGGTCGATCACTTCCTTGTCGAGCGCCTCAAGCAACATAAGGTGCTCCTTCAGCGAAGCTTTGATGCCCGCTGCACGGAGTTCGTCGAGGAAGTTGAGGAACATGGAGCTTGTGTCCTTGTGTCGGGCTTAACCCTGACGCCGAGACATGAATGCCAGACGTTCAAACAGCATGACATCCTGCTCATTCTTCAGCAATGCGCCATGGAGCGGCGGGATGGCCTTGGATGAGTCCTTGTTCTGCAGCACGTCGAGCGGCATGTCTTCGGCGAGCAGCAACTTCAACCAGTCGAGCAGTTCCGACGTGGATGGCTTCTTCTTCAGGCCGGGCACCTCGCGGACTTCGTAGAAGATGTCCATTGCCTTGCCGACGAGGATCTTCTGAATGCCTGGGAAGTGAACGTCCACGATGGCCTGCATCGTGTCGCGGTCCGGGAACTTGATATAATGGAAGAAGCAGCGGCGCAGAAAAGCGTCCGGCAGTTCCTTTTCATTGTTCGACGTGATGATGATGATCGGGCGTTCTTTGGCCGAAATCGTCTCATGCGTTTCGTAAACGTCAAAGCTCATCCGGTCGAGTTCCTGAAGAAGATCGTTCGGGAATTCGATGTCGGCCTTGTCAATTTCGTCGATCAGCAGAACGGGCAAAACGGGGCTTTCAAAAGCCTCCCAAAGCTTGCCCTTCTTGATGTAGTTTTTGATGTCGTGAACGCGTTCATCGCCCAACTGGCCATCGCGCAGACGGGCAACAGCATCATATTCATAAAGGCCCTGATGCGCCTTGGTCGTCGATTTGATGTTCCAGGTGATGAGCGGGGCGCCCAAGGCCTTGGCAACTTCTTCGGCCAGCACGGTTTTCCCGGTGCCGGGTTCACCCTTCACGAGCAGCGGGCGGCGGAGGAGGGCGGCAGCATTGACGGCGACCTTCAGGTCGTCGGTGGCAACATAAGACTTTGTGCCTTCAAAGCGCATGGACATTTCCTTTGACGTAAACGGCAATCTGTCAAAGGCGATAAGCAGGGCGCGCGGCTCGTGCAAGCCGGTAAATCTTAGATCACCCTGTTAGAAGTCTCAGTATTCGCCGCGCGCGACCTGTCGCGATTCGAGTAGATCCCAAAGGCCGCGATGTTGGGCGAGCAATTGCTGCGCGCCGAAGCTGAGGGCGCGTTCTGATGCAGGTGCTGCGGCAATTGCGCGGATTGCGGCGGCTGTCTCATCCTGCTCCGGGAGCGCGCAGCGCGGCGGGATGAGGCCAAATCGTTCAGCCGCGCGATCCATAACCACGCGAATCGCTGTCCAATCGAGAATGAGGGCGGCTGCCGCTCCAAAGGCGCAGCCAAGCCGGTCGGAATGCGAGAGCATTTCCATGGCGTGGTGCTGGCCTGTCAGGGCCGATTCACATTCAGCCTGTCCTGGCGTGCTGGGCGTCGGCCCGACCGCGACGACGAGTTTGGTGAGATAGGAGCGTTCCTGATCAAAGCCTTCTACGGCGGCGTCAAACCAGCCTTTTGTCTCGCTATTTGGCGTCTTCAAGAGGGCAGAGGCAACAATGCCCGGATGCCGGCCGTGAAGATAACCGAAGTGGTGGATAACGTCGGCAAGATTGCGTGTCGCATGGCGACCCCGCAAGAGTTCGTCCCCGCCGGCATATTTATGCGCGGCTGATCCGTCCTGTGCGGCAAGCGCGATGATGACTGCCGGCAGCCCTCTCGTCGCTTTAACTTCCATCGCTCTGGATGCCATGTTGACCTCTCACCGTTCCCGACACGACCTGTCGAAAACCCCTGTGGATCGAGGTCTCTATACGAACGGCGTAAAGGTATCGTTTATGCGCAGCCATTTTTTAAGAACGCTGCGCGAGGGCTTTGGTTGCATGGTTATTGCAAATGGCATTGCCCCAAATGCGTTGCGCCCGGGCCGTTTCCGGTCCGGGCGCATTGCGTGACGAATAGAAACTCGCCCGCCCCCATTTTATGTCGTCTCTGCCGGTCCGCTTTTGCGCAGTCCTTGCAGAGTCTCCCCGAACCATTGACCAAGGCCGTGTTCAGTTCGTTTGGGCTATCTGATCAGAGCGGTGATGTCATCGTGTTGATGCATAACTGAAACCGATTTGACCGCTGCTGTGTTGAATCCGCAACAGGTGCCCAGACCATTGCCAGCGCTGCCTGCGGACTCTAGACCGCGTGGCGATGCTTCTGACCCGCTATGAACGCTTCATCGCCAAACGCTATCTCCTTCCCGGCAAGGGGGACGGGTTCATCTTTCTGGTGGCCTCGATCAGTCTTGTTGCGGTCATGCTTGGCGTGGCCGCGCTCATCATCGTCATGAGCGTCATGAACGGCTTTCGGGCAGAGCTGTTTGACAAGATCGTGGGCCTGAATGGTCACGCCGTCGTCCAAGGTTATGATGGAAAGCTCAAGGGCTGGCAGGACATTGTCGAACAGGCGCGGGCGACGCCTGGCGTGAAATCCGCAACGCCCTTGATCGAGCAGCCCTTGATGACGAGCTTTAATGGCCGCGTTCAGGGCATCCTCCTGCGCGGCATGCGGGTGTCGGACATCCAGTCCAACCAATTGCTCAAGACAAATGTGCTGGCAGGTTCAATCGATGAGCTGTCGCCCGGCAGTGGCAATGTCGCCATCGGTGCGCGCTTGGCAGAGGCGCTCGGCGCTCAGGTTGGCAGCACGATCAGCCTCGTATCTCCTGACGGTCAATCGACACCTTTTGGGTCCGTGCCACGCATCGTCGCTTATCGGGTGTCCGCCATTTTTGAGGTTGGCATCTACGATTACGACAAGGCGTTCGTGGTCATGCCCATTGAAGACGCTCAATCTTTCCTCCTGCTGGGGGATGCTGTGGGCATGGTGGAAATTGACACCGTCGATGCGGACCGCGTGGGGGAAATTCTCGCTCCCCTTATCCCCAAAGTGCGCGACCGCGGGGTCATCAATGACTGGCGCAGCATGAACGCGTCCTTGTTTGAGGCGTTGGCCGTGGACCGTGTGGTTTCATTCGTGGTGCTATCGATCATCATTCTGGTTGCTTCATTCAACATCCTATCGTCGCTGATCATGCTCGTTCGGGCCAAGACCCGAGACATTGCGATCCTGCGGACGATGGGCGCCTCACGCAGCGGCATATTGCGGATCTTCATGACGGTCGGGACGACCATCGGCGCGCTGGGCACAGTGGCGGGTGTCATTCTCGGCTTTATCTTTCTTCTGTTCCGCCAAAGCGTGGTCAACGGCGTCCAGTTTCTAACCGGGCAAAATTTGTGGGACCCGCAGATCCGCTATCTGACGGAGCTGCCGTCAAAGGTTGATCCGCTCGAGATTCTGGGCATCACCATCATGGCCTTTATATTCAGCTTTCTGGCCACGCTTTATCCGGCCTTCAAAGCGGCGAGTACCGATCCTGTGCAGGTGCTACGCTATGAATAGCATGGTTGAAGTTTCCGGACTGAAGCGCACCTTCGTTCAGGCCAGCGCGCGCATTGATGTGTTGCGTGGGGTCGATCTGACCATCGCAGAGGGCGAAATCGTGGCGCTTCTCGGGCCGTCTGGCTCTGGCAAGTCCACAATGCTGCAGGCGATAGGTCTTCTTGAAGGCGGCTTTGAAGGCTCGATCCGCATTGCCGGCGAAGAGGTGGCGTCGCTCGACAATGACGGTCGCACTCGCGTCCGTCGCGATATGCTGGGCTTCGTCTACCAGTTCCACCATTTGTTGCCGGATTTCTCGGCGGTCGAAAATGTTATGCTCCCGCAGCTCGTCCGGGATTCGGAAATGGCCTCCGCGCGGGGCCGTGCAGAGAAGTTGCTTTCCGCGTTAGGCCTTGGCCACCGGCTGACGCACCGGCCCAGCCAATTGTCAGGGGGGGAGCAGCAGCGCGTTGCCGTCGCACGGGCCTTGGCGAATCGGCCCAAGCTTGTTTTGGCGGATGAGCCGACCGGGAATCTCGATGAAAGCACGGCCGATATCGTTCTTTCTGAGTTCCTCAATCTGGTGCGCGGGGAGGGGGCTTCTGCTCTCGTTGCAACCCATAATGAGCGACTTGCAGGCAAAATGGATCGAGTTGTCCGCCTTCATGATGGTCTCCTCATCGCTTAAGCATTGATTAGCGCGGAGCGTTAACCCATATTTCGAATAACGGGTTGCCTGATGCGCCCGACGGAGTTCGAATGACTATCCATCTTCCCCTTCTGCCCCTTCGTGACATTGTGGTTTTCCCGCACATGATCGTGCCTCTGTTTGTCGGTCGCGACAAATCTGTGGCGGCGCTTGAACACGCCATGTCGGGCGAGAAGGAAATCTTCCTCGTGGCGCAGCTGGACCCGGGTCAGGATGATCCGGGCCGCGATGACCTCTATGACATCGGCGTGACGGCAACGGTCCTCCAGCTGCTGAAGCTGCCCGATGGGACTGTCCGCGTCCTTGTTGAAGGCAAGCAGCGTGCGAAACTGACGAACATCGAATCGTCAGGTCCTTTGGCGATGGCCGAAGTGGAGACGCTGGAACCGCTGGACGAGAGTGAGAATGAAGAGGTCGAAGCGTTGATGCGCTCCGTGATCGACCGGTTCGAAAACTATTCCAAGCTCAACAAGAAGTTGCCGGCAGAGACCGCCGTCCAGCTGAGCGAGATTGAAGATGCTGATCGTTTGGCCGACTCCGTTGCGGCGAACCTCGCCCTGAAGGTGGCGGACAAGCAGACATTGCTCGTTGAAATGGACACCGGCAAGCGTCTGGAAATGGCGCTGGCCTTCATGGAAGGTGAGCTCAGCGTCCTCCAGGTCGAAAAGAAAATCCGCAGCCGCGTGAAGCGGCAGATGGAGAAGACGCAGCGCGAATATTATCTGAATGAACAGCTGAAGGCCATTCAACGCGAACTCGGCAACGAGGGCGAAGAGGGCGATGGCAACGAGATTCAGGAGCTTCAGAACAAGATCGACAGCATGAAGCTGTCCAAGGACGCGCGCACCAAGGCGACGGCGGAGATCAAGAAGCTAAAGACGATGGCACCCATGTCGGCCGAAGCGACCGTCGTGCGCAACTATCTGGATGTTCTCCTCGGCCTTCCTTGGGGCAAGAAGTCCAAGCTGAAGAAGGATATCGCGGCGGCGCAGGCCGTCCTCGATGCGGACCATTATGCACTTGAGAAGGTCAAGGACCGGATCGTCGAATATCTCGCCGTTCAGGCGCGCACCAATAAGCTGAAGGGCCCGATCCTGTGCCTCGTTGGCCCGCCGGGTGTTGGCAAGACATCGCTTGGGCGTTCGATTGCGAAGGCCACGGGGCGTGAGTTCATCCGCCAGTCGTTGGGCGGTGTGCGCGACGAAGCCGAAATTCGCGGTCATCGCCGCACCTATATCGGCTCGCTGCCAGGCAAGATCGTCACGAACCTGAAGAAGGCCGGGACTATGCAGCCCCTCTTCCTGCTCGATGAAATCGACAAGCTGGGGCAGGATTTCCGAGGTGATCCAGCCTCGGCTTTGCTCGAAGTGCTTGATCCGGAACAGAACAGCAAGTTCCAGGACCATTATCTGGAAATGGACATCGATCTGTCCGACGTGATGTTCGTGACGACGGCGAACTCGCTCAATCTGCCGCAGGCGTTGCTCGACCGCATGGAGATCATCCGGCTCGAGGGGTATACTGAAGACGAAAAGGTTGAAATTGCCCAGCGCCACCTGATCGCCAAGCAGATCGACGCCCATGGTTTGAAGCCCGGTGAATTCGTGTTGACCGAAGAAGGTCTGCGCGTCCTCATCCGCCATTACACGCGGGAAGCGGGTGTCCGTACGCTTGAGCGCGAAATTGCCAAGCTGGCGCGCAAGTCGCTCCGCCGTATCCTTGAAGGCAAGGCGAAGTCGGTTGAGATCACGGCGGAAAACATCTCCGAATTTGCCGGTGTCCTGAAATATCGTCACGGCATTGGCGAAGAGGAAAACCAGATTGGGGCTGTGACTGGCCTTGCCTGGACCGAAGTCGGCGGCGAGCTCCTCACCATTGAAGCGGTGACGGTGCCCGGTAAGGGTGGCGTGCGCACCACTGGTAAGCTCGGTGATGTAATGACCGAGTCCATTCAGGCCGCAATGAGCTTCGTGAAGGCACGTGCGCCATCTTACGGCATCAAGCCAAGCCTCTTCCAACGCAAGGATATCCATATCCATCTGCCGGAAGGTGCTGTGCCCAAGGACGGCCCCTCGGCCGGTATTGGCATGGTGACGGCTATGGTTTCGACCCTGACTGGAAACGCCGTGCGGCGTGACGTGGCGATGACAGGTGAGGTCACGCTGCGTGGCCGTGTCTTGCCGATCGGCGGACTTAAGGAAAAGCTGCTCGCGGCACTTCGCGGTGGGATCACCACTGTTCTCATTCCAGACGAGAACGAGAAGGATCTTGCAGAGATTCCTGAGAATGTGAAGCTTGGCCTGAAGATCATTCCGGTGAAGCATGTCGACGAGGTGCTGGAGATCGCGCTGGTTGATCGGTTGGAGCCCATCGAGTGGACCGAGGCGGATGAATTGGCAGCCCAGCGGCCACCGCTGGCAGGTGGTGCCGAGGATGTCGTCCGCCATTGATTGTCTGCGACTCGCAGGAAGAATAAGTCGAAATGATGACGTGATTGT
The DNA here is from genome assembly GCA_040398625.1 of Chakrabartia sp. GTDB lineage: Bacteria > Pseudomonadota > Alphaproteobacteria > Sphingomonadales > Sphingomonadaceae > Aquisediminimonas. The sequence goes on along the minus strand of JBBATS010000020.1, from coordinate 40,472 downwards.
CTCCGGAGTGCGCCGATATGGCTTCACTCCGGAGCGTTACAGCCAGTTTGGTCGCGAAAAACACGTCTTAGGGCTCGTTTTCGGGCGTTTTCCGGCGCTTTTGCTTTGACAGCGCTGCAAGAGGTGGCATTACACGGTCCACGGCTTTCCGCCGAAAATACAAAGTAATCCACACACTCGACGAGGGGGTTCCTAATTATGAACAAGCAAGATTTGATCGCTGCCGTGGCAGACGCTTCTGGCCTCACCAAGGCTGATGCAAGCAAGGCTGTTGAAGGCGTTTTTGACGCGATCACCGGCGCTCTGAAGAAGGGCGACGAAGTTCGCCTCGTCGGCTTCGGCACATTTGCCGTTTCGAAGCGTAAGGCATCCACCGGCCGCAACCCACGCACGGGTGCTCCGATGGAAATCAAGGCTTCGTCGCAGCCGAAGTTCAAGGCCGGCAAGGGCCTGAAGGACGCCGTCAACTAAGACGCGCTGTTCCCTTCGGAACAAATATATTGACGGGCGGCCCATGAAAATGGTGCCGCCCGTCTTGTTTTGGGCAGAACCCTCGGTTAGGGGCATCGCCTTCATGGCGTGGGCGCGTAGCTCAGCGGTAGAGCACACCCTTCACACGGGTGGGGTCACAGGTTCAATCCCTGTCGCGCCCACCACGCCTTTCTCACAGTCGCTTTGATGATCCCAATTTCGGGGCCTTTTCAAGGTCCGCGCGGTGTTTGATTGCGGCACGCAACTCGTCCCGCTTTTCGTGGATAGAGGCAATCACCGGCCCCATTGGGACACCCAGATCCACCAGAACCGCTTCTGATAGCTGTAGGGAGCTCTCCAGCGTCTCTGGCACGGCATCTGAGGCACCGGCGCGGTATAACTCTGCTGCATGGTCAGGATCGCGGGCACGGGCCACAATGGTAATCTCTGGATAACGCTCCCGAATGCGGCGCGTCAGCCGGGCGGCCTGCACATGATCGTCCATCGTCAGTACCAGCGCGGCGCAGTGCGACACGCCAAGGGCCTCCAGTGTTTCGATCCGTGTCGCATCACCATAGCGGACGGGGAGGGACTCCCGGCGGGCGCGGTTCACGGTGTCGACATTGTCTTCCAGCGCGACCCACTTCTTGCTGTGGCTTTGCAGCATGTCCGCCACCATGCGGCCGACGCGGCCATATCCGACGATAATCGTCCGTGGCTCAGTTGTTTCTTCTTCTTCGCCATTGTCTTGCCCCGCGCCATGGCGGGTCTCAACCCAAGCTGCCGCGACATGGCCAAGCCGCGCGAGCAGCGGCGTTATGGTGAGGCCAAGTGCGGTCACGACCTGCCAGAAACCCGCAACATCGGCTGATATCAGCCCTGCCTGCAGGGCGGCTGCCAAAACGATCAACGTCGTTTCAGAAGGGCTGGACATGAGCACGCCCACTTCGGCCGCCACCCCTTTGCGGACCCCATTCAGGCGCAAAAGGCCGCTTGTGACGGCCATCTTGATCGCGAGCACGCCAATCAGGGCCACGGCGATTTCAGCCCATTGGTCCACCATCCGGTCAAGGTCGAGCTGCATGCCGACGGTGATCAGGAAAATGCCGAGCGCCAGCCCCTTGAAGGGCAGGACGACGGCTTCCACTTCGCTGCGATAGGCCGTTTCGGCAATCAGCAGCCCCGCCACCAGCGCCCCCAGGATGGGGGAAAGGCCCACACTGACCGTAAGCATGCTGGACGTGATGACCACGAGCAGGCTGGCAGACAGAAAAAGCTCTGGGCTCTTGGTGCGTGCCGCTTGCGCAAAAAGCGGTGGCAGTAGGAACCGGCCAAGAACGAACATGGAAAGCAGCGTGAGAACGCCTGTGCCGATCAATCCTGCCATGCCTGCAATATCGGCCAGCGCCGCGCCGCCCAGTGAGCCGAGGAGAAACACAATGGGAACAAGAGCAAGATCTTCGAACAGCAACATGCCAAAGGCATTCTTGCCCACGGCGCCTGTCGTGCCTGAAATGGGCAGGACGAGCGCTGTCGACGAAAGAGCTAGCGCAATGCCAAGGCCAATGGACGGCTGCAATCCGCCGCCAAAGGTCCACAAGGCGACACCGATCAGCAGCCCGGACGCGAAGAGCTGTGCCGCACCTAAGCCGAATACCAGCCGGCGCATTGCCCTCAATCGCGCAAAGGAGAGTTCCAGCCCGATTGTGAAGAGCAGCAGGACGATGCCAAGCTCAGCGAAAGGTTCGATAGAGTCCCGATCGGCGATGGAAAATGTCTGGAGCCAAGGCAATTGGTCCGCAAAGCGGGCGAGGCCATAGGGGCCCGTCAATATGCCAATGACGATAAAGCCGATGACCGGCGTAATCCGCACCCGGGCGAAGGCTGGTATGACCACCCCGGCAGCGCCGAGGATCAGGAGGGCATCATGGAGTGCTGTCGCACCGTCGTTGCTCGTCATGGGGCCAACCTAAACCCATTTTGACGGCATTGTCAGGCGCAATGGCGTGACCGCAAAAAAAATGGGGCAGGCAAAGTTTCCTCTGCCCGCCCCGAAACTTGAGATTTGAAGAGGATCAGGCCCAGGCGGCCATTTCCTTTTCAAGGTTGGACCGGACCGCCTCGAAGAACTGCTCGGTGGTCATCCAAGCCTGATCGGGGCCGATGAGGATCGCGAGATCCTTCGTCATCGCGCCGCTTTCAACGGTTTTGATGCAGACCTTTTCAAGCGTTTCAGCAAAGCGCGTCACGTCTGGCGTGTTGTCGAACTTGCCACGGTAGATGAGGCCACGCGTCCAGGCGAAGATCGACGCAATCGGGTTGGTCGAGGTTGCCTTGCCCTGTTCGTGCATGCGGAAGTGGCGCGTTACCGTGCCGTGTGCGGCTTCGGCTTCGACGGTCTTGCCGTCCGGCGTCATCAGAACTGACGTCATGAGCCCAAGCGAGCCAAAGCCTTGTGCGACCTGATCCGACTGAACGTCACCATCATAGTTCTTACAGGCCCAGACGAACTTGCCGCTCCACTTCAGCGCGGAAGCGACCATGTCGTCGATGAGGCGGTGCTCATAAACGATGCCAGCTTCCTTGAACTTGTCCTTGAACTCGTTCTCGAAAACTTCGGCGAACAAATCCTTGAAGCGGCCATCATAGGCCTTGAGGATCGTGTTCTTGGTCGACAGGTACACCGGCCAGCCGAGGCCGAGGCCATAGTTCATTGAGGCGCGCGCAAAGTCGCGGATCGAATCGTCGAGGTTGTACATCGCAAGGGCGACGCCCGGCGAAGGGAACTGGAAGACTTCTTCGTCGATCTTGTCGCCATTGTCGCCATCCCAGACGAGACGCAGCTTGCCCGGGCCGGGGACGAGGAAATCCGTCGCCTTATACTGGTCACCAAAGGCATGACGACCCACGACAATCGGGTCCGTCCAGCCCGGGATCAGCCGGGGTACGTTCTTGATGACAATTGGCTCGCGGAACACCACGCCACCCAGAATGTTGCGGATCGTGCCGTTGGGCGACTTCCACATCTTCTTCAGGCCGAATTCTTCCACGCGCGCTTCGTCTGGCGTGATGGTGGCGCACTTCACGCCGACGCCATATTGCTTGATGGCATTGGCAGCGTCGACCGTGATCTGATCGTTCGTCTCGTCACGCTTTTCAACAGAGAGATCGTAATATTTCAGATCAATATCAAGATAAGGCAGGATCAGCTTTTCGCGAATCCACTGCCAGATGATGCGGGTCATTTCGTCGCCGTCGATTTCAACGACAGGCGTGTTCACCTTGATCTTTGCCATGCTTCTCGTCTTTCCCTGGGGATGAGGTCTGCCGAGGCCTTAGGGCGGGATTTCGCTGCGATCAACCGCTCTGATTGTATGATGCGGCCCCTTTGCCTATGAAGGCGTTATGACCGAACATGAAAAAGCCGTCGCTGCGGGCGAGGGCGTCAAATGGGCTTGGCCCGCCGTGCACCCGGAAGGGCGCAAATTCGCACTTATTTCAGCGGCTGTGGTTGCTGGGTTCTGGGTGCTTGGCTGGACATTTATATCCTGGCTCTTTGTCGGGCTGACCATTTGGATTCTCGCTTTCTTCCGGGATCCGATCCGCAGCGTGCCGCAAGACCCGAATGCGATCGTGGCACCCGCCGATGGCATGGTCACCCTCATTCAGACTGTGATGCCGCCCAAGGAAATTTCAGGGGGCGACGACCTCGCCGAGGAACCTGTGGTGCGCGTGTCGATTTTCATGAGCGTGTTTGACGTTCACATCAATCGCTCACCCATTGCCGGCATTGTTCGTAAGATCGAGTATATCCCCGGGAAATTCCTCAATGCGGACCTCGACAAGGCGAGCGAAGACAATGAGCGCCAGCATTTCCTCGTTGAACGCGCGGACGGCGTGAAGATTGGCTTTACGCAGATTGCAGGGCTTGTGGCTCGCCGCATCGTGCCCTTCTCCAAAGTCGGGGATACCGTGACCGCGGGTGAACGCGTTGGCTTGATCCGTTTTGGGAGCCGCGTTGACGTTTATTTCCCCAAGGGAACCGCGCCGAAGGTTGCGCTTGGGCAGCGCTGCGTTGCCGGTGAAACCATACTTGGCGTGATTGGGGACAGCACGGCCGCTGTCGCCATCACCCAATAACCATGCCGGATAACCGCCGAGGGATTAGCCTGCGCGCTGTTGTGCCGAATGCGGTGACTGCGCTGGCGCTGTGCTTCGGCCTGACGGGCATTCGCTTTGCGATCTCGGCTGCGGGCTATGATCCGCACCCCGGTGACTGGGAACGAGCGATTGGCGCGATTATCATCGCGGCGATGCTGGATGGCATAGATGGACGGATCGCGCGCCTACTGAAAGCGGAGAGTCGGTTTGGCGCTGAGCTCGATTCACTGTCCGATGTCATCGCGTTCGGCGTTTCGCCTGCGATCATCATGTACCTTTGGTCTCTACAGAATTTTCCAAAATTTGGCTGGATCTGCGCGCTGGCGATTGCCGTCTGCTGTGCCTTGCGCCTTGCGCGCTTCAACGCCGCGATTGATGCCGAGGATCAGCCCCACAAATCCGCTGGATTTATGACAGGCGTTCCGGCGCCTGCGGGGGCGGGGATTGCCTTCCTCCCGCTCTATCTCTGGCTCGTCACGGAAAACGAACTGTTTCGCAATCCTGCGATTGTCGCGCCTTGGATCGTTTTTGTGGCGATCCTGATGATCTCAAACGTGGCGACCTTTAGCTGGGGCTCAATCCGGCTGCGGCGGCATATCCGGCTTGAGGCTATTTTGCTGCTGGCATTGCTTGGAACAGCGCTGTTTTCAGAGCCGTGGATCACACTCATCGTGATCGCCGTCGGCTATATCGCGATGATCCCTTTCAGCGTCAGCAGCTATGCCAAGGTCAAGGCCGCGCGTCAGGTTCAGTCCTAACTAAGCGCCCGTCTTAGGCCGCCATGCGGAAGGCCGTTGCAGGGACCGTGGCTGATGCGAGAGCAGGGCGACGGCGCATGACGTACACTTTTGCGCACTCCACTTCTGCGGTCATGACCTGACCGGACAGGGCCGCCTCGATCCGTTCGGCCGCGTCAGACAACATGCCGCGAATCAACAATCCGGCAAAACCCAGAACCGTAGCGAAGAACATGAAAGCGACGATTTGCATGGCGATCTCCTTTTGTTCTCACATTAATGATCCTGATTTGTTCCATCGTCAAGCGAAAAAAGAACAAGCCAAGAACGGGACTGCGGATCTGTAGCGATTTGAGAGAAAAGTGAGAGTGGCTCCCCGGGCCTGATTCGAACAGGCGGCCGTCCGATTAACAGTCGGATGCTCTACCGCTGAGCTACCGGGGAACGCTCTACAGGCGGCGCGTATAGCAGGCCAATTCTGCTTGGCAACCCGTTCAGACTGCAAATTGCTCCATGGCAATCCGATCGTCGAGTGCATGTTCAGGATCGAACATCATTGTGAGCTTTGTGGTGCGGTCTGTGGTGACACGGACGGATGCAACGTCACGGACCTCCTGTTGGTCCGCCACAGCGCTCACAGGGCGCTTAACGGGGTCGAGAACGCGGAACTGCAATGTGGCATTGTCGGGCAAGATGGCACCGCGCCAGCGGCGGGGTCGGAATGGGCTGATCGGCGTGAGCGCGAGCAGTGGAGAATCGAGTGGAAGGATCGGGCCCTGGGCGGAAAGATTATACGCGGTCGACCCGGTGGGTGTGGCCACAAGGACACCGTCGCAGACCAATTCCTCCAGAACAACGCGGCCGTTGACTTCCACTTCCAGCTTTGCGGTCTGGCGCGTCTCACGCAGCAGTGACACTTCGTTGATGGCGGGGCTGGAGACCTGCTCTCCATCAATGGTCTCTGCTTCCATGCGCAGGGGGCAGATATGGAAGGATTTCGCCTTGGCGAGGCGTTCGTCGAGCGCTTCAACGCGCCAGTCGTTCATAAGGAAGCCAACAGTGCCCAAGTTCATGCCGAAAACAGGCACGATGCGCTTGCGCCCCAACATGCCGTGGAGGGTTTGCAGCATGAAGCCATCGCCGCCGAGTGCGACGATCATGTCCGCTTCCCTTAAGTCCGCCCAATCATAGGCGTTGCGAAGCTGCTCCGCCGCTTCCTGTGCAGGCGCGGTTGGCGAAACGAGGAGTGCGCGCTTCATCCGCCGGTGACGCTCATATGGCGCTGCGTGGCAGCAAAGCCGAGGTCGAAATCGTGGCGTTCCGGTTTCGCGCCAATGGCTTGGTCGAGGAGCTTATCAAACAAGGATGGGTCGTCTCCACGTAAGGCGCCCCGCAAATCGACATGATCTTCATGGCCTAGGCACATATAAAGCTTTCCAGACGCCGATACGCGCACGCGATTGCAGGATGCGCAGAAGTTGGCAGTGAGGGGTGAAATGAAGCCCACGCGGGTCGCTGAGCCCTCAACGGACCAATATCGCGCAGGCCCGCCGGTGCGGTGGGTCGACGGAAGCAGATTAAACGACTGTTCCAGCGTCTCGCGGACCGCCGTCAGAGGATAAAAGCGGTCCGTCCGGTCTTCGTCGATATGGCCGAGCGGCATGGTTTCGATGAAGGACAGGTCAAAGCCCTGGGAAATGCACCAGGAGAGCATGTCATTAAATTCATCATCATTGAGAGATTTCAGCGCCACCATGTTGATTTTAATCGAAAATCCACGTGCGCGGGCAGCTTCAAGTCCTTCCAGAACATTGTCCAGTCGGCCGATCCGCGTGATCTGCGCAAACCGGTTTGCATCAAGTGTGTCGAGGCTGACATTGATGCGGCGAATGCCCGCGTCCCAAAGGTCATCGGCATGTTTGGCAAGGCTGGCGCCGTTTGTCGTCATCGTCAGCTCGTCCAGACCATTTCCGATCAGTCGGCCGATTTGCCGCGCCACATCAGTTGCGCCGCGCCGGACGAGGGGCTCTCCACCCGTCAGGCGGATGCGGCGAACACCGCGGGCCACGAAGGCTTCCGCCAGCCGGGCGATTTCTTCGAGCGAAAGAATCTCGCTGCGGGGCAGGAATTCCATCTGCTCTGCCATGCAATAGCGGCAGCGCATATCGCAGCGGTCTGTCAAAGACAGACGCACATAGCTGATCTGCCGCCCATAGCGGTCTTCCAGCGCTGTGTTTGTTCCGCATCCCATGGTGGCGGTGCTAGTGCGGAGAGGGGCAAGGGACAAGTCCTGTTCAAATTAGGAAATTCCCAAGGCCTTCGCGCTAAGGCGTCCTTGTGAAGCAATCTCTTCCCTCAGACGTCCAGAAAGGCGCGGCGGCACCTGTGATGGTGTATTCGCAATCGCGCCGTGATGAGATCCTTGCCGCTGTCACAAGCCTGGGTTGGCGCGCGTCCGCGTCTAGGCGCGTTGTAGGCCTTCAGGGCCGCATCATCGGGTCAGGCGCTGACGTTCTGCTGGTCGATGGTTGCGTTGATCCGGACGCCAGCACGTCTGTCGCGTCCATCGCGCCAAAGCTCGGCCGCAATGGCGTTGCGATTGTGGCTATGTACCCTGCCGGGTCCGAAAGTGCCTTGGAACTGGTGAATGCCGGGGCGACGCACCTTCTCTCAGAACCCTATAGTGCAGCAGAACTTCAGGCCGTGCTCATCTCGGCAAAACGCTATGCCGCCCGCGCCCTGGCAACATCGGGCGTTCTGGCACCCGCGGACGCAGATTCCCTGACAGGCCTTGCCGATAGCGCGGAACTCCGCCGCTGGCTTGAACGCAATGGCCAGACCGAAACGGTCTGGCTCCTCATCGTCAACATCTCCCGCTTTGATGCGATCAACGAAGCCTTGGGCGCCAATGTTGCCGATGCCGTGTTGCGCGCGGTCGGGCACCGGCTTGAACCGCTGGTTGCCGAATCGGGGCTCAATTGCATCACCGCCCGCATGGCCGGTGCAGAATTTGGCGTGGCGATGGTCGGGGATATATCGCCCGACCGGCTGCTTCTTTTGGCCGAAGCGATCGTTGAGCGTGTCGGCCAACCCGTGGCCGTTGACGGAAAGACGGTCCGGCTTGGGTGTCACATCGGGATTGCTGTTGCCGAGGCTGGCGCGAAAGATCGTGGGTCGATCGTCCGCCGTGCGGCCAAGGCAGTGGCGGATGCGCGCAAGGAAGATACAGGGCCAATCCGCCTTGTGACGACCGGAGACACCAAGGTTGCGGGTCGTATTTCTGCACTGCAGGCTGATCTGCGCAATGCGCTGGCCAAAGGCGAGATTGAAATCCTGTTCCAACCGCAATTTGCCATTGCGAGCGGACGTATTGACGGCGTGGAGGCATTGGCACGCTGGCAGCATCCAAAATATGGTCTGATCGGCGCAAAAACACTGTTCACGGTTGCGGAGCAGTCAGATTATCTTGTGGAACTGTCGGCCCATATCCAGCGCCGCGCGCTGGAGCTCGCCGCGGCTTGGCCGACGTCGCTTTCGCGCCTGCGCTTGTCCGTCAATGTCACTGCGCGCGATATCAAGCATCCCGGCTTTGCGCAGCGTTTTCTGGCTCGGGTGGAGTCGTGCGGCTTTGCGCGGACGCGGCTGACGGTGGAAGTCACCGAGACGGGCCTGATGGAGGATCTTGACGCCTCAGCGAAGGTCCTTGCCAAGTTCCGTTCTGCGGGGTGCCGTGTTGCTATTGATGACTTTGGCACGGGCTATTCCAGCCTTGCCTATCTTAAGGCGCTCCCAGCCGATTATCTCAAGCTGGATCACGGCCTGTCTGCGGAAATCACCGGAACCGAGCGCGACAGCGTTGTAGTACGCGGCGCCATCGACATGGCCCATTCCTTGGGTTTGTCGGTCATTGCAGAAGGTGTTGAAAGTGAAGGGCAGCTCGGCCTTCTCGCCCGTGCCGGATGTAGCCACTTTCAAGGATTTCTGAGGGCTGGCCCGCTCAATGTGACCGCCCTTCAGAAACTTGTTGAGGCCGAGGCCTAGTTGCCTTTGGCCGGCGCCAGAACTTCGGGTTGAAGCAGCCGGTGCATGTGGACGACCACATATTTCATTTCGGCATCGTCAACGGTGCGCTGCGCGGCATTCCGCCAGGCTTCTTCAGCGCTCTTATAATCTGCGAAGAACCCGACCACGTCCATTGACTTCAAGTCGGCGAAATCGAGTGTGCGGGGGTCCTTAACGCGGCCACCAAACACTAGATGCAGTTTGCTATCGCTCATTCTTTCCCTTTGCGTATTGTCTTGGCTGCGGCTGTACCGGCTGTCGTTGCGGCCTTCCCGATTTTTCCGGCGAGCTCGCGAGCCGTTTGGCGTGCGGCATCCGATGTCAGCCCTAGCGCAAAAAGTTCCGCCTTGGCAACGTCACCAGCAACTTTCGCCGCAGCCTTTGCTGTTTTTCTGACGCTACGGCCAACAGGGCCTGCGATCTTTGTTTCGCGCGCGGTGCGGGGCAGGGCGGCTGCGATGATGGCACCGATCGCCAGTCCCCCGGCAATGGCGGCCAGCGGGTTGCTGTCGAATTGCTGAGATGTCGTCTGGGCTGCAGCTTTTGCCTTTTCGCGCGTGACGGTGGCGGTCTCTTTGGCGCGAGCCTTGCCCGCTTCAAGGGCGTCATGCGCCTTTGTCTTTCCGGTCGCCAGCGCCTGTTCGGCCTTCCCGCGAACGTCGTTATAACGGGCGCTTGCCTTGGAACGGAGGTTGTCAGTCATGGCGCGGTTCCTTTCTGATACGCCGGACAAGACCGGCAAGGGGTTTGCGAAACAAGAAGGCGAGAACGCCTAAGCCGAGGGCGACAACGGCGACAGGCTGGGCCTGAAAGGCGCCGGTGACGCCCCGCTTGGTTTTGGCTGCCGCGCGCTTGCCGAGTTTTACGGGCGTCATGTTGTGACGCGCGAGGGAAAGGCTGTCCTCAAAACGAGCCTTGGCGGCGCGCACGTTGGCCAATGCGTCATCGCGCTTTGTCATGGCTTTTCCCACGGGCGGGTCACCTGGTTGAGGTGGCTAAGGCCCAAGCGGACCAAAAGATAGGCCAGCAGGCCAAAGCCTGCCGACACGATCAGAATGGACCACCCCATGCCCACGGTCTGCCCGATCCAGATCATCAGGCCGACCACAATCGCGACAATCAAAGCGAACGCCAGAATGCCAGCGACAGCCATGAAGCCGACCGCTGGGCCAAGATGCGATTTTCTGTCGCCGAGCTCCTCGCGAACATAGTTCATCTCTGCCCGGGCATAGTCCTTCGTATCGGATACGAGCTGACCTATAAGGTCACGCACGCTCTGGCCATCAACATCCGTCGGGGGTGGTTCGGCGTCCATCGGCTCGCAATCAGGCGTCTTTATCATCGCCGGCGCGGACGATGCGTGTCAGCACAAAGCCAAGCGCAGCGGCAGCGCCAATGGCAACGGCCGGGCGTTGCCGCACAAAAGTGCGCGCATCTGCCAGAAGGTCATCGATATCCTTCGATTTCAGCGAGTCGGCGAGGCCGGAGACGGCATCAGCCGCTTTGCGGGCATAGTCGCCATATTGCGGGCCAACCTTATCATCCAAGGCGCCTGCCACGTTGCCAACCATCGCAGAAACTTCCGAAAGGGCTGATGTTGCCTTGTCCTTGCCGGAAGCAGCTGCATCGCGCGCGCTCGTCTTTACCTTGCCAAACATGTTCTGCGCTTCGCCTTGCAATGCACCACCGGGCTTGGCAGCGCCCTTCGCCGCAGGCTTCGCTGCAGCCGACTTGGATGCCGTCGCCTTTGTGGCAGTTGCTTTCGTCGCGACTGTCTTGGCGGCGGGTGCTTTTGCGGGCGCCGCTTTGCGAACCGCCGGGCGCTTTGCAGCGGGCTTAGGCGCAGGCGTGGCAGCAGCCTTTTCAGCGGGCTTTTTCGGGGCGTCGTCTGTCGTGGCCATGTCGATCCGTTTCCTCATGGTTGCGCTGTTGCTGCCTGACAGATAGAGGCCCATGCCCATACCGCCAAGCAGCTTCGGAGACTCATATAATGACGGCCATCCTCGATATCCATGCCCGCCAGATTGTTGATAGCCGGGGTAACCCGACCGTAGAGGTTGATGTTCTTCTGGAAGATGGCAGCTTCGGGCGTGCGGCGGTTCCGTCGGGTGCTTCGACAGGCGCCTATGAAGCCGTTGAAAAGCGCGATGGCGACACGTCGAAATGGCTCGGCAAGGGCGTTCAATCTGCCGTCGACAATGTGAACGGCGCCATTGCGGACGCGCTGCTTGGCATGGATGCGGAAGACCAGGGGGAAGTCGATGCAGCGATGATTGCGCTCGACGGCACCGACAACAAGGCCAACCTTGGGGCCAACGCGATTCTTGGTGTCAGCCTCGCAACGGCCAAGGCTGCGGCTGATTCCCGCGGGTTGCCGCTGTATCGCTATGTAGGCGGGGTTTCGGCCCATGTCTTGCCGGTGCCGATGATGAACATCATCAATGGCGGTGCGCATGCCGATAACCCAATCGACTTTCAGGAATTCATGGTCATGCCTGTCGGCGCGGATACGATCTTCGATGCTGTTCGCATGGGCTCTGAGATCTTCCACACGCTGAAGAAGAAGCTGCATGACAAGGGGTTGGCAACGGCTGTTGGCGATGAAGGCGGCTTCGCCCCCAATCTTGCCTCCGCGTCTGAAGCGCTCGACTTCATCATGCAGGCCATCGAAGCGGCCGGCTATCGGCCCGGCGATGATGTTGTCCTCGCGCTCGATTGCGCTTCGACTGAATATTTCAAGAACGGCAACTATCACCTTGAAGGCGAAGGGCGCGTGCTCTCTCCGGAAGAGCATGCCGACTATCTGGCTGACCTTGCCGCCAAATATCCAATCAAGTCGATTGAAGACGGCATGGGCGAAGATGACCGGGCAGGCTGGAAGTATCTGACGGACAAAATTGGCGCGTCCTGCCAGCTGGTGGGCGATGACCTGTTCGTGACCAATCCCAAGCGCTTGCATGACGGCATTAACGAAGGACTGGCGAATTCGATCCTCGTCAAGGTCAATCAGATCGGGACGCTGACGGAAACGCTGGCCGCTGTCGATATGGCGCACCGCGCCCGTTACACCTCGGTCATGTCGCACCGTTCGGGTGAGACCGAAGATGCCACAATTGCCGACCTCGCGGTCGCCACGAATTGCGGGCAGATCAAGACGGGTAGCCTTGCACGTTCAGACCGGTTGGCAAAGTATAACCAGCTGATCCGTATCGAAGAAGAGCTCGGACCAATTGCCCGATACGCTGGCCGATCGATTTTTTGATCAACTGAGTCGTTTTTACGACCAGTCGGGGTTGACCGCTTGAATCGCTTGTGATTCAAGGACCTGCATGAAGAGGGCGAGAAATATTTGGAACATGCTTCGGTCGGCGGCCACGCCGGCCTTTGCCATGATCATCGTTGCCTTCTTTGGTGGCTATGCCCTGTTTGGCGCAAACGGGGTGCTGGCGGGCTTTGAATACCGGCAGATGCTGGAGAAGCGGCAGGCCGAATTGGCCCTGCTTCAAAAGGAAAAGGCCGAAGTGGCGAACCGCGTTGTGCTGCTCGACCCGAAACGCGCCAATCCCGATCTGGTGGATGAACTTGTCCGTCGTGAATTGGGCCTTGCGCACCCCGATGAGGTCATCATTCCGCTTCATTGAGCGGCTGCATTCGTTTCCGTAGCGTCAAAAAGGTTGCCGGCGGCGTTGCCGTCGGCACTGAATGCTGCTTATAGGCGTGGTTCCAATTCTCCCCAGGATCGAGGAAGGTTCCCACTTGGCCAAGGCAGCAACAAAGAAGGCGCCGACCGAACAACTCGCAAAACCGGAAGAACCGAAGCGGCATTCGGCGAACCGTGACGAACTGCTCAAAATCTATCGCGAAATGCTTCTTATTCGGCGTTTTGAGGAAAAGGCAGGTCAGCTCTACGGCCTCGGCCTGATTGGCGGATTTTGCCACCTCTACATCGGCCAAGAGGCCGTTGCGGCCGGCATCCAGACCGCGCTGACCGACAAGGACAGCGTCATCACCGGCTACCGCGACCATGGCCATATGCTGTTGTGCGGGATCGACCCCAAAGTTGTAATGGCGGAATTGACGGGCCGTGAGGCCGGCATTTCGCGCGGCAAGGGCGGATCGATGCACATGTTCTCGGTCGACCATAAATTTTACGGCGGTCACGGCATTGTCGGCGCGCAGGTGCCGCTGGGTGCAGGCCTCGCTTTTGCGCACAAGTATAACGAAGATGGCGGCATCTGTGTCGCGTACTTCGGCGACGGCGCAGCCAATCAGGGCCAGGTGTACGAGGCCTTCAACATGGCCGCGCTTTGGAAGCTGCCGATCATCTTCGTTGTTGAAAACAACCGCTATGCCATGGGCACGGCAGTAGATCGGTCGAGTGCAGAGACCCACTTCTGGCGCCGTGGTGAGGCTTTCCGCATCCCCGGCATGGTCTGCAATGGCATGGACGTGCTCGAAGTATGTGGTGCGGCGCAGGCGGCGATTGATTTCGTGCGCGCAGGCAATGGGCCGGTCGTGTTTGAAGCTCAGACCTATCGCTATCGCGGTCATTCCATGTCTGACCCGGCCAAATACCGCTCGCGTGAAGAAGTGCAGCAGGTCCGTGAAAAGTCTGATCCGATCGAAGGCTTGAAGCACGATCTGGAATTAGCGGGCATCACCGAGGAAGAATTGAAGGCCATCGACAAGGAGATCCGCAGCATCGTCAATGAGGCGGCCGATTTCGCCGAAACCTCGCCGGAACCTGATCCTTCCGAACTTTACACTGACGTGCTGGTGGAGCGCTACTGATGGCAACTGAACTGAAAATGCCCGCGCTTTCCCCCACGATGGAAGAAGGCACACTGGCCAAATGGCTCGTCAAGGCAGGGGATACCGTCCGCTCAGGCGACATCCTTGCGGAGATCGAAACCGATAAGGCGACGATGGAATTTGAAGCCGTGGACGAAGGCACGGTCGGGGAAATCCTGATTGCAGAGGGGACCGACAATGTGAAGGTTGGGACCGTCATTGCGACGATTGTGGGCGACGGTGAGAGTTCAGCGCCAAAGGCCGCACCTGCCGCTGCTCCGAAGGCTGTCGCTCAAGCTGCGCCTGTTCCAGCGCCTCAGGCTACTGCACCAGTTCTCGCCCCAGCAGCGACCTCTGACATGAGCGGCGAAACCCAGCGCCTGACGGTGCGGGAAGCCCTGCGCGATGCCATGGCGGAAGAAATGCGGTCTGATCCCCGTGTCTTCGTGATGGGGGAAGAAGTCGCGGAATATCAGGGCGCTTATAAGGTCACTCAAGGCCTGCTCGACGAATTCGGGGCCAAGCGGGTCATCGACACGCCCATCACCGAATATGGTTTTGCGGGGATCGGCACGGGCGCTGCGATGGGCGGTCTCCGTCCGATTGTGGAGTTCATGACCTTTAACTTCGCGATGCAAGCCATTGATCATATTATCAATTCTGCCGCGAAGACGAACTATATGTCGGGTGGCCAGATGCGCTGCCCCATCGTGTTCCGCGGCCCCAATGGCGCGGCGTCTCGCGTCGGCGCGCAGCACAGCCAGAATTATGCGCCTTGGTATGCGAGTGTTCCGGGCCTTGTTGTGATCGCGCCTTATGATGCGGCTGATGCCAAGGGCCTGTTGAAGGCGGCGATCCGCAGTCAGGATCCGGTCGTCTTCCTCGAGAACGAACTGGTCTACGGGCGCAGCTTTGATGTTCCGGTGGGCGAACACATTGTCCCCATTGGCAAGGCGCGGACGATGCGTCCGGGCAAGGACGTCACCATCGTCAGCTACTCCATCGGCGTCGGGCTTGCCCTTGAAGCCGCCGAAGCGCTGGCAGGTGAGGGGATTGATGCCGAGGTCATCGACCTGCGCACGCTGCGTCCGCTGGATAAGGGGGCCGTGCTCGAAAGCCTATCGCGCACCAACCGGCTCGTCATTGTTGAAGAAGGTTGGCCAAGCTGCTCTATCGCCAGCGAAATCATGGCGATCGCGATGGAAGATGGGTTCGACTATCTCGACGCACCCGTCGCCCGTGTGACGAATGTCGATGTGCCGTTGCCTTATGCCAACAACCTCGAAAAGCTGGCGTTGGTGACAACAGCCAGCGTCATCGAAGCGGTCCGGAAGGTTTGCTACCGCGCCTGACCCAAGGGGTCAGGTTGCGGAAAGGCTTGAGCACATACGCCGCTGCGGTGCGACAAGGTTCGCGAGGTTCGTGGGATAAGCGGGCATGCCTTCACGTTTGCTATAGGCAGATCTGTACGTGATCGTTCTGGGAGAGAAGAGGAATTCCGGAACGATGGGTTGATAGTCGTACTGAAGTTCCACGTAGAGAACGGCAGAGCCGGTCGGAGCTACGATTTTTTGGCCTGTCGGACCAATACCTTGGGCGAGAGCGCTGTTGGTGGCGCCCGCACCTTCTACACCAAAAGATGATGGCACGTTCTTCATGCCGAAGCAGCGTTGCCAGGTAATCTTTTGGCCCGCATTGCCGCCGGTCTGTCCATTAGGCTCGACACTGGACAGAATGATCCGACCGCGCTCCCCAAGCTTTAGCGACGCGCCGGCAAGTCTTGCGGCAATCATAACTTCGTCAATGTCGGTTTCGTCAATTGCCCTGCGCACACGCCCGGCATTGTCGGCGACCATTGAGGATATCTGGCTCAATCTCATATTGGCCAGAGTATAGTCTGCCGTCTGAATTCCAACGAAACACAGGGGGATGAGGAGCGGCATGGACAGCGCAAATTCGAGCATGGCGAGGCCAGATGTGTCGCTGCCCAGCCTGCGTAAATGCGATACAGGAGCGATCACCGGTGATGTTACCTTTTTCATTTTCGTTGCTCGCTCAAGGGGTTCTGCAGAGAATTTTGGGCGCGCTCTGTCCGTCATAGGGCTGGTTCCTGATGATGGATTTTACGGTCGCCGTCTGGTTCGGTGACCAGCCTAGCAATCCTGCGACGGGAAACAGGCGCGGGAATTGGACATCGATCTGGTAAAAGACGATGTCGTCGGCGCCACCAATGCCTGATGCGCCACCGGCAGCATCATATTTGTTATTCTCATTTGCATCCTCGTAACAATCCGTTGCGGAATTATAGACGCCAATCGTTCCTTCGTCGGTGGTTAGCTTTTCAGGCTTCCCAACCCGCGAGAAATTATAATAGCTTTTCTTCGTAATGGTGATCGCATCTTTACGCGCGCTTGCCGGAAGAACGGCAGCGACCTTTGTCTTGATAGACGTGTCAATTTGGGCGGACGTCATGCCCGATCCGACCGACGCCTTTCGAGCGACGGATTCAACGCTCCCGCCAATGACGGCGCGCAGATATTGCTGGTAGCCAAGATCGAGCCCGGCCATCACCAACGTAATGGCGGCCGGCGCGACAAAGGCAAATTCCACCATCGCCGCGCCCTGCTCATTCTTCAGAAATCGTGACAGCATTTTTGGCCTCTCAATTCTTGGTCAGCCGGAGGCCACCAATGTTCTTGGCGATCTTTTGGAACTCTTTGGCCAGCGTTGCCGAATCCTTTGCAAGAATGGCATTATCGGGCCCGGAGGCGCAGTTTCTGAGCTGGTCGGGCAATGTCGCTATGCCAAAACCGACAACCCATACGGTGAAGCCCTTTTGACGGGCCGCACTACAGATCATCTCCATCCGGCGATAATGCTTGTTGTTCATGTCCTGACTGCCGCCGTTATTGACATCCTGTTGCGTCGTCGGAACGTCGCGCCCGTCAAGAACAGAGATACCCCAAGGTCCGTAGTACCACTTCTGGGAATTCATAAACCCGTCCGTCATGAAGACGAGGTGTCGCGAGACCTGATAGCCCTGCGGCGCGGCTGAATCCTTGTTGGCCGGTCCGAAGATGCCATCTTGGGAGAGCAGGCGGGCACCCCAGACCATGCCGATGTCGTGCTGTGTGTTGCCGTCCGGAACCAGTGTATCGGTGTACGCCTTGAAGGCCGCTTCGGTGTCATATCGCTGCAGGCCCCGTGCAGCGGTGACACAGACGTCGGAAGAGTTCGTGTGTTGCATGTAAGAGGTTCCGTCCCAGTTAGGGCCCCACACAAATTCGGCCAGATGAGGCTTCCAGAATTCGTTTGCGTTGGTAGGAACCAGATCGACCTTCATGTCATTCGCGCCACTCGGGATAGCGAGAGATGAGGTTGCCGTGATGGAATTGTCTGACTGCGCTTCTTCAATGCAGCCGCGCCATTGGAAGGTCTGCGGGGCAGGCACAGCAATCGTGCTGGTTGACGCCTGACCCGACAAGCGCACCGTGACGTTGGTGGTGGTTGAATTCGGGATCGACAAGGTCGTGTTCCAAGTTGAGCCGCCGGCCTTCAGACTGGAGACGTCAATCGGCCGGACCCCATAGGTCCATCCCGTCACGCTGTCCCGCTGAAGCCAAGTGATCGACTTTGTAGATGTCGCCGTTTGTGTGCGGTTATAGGATCCGTTGCCGCGTTCCAGCCAACAGCCGTTGGTGCGGCTAACGCTTTGCCAGCGATAGCGATAGCCAGTCACCGTGCGGGGCTCTTGCCGGTTATAGGTCAAGACTTGCTGAGTGGGCGGCGCGACGGCGTTATAAACTGGCGGGTTGTTCGTCGTTGCCTGCAAATTGTTCCCCGACAGGGTACCCGCAACGTCCGTACGTGCGATCATCGTCGAGCCGCTGTTGGCGAGGTTGTTCAAGTTCGAGCATGCAGTGGCATTGTTCGCCGTCGCATGGAGGTAACGATAATTTGTGCCGTTGACGTTGATTGTCGTCGATGCGTTGGTACCAAGCAAGCCCCAGCCCGTGAAGCCGGTTTGGGTGTTAAAGGAGGTTGGCATGGTCGCAGGGGACCATGCAGACCAACCGCTAAGCCCGGATTCTGTACCTAAAGTATAGGTCCAGACCTGGCTGATTGTGGCAATACGGGTGCGGTAAGGCGCGGTGTCTGCCATCCAGTTGTTGTTAAGGAGGCGTCCGACATTGACGTTCGTTGCATAAGGGACGAATCCGTATCGGATCCGCGGTCCCTTATTGGCATCGGCCGAACCTGCCCCAAGCGCGTTGTAAAAACTGATGGCCGCTGCCTTGAGGCCATCAATCTTCTTGACTGTGTCGCCTACGGGCGTTTCGTTCATGGACCCAGATACGTCGAAAACAAACATCACGTCCGCATTTGGGACCGAAAGGACAGCTGTGCATTTAGCGGCGACTGAAAAATCTTCTTGACCGAAGACCTTCATAACAGTTGCTGGCACAACAGCCGTTGCTGTGCCGACGACTTTGTTATCTGTGCCGCCATAGCTGCGCGTCACGCTCGTCGCGCCAAAAGAACCGGCGGGAAAGTTGGCATCAAAATACTGGTTGCCCATGGTCTTGTCATCGTTGGACGGAGACGCTCCTGTCATCCCCCTACGCGCGGCAATGGCGCCAGCGTCACAGGCATTCTGAAGGCGCGTCTGCACCATGTAGATGCGGCTGAGGTCGACAGCGCCACCCACCATGGCCGCCATCGGAAAGACGAGGAAGCCGAGCAGCGGCATGACGTTACCGGCCTGATTCTTTGCCAGCCGCGTCAGGAATCCCGAATTCTGCGCCTTTTTCAAAGCCTTGCCCCTGTTGATGTTCATACTTGCCCCACCAGAAACTCTTGTTCACTAGGGGCTATGCGTCAGACAGGGCTAACGTCGGTTGAAAGAGCACGGTTAACGCGTGGTAATGGTTAAAGACCCGGATCGGTTGCTTTCGCTCGCTTATGCGGGGGCGAAGTTGCGCCCGCGGCTCGAACTCGTCTTTGCTTTGGACGAAGCCTTGGCAGACATCTTGCGCACGGTGCGGGAGCCGCTGATCGCGCAAATCCGCCTTGCCTGGTGGCGTGATCAGCTTGAGGCGCTGGCGGCGGGCAGGGACGCCGCGCCCGAGCCACTTCTCCTCCGTATTGGTGCGATCCTTGGCCCGTCAGGTGCAGCTTCGTTGGCAGAGCTTCCCTCCGCGTGGGAGGCCCTTTTGGAAGACCCTTTGGAAATTGAGGCGGTTAAGCGCTTTGCGGACCTGCGCAGCGCCGCCTTGGTTCCGGTTTTCAACAGTCCGGCGTTAACCATAGGGTTGCGCTACTGGGCGCTGGTGGACTTTGCCTTCCATTGCTCCGACCCGCAGCTGGCAGCACAGGTTGCAGATGCGGCAAAGCGGCTGGAGCCTGATGTTCTGAGGCCCTTGCCACGGTCCGCGCGTGTTCTCATCGGACTGGCACGGGATGATCTGGCACATCCGGAAGCACGCCGACCGGGCTCCCCCAGACGCCTACTGCGCGCCTTCCGCCACGCCATCTTGACGTCATAGCTGGACAGCGCGTCGGCAATCTCTATCATGTCGCATTCATACAAAGAGGTGCGATATGTGGCGGTATCTTGGCGGTGCGGCATCCATGTTGGTGCTGATGGGGATTGGTTTCTTCCTTGTCCGGGAAATGGCGGCAAGCGAAGTGCCGTTGCCGCCCGCGCCTGCTGAGACGGCGGGCTCGGGCGCTGGAGCGCCCTTAAAAGCGCCTGCCGCTGACGAGGCGACCAAGGAGGAAAAGCGCTTCAACCGCACCGACAAGGACAAGAACGGGGCCATCGCCAAGGCGGAGTTCCTGTTCACGCGCCAACGCGCCTTTGCCCGGCTCGACACCAATGGTGATGGCACCATCTCGTTTGATGAATATGCAGCCAAGACGTCTGAGAAGTTCGCCAAGGCCGATGGCGATAAGTCCGGCGTGCTGAACAGGCGGGAGTTTGCGACAACGCGCGTCATCCGCAAGGCGAAGCCGGCGCGGGCGGATTGTCCTCCGCCTGAAAAATCACCTCAACCGGCAACCTCTGAAAGCGAGGATGTTGACGCCTGAGGCGACAGCCAGTCCGCCAAGGCGGCACGGCCACGGTCTGTATAGAGTTGCTTGCGATCGGCCTTGCGGCTCCGCTCCGGCAGCGGCGGAAACAGCCCGAAATTGACGTTCATCGGCTGGAACGTCTCTGCGTCCGCGCCGCCGGTGATATGGCTCAGCAATGCGCCCAGCGAGGTTTCCAGCGGCGGAAGGGAGGGGTCACGCCCAGCCAGCTCATCAATCCAGAAGCGCGCGGCGAGCAGGCCGACGGCGGCGCTTTCAATATAGCCCTCACACCCCGTGATCTGTCCGCCAAAGCGGATGTGCGGCCGGGACTTGAGGCGAAGTGAGCCATCCAGCAGCTTGGGGGATTTGATGAAGGTGTTGCGGTGTAGCCCTCCCAGACGGGCAAACTGGGCATTTTCCAGCCCCGGGATCATGCGGAACACGCGCACCTGCTCAGCATGTTTCAGTTTGGTCTGGAAGCCGACCATGTTCCACAGCGTGCCCAGCGCATTGTCCTGCCGCAGCTGAACGACGGCATAGGGCCAGCGGCCCGTCTTCGGATTGTCGAGCCCTACGGGCTTCATGGGGCCATGACGCAATGTGTCGACGCCGCGTTCCGCCATGACCTCAATCGGCATGCAGCCATCGAAATAGGGCGTATTCGCTTCCCATTCTTTGAACTCGCCCTTCTCGCCGGTGATCAGCGCGTCGTGGAAGGCCAAATATTGGTCCTTATCCATCGGGCAGTTGATATAGTCCTTGGTGTCCCCCTTGTCCCAGCGGGAGGCCATCCACGCCGTCTCCATATCCACGCTTTCATGGTGGACGATGGGGGCCAGCGCATCGAAGAAGGCGAGTGCATCTTCGCCGGTTTCCGTGGCAATGGCTTCTGCGAGGGCCGAGCCGGTGAGCGGGCCTGTCGCGATGATCGCAGGCCCCTCTGGCAGGGCGTCGATGCGTTCGCGCACCAACGTGACATTCGGGTGGGCGGCGAGCGCCTGTGTCACGGCCTCGGTGTAGCCGTCGCGGTCCACCGCCAGAGCTGATCCTGCGGGGACGCGGTGCGCATCCGCCGACTTCATGATGAGCGAGCCGAGTGTGCGCAGTTCCTGATGCAGCAGGCCGACTGCGTTGCGATCCGCATCGTCAGACCGGAAGCTGTTGGAGCAAACGAGTTCCGCGAGGTCTTCGGTCTGGTGCGCCGCCGTTTTTTCGCCACCGCCGCGCATTTCGGACAGGCGGACTTTGATGCCCGCTTCCGCCAGTTGCCATGCCGCTTCAGAACCGGCGAGCCCGCCGCCGATGATGTGAACCTGATGTGTCATGCAGCGCCTCTAGGCAATCTGCGCGCCGATGGCGAGAGGGCGCAAGGGGCTGGTTGGGCGCATCTCATTGATAAGTCGTAAGAGCTTTTCCGCGAACCACTAGACAGATGCGGTGCAGGCAGTGCAGTCTTGCACCAAGGGGGATTTATGGGGCCGAACACGACATTGATGAAATTATGCCTTTGGGGGGCGATCCTTGCCGGGGTTAGCTACCTCTTGGTGGTCGTGGCCGACATACAGGGGCCGATGACGATTGTTTGGAAAGGCGCAGGGGTCGCGCTGCTTGCTGTTTTTGCGCTGTTGCGGGCCAGATCAAGCGATGGCGTGCTGCTTGCCGGGGTGATGGCCTTTGGCGCGCTGGGGGATGTTCTGCTCGAGGTTGCTTTCACAATGGGCGCTGCATCGTTCGCGTTGGGGCATATCCTTGCGATTGTTCTCTATCGCCGGAACGTGCGTCCGAATCTCGCAGCGTCGCAACGCGCATTGGGCGTGCTGCTTGCTGTTGCCACACCCGTCATCGCATGGCTCCTCACGCATGCCGCCGATGTGACCGGCTATGCCCTTCTGCTGGGCCTCATGGCAGGTAGCGCCTGGACAAGCCGGTTCTCCCGCTACCGCACCGGCATTGGCGTGGTGATGTTTGTGGCCTCGGACCTTTTGATCTTTGCAGAAATGGGGCCGCTTGCGGGCTCCGCTTTCATTGGCGTCGCCATTTGGGCGCTCTATTTTTCTGGACAGTTTCTCATCACATTGGGGGTCGCTCAAGGCTTGGGAGAGCGCCGGAGAAGCCTCTACGGATAGAAGGATATGTGCTCGTGAGAACGATCCCCTTTGCGATAATGGCCGCCTTTCTGGCGACTACACCGCTGCTGGCACAGCCCAAACCATCGATAGAACGCAGTGCGCCCGTTGCGCTGGATGGAAAGCCCATGCCCTTTTCAAAGGCCGTCCGCGCTGGCGATTTCGTGTTCCTGTCTGGTCAACTTGGCAATCAGCCCGACGGGATCATGCCGTCAGGCATGGAGGCACAGGCGCGCCAGGCGATGGCGAATGTGGGCGCTATTCTGAACGAAGAGGGCCTTGGCTGGAACGATGTCGTGCGCTGCGTCGTCATGCTGGATGACATGTCGCAATGGTCGGCCTTCAATGCGGTTTATGTGACCTATTTCGAACCCGGAAAGCTTCCAGCCCGAAGCGCGCTTGGGGCGGATGGTTTGGCGCGCGGCGGTCTGGTTGAGGTGGAATGCACTGCCTATGCGCCGCGCAAATAGAGCTAGGGGCGACGGGTGCTGAGAATGGAAGTAAAGGGAAGTTCTGCATAAAGGTGCGGGAACAGAGCCCCGCCGCGTGACACTTCCCATCGCAAGGCATCGCCAAAGCCCGAAAGATCGATCTCCGCGATAACAAGGCCTTCTTGTCCGGCGAAGTGCTTTTTCAGCGTGCCGTCCAGCTGTTCCGCCGTCGACATGTGGATATAGCCGTCGGCCAGATCGACAGGAGCACCGGCAAAGCTGCCATCGGCCTCAAATTGCAGCCATTGGTCCGCCGTGAAGATTTTGAAGGCGCGAGCGTTGCTCACGGTAGCACCACAGCACGGCCGATGACGTCCCGGCTTTCCAGCGCTTTCAGGGCGTCCCCAGCCTGGTCAAGCGGGAAACGGTGTGAAATGGACGGGCGCATGACGCCCTTTGTCGCCAATTCTATTAAAGCGGCGCGCGTTCTCTTCCCTAGTTCAGGATCACGCCGCGTGGCTTCGCCAGCCCGCAGGCCCATCACGGTATAGCCTTTGATCAGGACGTGATTGGCTGGGAATTTGGGGATCTCTCCGCTTGCAAAGCCTACGATTAAATAGCGGCCACCCCAACCGAGCGTGCGCGTTGCCGTGATCGCGAGGGGCCCGCCGACCGGATCATAAACGACGTCCACACCCTTGCCGCCGGTGGCCGCTTTGACGGCTTCTGGCAGATCAGGCGTGTCGTTCAAAAAAGCAAAGTCGGCGCCTGCCGCAAGAATGGCGTCAAGCTTTGCCTTTGTAGAGGCCACTCCAATTACGGTCGCGCCCTTATGCTTGCCAAGCTGCACAGCCGCCATGCCGACGCCACCGCTTGCGCCCAACACCAGCAGCGTTTCCCCCGGCTGGATATCTGCTTTGTCGTTGAGGGCATGCCAAGCTGTGGTCGCCGCGACATACCAGCCAGCGCCTTCTTCATAAGATAGCGCGTCGGGCAGGGGGAACATCTGTCCAGCAGGCGCAATGGCCTGTTCTGCAAAGCCCCCCAGCCGGAGTTGTGCCATGACACGGTCCCCGGCTTTGAAGCCCGTCACATCCGCGCCGACCTCAAGGATGTCGCCAGCGACTTCCATGCCGGGTACAAACGGCAGGTCTGGGCGGAGTTGGTATCCGCCCCGGGTCATCAAAAGATCAGGGAAGTTCGCGCCCGCCGCCCGAACGGCAATCCGCACGTCCCCGGCCGCCAAAGGCGGGCAGGGAAGCGTACGGACTTCAAGAGAGCCGGGGCCCTCTAGTGCCGCGCAGACGGCGGCGCGATAGGTCTGGCTCAAATGCGTTCGATGATGATCGCAGGAGCCATGCCGCCAGCGGCACACATGGTGACGAGGCCATAACGTCCGCCCGAACGCTCCAGCTCATCAAGCGCGGTGCCGATCAACATGGAACCGGTCGCGCCAATCGGGTGACCGAGTGCCATTGCGCCGCCATTGATGTTGACCTTGGTGCGGTCCAGATCGAGATCGCGGATGAACTTTTCAGCGACGACGGCGAAGGCTTCGTTGATTTCCCAAACGTCGATGTCTTCGACCTTGAGGCCCGCCTTGGCGAGGGCCTTCTTGGCGGCAGGCACCGGTGCATTGAGCATCAGCGTGGGATCATCGCCCTGATTGATGTAGCACACAACGCGACCACGGGGCTTCAGGCCATGCTTGTCGGCATATTCCTTCGACGTGATGAGAACAGCGCCAGCGCCGTCGACGACGCCCGAGCTGTTGCCGGCATGGTGCACGCCTTTCCAGTTCAGCTCAGGATAACGGCGCTGGATCTGCTTGCGGAACGTGGTGCCGCCCAGATCAAAGTCGGCAATGCCGTCAAAGCTGGCCTTCAGCGAGGCGAGGCCTTCCGCTGTTGTTTCCGGGCGTGGGAACTCTTCATGGTCCAACGCGACAGTGCCGTCCGGGTTGTGGACGGTGATGAGTGACTTGTCGAAGCGACCTTCGCGGATCGCGCGGGCAGCACGTTCCTGGCTGACAAGCGCTAGCGCGTCGAGAGCTTCGCGTGGGATGCCTTCCATGGCCGCAATCGCGTCACCGCAGACGCCCTGATGCGACTGCGGGTGCATCGCGTCGAGTTCAAGATTGCCTGAGCCCATGCCCATTGGCTTGAGGCCTGCATTGGCTTCTTCCGCGCCGATCTGCGACGTGTAGCTCATCATTTCCGTGCCACCGGCAATCACGCAGTCTTCCATGCCCGACATCACGGCTGCCGTGGCGAGATTCACCGATGTGATGCCGCCGCCGCAGAAACGGTCCAGCGTCATGCCGCTGGCGCCAATGTCATAACCGGCAGCGAGGGCGGACATGCGGCCCAGATCGCCGCCTTGCTTGCCCTTCTGGGTTGAGGTTGACCAGATCACATCGTCCACAGTCGACGTGTCGAGATTGTTACGCTCCTTAAGCGCCTTCAGGACGGTCGCCGCGAGATGTTGTGGGTGCAGGTGGGAAAGGGCGCCCTTGCCGGGTTTGCCAACGCCGCGCGGGGTGCGGCATGCGTCGATGATGTAAGCTTCAGCCATGAGTCTCTCCCAATTTTCAAATGAGTCGTGCTTTCCCTTTACGTAAACGGGGTGTTGTTGCAAGTTCAAGTCAACGCGGCGGGCCCGGCCTGAGTTCCGCACAAGCTGAGGCGAGGCTGCGTTTTTTCAGCCAAGGCCGCAGCGCTATTGTGGCTAGGGTGCCGACGGTATAGCCATGCGTTAACGACATAGGAGAGCAACATGACCGATACGCCCGAAAAATCCTTTCTAATCCGGACCTTGATTAAGCCTGAGGGACAGCTGGACATCTATCTTGATGAAACGGCCGTGGATCAGCCGGGCGAAAATCAGGTTCTGGTGAAGGTTCTGGCGGCCCCCATTAATCCGTCCGATCTCGGCCTGCTGGTTGGGGCGGCGGACATGTCGACGGCGCGACAGACAGACATAGGTGGTCATCCCGCAGTGACGGCTGAGGTGCCCGCCTCGGGTCTACGCGCCATGGCCGGTCGGTTGGGGGAGGCGATGCCCGTCGGCAATGAGGGCAGTGGTGTCGTTATCGCGGCCGGCAGCAGTGCCGCGGCCCAAGCCCTTATGGGCAAGACAGTCGCCCTGTTGGGCGGTGCGATGTATTCCCAATATCGCACTTTGCCAGTGCAGATGTGCATGGAACTGCCCGACGGGACAGACCCGAAAGATGGGGCGTCGTGCTTCGTCAATCCGCTGACGGCATTGGGTTTTGTCGAAACCGTCAAGCGTGAAGGCCATACCGGTATCGTCCACACAGCGGCCGCTTCCAACCTTGGTCAGATGCTCAACCGCATTTGCATCGCCGATGGGATGCCGCTGATCAATGTCGTGCGCAGCCAGGCCCAGATTGATCTGTTGAAAGGGCAGGGCGCGACTTATGTGTTCGATTCGACATCGGACAGCTTCATGTCTGATCTGACGGCGGCGCTTGTCGAAACCGGCATCACATGCGCCTTTGACGCCATTGGCGGCGGCAAGCAGGGCAGCATGATCATGTCCGCCATGGAAGCGGCGGCAGTCAAGCGCATGAAGGAATATAGCCGCTACGGTTCCGACGCGTTCAAGCAGCTCTATATCTATGGCGGGCTGGACATGTCGCCGACCGTGCTGACACGCAGCTTCGGCTTTAGCTGGTCTGTCTCGGGCTGGCTGCTGACACCTTTCATGCAGAAGGTTGGCCCGGAAGTGGTCGGGCAGATGCGCGCGCGCGTCGTGGCGGAACTGAAGACGACGTTCGCGAGCCATTACAGCCATGAAATTTCGTTGGCCGAGGCGCTGAACCTCGAAACGCTGCAGGCCTATAACGCCAAGCGCACCGGTGAGAAGTACCTCATTCTGCCCCATAAGGACGCCTGATCATGGGTGATTTGGACGGCCGGGTCGCCCTCGTTACCGGCGCATCGCGGGGCATTGGCGCAACGACGGCGCGGGCGCTGGCCGCGGCGGGCGCGAAGGTGGTCGTAACGGACCTCAACGAGCCGTCAGAACTCGCCGCTGAAATTGGCGGGCTCTCCCGCGCGCAGGACGTCACGAGCGAAACGGACTGGGCCGACACGATGGCCTTCATCCGTAAGGAGGCAGGTGGTCTCGACATTCTGGTCAACAATGCCGGCTTGTTCTTGATGAAGCCGCTGTTGGACATCACGCTGGAGGAGTGGCGTAAGCTGCACGCCGTCAATGTGGAAGGCGTGTTTCTAGGCACGAAGGCTGCCATTCCGCTGCTGGCAGAGCGTGCATCCAAGTGGAAAGGCGGCACGGCCATCATCAACCTGTCCTCTGTGGCCGGGCTGGTCGGCGCGGCTGGGGCCTCTTGCTACAATGCCTCCAAGGGCGCGGTGCGGCTGTTTACAAAGGGGGTCGCGATGGAAGTCGCGGCGGCAGGTATTCGCGTCAATTCTGTGCACCCCGGCATTATCGAAACCAAAATGGGTGATGAAGTGGTCTCCGGTTTTTCAGCGCTTGGTGGCGTTGGCGAGAATGAGGCCCGGGCACAGGCAGCGCAGATCCATCCTCTTGGGCATATGGGGCAGCCGCAGAATATTGCCGATGCTATCGTGTTTCTGGCGTCAGACCGTGCTGCCTTCATGACGGGTTCTGAACTGGTCGTTGATGGGGGGCTGACGGCCAGCTGATATTGAGGCCGATCCGGCGGAAAGAGAGAAAAGAATCCCTCTTTCACAGTGTGCGGAGGTCGCCTAAAGCCCCGATCGCAATGCACGCCTACGCCAATCCGGCCCGATTCCTGAAAATAGCCCGTCCGCTGACGTCCGTCTGCGTGGGTGTGGGACTATTGCTGGTGCTTCTGGGCAGTTGTGTCGGGCTTTTCCTGACACCGCCGGACTATCTTCAGGGCGATACTGTCAGGATCATGTACATCCACGTGCCCGCAGCCTGGCTCGGCATGGGCGGATGGACGGGAATTGCGATTGCAAGCATTGTGCAACTTGTGTGGCGTCACCCTCTGGCGGGCGTTGCCGGCCGCGCGATCGCGGCACCTGGCGCTCTCTTTACAGCAATCTGCTTGCTCACCGGCTCTATCTGGGGTCGCCCAACTTGGGGAACTTGGTGGGAATGGGATGGTCGGATGACGTCGATGCTCGTGCTGCTGTTTCTCTATTTCGGGTATATGGCGCTTGCCAATGCCAGCGACGAGCGGACAACCGTGAGCCGCGCGACGGCAATCTTCGGCATCGTCGGTGCCATCAACATTCCGATCATCAATCGGTCTGTTGTTTGGTGGAATTCGCTGCATCAGGGCCCATCGATCACGCTGCGTGGATCAAGCATTTCGTCTGAAATCTTGTGGCCGCTGCTGCCGACAGTCATTGGTTTCTCGCTGCTCTTTGGAGGCATTGTGCTGATGCGGATGCGGGCCAATCTTGCGGACGCCAAGGTGGAAGCGCGCATGCGACGCATGGCGGCATCATGAACCATTGGGCCTTCATCATTGCTGCTTACGGCCTGACGGCACTCGGTACTGCCGGGGTTCTTCTTTGGAGCTATTTGGACATGCGCCGGGCTGAAAAGGCTGTGGCTGACCTGGAGACCCGCAAGTGAAGGCGAAGAAGCAACGATTGATCCTTGCGCTTCTGGGCCTCGGTGCTGTTGTCGGCGCCGGGCTCCTCGCGGCCTCCGGTTTGAAGCAAGAAGCATCCTTCTTCTTCGCGCCCGGTGATGTTGCCGGCATTGACCCGCCATTGGGCAAGGCGGTCCGGCTAGGTGGCATGGTGGCCGACAAGTCGATCCGCCATGATGCAGACGGGGTGACCATTCATTTCGTCGTTGAAGACGGCAAGGCGAAGGTGCCGGTTGTCTTCAAAGGCATCGCGCCGGACCTTTTTAAGGAAAACTCGGGCGTGGTGGCCGAAGGTGAATTCCGTGCGGATGGATCTTTCGTTGCCTCCAATCTGCTGGCCAAGCATGATGAACGCTACATGCCCCCTGAACTCGAGGGTAAGATGCACAAGACAGGCAGTTTGACGTCGTGATCGCAGAACTCGGCCTCGGGTTGCTTTGGCTCGCGGCTGGTCTCGCTATCATTCAGGCTGTTCTCGGCATGTTGGGGTTGTGGCAGACGAACCGGCCCGATCTTGGCAATGCGGTTCGTCCCGTTGCGGTGGCTCAGGCCGTGCTGGTCGGAATGGCCTTTTGCTGCCTGATCTACCTGTTCATTGTGTCCGACATGTCCGTGAAGCTGGTCGCGGCGAATAGCCATTCGGATAAGCCGCTGCTCTACAAGGTGTCGGGGACATGGGGTAACCATGAAGGCTCGATGCTTCTTTGGGTCGCTGTGCTGGCGATGGCTGGCGGCGGAATTGCACTCGCAGAACGGCGCGTGCGGCGCGATACGCTGATCGCCACGCTGATGGCGCAAGGCCTGCTCGCCCTTGGCTTTTATGCGTTCCTGCTCTTTTCATCGAACCCGTTTGAGCGTTTGAACCCGGCACCACAGGACGGGCAGGGGCTAAACCCGCTGCTGCAGGACCCCGGTCTCGCCTTCCATCCGCCGACGCTCTATTTCGGCTATGTCGGCATGTCGGTGGCCTTTAGTTTTGCGGTTGGCGCCTTGATCACCCGAGATGTCGGCCCTGCCTTTGCGCGCGCGATGCGGCCTTGGGTGCTTGGCGCCTGGGTCATGCTGACGCTGGGCATCACGGCAGGCAGCTATTGGGCCTATTATGAGTTGGGATGGGGTGGCTGGTGGTTCTGGGACCCTGTCGAAAATGCCTCGCTGATGCCTTGGTTGGCGGCGACAGCATTGCTCCATTCGGTAACCGTGTTGGCAACGCGAGATGCTTTGCGGGCGTGGACGGTCATGTTGGCCGTGGTGGCTTTCTCCATGTCGATCGTGGGCACATTCCTTGTGCGCTCCGGCATCTTGACCAGCGTGCACGCATTCGCGGTCGACCCCCAGCGCGGCAGCTTCATATTGGCATTGATGCTCATCTACATTGGCGGGGCGCTTGCCTTGTTCGCCCTGCGCGTTGGGACAGTCAGGGAAGGGGCTGTGTTTGAACCCGTCAGCCGCGAAGCAGCACTGGTGCTCAACAATCTGTTCCTGACGGTCATTTTGGGCGTCGTGCTGATTGGCACGCTCTACCCG
Organism: Chakrabartia sp.; assembly: GCA_040398625.1. Taxonomy (GTDB): domain Bacteria; phylum Pseudomonadota; class Alphaproteobacteria; order Sphingomonadales; family Sphingomonadaceae; genus Aquisediminimonas. The sequence goes on along the minus strand of JBBATS010000020.1, from coordinate 10,453 downwards.
ATCGTGGCCCAAGCCTTTGACCAGCAGGTCTCCATTGGGCCCCCATATTTCAACCCGGCTGCAGGTTCGGTTGCTTTGATGCTGATCGTCGTGATGGCGGCTGGCCCGCTGATGCGGTGGCGCTCAGACAGCGCACCAAAGGTGCTGCGACGCTTGGCCATTCCGTTGGCCATCGGCATCGTCTCGCTTGTGGTTGTGCGCTTGCTGGCACCGGATATGGGCGTGTTGCCTTGGCTGGGCTTGTCGACGGCGCTGTTGGCAGGGACAGGCAGCATCGCCCCCCTTTGGAAGCGCAACCTTTTGCGGACTCCGCTTTTTACCTGGGGGATGGTCGTCGCGCATTTGGGGGTTGCGGTCGCCTTGGCCGGCATGGCGGTAGACAGCGCTTTCTTCAAAGAACGCCTTGTTGCGGTGAACGAAGGTGAAACGACCGTGGTGGGCCCTTTCTCGGTTAAGCTGGTCTCGGTTGAACCCATCATCGGGCCAAACTGGACCGCGATTGAAGCGACGATGGAGGCACGGCGTGGCGACGGCCAGCCGCTAACGCTGCACCCACAGGCCCGCAATTACAGCACGCCGCCGACCGACACGAGCGAAGCCGCCATCACCACATATATTGATGGGCAGCTCTATGCCGTTCTTGGCAAGCAAGGTCAGGATGGCCGTTGGCAGCTCCGCCTTTGGTGGAAACCGTTGGTCACCTTCATCTGGCTAGGTGGCTTCATGATTGCGCTTGGCGGGTTGCTCGCACTTGTGGGACGGGTCTGGCGGGAACGCCGCGGCGTGAAGAGCGAAGAGATTGCCGCATGAGGAAGGTTTTGCTCTGGCTGCCTCTGGCGCTCTTTGGTTTGCTGCTTGGCATTATGGGCCACGGTATTCTGAACCCAGAACAGACGACAGTCCCGTCGAGGCTGATCGGTACAAAGGCGCCGCAGTTCGACCTGCCGGCCGCTGTGCCCAGTCATGCGGCCCTTAAGAGCAGCGATCTTGCGACGGGCAAGCCCGTCTTGCTGAACATCTTCGCCAGTTGGTGTCTGCCCTGCATTACAGAAGCGCCTATTCTAGAAGAGCTCAAGGCGAAGGGTGTCACCATCCACGCTATAGCCATCCGCGACAAGCCGGAAGATGTGGCGCGCTTCCTCTCCGAACATGGCGACCCCTATGCGCGCATCGGATCAGACGTATCGAGCCGTGTGCAGATCAGTTTCGGCTCCTCTGGTGTGCCTGAAAGCTTCGTCATCGACGGCAAGGGGATCATCCGTCACCAGCATATTGGAGACATTAAGGTAGAGGACGTCCCGAAAATCTTGAAGGCGCTGGAGGAGGCGCGGTGAAGCGCTTTGTCGTTGCTCTCCTTTTGCTCGCGTCACCGGCTTTGGCAGATTCCCGGATGGGGGCAGCGCCACTTGCCAATGTGCAACTCACCGACGCCCGGCAGGAACAGCAGGCGAGGGCGCTGATGGAGACCATCCGCTGCCTTGTCTGTCAGGGGCAGTCGATTGCGGATTCCGACGCAGAGATGGCGGGGGACATGCGATCCCTGATCCGCGAACGTATTCAAAAGGGGGAACGCCCCGAGGCGATCCGCTCTTGGTTGATCCAGCGCTATGGCGATTGGGTGACCTATGAGCCGCCGTTGAGCGTGACGACGATTTTTCTATGGGGGCTGCCGGTGCTTTTGCTCATGTTGGGCGGTGGCCTAGCCTTGGGCCGCATCCGCCGGACGTCGAAACGCTGATGGCGCTCTTCCTCATCATCGCCGTGGGACTGACAGTCCTTTTGGGCCTTTGGAAGGTCGCGCGCTTGTCCACCGGCGCTGTCCTTCTGGTGGGGGCCGCTTTGTCGCTTGGTTTGGTTGGCTATACCCTTCAGGGTAGCCCTGCATTGCCTGCAGCCCCTGTCATCACAAAGCCGCAAGCCGATGTGCCGTTGGACGACACCCAGCAGGCTTCGGCCGATCTTCTGGGCCGCTTTGGTGGCGAGGCAGAGGCGCTCAAGCAGGCGGAGTCCTACTTCAGAATTGGCCGGCCTGATCTTGCTGCCCGCGTTCTTAAGCTAGGCCTCTCCAAAAACCGCAACAGCCCGGCGCTCTGGACAGGTTTGGGCAACGCGTTTGTCGCGCATGACCGAGGCTTCCTCTCCCCCTCGGCCGAGTTTGCCTATAACAAGGCGCTGCGCCTGACACCGGGCTTCCCCGGGGCACTTTATTTCTACGCTGTTGCGCTCGCGGAGAATGGACGGATCGACGAAGCGAGGCCGCTTTTTGTATCATTGGTGGCTTCCATGCCTCCGGACATGCCAATTCGTGCGCAACTCTTGGCAGATCTAGAAAAGATGGGTGTCCTGAAACAGGGCACCGGGAAACCTCCAGCACAGGTCAAATGATTTGCGGCGCTACCACCCCCGTGCTAGCGCGCGGCTAAATCGCGTGCAGAGAACCGTGCATCCCATGCAAAATCAAGCTGCCTTCGGACGTTACTGATCATGTCCAATTCCAACATCCCGAACCACGCTGCTGATCCGGAGGATGGCGGCCACCAAAGCCATGGCCCGCTGCATAAGTTGATGATCGCGGCGATTGGCATCGTCTATGGCGACATCGGGACAAGCCCGATCTATGCCTTTCGTGAAACATTCGCCGGCCACCACCCGATCACGCCTGATCAATTGCACATTTATGGCGTGCTGAGCCTCATCTTCTGGTCGATGATGACAGTGGTGACGCTGAAGTACGTCACTGTTATCCTGCGCGCAGACAATAAGGGAGAAGGCGGAAGTCTTGCCCTGTTGGCGCTGATCAACCGTGAATCCTCTGGCAAAAGCTGGTCGGTGCCGATCGTGATGCTTGGCGTGTTCGCGACGGCTCTCTTCTATGGCGATTCGATGATCACGCCGGCCATGTCGGTTTTGTCGGCCGCGGAAGGTCTTACGGTCGTCAATCCGGCGATGCAGCCGCTGGTCCTGCCGATTTCGGTGGCCATTCTGGTCGGACTTTTCGCGATACAATCCCGCGGTACGGCGAAGGTCGGTGCGTTGTTTGGGCCGATCATGATCGCCTATTTTACGACGCTGGCTGTTCTGGGACTGATGAAGATCGCCGAGATGCCGGAAATTTTGTGGTCGTTGTCCCCGGTTCACGCCGTGAGCTTCTTTGCCGACGATCCTCTGCGCGGCTTTCTTGCGCTCGGGTCGGTTGTTTTGGCCGTGACAGGTGCAGAAGCGCTTTATGCGGATATGGGCCATTTTGGCCGTCGCCCCATCCGCCTGTCTTGGCTCTGGATTGTGCTGCCCGGCCTTATGCTCAACTATCTGGGACAGGGCGCGATGATCATGCAGTTGTCGCCGGCCGAAGCCGGGGAGGCGATCAAAAATCCCTTCTTCCTGCTCGCCCCTGAAGATTTCCGTCTCGCGCTCGTTCTGCTCGCCATGCTCGCAACGATCATCGCGAGCCAAGCGGTCATTTCCGGCGCATTTTCGCTCACGCAGCAGGCGATCCAGTTGGGCTTTATGCCCCGTTTGCGCATCCAGCATACGAGTGAGAATGCGGCGGGCCAGATTTACATTCCGGTTATCAACTGGGCGCTCATGGTGGCGGTCATTGTGCTCGTCCTGCAGTTCGGCAGTTCGAGCAATCTTGCCTCGGCATATGGTATTGCGGTGACGGGGGCGATGTTCATCGACACCTGTTTATTGGCAGTCTTGCTGCTCAGCATCTGGAAATGGAACCGTTGGTACATTGTCCCGCTGCTCGCATTGTTTTTCATTGTCGATACGGCTTATTTCACGGCAAACCTGACGAAGGTGCCGTCGGGCGGCTGGGTGCCGCTCGTAATCGGCCTGATCATCTTCACCTTCCTCACGACATGGTCGCGCGGCCGCAAGTTGATGATGGAACGCATGCGTGAAGCCGCGATGCCGGTGAAGGTGTTTATCAGTTCAGCTGCCAATTCCGCGACGCGCGTTCCGGGTACCGCTGTGTTCATGACGTCAACGCCAGATGGTGTGCCGCACGCTTTGTTGCACAATTTGAAGCACAACAAGATTATCCATGAACGGGTGATCTTGCTGACAGTCCAGATCCCCGGTGTGCCCTATGTTGACCCAGACCGGCGGTGCAAAATGGAAGATCTGGGGCAGGGCTTCCACCGCCTCATCTTGAAGTTCGGCTTCATGGAAGAGCCGGACGTGCCAGCCGCGCTTGCTGGTATCACAGCCTGCGGCCCTCCCATCAAGATGATGGACACCAGCTTTTTCCTCGCCCGGCAGACGCTCCTGCCGTCGTCGCGGCCCGGCATGGCAATCTGGCGGGAAAAACTCTTTGCCTGGATGCTACGCAACGCGGAAAGTGCGATGGAGTTCTTCCGTCTGCCCACCAACCGCGTGGTGGAACTTGGCAGTCAGGTCGAAATTTGATCGACGCGCTGGCCGCGCCAGGGCGGGCGGTTCCGCTTATTGTGACGGCGCTGATGGGGGATGCTGACTTCTCCTATTTTGATGGGCTGAGGCGACGCCACTATCCGGCTGATCGCAACGTGTTACGCGCGCATCTGACGCTGTTTCATCACTTACCGATGTCTATTGCGCATGAACTATCGACCCATATTCGTCAGATCACGAAGGATGTCGCACCTCAAGCGTCACTGATCGGCCTTATGTCGCTTGGGCGTGGCGTGGCGTTCCGCGTTCGGAGCGATGAGCTAGACGCGATCCGCGCCGATATCGCCGATCGCTTTGCTCCACTCCTCATTCCGCAGGATAAGGCCGGTTGGCGCCCACATGTGACCGTTCAAAACAAGGTCGAGCCGCCTGTCGCGCGCACCCTGATGGCGGAACTTGAACTTGGCTTCCAGCCGCGCGCGTTGCAGATCGCCGGGCTTGCCATCTGGCATTATCTAGGTGGTCCCTGGCAACTGTCTGGGGCTTGGCGTTTTGGAAGCGGCCATCCGATGCGCGCACCCGGTTGACCCAAAGCGCAACGCTGCTTATAGGCGCGCTTCCCGACGCGTTTCGGACGTTTGGGGCGGAGTAGCTCAGTCGGTTAGAGCAGCGGAATCATAATCCGCGTGTCGGGGGTTCGAGTCCCTCCTCCGCTACCATTTCAGACGGTCTCGTGCCGAAGTCAGCCTGTCTGGCGGAACACACATCCAACTTCGATCAAATTGATCTCGGCGGCTCTGATCAAGGGTTTAGCTAGCCAATTGAGATTTATGCTCATCCCAGATTGTCGACCGGCCTTCCCATTGAACCAATCTGGCCGCGAAAGATCACGCGCCAGCATGATTTTGTGCGAGAGATTCAAAGAAATGTTGGGTGTTCAGGCAATTGGTAGACCCTATTGCCCCGGGCGCCTCTCTCATTCGGGTTTGCTGCCCGAGATTAAACGGGGCTCTTGCGGGCCTGGAGGCAAATGTTGTTGCGCGGCGGGCGAGATTGGCTTGGATTAAAAGGCTTTTTGGGATCTTTGCTCGGGCGAAGGGCCAACGCAGGCGCTTGGGCGCGGTTGGCGCCTCCCCAAACTAGCCGTTTGGTGTTTTTTTGGGCCTTGCTTCTCGCCCTTTTGATCGTCGTCAGACCTCTTGATGTCCGCGCGGCGACAGACGCTGCCGCACAGCCTCCTTTAAGAACGCTTCTCGGCGAATCTTGCGTCACCAAAATGGGAGCAAACGCTCCTGCGGCGCGGCAGCTCTCACCGGATCTTGATCTTCTGTGCGCCGACATTGAAAGTGGCAGCCTGACATTCTCGCTCGTTGGGTCTCAAGGCACCAGCTTGGCTGAGATTTTCGGGTCGAGCCGGCAGCGCAGTCTCATCGACAAGCGGCTTGAATGCGAACCGGGCCGGGCCATGAAAGATGGCACGTTCGACGTGTTGACGATTGCCTGCCGTCAGCGCAGCGACGGTTGGCCAATTGTGGTGCTTGCGCGCGCGGAGGACAATATTCTGCGCGTGGCGGAAGGATCTGCATCGGCTTATCCCGCGTTGCGTATTATGATGGGCCTACAACCCTTGACGGGGTCTGATACTGAACAGGCGAACCTCGTTCGGGCGCTCTGGTCGCTTCCCATTAAAATTGGCAGTGGGGCGGATCAAACCGCGATTAAGGCGTTGCTCCGGCAGGCGCGGACCGCATCCGGCCAGTCTGACTATGGCGTGGCCGAGGCAGGGTTCAGACGCGCTCTCGAATTGCAGATCCGTATTTTCGGGGAAGATGACCTCGCGACCAATGATATTCTTATGGACTTGGCGATGTCCGTCAGCACGCAGGGCCGGCATGACGAGGCAGAGGCGCTGCTCAACCGCGCTGCGCTGATTGTTGAAAAGTCACCCAAGGCTGCCGATCGCGCACGGTTAACCGCCTATCGAGCCTTTATCGCGGCAAATAAGCGGGATTATGACGCTGCTTTGGTGCAGGCGCGTGCATCAACGGCACAATGGCGTGACATCGCTGCAAAAGCGACGTCAACTGGCGCGACACCGGGAATGCCCACTGCGGGGGGCGCTTCCGAGGCAGAGGCAGAGCTTTCGATGGCGTTGAACCTGGAAGCAAGCATGTTGCTGCGCACAGGAGACGTGACGAGCGCCTATGCCAGCGTTGGGGAAGCCATGCTGGGTATCAAAAAGGCAGAGGGTGAGCCGCGCTGGTGGGAAGCGGACATTCTGGTCACACTTGGCAATGTTAGTAGCGCTCAAGGGCGCCTTTCTGCGGCGGAAGCTTATCTGAAGCGCGCCCTTGCGATCCGCCAGCAGGTCTTTGGAGAAGGCGTGGCCACGCTGCAGGCCCGCATCGCCTTGGCCCGCGCTTATCAGTCAGAACATATGAGCGTCTCGGCCATTATTGTGTTTCGTGAGGCCATGGCTGTCGCGAAAACGCTTCCGAAGGCCAGCGTTCCGTTTAGCGCTGAGGACATTATTCCCTTTTTCGACGCGGTCGCGGAAGAAGCCGCGCGTTATGAAGATCCAAAAGCGCGGCTCGGACTTTATGCCGAAGTCTTTGATGCTGTGCAATTGACGCGCTCGCCGCTGTTTGATCGGTCCATGGCCCTTACATCGGCACGGCGATCCGCAGGCGATCCAGAACTGGCGGCGCTCCTTAGTCAGTTGGAAACTGCGACCCAGAAAGAGCGGGAATTGCGCGTCCAACTCGCGACCGAACAATCGCTGCCCGTGCAGGAACGTAGCGCCGCTGCCGAGGATCAATATTCAGCCGACATTGCCGCCCAAGGGAAAGTGATCGCTGATCTCCGTCAAGATCTTACCAAGCGGTTTCCAAACTTTGCGGCAATGACGGATGTGGTCGTTCCAAAGCTGGACGACGTGCGCAGCCGTTTGCGTGAGGATGAGGGGCTCCTGTCCTTTGTCATTGGGCGGGACCGGTCCTTCGCCCAGCTGATGACGAAGGACGGCATTTCCCTCGTCGCCATTCCGGCAGGGGAGGCGACGCTGCAAGAGGCGGTCGCGCGGCTGCGGCGCGGGCTGGAAATTCAAGGCAGAAGCGTCAACGACTTTGACCTTGAAGTGGCCCATGATTTGTACACGACCCTATTTGGCGGGCTTTCAGCGGATTTGGCACAGATGAAGCGGCTTGTGGTGGTTCCATCAGGGCCATTGGCGAATTTGCCATTTGCGTTGCTCGTCACCCGACCACCGCAGGCCAACCAATATAATAACGCGCACTGGCTGGTGAAGGATCTGAACGTTTCCTACAGCCCAACAATCGCCAACTTCGTTGCGCTCCGCTCGACGCGCCTCACAGGCGCCCATGCGCGCACTCTGCTGGCCTTTGGCAATCCCGTTCTGGCTCCGCCCAGCACGGTGCGCCAGCTGGCCCCAGTCAATGCCAAGCTTGGGGATGATTGCGGCGCGAATGGCATCGTGCCTGCGTCACTGCTCCGCTCCCTGTCGTCTCTGCCGGATACGGAGCGGGAAATTGGAGAAGTCGCCCGGATCCTGAGGGCGGACAAGAAAGACGTTCTGCTGGGCACGCAAGCGAATGAGGCCGCATTCCGCGAGCGTAATCTGGCCGATTATCGAATTCTCTATTTTGCGACGCACGGATTGTTGCCAAGCGAGCTCAAATGTCAGGCGCAACCCGGTGTTGTGCTGACACCGCCTGCGCAGACACCAAAGTTCGCTGAGCTTGATGGGCTTCTGGATGCCAGTGAGATTTCCAGCCTGTCTATCCCAGCCGACCTTGTCGTGCTGTCGGCGTGCAATACCGCCGCGTCTGGAAAGGCCAATGGCGGTGAATCGCTTTCGGGTCTGGCCTCCGCATTCTTTCAGGCAGGCGCGCGAAGCTTGGTCGTTTCTCACTGGCAAGTCCCATCGGCTGCAACCAGTGCGCTGATGTCTGCAATGTTCAACGTCATGGGCGAGGCCAAAGCGACTTCGGTCGACGAGGCTTTGCAGGTGGCACAAGCACGTCTCTTCACCAATCCGGCGACGGCACATCCCTTCTTCTGGGCCGCGTTTGTCGTCATCGGGGATGGTCTTACGACGCCGCTTTCAGAAGAGGCGAAGCAATGACCCAGGTCCGGACTTTTCTGTCGCTGGCACTTGGCAGTCTCCTATCTGCCCAGGCCTGCCTTGCTGCTCCCATGACCGTCGTTGAAGCACGTGGTGGGGGCCTACGTCCCGGCATGCGCGTCGACAGTGCGGCAAAAATCCAGTTGAAGGATGGGGAGCGGGTGACGATCATCGGTGCGGATGGCCGCGCCGTGACGCTCCGCGGGATTTATGCAGGCGTGATTGCCAAGGGCGGTGGCGGCGGGACGCAGAACCCGCGCGCGGCGCTCGCTGCACTTATCTCCACTAGAAACGACCGGGCAAGCCAAGTCGGGGCCGTGCGCGCAGGTGCCAATGCAGCGCCGCTGCCGGATCCTTGGCTCATTGATATTTCGCGCCCCGGTGCCCGCTGTATTCGGGAGGGCGAGCGCCCTGTCTGGTGGCGTCCTGATGCCACCGAGCAAACCCCGTTCACAGTCTATCCGATTGACCGATCCTGGCGGGCTGACTTCGCTTGGCAGTCCGGGCAGGACCAGATGCTTGCGCCCGACCTTGCCAAGCTCGACGGCGTGAAAACCTTCCTGATCGCGGTACCCGGGCAAGACAATGCCATCAGCATCAACATGATCCCCAAGGACGTGACGGACCCCTTGGTGCTCAGTTCATGGATGCTGGAAAAGGCCTGCGTGCAGCAGGCGGATGCCTATTTTCGCTTGATCCAGAAAGATCTCGATCAGCCTCAATCCCCACCGGCGCTTTCTGCAAGGACTTCTGAATGAGCAAGGCGCAAAAACAGGCGTTATCTGCTGTACTTATCGCTATTCTGGCGGCGGTGATGGCGGTGTGTGCCGTGCGATATTTCTCGCCGCTCACCAATCTTGAAAACAAGATGGCCGATATCCGCGTTGCGGCCATGCAGAAGCCGATGGAGCCATCGAAGGACGTCGTCGTCGTTGCGATCAACGAAGATACGTTGACGGCTTTCCCCTATCGTTCGCCTGTCGATCGCGGTTTTCTGGCGGATTTGATCACGCAATTGTCTGCCAAGGGCGCAAAGGTCATCGGCGTTGACGTTATTGTCGACCAGCCGACCGAGCCTGAAAAGGATGCGCAGTTGAAGGCGGTGCTCGACACCACATCAACGCCGCTCTTTATGAGCTACACATCGTCCCCAAACATCGTCAATCAGGATCAGTTGGCCTTCCTCAACGCCTTTGTGCGCGCCGACCAGCGCGCCGAAGCCAATTTGCTCTCTGATCCCTTCGATGGCCTTGTCCGTCGCATTAATCCGGGTGGAGAGATGCAAAAGGGCAAGTTGGTGGATACGGGCGCGCATCCAGCTGGCTTTGTCCGAAAGGCAGTGACGCTTTTTGGCGGGAAAGCCCCGCCCACGCCGGCAGAGATTGCATGGCGTCCGCGTCCCGACGCTGAAACGCAGCCATTCCCAAGTTTTCCCGCCCATTTTGTCTCTGTCCTTCCGGATGAGTTTTTCCGGGACAAGATCGTCCTTGTCGGCGCAACTTTGTCTATCACCGATCGGCACCGGACGCCGCTGTCGATCATTGATGACGGGGATCAGGGCAACATGCCCGGCGTCTTCATTCAGGCGCATGGCATCAGCCAGATTCTGGAAGGCCGCGCGCCTCCAAAAATGCCATTTAACGGTGTTGTTTCGCTGACCGTGCTGTTTGCGACCCTTGGGGTTGCGGTTAGCCTTTTCAAGCGTGGCATCGTCTTCAACGTTGGCGTCGGGCTGGTGCTTGTTGGGTCCTATTGGGTCGGCGCTGTCATTGGCTTTGGCTATGGCCTTCCAATGGTGCCGCTGATCGGTCCTTCGATCGCCTTTGCGCTGTCGATCTGGATGATGGACGTGTTCATCGGGCGCGCCGAGCGCAAGCAGCGGGAGTTCGTGCAGGGCACCTTCTCACGTTATGTGTCACCGTCGGTGGTCGA
>JBBATS010000019.1:24613-50599 GCA_040398625.1 Chakrabartia sp. | reverse complement strand
GACTATTTCACGATGATGGTCGATTGCATCACGCGTGAAGGCGGGATGCTGGACAAGTTTATCGGCGACGCGATCATGGCTTGTTTCGGATTGCCTGTGGCGCATGACGATGATCCAGACCGCGCCGCCCGAGCCGCGATTTCCATGATCCGCGAGTTGTGGGAATGGAATGAAGAGCGCCGCGCGCAAGGCTTGAAAACGGTCGATATGGGCATCGGTCTCAACACCGACATGGTCGTCTCGGGCAATATCGGTTCCCCTAAACGGATGGATTACACGGTGATCGGCGATGGCGTGAACCTCGCCTCGCGACTGGAAAGCGCCTGCAAGGCCTATTCGGCCCGCATCCTCGTCAGTGAATCGACGGTCAGTAAGCTGCGCGGCACTTATCGACTGCGTGACATTGATCTCGTCATCGTGAAAGGCAAAACCCAACCCGTCCGTGTCTTTGAAATGCTTGATTTCCACGACACGCAAACCTTCCCCAATCTGTTGGACGTTGTCGGTCATTTTAGCGAGGGCGTGTCAGATTATCGTTTGGCCCGTTGGGAGAAGGCCATTCAGCGGTTTGAAAAGTGCATCGATCTCAACCCCAATGATGGGTTGTCAAAGACTTATATTGATCGCTGCAAAACCCTTCAGGCGTCTCCGCCAACAGGAGAATGGGACGGCGTGTGGACGATGAAGGATAAGTAGGAATGGATGAGGCAATCACCAGCCGGGAGGCGGCGGCGTCCGATATTCTATTTGTGGAAGACGACCTGATCTACGTGCCCAATGCCATTCATCTCATGCGCACAACCCAGCAGATGCAGTTGCAGCTTTCCCAAATGGCGGATCAAAAGGCGTCGATCCTGATGGGGGCGACATTTGTTTCGTTCACCATTTCCATCGGCCAATTGGCAGCCGGAAAAGTGTCTCCCGCGTTGGTTATTCTTGCCACGTTTGCATTACTGGCTGTTGTCCTGTCGATGATGGTCGTCATGCCCCAACTGGGCGTCGCGGGAACGCGGAAACTTGAGGGGAATCTTCTCTTTTTTGGTGAGTTTGCGCGCATGTCGGAAGCTGACTTTATGAGGGAACTGAAGAGAAAGCTGGTATCCGATGATCAGCTATACTCGGCAATAACGCGCGACATTTATCAGAGCGGCCAAGTGCTGGCGTTCCGAAAATATCGATACCTCGCTTTGGCGTACAGGACTTTCCTCGCGGGCCTTGTTTTGTCGTTTGTGGCCTTTGTTACCCAGCAATGGCTGCTTGGCTAGGCGTCAGTCTAACGCAATCCAAAGATCAAACATGGCAGCATAGCCAAGGCATGCGCCGGCTTCGTCAATAAGCGGCCAGGTAATGGCATGCTGCACCCGAAAGCGGTTGCCGCGGCAGGACATGAGATTCCCGGAATATTTGGTAACGCCGCCTGCATGGTTGGCCTCGGAGAACAGTCCGTTCGCGCTTGCCGGTCCATCCTTCCCGGCATGGGAGCCCTGAACCTGCGGGCTGAAGCCGAGATAGTCTGTTTCATAGACCTCTAGCGCGCATCTGTTCGCAAAATGCGTGGCCGCGTCCGACAAGTTATATTGGGCCAGTATCGCGCACGGTGCCGTCCACAGGGCGGCAATGACGTCATCTGATTTTTGGACGAGGGGGCGCCGCGCCTGCCTTAGATAGCTGGAAGCAATCATCTCGATCTTCGGAGCCATGGCAGCGTCACGATAGGGCGGGGGAACGAAGTTGCTCATTTATGAAAAGTCGTCCCAAAAGCTCAAGCGACGTCGGATCGCTCTAGATGACCATTGGAACATAGCGGGAGGGCGTTTTCGCTCAACTGAAGAAGAAGCGAAGTTGGTTACATTGGCGCCCTCAGTTTCAATCCTTCCAATCAGGCGGGAATGGAGGTTCGAGGATGCCCCAGAAACATAAGGCTTTTACAGTTCGATCCGGAAAGGAATTGTCGATTTACATCTTAAATGGTTCATTTCGTTGATCTATTTGAGCCAATCCTGATCTCTTCCTTCTCGACATTGCGCCGTGGCAAACTATGCCTCAGGTCATGTTAGCAGAATTTGGTATGGCGGCGCTTTGGGTCGCAGCGGCGTTGGCTCTCCTCCAGTTTGCCCTTGGTGTTGCCGTGCTTCGGCAAAATCGCGATGATCTCGCGAGAACAATTGCACCCCTTGCAGTCGCACAGGCAGTGCTCTGCGGTCTGGCATTTCTGGTCTTGATGGTGCTTTTTCTCTGGTCGGACATGTCCGTCCTGCTGGTTGCGACCAACAGCCATTCGGAAAAGCCATGGCTCTATAAATTCGCCGGAACATGGGGCAATCATGAAGGCTCCATGCTGTTGTGGGTTTCCATCTTGGGCGTAGCCGGTGCGACTATCGCCTTGTTCGAACGTGCCTTGCGCGCGGATACAAAGATCGCGACGCTGACGGTTCAGGCGGCGATTGCGCTCGGTTTCTATGTCTTTCTCCTGTTTGCCTCCAATCCGTTTGCGCGGATTGTTGGGGTGACGGAGGGGCAGGGCCTCAACCCATTGCTGCAGGACCCCGGCCTCGCCTTCCATCCGCCGACACTTTACATTGGCTATGTTGGGATGTCGGCGGCGTTCAGCTTTGCTATTGGTGCGCTGATCACACGCGACGTCACGCCAAGTTTTGCGCGTGCCATGCGCCCTTGGATCTTGGGAGCATGGATATTCCTGACGATCGGGATCACGGCGGGCAGCTATTGGGCCTATTATGAACTTGGCTGGGGCGGCTGGTGGTTCTGGGATCCTGTCGAGAATGCGTCGCTCATGCCATGGCTCGCAGCGACGGCACTCTTCCACTCGGTGACGGTCCTTGCGACACGTGACGCCCTGCGGACATGGACGATCATGTTGTCCTGCGTCGCCTTTTCCATGTCGATGGTCGGCACGTTTCTCGTGCGCTCAGGCATTCTGACCAGCGTTCACAGCTTCGCGGTTGACCCCAAGCGGGGGATCTTCATCCTGGCCCTGCTGACCATCTACATCATTGGGGCGTTGGTCCTTTTCGCATTGCGCGTGGGCACAATTTCCGAAGGCAAGCGGTTTGAGCCTGTGAGCCGGGAAGGACTGCTGGTTATCAATAACCTCCTGCTGTCGGTTATTCTGGTCGTGGTGATGGTGGGCACGCTCTATCCACTGGCGCTGGAAGCGTTCACGGGGCAGAAGATTTCCGTAGGAGCGCCCTTCTTCAATGCGACAACGGGCCCACTTGCCCTCGCTCTGGTGGCCTTCATGGCGGTCGGGCCGTTGTTGCGCTGGCGACACGATGAAGGCCGTGCGGTCATCCGCAGGCTTGCCGTGCCTTTGCTTGTCTCAGCGCTCACAATGGTCGCCGTCTATGTGTTCGCAGGCAAAGCCTCATTTCTTCCCGCAATGGGGATCGTTGTGGCCGCAGGCGTCGCCGTGGCGAGTGTGGCGCCACTGTGGAAACGCAATCTGGCGCGGACCCCGCTATTCACTTGGGGCATGGTTATTGCCCATCTTGGTTGCGCGGTGAGCATCGCCGGGATGGCGGCAGACAGCGCCTTCATGAAGGAAGCACTTGTGCCCATGCGGGTCGGCGACACGCGCTCCATCGGCGATTTCCGCGTGACATTCGAGGATGTGGCTCAGGTCCCTGGCCCCAATTATGATGCCCTTCAGGCGACGCTGCGGGCGGAAACGTCCAATGGTGATTCAATGGTGCTGAAACCGGCTTTGCACCGCTTTTCCACCCCGGCCATGGTCACCAATGAGGCGGCGATCCGGACGTTCTGGAATGGTCAGCTTTACGTAGTTCTGGGCGATGAGAGGCCCGGCAATGTGTGGGTCGTCCGGATGTGGTGGAAGCCCTTTGTGACGCTCATCTGGTTGGGCGGTATCATGATTGCAGGCGGCGGCTTCCTGTCGCTGATCGGACGTGTTCGCCGGAATGTGCCGGGCGGCAAAGCTAAACGGCGCCTCGCTGCATGAAGCGCTCTTGGGTATTTTGGCTTCCAGTGGCGGTAGCGATTGCGATGTTCGCCACCTTCCTCGTCGCCTTGGTAAGGCCGTCGGACCGAGCCATTGTGTCGCAATTGGTTGGGCACGCGTTGCCGGCCTTTGAAGCGCCTGCCGCAATGCCAGATCAGCCGGGCACGAACAGCCGGGACTATGCCGACGGCAAGCCAAGGCTGTTGAATGTGTTTGCCAGCTGGTGCGGACCATGTGTGGCTGAAATACCGGTTCTACTTCAGCTTCAGGCCATGGGTGTAGAGATCAACGGTGTTGCGGTTCACGACAAGCCAGAGGATCTTGCTCGGTTTTTTGCCGAAAATGGAAACCCCTATGCGCGCGTTGGGCTGGACCAAGGCGGACGTGCACAAATCGCATTCGGATCAGCAGGCGTCCCGGAGACATTTATCATTGATGGCAAAGGACGGGTCGTTGGTCAGCATATCGGTGTCATCACCGAGGCCGACATTCCCGACATCCTCGCAAAACTGAAAGGCAGCTGATGCGTCGTTTTCTGATGGCGGCAACCTTATGTTTGGCTCAACCCGCTTTTGGGCAGGATTATGCCGAGGAATCTCTGCCAGACGTCAATCAGGAAACGCAGGCCGTCGCGCTGATGGATACGCTGCGCTGCGTGGTGTGTCAGGGCCAGCCTATTTCTGGCAGCAATGCAGATCTTGCGCGTGATATGCGCCGCCTTGTCCGGGAGCGTATTGCCGCAGGCGAAAGCCCTGAGACGGTGCGGGCTTGGCTCGTCAGCCGCTATGGCCAGTGGGTTAGTTTGAAGCCGGAGGTCAACGAGTTGACCGCGCCTTTGTGGCTGATCCCACTCATCGCCATGGGCGGCGCAGGCTTGCTCTATTCCCGGCGTTTCAAACGAAAGAAAAAGTAATGGCCTGGATCAGTGTCTTAATTCTCTGTGCCGCAACCTTCGGCGCCTTGTGGTGGTCAGGTCGATTTTCCCGCACCGCGCTTGAGCTTCTCGGCGCAGCACTGATGTTGGCTGTTGCAGGCTATGCCTGGCAGGGGACGCCCAATCAGCCCGGCTTTTCGGTCAGCACTTCCAAGTAATCGTTTCAGCGTTCCGAGTGCCAACAATAGGCCGCCCGCGTGGCGGACGGCCCTCATGGTTCACTTCTTCTTTGGAACCCAATCCGCAAAGGTCGGCTTATCGCTCACGCGGTACAGGAAGCCACCGCGGTTGCGATAGAAGCGTTCCATCTCTTCACGGTTGAACGGGCGTGAGCCCAAGCGGCCGAACACCGCCATCTGTCCGCCTGTTTCATCCACACCGCGATCCCGGTCGAGCCCCTTTGACATTGCGAGAGCAGGCGAGGGGGTCTTCGCCCAAGCGATCAGCTCAGGCTTGGGTGCCGGGGAGAAGCCATAGTAATTTGGCTGCGAAGCCGGCGATGTGAGCTGCAGGACCTTCATGCCGTTACGGCCGTCCGCCACATAGGCAAAGAGCGATGCGTTGGTGGAGCCCACGATCACATCCTCAGCATCATTCAGCAGGCCGTCAAACGTCACCTTCTGATAGATGGTTGGCTTTTCCGGGTTGGTCACATTCAGGATAACGAGCCCGTCCTCCTTGGCTGCGACATAGGCGTATGTCCGCGCGATGTAGATGCGACGGGCGTTGTTGAGCGGTACGGTCGCTTCCGGGACTGGGACGATCTTGCGCGCGTTGGTGATATCGAACAGCTTCACGCCGTCTTCATCAGTGACCCAGAGATAACGGAATTGCAGGGCAGATGCCCTTGGCCCCTTGGCCGGGAGCACCTGCATGACACGGGGCTTGAGCGGATCGTTGAGATCAAGAACGACTAAGCCAGCATCCGCTGCGACATAGGCATAATGCCCGCCGAGTGTGATGTGCGTCGCCCCCTTGAGGATGTTGCCCTCATTCCATGTGAGCGCGCGCCGCAGGAAGTTATTGCGCGGCTCACCATCAGCCAATGTGTTGATGTCGACAAGGATCAGACCTTCAACGCTGTCCGTCACAAACGCATAGTCATAGATCGGGTGGAACGGTTGTTCCTGGTTCATGCTGCGCATTTCCGGCGTATTCTTTGCCGGGTTGATCGGCTGGTTGGTTGCCAGCGCCATGCAAGTTGCGTTGGTCGACTTCACCTGCGTGTCGTGGCCAAGTTGGGAGAACGGACCCGACAGAATGCGTTCCGACACACCCTTGTTCGCCACAGAGGCGATGTCATAGGCGCGGAATCCGGCACGGCCTTCTGCAACATAAAGATACTCACCGCGCATCTGCAGACAACGGACGGCATCATCGGTGCCCTTCACCTCGTTACGGATGATTTCCTTGAGGCCGGTTTCACCGCTGAGCCGCTTGTCGAAGGATTTTCCGCGCGTCCAGTTGATGAGCTCGCGCTTATTCCGGTCGACATGGGCCTTGTAGAAGTCGGGATAAGCGTACTTCTGCAAATAGGATCCGAAGACGGACTGAGGTTCGTCATACTCGGTCACGCGCACTGCTTCGACGCCGTTTTCTAGACCCGTCCACGCATACATGCCGACGAAATTGACGAAGTTTGTTCCCTGCAAAAGCAACTGGGCCATGATCGCGTTGTTGTCGTTATCCACCGACACATGGCAATCGCTACACTTCTTCGTCTCCGTCGTGCGGACGGTGTGCGGGAAGTGTGGTGCAAAGGCCTGCGATGAGAAGCCGACCGC
Source organism: Chakrabartia sp. (assembly GCA_040398625.1). Taxonomy (GTDB): domain Bacteria; phylum Pseudomonadota; class Alphaproteobacteria; order Sphingomonadales; family Sphingomonadaceae; genus Aquisediminimonas. The sequence continues at coordinate 43,902 of JBBATS010000019.1, read as the reverse complement.
AGAAATCGGCGGCTGCTGCACATAGATGCGTTCGCGGTTTACGTTGGTGGAGGACAGGATCAGGGCAGACGTCGACCGCACCGGCGTAATGATATTGCCCTTAGTGGTCTGATGGCGACCGAGCTGGAACATGTCATCGCGCGCGACTTGGGGGTTGTAAGTCGCAAAGTTGCGCGTCTCTTCACCCTCATATTTGTGGGATGTGGTCTTCCAGTTCGCTTCAATAGGCAGATGGCAGCCGCCGCAGCTTGTCGTCCAGCTCAGATGGCAGGTGAAGCAAGCCATTTCGCTTTCCTTGTGCGCCAACTGATCGTCCGCAATACCAGCGCCGAATTCAAACTTGCCGGTTTCAGAACCCGTTTTGGCCATCAGTTTTGATCGGGCCGCCTTCAGGTTGAAATTCGGGCTGTCGGGATCAACACTGTCTTTGACGAGGCTCATGCGCCATTCCAGCTTGGGATCGAGCACGGAGCGCTGAACGAGATAGCGCTTGCCGTTATCGTCTTCCTTCCACTCAAAGCGGCGCTGGCCATCCGGATTGCGGATGAGCGAGAGGTTGTTGCCGCCGGGAGGGGCCGCAGGTCCGGATGTCAGCAGCGTAGGATCAGCCTTGGCTGTCCCATGGCAATCCTTACAGCCAATCTCGATTGCGTTGGCGACTTCACCATAGATGAGGCCATTCCCGTGGCTGTCCTGCGAGAAGTGGCAGTCCACGCACTGCATGCCCTTTTCGGCATGGATGTCCATCAGATGGACAGATTTTCCGGGGTTCGTGCCAATGGGAGGGAACTTGCCTTCACCCTTCTTACGGAACTTTTCTGGATCGTCATACGCCACGACCTTGTCGTCGGCGTCGAGCAAATTGCCTTCACGATCCCGCTTGAAAATCGCACGGAAGTTCCAACCGTGGCCGTGATAATCGGCAAACTGGGTGTCCTTCGCCTTGGGATTAATATCGTCCGCTACACGGCGAACAAACTCGACGTCGGACCATTTTCCACGCGGTGCGGCGCCTTCAGGGTTCCGGTTTAGAACTTCGAGGGTCTCAGCAGCCGTGGGGTATTTCTGCTTTTCCGGCCACATCAGTGGCGCGTCACTTTCATAGTCCCACATGGTGTAACCAAGGAAGGAATTCAGGAAAATGTTCGGCTGATGCATGTGGCAATTCATGCACTGCGCAGTCGGAATGGCGCGCGTGAATGCGTGTTCGAGCGGGTGACCGCTTTCCTTGCGCGGATCAGGCGCATGGCTCTTTCCGTGCCCGTCATCATGTCCGGATTTCTTTTCGCCGTGACCGTGGACGTCTCCATGCCCCTTGCCATGTCCCTTGCCATGACTGTCGCCCAAGGCCGCGCGCTTCTGGCCTTCCATCTTGTCCGCGATGGTCGGATCAAGCGTGAAGGTCTGTCCGTCATTGCCGAATTTGGCATAGGTGAGGCTTTGTGGTGCTTCACGGCTGTTGGCATATGGCACGTGGCAACTTGCGCAGCCCGAATGGCGGTAATCGCCCGGCTGATCGTTTGTCCCCATGAACCAGGTGAAGGGATCGTTGAGGCGGGTTTTGTGGATATTGAGCACCGGAATGGCGACGCGCAGGCCTGTGCCGGCGCCGCGGTTGGACTGGCGAATGTCGGGACGGCCCGGTTCTTCCAATCGCTGCAACTGGCCCGTTGAGTTCGGGAGTCCGACTTCAGGGAACTGCGTGCCGTTCGTGCGGCCACCGCGTTCAAAGACCCGGAAAATGTCAGCCGGTGGCATGACCTGCCATGTGGGCAGCGGGTAGAGTGCGGCAAGCGCCCCGCGTGCTTCTTCGTCCTTCGTGATGGTGCCGGGCGTAACCCCCGGCGACAGAATTTTAGCAGGTTCGCTTTTCTCTGTATAAGCCTCGCCAAAGATGTAGTTTTTGAACGGGGCAATGCCGTTGTTGTAAGCCGCTCCGCCCCAGAGCATCGCGCCGGTCGACATGATCGAGCGATCGGTCGCCTCAATCACCGACATGTGGCACGCGCCACACGAGTCCCGCACGACGCGATAGTCGGACGGGTTGTTGAACCGAACAAACTCCCGGCTTTCCTTGTTCAGCAGCGTGTAGCTCTGTTTTGGGTTCGCCGATGACGGCCAGTTCCAGGCCTTGGGAAAACGCGGCATGACATGCGCTTTGGACAGCGCGGTCGTGTAAGCTTTATCGCCTTCCTTTGCGTTGTCGGGCGCCGACACCGTCGCGTTGCCACCATGGCAGTCGGTGCAGCCCAACACGACCGCTTCGGATCTGTGCATGCTGTAGGCGTCGGTCTTGGTGTGGCAGGACACACAACCAATGCTTTTTGCCTTGGCCTGCTCCGCCGTCTGCCCGGCGGGCGCGGCAGGCGCGCGGACAAGGGTGTAGTCTCGCGCCACCGGCTTCTCAGCGTCAGATGCGAGGAGACCGGACGGCACCATGAGCGCGATAAGGAGGAGGAGGCGGGAAAGCTGTGACATCAGTATGACAAAACCGTGTTAAAAAGGACGGAATAATGGCGTTTATTGCCACTGGTGGTTGTGTAGAGATCTTTAAATGCTGCCCCCGGTTCCAGCATGGCGCCGGAGAGGCGGAACACGACGTTCTGGATCATGGATGGCCTGTAAATCGCGGCTGCGGAGAGGTCCCAGCCGATGGCGCGAGGAATTGAGCCCTCATTACGGAGCTCCCGGACCGTGGCTGTGTTGGCGAACCAGAGATGGTTGGCATTTGTCGACAGGCGGAATTGCGGTGTGATGTCGAAATCTGCTCCGGCGCCTAAAAGGATGGTGCCGGGATTGTTGAAATTGCTCTGCCCTTCATCCTTGGAGGAACGAAGCGAATTAAGAACACCGTTACGGCCATTAATGCCGATGACACGCCCGCCGCCTGCGAAGGGAAGCGACTGACGGATCCAGTAGCTGGTGTCCGCACCTGCGAAGATCGGGTTTTCGACAATGGCGTCAAAACCCGTTTCGCGATTGTCATATGGATCTTTGTCGCCTGTGGCGTAGAGCGCGGACACGCGGAAACGCGCCCAATCCCTGTCATAGCTGGCTTCGGCGGCGGCAAAGCCAGCGCGTATCTGGGCCGGCTTTCCGGTGAAGAAGCTGTTTCGGTCACTGCCAAGTGCGGCATAAAGCGAGGTGGTGAGATTAATCCGTCCCGCATGGCCATCCGCATTATAGCCGAGATAAACCACGTCGTAGTTGCGGCCGCGCAGATTGCCCAAAAGCGCCGGACGAACGGGGAAGCCGTTATCATCGATGTGGATGTTCTTGGCCTCGCGGTTCATGTTGTAAACCACGGTCAACTGGCTGGTGACGGCTGGGATGGGAAAGTCCTGCCGATACACATTGGCGAACGCGACCCAGTCTTTGCGCGGCATTTTGACTAGGCTGTTCAGGCCTGAGTTCGTGTCCTTTTCCAGCCGCCAGAAAACTCCATAATTATACTGGACGCGGTTGTTGTCGCGGTTGCCGAAATAGCGGAGGCCAAGCTGCTGGTCGTTGAACAAGAAGCCCCGAAAATCGGCCTGAAAGGGCTGAATGCCGATGCGGACGCTGTCGAAATCATAGCGATCAGAAACGTTGCGCAAATGCTTGTCGAAAAACAGTTCCTGAACACCCAGGAAATGATCGAAGCGGTGGCTGCGGCGTGTGGGCTGAACGAAGAGCAATCGCCGCTCCGACACGTCGACAAAGGACGTGTTGAAGGCGAGGGCGATCTTATACTCGACATCCGGTGGCTTGAACGCTGTTGATCCCTTGAAGAGGGAAGCTGCGGCAATGAATGTCTGCGAAGCCACGACGCTTGATGCCCGCCCGAAAACGTCCACATCGCCGACAGTCTCATTCACCTGTCGCCCGACCGGTTGCGGAAAGCTGCGTGGCTCAACCACCGTATCGGAAATAAATGACGCCGCGAGGAACCAGTCCTCGCTCTTGATCGGCAGCCATTTGGGCTTCTTGTGCAGATCAATCGGGCGGTCACCCTTGTAGGTGTTCTGGTTATACGGGTCCCACCACTTTTCCTTAACGATGCCAAGCGTCTGGATGAGGCGCCAGCGATCAGGGATTGGTACTTGGTCGGTCGGAAAGGCCTCTGGTGGTGGCGCGCGAACGGCGCCGATATTTTCCTGAGTGACCTTGTCCGGCAAGGCGCGCTCACGACCGGGGATACGCCGCCCGACGATCAGCGCCCCGTCTGCGTCCACCTCAAAGAGGGGGGGCAAGCTGTCGCCTTCGCTAACAACATCGGCGGGTGGCGGCGTGTCTAACACAGGCGCTTCCTGAGCGGCTGCAATCTGCGGTCCGGCAGACAATAGCAGGAGCGGAAGGGTGCGCATCCGCATGGCGATTATTTGCCCTGACATACGTTTTGCGCCGCCGTGTCGAGGAAAGGCGCAAAGGGACATTGGGCGTAGGGCAGGGCCGTGTTTCCTGCCTGTGGGAACAAGATGGCCGATGCGCGCAGGCTGCTTGGCGCATTGCCGATGCCGGAAATCTTTTCCGCAGCGTTCGCAAGGCCGAGGAAACTGATCATGTCATCCTGATCGATCCCGTCTCCGGACGTCCCGATCGCCCCAATCAGCGTGGTTCCGCGATAGATGGGGACGGCACCCGGGAAGATTTGAATGCCGTTTTGAAGGCGGTTCTGGCCACCGGCAATGGCGGGCAGGTTGGTGCACCGGGCAGGTGTATCTGTTTGGCTGGCGCCCCCGACAAAGGCGAGATGAGCGGCCAAATCCTGGACGATGAGGGCGGATTGCAGGCCGTTTGAGAAGGGACTGAATTGGCCCATGGGCCGGGAAAGCGGCCCGTGAGGACGGTCGATTTGCCCATCTGGGAAATAGGGGCGCGCCAATAGACCGATCCAGCGTGCGCTGATCGCCTTTTCACCCACCAGCTGCGATTGGTTGGAGAGGAAGGCGCGATAGGCCGTCAGATATTGGAAGACGTTGCTGTCGCTTGTTCCCTGAAGATCCGATGCAGCGCCGGGATTGGAGAAGAAGGCGGCCGTGCGCGCCTTTTGAAGCGACACGTCAATCCCGAAGACCGGCGCGTCTGGGGAACGCACCTGCCCAAGCACGACGCCATTGGAATCAACGACGGAAACAGTCACTTCGGCCTTGCTGTCGAGGGGCTTGCGAATTTGTGCCCGCGCCCGCTTCACGATGCGGAAGGCTTCCTCAAGGATTGTCCTGACCTCAGTCGGCGTCAACGCCGACAGCGTTTCAGATCCCGCCCGAATGGGGAAACGGGCACTGCCTTGTCCGTTGGTGAGGAGGAACGCGTCGCTGTCTGAAAACTCGGCGCTCGTCGCGCGCCGGATGCCGGAGGCTTCAGTGCCGTAAGGCGTGCCGGCCGTGATGACGGCATTGGCATATCCCGGAACGGCAACGAGCGACCCGGCCATGCCCGAAAGCGCTGCAAATGAACGTGCTGTCCCGCGCGCAGACAGGCCTGTGGTGGTTACGTCGGCAAAGCGAAGGAAGGTGCCGTCAACTGAGATGCGACCTGCCTGAATCGTCTCCGGCGCGGCAAAGCCGGTTGTGCCAGCAAGGGCGATGAATTCTTCGTCGTCTTGATCGATGTCGAGCGTTGAGAGATCAAAGCCATAGTCACCATCGGCCATGATGCCGATACCACCAACGACCACGCCGTTTTTGTAGAGTGGCAGGCCGCCTGCGTCTGCTGCCATCCCGAGTGGGGAGCGTTTCGGACCAATAGCGGCTTGGCCGAAGCGTGCGCTGAGGTCAGAGCAGGGCAACTGGCTGAACTGCACGCCAAAGAGCGGGCCGCTTTCAAGTCCGACGGTGCTTGGCCCGGGTGGAAAATGTTCCTGAACAATCTGGCTGGCGGTCCGCGTGGAAAAGGCATTGCCGCTTGACGAAAGATAGGCCGCCGTAACCGCTTTGGCGATTGCGGCAGCTGTTGCCGGAACCGTTAGGTTCTGGGCGTCTGTGCTCTGACCATTGGCGGCAGCACGGGTGACGGCGGTGGCCCTCGCACCGCTCATGTTGAACACGCCAAGGACATTGCCGACACGATCCACGACTGCAATCGTCGCCGGCAATCGCCGGGCAGAGGCTTCTTCAATCGCCTGTGCAAGGATCTGTTCGACTTCAGCCGTTGTTAAAGCCTCGATCGTGCTGGCAGGATAGCTGCTGGTCGAACTGGTTGTCGTCGTCGGCGTAATTGTGGTCGGGGTGCTGCTTTCACCTGAACCGGGTCCGCAACTGGCAAGCAGGAACGCACTAAGAACGAGGGTTGATACTGGCTTAAATTGCCAAGGCCTCATTAGAGGGCCCCAATCGCGTTGCTTGCCCGAGATAAAGCAGACCGGAATGCCGCAGGCTGGTAGCCATATGGATCTTTTACGGCGGCATAGGCGCGGTTGATCTCGGCACGGATGGAAGCTGCCTGTCCGGCTGATACCGATCCGTTGTTCACCAAAGCATTCAGGAGAGTGTCGACGGCCATGACGGCCTGCGTGCTGCCATCATAGTCGGTGTAGCGCGGGCGCATGGCTGCATCGCTGATGCTGGCCACAAGTGCCTTGATGTCACCCGATGAGAAGCGCTTGCCTCCAAATGCCGCCAAAAGCGCATTCGTGGTGCTGCGGAGCCGGGCCGCTGCCTTCAGCGCCTTTGGCCGATCACTCGCGAGTGCAGCGTGGAAGGCCTTGCTGTCCGCATCAAAGCGCTGGGCCAAGGCAGAGGATGTCCGTCGTGCAGCAGCACTCAGCATGATCATGTTGCCATCACTGAATGGCGCCATGCCGCGCGGAATAGGACGACCTGGATTGGCTACAGCTGCGGCCCGGAAGGAAGGATCGTCCGAAATACGGCGGTGGCAGCTGTGGCAATCGAAGAAGTAATATTCAGGGAAGATGCCTTCCTGACCAAGCCCAGCATCGGACCAGAGGGAAAGGGCGCGATCTAGCGCCATCGCCTGTCCGACCGCCCAATCCTGAACCGGATCGCGCTTCCCCTTGCGGCGGACATAGTCCGCATCTTCATTGTGATGGGCCTGAAGGCCAGTGAACAGGTCGAGTTCAAAGGTGACGCGGGGGTGCCCTGCGGCCATGATCCGATGGCTGACGAACTGGCCGGGTTTTGAGGATCCGAAGTGGCAATCGAGGCAATTTGAAGCGCGGCTCTTCGGGTTGTCCAGTGGGATCAAGCCCTGTGCGACATTGCGCTCATGGGATGCGCCAACGGCGTAATGGCTGCTGATCCATCCTGAAGCTCCGCCATGGCAGGATTCGCATCCCACGCCGTCGGAAAGCTGATGTTTCGGGCCAGTCGCACTCGCATTGTCACTATGGCAGCCGAGGCACGTGGGTGCTGTTTCTGCAGAAGCCAAGCCGAGGTTCCGGGCAATGGCCGCGGATCGCGCGGTGCCCAATGTGCGGAAGGCGCGACTATGGGCGCCGGATGTGGAGGAGTCTTCTTGCCAGCGCAGCAGTTCATCCTGGCGCACCACGGCGCCGTCGGCGACTTGGCGCCCGTGGCAGGTTGAGCCAGCGCAGCTTGCGACACCCAGATGCACGTTTTGAGCGACATCGGTTGCTGTCGCAGGTTGCGCGCCAGCCAGCATCACATAGGCGGCAGCACCAATCGTCAGGATGGCAAACAGGAAGCCGAATAGGCGCGTAAATCCGCCTGCTGAAGCGCCACTCTGGACGGGATCCGAACTGCCCATGAAAACGCCCCCAAAATGGCCATTACGAAATTGCCAAGCCCCCCTCGCCAATTTCACGAACAACACGCGAAAACTGAAGAATATCAGGGCCGCGGCATCATCCGGTCAGCAACTCGATAGTAGAGCGTTGACGACCCAGAGGGTTGCGGAAAATATCGAGAAAAATCAAGTAAATCGCTGGATTGTTTATGCCGAAATGGAGGCGATAACCGGCCAAGGTGAGAGGTGTCTCTTGTGGGAGCGCGCCAACAGGGATCGGTCTCAATATGTTTGGGCGACTTCGACTAAGCGTTCGGCACTAAACTTTGAACCAAGGGCTGCAAAGAGGCGTCAAAACGAGCCAACGTCGGATAATCACCAGCTGTCTGGAAAAAGGAAACTAAGCCATCGCCTGTCCAGTGATGAAGGGAATAGCCCGGCTCTTCTGACACGATCATTGGCCGATTGTCCGGATTGGACGGATCGATGGGTGCCAGTTCCAGCGCCACTTGTGGGGCGGAGGATCCGGTAACAGCCAAAAGGTGCTTTTCAAAAGTCGTAGTGAAGGGGCGGTGGACATGGCCTGCCAACATTGCCCGGATATTGCTGCGGTTCCTCAGAACGCCAGAGAGAGTTTTAATCCATTCCGCGTCCGGTTCCACATCCATCCATTCGATACCGTGTCGGACAGGTGGGTGGTGAAGGGCGATGACAACAGGCCTTTCTGAACACGCGTCCAGCGTGGCTGAGAGCCATGCCGCACGACGTTCACAAAAGGCGCCGCCATGTTCGCCGGGTTCGAGGGTGTCGAGCACAACAAGCACGAATGCACCCTTGTCGACGGTATAATGGACAAAGCCATCGCTTGTTGGCGTATCAGGAAAAACCTCTAGAAAATTCCCACGCTCATCGTGGTTGCCAATGCAAAGATGGGTTTCACAGGGTGCGGCCGTCAGCGCTTCTTTTAGCTGCTTATAACTGCCGACATCGCCTTTGTCGGTAAGGTCGCCTGTGCAGATGAGCATGTCGGGCAGGGGCGTCATGGCGCCTAGTTTCAGGAGAATGGCATCAAGTCGCTGGCGATTGAATTCCCTGGGATTGTTGGGTTCAAACCCCAGATGAATATCAGTAATTTGCGCAATCAGCATTTTTTAGCCTCTAGTAGAGCTCATGGCGGCTGCGCTACCCACACCGAACATCGAAGGACGCGCCCTATCGTGGTTTGTAATTCCCGCGACTTCTGTCGTTGCCGCTAAGGGAGCCACCTTTCCAATTTCTTAAACTGATGCAAATTAAAATTTATATATTACAACAATTTAAGGTGATTCTATGACCTCAATCGGTGCCGATATAATCGCATCGCCTGCGCGCCCTTATCCGGTTGTTGTACCCCGCCTCTTTGTAGCTGCCGTCGTTTTTGTACCAATTGCTGCGGGTTTCGCTTTCAAGGGATCTTCAAAGTGATAGCCGTGGCACATGGAGCAGGTCGACGGGACCTTATCATGCTCGGGCGTGGCACCAGCGTGGCAGGTCTGACAGGACTTAATCCCCGGCATGAGCACGTCGGTCGCGGTCTTTGACTTTGGTGCCGCGTGGCAGCTTTCACATTTCGACGTGTCATGCGCCTTATGGTCGAACCAGGCCTTTGGCATATAGTATTTCGGCACGGAGACTGGCTTGATCGTGAAGTTCAGGCTTGCCGGATCGGCAGGGGCCACGACCTGATGGCAATCGTAGCACGTGCCACCCTTTGAGAAGACGCGGCGGATGGCCGCATCAGGGCTTGAGCTTCCGACGTCAAAGCGTGGTGTGGGGCTGCTGCTTCCCGGCACGTGACGGCCCTGAAGGAAACCATAGCCCGCGGGATTTTGTGGACCAACGCCGCGATACAGAGCTCTGATCTGAGCGATAGTCTGGGGAACATCACCATGACGTAGGGTAAGAACTGTGTTCCCAACCTTCCCGAATCCAAGGCTGTGGCAGGCGCCGCAGTTCTTTTCCATCTCGACCGGGACAAACGTTGATTTGTCAGCCGATGCGGTGTGGCAATCGCTGCATTTCAGGCCCGCGCTTCCCGCGCCTTTATAGGCCGGAAGCGTCATCGCCATTCTTGCGACACCGTTTGTGGAGGACAGATGCAATGCGTGTGGGAACTTCAGGCCCGTATTTTCCTTTGGTTTTGCAGCCAAGGAAATACGCTGAATCGTCGGCGGTTCGCCAGGAGATGTCACAACTGATGGGCGGAATTCGGGGTGATCCTTCGCAAAATCGCCAACGTCTAGAAGTTTGGTTGTTTTGACCCGCGTGCTCAAACCGACATGGCAATCGGTGCAGAAGCGCTGCGGCGTTGCCGGCGCGGAGACGGCGCCTTCATGCTCCATATGGCAGTCGACACAGCTGTTTTCAGGCCGATTGAACATGCGGGATGTCGCATTCAGCACTTGCCGGAATGGATTGGGTTCACCCTTAGCGCCCATCAGGCTTTTGGGGTCCGCGTGGTCGTGCACCTTGGTGTGGCATGCAACGCAACTGCTATCGCGCACGGATTCAAAGGCGTTTACGTGGCAGGCCTGACAATCCTTTGCCAAGGCAGCGTGGCCGAGTGAAAGTTTGCCGGACGACCAGCTTTGGTCTGCGTGGAATGTATCCGCGCGGCTTTTGGCCATATGGAAGTTTGACCAAGTCCAAATCGGCCAGACCAGCAAAGTTGCAAGAATGGTGACAACCAGGATCCACGCGGGAAGGCGCATTTTGCCGCCAACCTTGCCAAGGGAAAAGACAAACTTGCTGTCTTTGGCTTCGCTGGAATCGGCTACAGCGCTCTTGCGTTCAACACGGATGACCACGTCTTCTGCGGCGCGGCTGATGATGAATTCATGGCTGCCAAAGTTGATAACGGCACCATCGCCGCGACCAATGATAAGGGTTGTGACGCTGCGGCCATTTGCCATGAAGGGCGCGCCGGCAACGGCGTCTACCGATATCGTCCCATCCGTGTTGGCAGTGATGCGGGCATGGTCAAGCGGCACAGACACGTCGGGCAGGGCAATATCGCAGCCCGGGCCGCGGCCAACCGACAGAGCCGGTTGATCAAAGTCCTTCGACCGGATGATTTCGCGGCCGTCATTGGTGAAGCTGACGTGGTGGACGGTAAAAATCATGTGCAGATCACCAATAGAAGAAGACGCTGACAACGTGCGCCGTAAGGGCCGCAATCAGCGCGAACGTCACGGGGACGTGGAAATAGAGCCAAATCTCAAGCTGCGCCTTCAACTGAAGATGCCGACGAATGTTGGCCAGCGCGGTCACCTTACGTGAGAGCAATTGTGCGGCGCGAATTATGTCGTCCACATTGCCGGTCGCTTTGGATCGCGACGCGGCACCAACCGTTTCAAAGGCGTGCTGCGTCGGGCAGGATGGGTATTGGTTTTTCAAGCGCGCGATGATGGAGCCCGCGAACGGATCAGCATTGAGCGACGCCCCGATGATATTGGCCAATTCGGTGCTCAAGGGCTGCGTTGCGTCGTGCAACTGTCGGTCGATACTGCGCAGATTGTCGAGCATTTCGACCTGCGTCATATCGCCCCGGTTCGCGCTGAGTTGTTTGGGCAGAATAGTATAGGCGCAAATGCCATAAATGCCCGAAAGGATGACGATCATCATTAAGACATAGGCGAGCGTGTGGACGTTCCAGCCGAACTGGAACGCACAGTGGAGTGTCGCGACAATGATCAGCGATAGCCCCAGCCAGACATGTGCGGAGACCCAGGACTTGAGCGTCCACTGGCCGGGTTTGATGGAGCGTTTGCGCCAGCCGAGAAGGGCAAGCCAGAGGATGAGAATGGCGCCGATCGTGCCGAGCGTATAGCCGTACCAGCTGTTCCCGCTGTGGCGCGGCTCGACATCGATAAGGGCGTAGATCAGGATCGACAGCGCCGACAATCCGGATGCAATTTTGAGCCAACGGTAATCCGCATATTTCAGAAACGACACATGGCTCGATGGCCCGGCACGTTTCGCGGCCTTGTTATTGGCGAGAAAAGCCATGGCCTAGTTGCCCTTCTGCATATGAGAAACGCTCAGGAACTGTTCCGGCGAAATGCGGATGGCAGCGCCGGTCGGGCAGGCGCGTACGCAGCTTGGGCCACCTTCAAGGCCCGCGCACATATCGCACTTAATCGCCTTTTTCGGGGCTTCCGGATTGCCATGTTTCTTGGCCCATTTGGCATTGGGTTCGCCGGGTCCGGGGCCACTGCCGAACAACAGCCAGTTGAGAAGCGGCGGCTTTTTCGGCGGCACCTTGTCCATACGGATCACGCCATAAGGACAGCCACGCTGGCAATTTCCGCAACCGATACAGGTGTCGTCAATGAAGACTTCCCCGTCCATCCCACGATGGATCGCGTTCGGCGGGCAATCGGCCATGCAATGCGGGTGTTCGCAGTGGCGGCAGGACGTCGGAACGTGAAGATGGGCGTAGGTCTTGCCCGCTTCACGGTCCAAGCGCGACAGTCCATCATGGCTGTCAGCACAGGCTTTTTCGCAATTGTCACAACCGACGCAGAGCCGTTCATCGATGAGCAACACGTCGGTTGCTTCGCCGATGCCGTTTTCGACGAGGAAGCTTGCAACCGACGAATACATGTCTGCCACGTCAGAGAAGGTGCTCTTCATCGTTTCGATATGCGCATTGACGTCTTTGCGCGTCGCCATATCGACCTTCAGCCGCTCCAAGAGCGCCGGATTGCGCTCGAGCAAGCCCCGGAACGCATCGCCGTTGAGCTTGATGACTTCGGATTTTACCGCAGCGCGCACCGAAGCGGTTCTGCGTCCGCCCTCGATCAGCGCCATTTCCCCGACATAGGAGCCTGCGGGGAGGTAAGAGATGAACACCGTCTTTCCGGCGATCGTCCGCTCAACGACCATGGATCCGACGCGAATGACGTAAATGTCGTAACTTTCATCACCCTCGGCAATGATGGACTCACCGGCGCGGACGCTGATTGTCTCGGCGCTTTCAACGACCCCTGCGATGTCGGAAGGACTCAAGCCGGCCTTGAAAAGCTGAAGCAACTGGCGCTCAATTGATACGCGCGTCACGGCCCGCTTCACAGCTGGTACGGTCGCAATCAGCTTCAACGCCGCATTGCGGGGGATTTCCATTAAGATGCTGTCTTCAGCCGCGACCACCGTGGCACCGCGTTTGCGGCCGGAAATTAGTCCGACTTCCCCAAACATCGCGCCTTTGCCGATGGGGACAACAATGCTTGGATCGCTGGGGTTCACCTGGACATGGACGCCGCCGGAAGCAACGTTGAACAAGGAAGAACCTGGCGCACCGCGATCAAAGATCACATCTCCCTTGCGGACGAAGCTGACATCACTGTCGAGTGTGAACTCGCGCATTTGCAAAGGCGTCAGATCGCGCAGGATGTCGATTTCTGTGCGCAGCAGGTCCAGCCAATCGTCTACGGATCGATTGCCGGGGAGGCTGCTGAATTTGGCTTCCAAAATCGGTTCATCGGCGGGCTTGAGATTGGTGTTGCCGTTGATGAATTCGACAACGTCATAGCCCTGATTCATGCAATGCTTGATCAGGGGATAGCCTGCGAGGGCGCCAATCACGAAGATGCCGGGCGCTGTCGATTCAAACACGGGTGAGAGGATAGGGAAGGCTTCCCGATCCTTGCTGCTGAATTCAATGCCGCAGCTTTCCACAAAGCCACGAGGTGGGGCTGAGCCCATCCGCGCAATGATGCGGTTGCACGGGATACGCAATTCACCGTCGCGCGTGTCGAGAACGATGTGCTCAGGTTCGATCCGGTTGGTCGACGTTTCCGTCAGGATGGTGATACGACCTTCTTCGGACGCAGATGTTAGCGCTTTGACGTTGGCGTCTTTTGCGCGGCTGAAATCTGCCGAGCGATTGACGATCGTCACGACATTGCGTTGTTCAGGGTCCGCTGCGAGGCCCAGCGCGTTTTCAATGCCCGCATCGCCTGCACCAATGACGGTGATGTGTTCGTCTAAAATCGCTGTCGGGTCGTCAAGTTGATATTCGACATGCGGAAGATCACCGCCCGGGCACCGCATCAGGTTTGGATTACCCTGAGTCCCGATGGCAAGGATGACAGTCTCGGCGCTGATGGTGTCGCCATCGGCCAGTTTGATAGTGAAAGCTCCCGGTGCGCCGGTGATGGCCGTCACTTCCGACCGATAGCGGACCTGCACGTTTTGGCTGGCGGCCTGATCGTTCCAAGTCTGGAGGATCTTCTCGCGCTTGCCGGCGTCAAAATCAAAGTCAGAGCGCAGCACCAGCTGGCTTGGCGTCGCCATGACGTGCTTGCCCTTCTGGTAACGGAAGATCGTATCAGAAAGGTGATCCGTCTTTTCCAGAAGGATGTGTGCCATCCCAAGCTGCGCTGCGCGTGCAGCTGCACTCAATCCCGCCGGACCTGATCCGACAATTGCCACCTTATAGGTGCTCGTCACGCCTTCGCCCCCCCGCTCAGCCGCACGCCCCAAACGTGTCGTACAAAATCAACGAAATCTAAAATTACTTCTATTTATCGTGTCGCACAGTCTATGAGGGAAGCGCAAGCGACATGACCCGGATATCGGGGGAGTATAAATGCCAAAGAGATTTGAAATTCGTTCTAATTATATTCTAATTGGTTCTATTGTATTAGCCATTTCGGCTATTTCATGGTCCGTTTATCGATCTATTGATGAAAAAGCACCATTAGACGCCGGTAGTTCACAAGTGCCTCAAAAGGGTGTCGACGATTCTATTGCCAAATTGGAGCAGAAGCTTGCCAGCAATCCGGATGATGCGGAGGGCTGGCGTATGCTCGGCTGGTCCCACTTCAACATGGGTGCCTATGCAAAGGCAGCTGAAGCCTATCGCAAAGCAACCAAGATATCGCCGAATACGGGCGACTACTGGTCTTCGCTGGGCGAATCGCTTGTACAGGACGCCACAGGCCCGTTTGCGGACGAAGCCGTAGCGGCCTTCCGCAGAGCCATTGCCATTGACCCGCAAGACCCGCGGGCCCGATATTTTCTTGGCGTTCAGAAGGATCTGATCGGCGACAGCAAGGGAGCGATCAACGATTGGATCGCTCTTTTGAATGACACGCCAAAGGGCGCGCCTTGGGAGCAGGGGGTGCGCGACACAATTGAGAAGGTCGCGCGCGAGCACAAGATTGATGTGTCTGGACGTATGGTCGCATCAGCGCCGACGCGGATGCCGAGTACTCCAGCAACGGATGCTATTCCGGGACCAACCGCCAGTCAGTTGGCGCAGGCCTCCTCGCTACCGCCCAGCCAGCAGCAGGCCATGGTCAGTCAAATGGTTGAGAGCTTGGAGCGCAAGCTGGCCGCGGACGGCAAGAACGAAGCCGGTTGGCTGCGGCTGATGCGCGCCCGCATGGTCATGGGTCAGGCCGACAAAGCGCGTCAGGCGCGGGACAAGGCCCTGCAGATATTCGGCACTGACGCTGCTGCTGTCGCGCGGATCAAAGCGGCGGCCGATACGCTCGCCATTCCGCGCTAAGCCAATCAACCCGGCTTCATTCGGAAACGAGAAGCGAGGGTACAAAAAAAGGGAGCCGCCCGAAATATCGGACGGCTCCCTCTTTTTTAGCACTTAGGCGGTCGTTTTTAGACGACGCCGAAAGCAAGCATCGCATCAGCGACCTTCTTGAAGCCGGCGATGTTGGCGCCGCGCACATAATCGACATGGCCTTTGCCATCGCCGCCATATTGCACGCAGCGGGCGTGGATGCCTTCCATGATGTCGAGGAGCATCTGCTGAAGCTCTGCTTCCTTCCAGGAACGACGTTCGCTGTTCTGGCTCATTTCGAGACCTGAGACTGCGACACCGCCGGCATTGGCAGCCTTGCCCGGTGCGAAGAGGATCTTCGCATCGCGGAAGACATGTGCACCTTCCAGATTGGTCGGCATGTTTGCGCCTTCGCTGACCGCGATGCAGCCATTGGCCACGAGCGCGCGGGCATCGTCACCCAGCAATTCATTCTGCGTGGCGCAGGGCAAGGCAACGTCGCAAGGCACGTTCCAAGGCGTCTTGCCGGCGTGGAAAACTGCGTTGGGATAGGCCGCAACATATTCTTCAATACGGCCGCGGCGCTTGTTCTTCAGTTCCTTGACCCAGTTGATCTTTTCCTGGTCCATCCCGTCGGGATCGTGAACGAAGCCGCTGCTGTCTGACAGGGTGAGCACCTTGCCACCCAATTGGGTGATCTTTTCTGCCGCGTGCGTGGCAACGTTGCCCGAACCCGAAATGACGGCGGTTTTGCCCTTGAGGTCCTGACCCTTGGTGCGCAGCATGGCCGCAAGGAAGTAGACCGCGCCATAGCCGGTCGCTTCGGGGCGGATGGCCGAGCCACCATATTCAAGACCCTTACCGGTCAGCACGCCATTCCACTGGTTTGTCAGGCGCTTATACTGTCCGAACATGAAGCCGATTTCGCGGCCACCGACGCCGATGTCGCCTGCAGGAACGTCGCAATCCGGGCCGATGTGGCGATAGAGCTCATTCATGAAGCTCTGGCAGAAGCGCATGATTTCGCGGTCGCTCTTGCCCTTCGGGTTGAAGTTGGAACCGCCCTTGCCGCCGCCCATAGGCAGGCCGGTCAGCGAGTTCTTGAACGTCTGTTCAAACGCCAGGAACTTCAGGATCGATTCTGTAACGCTCGGGTGGAAGCGAATGCCGCCCTTATATGGCCCGATGGCGTTGTTGTTCTGGACACGCCAGCCGCGCTGAACGCGGATGTTGCCATTGTCATCTTCCCAGCAGACGCGGAAGCTGACGACGCGATCCGGCTCTGCGATGCGGCGCAGGATCTGCTCGCGGTGATAATCTTCCTTATCTTCCATGAAGTCATAGATATCTTCAGCAACTTCCTGCACGGCCTGAATGAATTCAGTTTGCCCAGGATTGCGGCGGGTGACGCCTACCATGAAATCAGCTAGATTTACGTGATCGCTATTCGCCATTCTCTGTTCCCCCTCTTAAAAAATACGCAGTGTTGTTGTAAGTTTTTCCGTCCCGTCAGGGCTGCTTGCGCCGAATGACGAGGTTCCGGATTTCGGTCATGTCTTCCATGGCAAAGCGGACACCTTCGCGGCCGATGCCGGAGTCTTTCACGCCGCCATAAGGCATGTTGTCGACGCGGTAGCTCGGCACGTCGTTGACGACGACACCACCCACATCAAGGTCATCCCAAGCGTCGAGAATCTTGAAAATATCGCGCGTGAAGATGCCAGCCTGCAGACCGAACTTGGAGTCGTTGCAGATGTGCAGTGCTTCTTCCCAAGTGCCAAAGCGGATGAGGAACGCGACAGGGCCAAAGGCCTCTTCGCGGTTAAGCTTGGTATCCGGATCGACATTCTCCAGCAGCGTGGCTTCGAGCATTGCGCCCTCACGCTTTCCGCCGCAGAGAAGGGCCGCGCCTTTGCCCAGCGCTTCTTCAATCCAGTTTTCCAGTCGCGCGGCTTCCTTCACATCGATCATCGGACCAACGAAGGTCTTTTCATCAAGAGGGCTGCCCGCGATCAATGTCGACGTTTTGGCAACGAGCTTTGCCTTGAACGCGTCGTAAACAGCTTCGTGCACCAAGATGCGCTGGACGCCGATGCAAGACTGACCCGATTGATAAAAGGCACCGAAAACCGTCCGGTCGACCGCGTCGTCGAGGTCTGCATCTGAGTCGATGATGACTGCCGCGTTGCCGCCCAGTTCCAGAACAACCTTCTTCTTGCCGGATTTTGCCTTTAGATCCCAACCCACATCGGGAGAACCGGTGAAGGACAGAAGCTTAAGCCGATCATCCACAGTAAACAGGTCTGCCCCGTCGCGCGTTGCCGGAAGGATCGAGAACGCGCCCTTCGGCAAATTCGTTTCGGCCAGCACTTCGCCCATGATGATCGCGCCCAGCGGTGTGCGGCTGGCGGGCTTCATAACGAACGGGCAGCCGACAGCGATGGCAGGTGCAATTTTGTGGGCGGCCAAGTTCAGCGGGAAATTGAACGGTGAAATGAAGGAGCAGGGGCCGATGGGAACCCGTTTCCAGATGCCCTGATACCCACGTGCTCGCGGGCTGATGTCGAGCGGCTGAACCTCTCCGGTCATCCGCACCGATTCTTCGGCGGCGATACGGAAGGTGTCGATCAGACGGCCCACTTCGCCGCGGGAATCGTTAATGGGCTTTCCGGCCTCAATACACAGGGCATAGGCCAGCTCATCCTGGCGCTCGATAAAGCGGTCGACACAATGCTGGAGCACATTGCGCCGTTCATAGCTCGCCATCCGGGCCATCGGTTGAGCGGCCTTCACCGCCGCGCCGATGGCTTTATCGATCATGGCCGCGTCGGCCAGTGCGACGCGCGTGGCCACTTCGCCTGTGAACTTATCCGTAACAGCCAGATCGGTGTTCGGCTGTAGGGCTTCATTCGCCAGATAGAGTGGATATTGATCGCGAAGTTTCATGACTAAAATCCTTCAATGACTGTCCAAAGTGGACAGGCGCTCAAACCTGCTGGCTGAGCGCCTTGATGTCCTTGTTCAGGATTTGGTCGTTCTCCGTGTAATCCACAGGGCAGTCGATCAGATGGACGCCGGGCGTGTTGAGCGTGTGCTGAAGCAGTTCCTTCAGATGCGCCGCGCTTTCGACGCGATGGCCAAAGGCGCCATAGCTTTCGGCATATTTCACGAAATCAGGATTGCCGTAGGTCAGGCCCCAATCGTCAAAGCCCATATTCGCCTGCTTCCAGCGGATCATGCCGTAGCTGGAGTCATTGAGGATCAGCACAGTCAGGTTGAGGCCCAGACGGACGGCTGTTTCCATTTCCTGGCTGTTCATCATGAAGCCGCCATCACCGCAGATCGCCATTATCTTGCGATCTGGATAGACCATGGCAGAGGCCATCGCCGATGGCAGGCCTGCGCCCATGGTTGCCAGAGCATTGTCGAGAAGAACGGTGTTCTGCTGGCGCGCCTCATAGTTGCGAGCGAACCAGATCTTGTAGACGCCGTTATCAAGGCAGATGATGCCGTTTGCAGGCATTGCCTCACGAACTTCACGCACCAAGAAAGGCGGGAAGATTGGGAAGCGGGCATCCCCGTCCAGCGATTTGGTGTGCGCGACTTCGGCCTGACGGGCCTTGTACATGAAATCAAAGTTCCATGTGCCGGAAGGAACAACGTCCTCCTTGATCTGCCAGATGGCATTGGCGATGTCACCAATGACCTCAATCTGCGGGAAGTAGACGGGGTCAACTTCGGCAGACTTGGAACTGATGTGGATGACTTCCGTGCCGCCATCCTTCATGAAGAAAGGTGGTTTTTCAATGACGTCATGGCCGATGTTCACAATCAGATCGGCATGCTCGATGGAGCGGTGAACGAAATCACCTGCCGAGAGCGCGGCACAGCCAAGGAACTTGGGATGCGTTTCGTCGATCGTGCCCTTACCGAGCTGCGTCGTGACGAAGGGGATGCCCGTCTTTTCAATGAACTGCAGGAGCATACGGCTTGTCATGGTGCGGTTTGCGCCTGCGCCAATCACCAGAACCGGCGCCTT
>JBBATS010000019.1:14064-24513 GCA_040398625.1 Chakrabartia sp. | reverse complement strand
TTCTTGATTGGCTTCTGGCCGGTGACCATGAGCATCGGCATGCCGCCGAGATAGGCGTAGGCAGCTGCTGTCACGAAGTTTGTGGCACCCGGTCCAAGCGTTGCCATGCAGACGCCTGTCTTTCCGGTATGACGGCCATATGTGGCGGCCATAAAACCAGCGCCCTGTTCATGCCGCGTCAGGATCAATTTGATCTTGGTGGAACGCGAAAGGCTGTCCAGCATGTCCAGGTTCTCTTCCCCCGGAACACCGAAAATATACTCACAGCCTTCGTCCTCAAGGCATTGTACAAACAGATCTGAAGCTTTCGTGGCCACCCGGTAATCTCCCCAACCCAAAAAAGTCTCTATGCCGAAGGCGCCCATTTGGACGGCCCTGCAAAGAGGCATACGGAACCTAAAATTCACCCGTTGAAGAGCATCCTTGTATTTGAGAAAAATAGCACGTTAATCTGGGTCCAAATTGGTGGTTCTCAAGCGTTAAATTGGTTTAAAAATGACGTCATTTAAGCGGTTTAGAATTTAGCCCGAGCATTCGGGTCTGACCGGGAACATCATACTTTCTGACAACATTTTGGTCAGCGCTGACGTGCCCATCATATCGGCCAAAATGCGTCTCAGCGATGATGCGCGCACTGTTGCGCCCCGGTGCATCCGTATGCACCCTTCTTGTCTCCTGCTGCAATTTCCCTAGGGCTGAACCTGAGTTTCAAGCAGGGATAGGTGTCCAATGGGTTTTGTAGCCGACAAATTGATTTTGTTTGGCGCTTCGGGCGATCTTTCGCAGCGGATGCTGCTGCCGTCGCTTTGTGCCCTGCATGCCGATGGGCTGGTCCATGAGGATCTCCAGATTTTCGGCACGGCGCGTTCGGAGATGAGTGACGAGAGTTTCCGGGCCTTCGCTGCAACTGCGCTGGAACGCTATTTGCCGGAGGATCGCAAGGCGGCGATCCCGTCCTTCCTGAATTGCCTTTTCTATCAGAAGGTGGACGCATCGGTGCCGGAAGAGTTTCCTGCACTTGCGCAAAAGGTGGGACCCGCGCGCCAGGGTTTGGCCATTTTCTTGTCAACGGCGCCGTCGCTTTTCGAACGGACGATTGCTGGATTGTCAGCGACCGGCCTTGCTCAAGGTAATAGCCGCATTGGCCTAGAAAAGCCGTTGGGGACGGATCTCGCGACCAGCAAGCAGATTAATGATGCGGTCGCCTCTGCCTTTTCAGAGGATCGGATTTTTCGCATCGACCATTATCTGGGCAAGGAAACCGTTCAAAACCTGCTCGCGCTGCGTTTTGCCAACATCCTGTTTGAGCCGCTGTGGAACGCCAGCCATATTGACCATGTCCAGATCACGGTGTCCGAAACTGTGGGCTTAGAAGGGCGTGTCGGATTTTATGACGGGGCAGGTGCGCTGCGCGACATGGTGCAGAACCATATGCTCCAGCTTCTCGCGCTCGTCGCAATGGAGCCGCCCTCGAGCTTTGATGCGACCGCCGTGCGTGACGAGAAGGTCAAAGTCCTGCGTTCGCTTCGGATAGTGGAGCCTGCAGAAAGCGTCATTGGCCAATACCGCGCAGGGGCCATCGCGGGGCAAGCCGTCCCCGGATATGATGAGGAACTGGGTGCAGCTTCAATCACCGAAACCTTCGTTGCGCTGAAAGCCCATGTCGACAATTGGCGCTGGAAAGGTGTGCCTTTCTACCTGCGTACCGGCAAACGCCTGCCGGAACGCAAGACGGAGATTGCCATCCAGTTCAAGCCGGTGCCACATTCCATCTTTGCGGGGCATGGTGCCCAGACAGAGCCCAACAGGCTGATCATTGGCATCCAGCCTCAGGAAAATGTCCGTATGTCGGTGATGGCCAAGGTGCCCGGACTGGACAGGGGCGGGGTTCGTCTGCGGGAAGTGCCGCTGGATATTTCGATGCCCAACGCCTTTGCAGGCGCGCGTCGGCGGATCGCCTATGAGCGGCTGCTGCTTGATCTGATCGAGGGGGACCAAACGTTGTTCGTCCGTCGCGACGAAGTGGAAGCGCAATGGCACTGGATTGATGCCATTCGTCAGTCTTGGACAAACAATCACATGGAGCCCAAGCCCTACACGGCGGGAAGCTGGGGGCCATCTGCGGCGATTGCGCTGGCTGAGCGGGATGGGGTGACATGGCATGAGTAACCTCCACCCTGTCATCGCGGCCGTGACCGCGCGGATCATCGAAAAGAGCAAGCCGGGGCGGCAACGCTATCTCGATCTGATTGCGCGGCAGGGCGAAGCCGGGGTGAACCGGGAGCGGATGTCTTGTGGCAACCTCGCCCACGCCTTCGCCGCATCGGGGGATGACAAAGGCACCATCCGCGCGGGTGGGGCGATGAACATGGGCATCGTGACAGCCTATAACGATATGCTCTCAGCGCATCAGCCCTATGGCCGCTATCCCGAAGCGATCAAGATGTTCGCGCGCGAAGTGGGGGCAACGGCACAGGTGGCCGGTGGCGTCCCCGCTATGTGTGATGGCGTGACGCAAGGCCAGACCGGCATGGAACTGTCGTTGTTCAGCCGCGACACCATCGCGCTGGGCACCGCTGTCGCTCTGAGCCATGCGATGTTTGAAGGTGTGTTGCTGCTCGGCATTTGCGACAAGATCGTGCCCGGCCTGCTGATGGGCGCGCTGCGCTTCGGCCATTTGCCGACGATCCTCATTCCTGCAGGGCCGATGCCGACTGGGCTCGCCAATAAGGAAAAGCAGCGCGTCCGGCAGCTCTATGCCGAAGGCAAGGCGACGCGCGCGGAACTGCTCGACGCAGAAGCGGCGTCCTATCATGGGGCGGGTACGTGCACCTTTTACGGCACGGCCAACTCCAATCAGATGATGATGGAGGTTATGGGCCTCCATATGCCCGGCGTGGCCTTCATCAATCCGGGCACCAAGCTGCGCACCGAATTGACGCGGGCGGCTGTGCACCGTCTGGCGGAGATCGGCGCGGAGGGGGATTATCGTCCGCTCGGCCATTGTGTGGATGAAAAGGCTATTGTGAACGCCTGTGTCGGGCTGCTCGCCACGGGCGGGTCGACCAACCATGCCATCCACATTCCAGCGATCGCCCGCGCTGCCGGCATCAAGATTGACTGGCAAGACCTTGATGAGCTCTCAGCGGCAGTTCCGCTCATCGCACGGGTATATCCAAACGGCGCAGGCGATGTGAACCATTTCCATGCGGCAGGGGGCATCGGCTTTGTCATCCGAACGCTGCTCGACGCTGGGCTCCTCCATCGCGACATCATGACTGTCGCAGGCAGTGACTTGAGCGATTACGGGCGCGAGCCATTTCTCAATGACGAAAAGCTGGTGTGGCGTGATGGTCCTGCCGAGAGCGCGGACGACACGATGCTCCGTCGGCCCGACGCGCCCTTCCAGCCCGATGGCGGCATGCGGCTGGTGCAGGGCAATCTTGGACGGGCGACCTTCAAGACCAGCGCTGTCGATAAGGAGCGCTGGACCATTGAGGCGCCGTGCCGCGTTTTTGAAACCCAAGAAGCCGTGATCGCTGCGTTCAAGGCGGGTGAATTGGAAAAGGATGTGGTCGTCGTCGTCCGCTTCCAGGGGCCGCGCGCCAATGGGATGCCGGAACTGCACAAGCTCACGCCGCCCTTGGGCGTCTTGCAGGATCGGGGATTCAAGGTTGCCCTTGTCACTGACGGCCGCATGTCCGGCGCAAGTGGCAAAGTGCCTGCGGCCATCCACCTGACGCCCGAGGCACTTGGCGGCGGGCCGATTGCGTATTTGCGTGACGGCGATGTCGTCCGTCTGTGCGGGCATGACGGTTCCCTCGAAGTGCTGACTGATATTTCTGAACGGCATCCAGCCATGCAGCCCCAAAGCGAGGACGGGCTTGGTCGGGAACTTTTCGCCATGATGCGCCATGCAGCGGATGGTGCAGAGATGGGCGCCTCCGCCATGCTGTCGGCAGCGGGTCTATGACGCAGATCGTCGCCGTCGACATCGGAGGTACGCACGCCCGCTTTGCGCTGGCTGATGTGTCAAACGGTCAGGTTCTTTCCCTAGGCGAGGCGGTCACGCTCCAAACAGCGGACCACGCGTCTTTCCAGACGGCGTGGGAGGCTTTTGCCGCCCAGACAGGGCACAGCCTGCCTAAGGCCGTTGGCATTGCCGTTGCAGGTCCCGTCGACGGTGATGTGATCAAGTTCACCAACAATCCATGGGTGCTTCAGCCCGCGCAATTGTCGGGGCAATTGCATGTCGACGCGCTGTCGTTGGTCAATGATTTTGCGGCGGTCGGCCACGCGGTCGCGCAGGCCAGCGCAGAGCATTTTCTGCATCTATGCGGACCGGAAGCGGATTTGCCATCGGTCGGGACAATCAGTGTCGTTGGGCCGGGCACGGGTCTTGGTGTGTCACAAGTGTGGCGCGCAGGCGCAGACTACCATGTCGTCGCAACCGAAGGCGGGCACACTGATTTCGCTCCGCTTGATGCGATCGAGGATGAAATTCTTAGCCAATTGCGCAAGCGTTATCGCCGTGTGTCGGTGGAGCGGATCGTTGCCGGGCCGGGTCTCGTGGACATTTATCAGGCTTTGGCGCGGATCGAAGGACGCGCCGTCCAGCAGTTGGACGACAAGGCTTTGTGGACGCTCGGCATGTCCGGTGAGGACAGTCTAGCAACTGCCGCGATTGAGCGCTTCTGCCTCTCGCTTGGGAGTGTGGCGGGGGATATCGCATTGACGCAGGGTGCATCTGCGGTGGTCATCGCCGGTGGTCTGGGTTTGCGCATCAAGGACATCCTGCTTGCGTCCGGCTTTGCGGAACGGTTCCGCGCCAAAGGTCGTTTTGAGGCCATGATGGCGCGCATGCCCGTCAAACTGATCACGCATCCCCAGCCGGGCCTTTTTGGGGCTGCAGCGGCCTTTTGTAAGGAGCATGGAATTTGACACCCATTGAAACCATCATGCGCACATCGCCCGTCATCCCGGTGCTGGTCATTGAGGATGTGGCCCACGCCCGCCCGATTGCCGAAGCGTTGGTCGCAGGCGGCCTGCGGGTGCTGGAGGTCACGCTGCGCACGGCGGCGGCGCTGGACGTGATCCGGGAGATGAAGAAGGTCGACGGCGCAATTGTTGGCGCCGGAACTGTCCTCAATGAAGCGGATCTTCGTGCGTCGCTCAACGCCGGAGCAGAGTTTATCGTGTCCCCCGGGCTGACCGAACCGCTCGGTAAGGCTGCCATCGCTTCTGGTGTGCCGTTCCTGCCCGGGATTGCCAATGCGGGTGACATTATGCGCGGGCTGGATCTGGGCCTATCGCACTTCAAATTCTTTCCGGCCGAGGCGTCCGGCGGGCTGCCTGCGCTTAAGGCCTTGTCGGCACCTTTCGCGCAAGCCAGCTTCTGCCCGACCGGCGGGATTTCGTTGGAGACGGCGCCGCTTTGGCTGGCGCATACGCCTGTTCTGTGTGTCGGCGGCAGCTGGGTCGTCGGGCGCGGTGCGCCGGATCGTGCGGCTATTACGGATGCTGCAAAAAGGAGTGCTGCGCTCGCACTCTCTTAGCGCGAGCGGCGATCCAGCTCTTTCTCCCAAGCGAGCGCGTGCGTGACGATGACATCAAGGTCCTCATAAGCGGGCGTCCAGGGCAGGCGCGCGCGGATGCGGCTATTGTCGGCAGTCAGGGCATCGGGATCACCGGCCCGGCGCCCTTCAAACTTGCGATTGATTTTTACACCGGCCACGCGGTCAACGGCATCGAGCACTTCGGTCACAGAAAAGCCGCGGCCATAGCCGCAGTTCATGGTCAGGCTCTCTTCCGGCGCCTCAATGAGGGCGTTCAGGGCAAGGACATGCGCATCGGCAAGGTCGGAGACGTGAATATAGTCCCGAACTCCTGTGCCGTCCGGCGTATCGTAATCAGTGCCAAAAATGCTGACGTGATCGCGCTTGCCCAAGGCAGCTTCAACCGCAACTTTGATGAGATGCGTGGCACCTGCCGTTGATTGTCCCGTGCGCCCCTTGGGATCAGCCCCGGCCACGTTGAAATAGCGCAGGGCACAGTAATTGATGGGATGCGCTTTGGCGACGTCGGCCAGCATCTGTTCGGTCATCAGCTTCGACATGCCGTAAGGATTGATCGGCCGTTTCGGCGCATCCTCAGCGACGGGCACATGGTCTGGAATGCCATAAGTCGCAGCCGTCGATGAAAAGATGATGTGCCGCACGCCGTTGGTCACCGCGGCTTCGATGAGGGTGCGAGAATTGGCGGTATTATTCGCGTAATATTTCAGCGGATTTTCCACCGATTCCGGAACCACAACGGATCCGGAAAAATGAAGGATGGCCCCGACATCATAGTGTTTGATCGCTCGGGAGACGGCTGCAAAATCGCTAATATCCGCCACGATGAGTGGAACATCTGCCGGAACGGCCCAGCGAAATCCGGTCGTCAGATTGTCGATGACGATTGTTTTGATGCCATGATCACGAAGCGCAAGCACAGCGTGGCTTCCGATATAACCAGCGCCGCCCGTTACGAGAACCGTCAAGCTATCCAGTGATGTTGTCATGAGAGATTGTCTTTCAAACCGATTGCGCCCGAATTCAGGGCCTGAAACCGGTTACAACCGCTCAGCGGCTATCTCAGTTCCGAGACCTTCGCGCCTTCGATAGCGGCAACTAGTTCATCTTCGCTAAACGGCTTGTGCAAAATTGCGGAAAGGCCGAGCGAAATTGCCTCTGCCTCCAAATCGCTATCGCCATGGCCGGTCATGAGCACGACGGCATTCTGATAGCTGGCCGCGCGTAACTGACGGAAAACTGCAAAACCATCATGTTCGGGCATGCGGAGGTCGAGCAGAACGATATGTCCTTCTGCGAGCGACAATTTCTCAAGGAAATGGAAAGCGGAATTCCACTTTTGGACGCTATGGCCCAGAAGCTGCAGTAGCATCGCCGTTGATTCAAGTACGTTCACATCGTCGTCGACGATGTGAACCACAGCTTCACTGGTCATTTATCCCATCCCTCCGAACTCTATGCCTTGCTTAACGACAATTCCAACCTGCAATTGCGTTACGCCCCCACGGCAAAATAGCTCTTGTCTTCCGCATTACCCTTTTGTCATTTCATGGGCCCTCACCCATATATTCTGAGACGTTACGCCGCTCTGAATATCATGCCTCTGACGAACGACGAGACGAAACACCCATTTTTCATGGTACCATGTATCCTGTATCGATTATATCCAAAAGCGATCAATTCAGGGTAAATACGGAAGCTCTCAGGCAGGCATTGCATTGATCTGCTCTGTGGCCCTATGGCCGTCGCCGATTTCAAGCAAAGTTCGGGTTCATAATATGTCAAAGACCATCACCACGCGCATGATCATCATGGGGTCCGGCCCTGCCGGTTTGTCGGCTGCAATTTATGCGGCGCGCGCCGGATTGAAGCCGATTGTGGTGCAGGGTTTGCAGCCAGGTGGGCAATTGACGATTACGACGGACGTTGAAAACTATCCCGGCTTTCGCAGCGTTATCCAGGGCCCTTGGCTGATGGAAGAAATGCAGGCGCAGGCTGAACATGTCGGGACCCAAATGGTTTGGGATATCATTACAGATGTCGACTTTTCGCAGCGGCCCTTCCGCCTGACAGGCGATAGTGGCGACGTCTATGTGGCAGACACCGTCGTCATTGCGACAGGCGCTCAGGCCAAGTGGCTCGGCCTTGAAAGCGAAATGACGCTGCAGGGTAAGGGCATTTCCGCCTGCGCGACCTGTGACGGGTTCTTCTATCGCGGCAAGAAGGTCGTCGTCATCGGCGGCGGCAACACAGCGGTTGAAGAGGCGCTGTACCTGACCAATCACAGCCCCGATGTGACATTGATCCATCGCAGGGACAGTCTGCGCGCCGAAAAGATCCTTCAGGATCGTCTGTTTGCGCATCCCGGCATCAAAGTTCTCTGGAACAAGGCTGTGGATCGATTCGTTGGTTCCGGCACGCCAGAAGTCGTCACCGGGCTTGATCTGCGTGACACGGTGACGGGCGCGGTTTCCCATCTGGAAACAGACGGCGCATTCGTCGCCATCGGGCACAAGCCGGCGACGGAGGTCTTCGCGGGACATTTGCCGATGGACGGTGAGGGGTATCTCCTCGTTGAAACGGGCAGCACGCGCACATCCATCCCCGGTGTGTTTGCAGCAGGCGACGTGACCGACAAGATCTACCGTCAGGCGGTAACCGCCGCTGGAATGGGATGCATGGCGGCGTTGGACGCGGAGAAGTTCCTCGCCCATGCAGACTTTGAAGCCCGCGCGTCAGTTCCTGCTTAGGCTTTCCAGAAGGGCGCCCCTCAACGCCGCATAGTCAGCCGCGCGCGCAAAGCTGTGTGCGCTGCTGTCGAGCATTGTGATTTGGTAAAGGCCTGATTGTCGGGCCGCAGTAAATCCGGGGGTCTGCCATGCCTCGGCAAAGGCGAGGGCAGTCCCGTCCCGCCGCGCCAATAGGATGTGCGCAGGGATCATGCCACTGGCCATGGCATTGGCCACCCGATCAGACAGAGCAGATGGCGCCTGCGGCGATGCCAGCCGCGCAAGGCCAGACACCAGCTTGCGGATATTGATTGCCCCGGTCACCAGCGCAACCCACGCTTTTGGATCTTTCAGGCGTTGCAGATAGTGGGATTTGATGGCGGCCGTCGGCGGAAGATCATCCGTCGGCTCCACCACCCAGATATTGGACAGGACAAGCGCTGAGAGGCCTTCAGGCTGGTGAAGAAGCAAGGCGCTGGCCGCATCACAATTGCCAAAGGCGACGATGCGTTTCAGGGCAGGGCAGGCGGCCTTGAACGCGAGGACGGCGGCCTGAATGTCCGGGCCGCTCGCTTTAAATCCGCCATTGTCGCCTTCGCTGTCGCCAATGCCACGCCGGTCAAATCGGAAGACGGGATGGCCAAGGGCCGCAAGATCAGCCGACACTTTCTCCATGCCACGATGCGCGCCAATGCGGATCTCATTGCCGCCTGACACGATCAAAAGGCCGGTTTCGCCCGTAGCGTCATCCAATGTGGCCGCCAGCGTCGCGCCTTCGCAGGCAAAGGTCAGGAAATGCCGCATGTCACCGCCCATTGCAGTATGTCTTCGGCAAGCAACTCGGCAAGCGCCGGGTCTTCGCCCGGCTCAGCGTGGCGCCACAAGGGGCTCGCCTCTACATGGCGGTCTGCCTCGGCTCGGTCGCTGGCAAGGCGCAACGTGCGCAGATGTGCAGGATTGGGGAGGGGCAAGCGTGTAATATCGTCAAGGAATGCGCGGGAGACGAGTTGGCCGTTGATGAAAGCGTGCGCCTCAGTGGTCTCCTCGGGCATCTCTGTACGCAACAGGGTCCGCACAAGCCGGTCGCCCGGTTCTGGGGCAAAACGCCAGTTCGCCGACGCGCCGGGGAGCGAGTCAAAAAGACAGGCCGCTCGGAAGCCTGCCACAAGGACGGGGCGACCCTGACTGGTCAAGGCGTCGCAGAGTAAATTTGAAGCTGTCCCAATGTCGCTGATGCCAACTTGCTTGGCACATAGGGGGTGTTCGCCCATGCCCGGAAGATCGGCCATCACGACGCCGACGCCCTGGCGATCCAGTGCGCGGGCCATCAGTGCCAGTGTTCGGCGCGTGCGGTTTGCCTCTTCAAAAAGAGGCTGCAAGATCAACACGATGAAGCGCTGATCTGCAAGATTGGAGAAAGCCGGTAGTGCCGCCAACCAGCGGGTCTCAAAGGTCACCTGGACAATTTTCCGTCGACGAAATCGACCAGACCGCCAAATGTGCCGAGCATATCGCCATCGACCTCATCGGCTTCAACGATGATCCCCATGCGATCTTCGAGCTCTGCGAGAAGATTGGCCACGGCCATTGAGTCCAGCTCCGGAAGAGAGCCGAACAATTCTGTTGTATCCTTGAAGGTTGCAGCACGATCCTGCGCAATCCCGAGAACATCGGATAGCAGGCCGCGGATATCGTCGGAGAGGGCGGGACGGTCGGGTTGCAATTCAGGTCTTCTTTCGTGTTTTCAGGGCGTTAAAGGCGCGACTGGCGGCTGATTTCGCCATTCCAAGCAAGCCCGTTACGCTCAAAGGGTTGAAGAATTCCAAAGTGTGCAATTGGTCACGCTGGTCCATCCAATCGCGCTTATAACCGTCATCGCCGGTGCCGTAGCTGATCGACTGCACTTTGTCGTTGTCGATGGCGTGGCGGAACATGGCGGCCGAGAGCAACGTTCCCGGCGACATTTGGGCAGAGTCTTCCCGGTAGGCGAGCTTGTGGATGATCGCATGGCCGTGGTCGACGGTCCACAACTGGGCCGCAATTGGCCGGCCTTCAAAGGACGCAAAACCAAGGCGGAGGGAGCTCTTTTCGCTATGGTGCTCGGCCAATGCGCGCAAAAACGCTGGCGCGCCCTCATCACCTTTCCA
>JBBATS010000019.1:0-13964 GCA_040398625.1 Chakrabartia sp. | reverse complement strand
GGTACATCGGCGGAAAAGACGGGCCGAAAGGCCAGCGTATACCAGCTGCCGAGTCCCTGAGCGGCCTTAGGGGCCATCCGTTCCAGAAAAAGCCACGCATCATGGCCTTGCGCATGGGCATAGGCGATCAGCGGGCGCGCGTCCGGCCGAGCATAAGTCTTTGTTAATTCGTACCAAGTGAGGCGATCAAAGAGGTGGGGTTGCGCCTCATCGCTCAGCCGATCGGCAAATCGGGCCGCGATAGATTGCAGGTTATCGAACAACTCCCCCTTAACCCACATTGTGCTAGCCCCGCATTTCCTTGATAATTCTGGGCCTGAAGGAAGTAGAGTGCAATCCCCTGACCCGACGCCATATCCGTTGGACCACCTGCCATTACGCGGAGGACCGGATAGCCCTGCTCTTATCATGCGCGATGAAACAATTTCTTACGCTGCGCTGGAAAAGCTGGTGGGAGGTCTGTCTGCAGCCCTGCTCGACATGGGTCTGAACGATGGGGACCGCGTTGCGACTTGGCTGCCCAAGACGCGGCTCGCCTGCCTTATGCCGCTGGCGGCGGCGCGGGCAGGGCTTGTTCATGTGCCAATAAATCCGGCGCTCAAACGCGCGCAGGTGGGGCATATCCTCGCCGATAGCGGGGCAAAGCTGCTTGTGACGCCTCCTGCTAGAGCGGCGCTGCTTGCTGATGACGATGTGCCTGATCTGTGTCGAGTATGTGCACCGGACGATATTGAGGGGCAGGCAAGTGCTGCGTCCCCGCAGCCCCCGTCGTCCCATGATCCTGACACGCTCGCCGCCATTCTTTACACGTCAGGCTCTACCGGGCGACCCAAGGGGGTGATGCTCAGTCACGCCAATATATGGCTGGGCGCGATCAGCGTTGCGCAATATCTGAAAGTGGGCGCTGCAGACCGGGTGCTTGCCGTCCTCCCGCTCAGCTTTGATTACGGCCAGAACCAGCTGCTCTCAACTTGGGCAGCGGGTGGGGCGGTCATTCCGCTCGACTATCTGACCGCGCGGGACGTGATCAAAGCTGTCGAACGTCATGACGTCACGACGATTGCAGGGGTGCCGCCGCTTTGGATTCAGCTGTGCGAGGCTGTCTGGCCGACGGAAATTGCTGCACAAGTTCGGCGTGTCACCAATTCGGGAGGTGCGTTGACCGTTACGCTGGTGCGTCAGATGCGTGGCCTCTTCCCCAATGCAGACCTCTATCCGATGTATGGTTTGACTGAGGCTTTCCGGTCGACCTATCTCGAGCCTACGCTCGTCGACACGCATCCGACGTCGATGGGGAAGGCCATTCCCTTTGCTGAAATCATGGTCGTGCGGCCGGATGGGCAGGAGGCGGGTGCCGATGAACCCGGTGAACTCGTCCATGCCGGACCGTTGGTGGCGCAGGGATATTGGCAGGATGCCGAACGAACAGCCCTTCGCTACAAGCCAGCGCCTTCTTGGTCGCACCACGGTGGAACCGCTGTCTGGTCAGGCGATACCGTGCGTCGCGATGCAGAAGGGCTGCTGTATTTTGTCGGGCGGGATGACGAAATGATCAAGAGTTCCGGCAACCGCATCAGCCCTGCGGAATTGGAAGAAGCGGCCACTGCGAGCGGTATCGCCGCTGAGGCCGTCGCCTTGGGTGTACCGGATATACGGTTGGGTCAGGCGATCGTCATGATTGTCAGGGGGGATCAGGCCCGTTCCGATGCATTTGAGCAGTATCTCAAGCAGGAGCTTCCGTCTTTCATGCAGCCCACCCGCGTGGAATGGTGGCCGGAAATGCCCCGAAACCCGAACGGAAAGCTGGACCGCGCGGCCATTCGCGGGCGCCTCATGCAGGAGTTGGCCGCATGAAGCCGATGGGTCCCATTCCAGAGGGTTTCGGCTGTGTCGACGGCGTGATGACGATCGGCGGAAAGCGCGTTGATGAACTTGTTAGTTCTACAGGCTCTACGCCACTTTTTGTGTATGATTTTCAATTGATTAAAAACAACATTTCCCAGCTTAAGGCTGCAATGCCGCCGCAATTGGCAATCCATTTTGCGATCAAGGCAAACCCTCTGCCTGCCTTGGTCAATATGATCGCGCCGCTGGTGGATGGGCTCGACGTTGCCTCCGGTGGTGAACTGGGCGTGGCACTGGCAACGGGGACAAAGCACATCTCCTTCGCAGGGCCCGGCAAGACGGCTGCCGAACTGACGGCGGCGCTCGAGGCTGGCGTTATCCTTAACCTCGAGTCAGAAGGCGAAATGCGGCGCGCATTGGCAATTGCCGAGAAGCTTGGAAAACAGCCGAAATTCGCCGTGCGGGTTAATCCAGATTTCGACCTGAAGGGGTCTGGCATGCGCATGGGTGGCGGTGCAAAGCCGTTCGGGGTCGATGCCGCTCGTGTTCCGGAGATGGTCAGGGATATCATTGCGAGCGGGGCTGATTGGCGCGGTTTCCATATCTTCGCGGGCTCCCAAGCATTGGATGCAGACGCCATTGCGGAAACCCAGCGGCAGACGATTGCCCTGGCCGCGCAGCTTTCAGGCGAAGCCGGCGCTGCGGCACCGTTCGTCAATCTCGGCGGTGGCTATGGCGTGCCTTACTTCCCCAATGATGTCGCTCTAGACGTCGAAAAGGTGGGTCAGGAGCTTGCCAAGTCTCTGGATCAACGTGCTGATATTATAGAGAAAACAAAGTTCGCAATTGAACTGGGCCGTTATCTCGTCGCGGAAGCCGGCGTTTATCTCACGCGTGTGGTGGACCGTAAGGAAAGCCACGGCGAGGTTTTCCTCGTGACGGATGGCGGCATGCATCACCAATTGGCGGCGAGTGGCAATTTCGGGACTGTCGTCCGGCGGAACTACCCAATCGCTGTCGCGTCCAAGTTTGACACGCCGCCGAGCGAAGTTGCCTCGGTCGTTGGGTGCCTATGCACCCCGCTCGACCGGCTGGGGGATCAGGTGCTGCTGCCACCCGCCGCAGAAGATGACGTCATCGCTGTGTTTATGGCGGGCGCCTATGGCGCAACGGCCAGTCCTTCGGCCTTTCTGGGTCATCCGGCGGCCCATGAGATGATCGTCGGTATCGACGACTGACGTCATGTTTGGCGGCCAGAAAAGCCGCAGAATGATGCCAAAAACAATTCGTTCCTAACGGTATCTTCACCTCTTTGGCGCACAACGAAGTCCTGAATGGATGGGTTGTACACGGAGCCTCCGGGTGCGGCCTTGGCAGTTACAAGGGACGCAAAGATGCGAATGGGGCGAAATTCCAAGGTGTTGATGGGCGTTAGCCTTGTCGCGCTGGCCTTGTCGGGATGTGCAGGTGGACGCAGTGGGCCGGAACTTCCGCCCGCGTCGTTTGTCGCGATGCAGGAAGGGCCGGGCGAAGAATACGTCATTGGCCCGCTCGATCAGCTGAACATCTTTGTCTGGCGTAATCCGGAACTGTCAGCAAAGGTGCAAGTGCGCCCAGATGGCCGCATCACGACGCCGCTGATTACAGACATGCCCGCCGTAGGCAAATCGCCGACGATGCTCGCGCAGGACATCAAGCTCGCTTTGTCGGAATATATCCGTGACCCGCTGGTATCGGTGATCGTCGATAACTTTGCCGGTACATACTCGCAGCAGGTGCGTGTGGTGGGGGCGACGGAAAAGCCAGCCTCTATCCCGTTCCGGGCGAACATGACGCTGCTGGATGCGATGATCTCAGTCGGCGGACTTTCAGAATTCGCGTCGGGCAACCGGGCAAGGCTCATCCGTTTTGATCGGGTGTCGGGCCGACAGCGTGAATATTCGTTGCGGATTGGAAACCTGCTGAAGCGGGGCGATACGACCGCCAATGTGCGTCTCCAGCCAGGCGACGTCATCATCATCCCAGAATCTGCCTTCTGATCCGCGCGTCATGGGTAATCTCTATCAAGAAATTCAGCTGATACTGCACGGCATCTGGCGCCGCCGCTGGATCGCGCTTGGCGTGGCCTGGGGCGTTTGTCTGATCGGCTGGATCGTCGTCAGCATGGTGCCGAACCGATATGAATCGCAGGCGCGCGTGTTTGTGCAGATGCAAAGCCTGTTGAGTGACAAGATCGGCGTCACGCCGCTGGAACAGCAGCGCGACATTGACCGCGTCAAACGCACGCTGACGTCTACAGTGAACCTCGAAAAGGTCGTCCGTGGGACGGACCTTGCCAACACTGTGTCGACGGACAAGGAAGTGACTGGCGCTGCCTTTGGCCTTCGGGATGCGATCAAGGTGACGGAGCAGCAGGAAAACCTGTTCGAGATCAAAGCGAAGATCGGCTTGCCCGGTCTGTCCGACCCTGAAAATGCGAAGCTTTCGCGTGCGGTCGTGCAGAAGATGATCGACATCTTTGTTGAGGAAAATTTGAGCGGAGATCGCCGTGAAACGTCGCAGTCGCTCAAGTTCCTCGACCAGCAGATTGTCCAGAAGGAAGAGCAGCTTCGCGGGGCGGAAGCACGCCGCGTTGAGTTTGAGCGTAATTCGCTTGGCTTGCTCCCCGGCGTTGGATCGGTGCAGTCTCGGATGGAATCCGCGCGCGCTGAGCTGAGCCAGATGGATTCCAATCTGATGGCGGCGCAGGGCTCTTTGGCTGCGGTGAACGGACAATTGGCCGCCACCCAGCCGACGATTTCCATGCCGGGCTTGGGCGGCGGGGGAGATAGTCGCGTGGCCATCCTTGAGGGTCAACTCTCCGAAGCGCAATCGCGCGGCTGGACCGATAGCCATCCGGATATGCAGGCCCTGCGTGGCCAGCTTGCGCGGGCCCGGGCTTCTGGTTCACGGGGCGGCGGGGGAGGCTATTCGACGCCCAATCCGGCCTATTCCTCGCTTCGCGCGATGCAGGCGGAAAAGCAGGCCGCTGTCGGTGCTATGTCTGCCCGCAAAGCCCAGCTTCAGGCGGAGTTATCGCAATTTGCGGCTCGCCAGGTGGAACAGCCCGGTGCCGAGGCGGAACAGGACCGCCTGTCGCGCGACTATGAGGCGGTTAAACTTCAGTACGACAAGTTGCTCGCCGACCGCGAAGCGATCCGTATGCGTGGTCAGGTCGCGTCCTCGACAGACTCAGTCGCGTTTCGCGTCATCGATCCACCATCCAGCCCGCGCCAGCCGGTTGCGCCAGATCGTCCATTGTTGATGGCGGGCGTGCTGATCGCCGGGTTGTTGGCGGGTCTCGGAACAGCGTTTGCGCTGAGCCAGCTCAACAGCGGCTTTGCGACGCCGCAAAAGCTGTCCGCAGTTACTGGCATGGCCGTCATCGGCGCGATTGGCGAAGTTGAAACACCGGCGCGCAAGGCGATGGTGGCGAAGCGGAAGAAGATGTTTCTGGGCGGTGCTGCCGGGTTGGGCGGTGTGTTCGCGCTGCTCGTCGTGGTGGACATGATCCAGCGGAGCGGAGTGGCGTAATGGGAATTCCTGATATGAAACCCGAAAAGCCGTCACGCGATATGACGTCGCTCATCGAGCGCGCGTCTTCGCGCTATGGACTGTCCGCCTCAAGCGAGCCGCGCGCCCGCAAGCGGCTGGATGTTCCGTTGATCCCAGAACCTGATGTTGCAGCGGTGGAGGCTGTTTCACAGGCCCCAGTTGAGCAGGCCCTGCCTGAAGTGCAGCCGCAAGCGGTGCAGGAACCTGCGCCAATCAAGGCGACGCCAAGTTTGGCGCAAGCTGCGGGGACAGCCGAGATCAATCTTCAACGTCTCGCAGATCTTGGCTTCATCGTGCCGGGCCACCCGCCGACAGCCTTGTCGGAGGAGTTTCGCATCGTGAAGCGGCCGCTGCTGCTCAATGCGTTTGGCGGGCGTTCGACGCCGTCGGTTGATCGTGGGCGCGCTATCCTGGTCTGTTCTGCGCACCCCAATGAGGGCAAAACCTTCTGCTCGATCAATCTCGCCATGTCGCTCGTCAACGAACGCAATGTGGAAGTGGTGCTCGTCGACGCTGATGTGGCGAAGCCGGAGATTCTCTCAACGCTGGGCGTGACAGGCGCTGCCGGATTGTTGGATGCCATCGTGCAGGATGTTGATCCGGAAACGCTGATCATTCCAACGACCATCCCGGGGCTATCGGTGCTCCCGGCAGGTCACCAATCGCCGAATGATACCGAGTTATTGTCGTCGACCGAGGCCTTTGCGCTGGTCGAGGCGCTACTGGCGAAGAATCCAGTACGGATCGTCATCTTTGATTGCGCGCCGGCGCTTGCGGCATCGCCTGCGTCCGCACTGGCACATCACATTGGGCAAATTCTGCTGGTCGTCCGCGCGGACCGCACCAGTGAGAATGACCTGTCCGAAGCAGTGAAACTGCTCGCCGGTCAGGCACCGATACAGTTGCTTTTGAACGGGATGACCTTCCCGGGAAGCAGCCAGAAATATGGTTCTTATTATGGGTATGGAGGCTGAGTATGGCCAAGTATAACACCCTGACACGGCACGGGTCGGTGATCGCGCTGGTTGCAACGTCTGTTCTTGCAACACCGGCACAGGCGCGGACCGATGTGTCGCCCTATCTGGAAGTCGGCCAGATCGCGACGGCGGATCTCAAGAACGGCGGAGACGTGCTGACATACAGCACGGTCGCGGCGGGCGTCGATGCCTCGATCAGCGGCCCTCGGGCTGAAGTTCAGGCGAACTACCGCTATGAGCGTCGCTTTGCTTGGCAAAATGATGTCGCGGATGAGACGGTTCACACCGGTATTCTTCGTGCACGTCTGGACGTCGCGCCAGAACTGCTGAGCATTGAGGCCGGCGCCTTGGCGACACGTGTCCGGACTGACATTCGCGGGGAAGCAGCGCCTCTCCTCGTCGGCAATGTGTCGAATACGTCGCAACTCTATTCGGTCTATGCAGGTCCGTCGTTGGCGACGTCCATCGGCGCGCTCGATGTCGCAGCCGCTTATCGCGTCGGCTATACCAAGGTTGAAGCCAATGATGGGCTGATACTTCCGGTTGGACAGCCGGAGCTCGACCAGTTTGACGACTCGGTTTCGCATTTTGCCACGGCAAGCGTCGGTATGCAGCCGGGGACTCTGCCCTTCGGCTGGTCCGTGTCAGGCGCGTATGAGCGCGAGGATGCGAGCCAACTGGATCAACGCTTTGAAGGCAAGAATGTCCGTGGTGACGTGACATTCCCCATCACCCGGACAGTCGCCCTTGTTGGCGGCGTTGGCTATGAGGATGTGCAGATCAGTCAGCGTCCTGTCCTGCTGGATCCGACCGGCGGACCCGTTGTCGATGGCAATGGTCGTTTCGTGACGGATGCCGCTGCGGGCCGTCAACTCGCTTATGAATTTGACGGGCTCTATTGGGATGCCGGTGTTCTGTGGCAGCCGAGCAGCCGAACTTCTCTCGAAGCACGCGCCGGTCGCCGTTATGGCTCGATGACGTATTTTGGGACGTTTAGCTGGCAGGCAACACAGAACAGCGGGCTGCAGCTGGCCGTTTATGATGAGTTCCAAACCTTTGGCCAGCAGCTGAGCGACAATTTGTCGCGCCTGCCGACATCGTTCACGGTGCCGCGCAATGCCTTGGCGAATAACTTGAATGGCTGTGTGTTTGGTGGGGCCGGATCGGGCGGCTGTCTGAATGATGCGCTGGGCGCGATCAACACGTCCGCCTATCGCAGCCGCGGCCTTGCGCTGTTGTGGTCGACCACGCGCGGTCGTTTCAACGCAGGCCTTGGCGGTGGTTACACACAACGCAAATTTGTCGCGCCGACGCAGGCCGGGGTCTTCTCCACCAATGGTGTGAAGGACGAGATGTGGTATGCGCAGGGCAATGTCGGTTACGCGCTCTCGCCGCGGACGGACTTCACCGGCGATGTTTATGTGACCTTGTTTGATCCGGGCATCGTCGGCGCGGGGAACGTCACTTCTGTGGGCGGCACGGGCGCGTTGACGCACCGCTTCACCCGCAAACTCGATGCGAACGCCACGCTCGGTCTTTATTCGACCCGTGTGGAGGGCGTGACCAGTGATCTGGTCGCCTCGGCCTTTGCCGGTCTGCGGTACTCATTCTAATGGGAAGTGAAAGTCCAGTGTCCATGGATACCGAACATTATGGCCTGACGGGCCGGCCCTTCCAGCTCACGCCGGATGCAAGTTTCTGGTACGAAAGCGCCACGCACCGAAAGGCGATGGCCTATCTCGGCTATGGCCTCGCACTGGGAGAAGGCTTCATCGTCATCACCGGCGAAATTGGCGCGGGTAAGACGACGCTTTTGTCGCATCTTCTAGAGACGATCGATCCCAACCGGGTAGAGGCCATCCAACTGGCTTCGACGCTGGTGCGCGGAGACGATGTACTGAAGCTTGTCGCTCATGCGATGGGGGAAGATTGCAGCGGCTCGGACCGGGCAAAAGTGCTGACCGTCATTGAGGCGCAGTTGAAAGACCGCGCACGGGCCGGAAAGCGGGTTCTGATCGTCGTCGACGAAGTGCAGAATATGACGATCGGCGCGCTGGAAGAGCTGCGCATGGTCTCCAACTTCTCAACCGGCAGCCAGCCGGTGGTGCAGTTCCTGCTGCTCGGCCAGCCCGAGTTCAAGGACACGATTGCCTCCGCACCGCTTGAACAGTTGAAGCAGCGGGTCATCGCGACGCACCACCTTGGCCCGATGGAGGCCGAAGAAGTTCAGCCCTATATTGAACATCGGCTCCGCAATGTCGGTTGGCAGGGGCGTCCCCGCATCTCTGAAGAGGCTGTTGAACAGGTCTTTGAACGCAGTGGCGGTATCCCCCGGCGTATCAATCAGATGATGACGCGGGCCATGCTCATGGCAGCACTGGAGGATAGTGATGTCGTCTCAGACAGCCTGATGGTGTCAGTCATTGCAGACCTCTCCCGCGAGGAAGAGGCGGGCCGCCCCGTTGCAGATACGCTTGGACCCGATACATCATCTGGCACGGCTTCGGCCCTGATCACAGACG
The DNA here is from genome assembly GCA_040398625.1 of Chakrabartia sp. Lineage (GTDB taxonomy): Bacteria > Pseudomonadota > Alphaproteobacteria > Sphingomonadales > Sphingomonadaceae > Aquisediminimonas. The sequence goes on along the minus strand of JBBATS010000019.1, from coordinate 5,026 downwards.
ATGTCGCGCTCGACATCGTGGCGCGTATCACGATGCTTGAAGCCCAGGTCGCGGAACAGGAGGCCACACTTCGCCGTGTGCTCAACCTGCTGATCGATTGGGTCGAACGCGAAAATGTGGGACGTCGTGTCCCCGTCGCTGCCGTCTGACCAAGGTGTGCGATGATCCGAAATGCTTTGTCTGTCGATGTGGAGGACTGGTTCCAGGTCGGAGCCTTTGAAACCGTCATCCGGAAGGAAGACTGGCCGCAATATCCTGTGCGGGTTGAGGCCAACACTGACGCCGTTCTTCAGCTCTTTGCCGATTCAGACGTAAAGGCGACGTTCTTCACGCTGGGTTGGGTCGCTGAGCGCTTTCCCGCCCTGATCCGCCGGATCGCCGAGCAGGGGCATGAAGTGGCGAGCCACGGATGCGACCATAAGCGCGTGTTCCAGATGTCGCCAGATGAATTCGCCAAAGACATTGCGACATCAAAGGCGCAGTTGGAGGATGCAGGGGGCGTTGCTGTCACAGGATATCGCGCACCCAATTTTTCCATCGATCAGCGCACGCCATGGGCACATGGCCTCCTTGCCGAAGCGGGTTACGTGTATTCGTCTAGTGTCGCGCCGCTGGCCCATGATCATTATGGCTGGCCGGAGTCGCCGCGCTTCCTTTGGAAACCGCTGGCAGATGCGGATTTGCTCGAACTGCCGGTATCAACGGTGCAGGTGGGCGGACGGAAATTTGCGGCCGGTGGTGGCGGGTTCTTCCGGTTGTTGCCTTACCCGGTATCCCGCGCGACAATCGCCCGCGTGAATGGGGAGGGGCGGCCCGCCGTCTTTTACTTCCATCCATGGGATATGGACCCCGGTCAGCCTTTCATGGCGAATGCGCCGTTGAAGTCCCGTCTGCGGCATTACACCAACCTGTCAAAGATGGCCGGAAAGCTGCGTAGGGTTACGCGGGACTTTGGCTGGGGACGGGTAGATGAGGTTGTCGCGGCAGAACGCGGACGCCTGCCATGAACGCGCCTGCAACCTTCGCGCCGATCGTCACCCGTCTCGCCATTCTTGCTGATGTGGCCGAGGTGGCCCGCATTGAAACCTTCGTTGCGGCCCATCCTAGCTCGACGCCCTTTCACCGTCCGGCCTGGAGCATCGCCATTGAACGCGGATGTGGCGCGAAATCGCACTATCTTTTGGCAGAGCGCGGCGGTGACCTGATCGCCGTGCTGCCGCTGCATGAGATCCGTTCGCCGCTCTTTGGCAATGCGCTTGTCTCCTCGGGCTTTGCCGTTGGCGGGGGGGTTCTGGGTGAGGCTCCGGTCTTGGCTGAAGAGGCGCTGCAGTTGGCAAAGCGCCTCGGGTGCCAGACGATTGAACTGCGTGGCGGTGCGCTCCCTGTCGCCGGCTGGAAGATCGACACAGAAACCTATCTTGGTTTTCGGCAAGAACTGAAGGCCGATGACGAAGTCCAATTGCTCGCCATTCCGCGCAAGCAGCGCGCTGAGGTACGTCGTGCCTTGGGCCTTGAACTCGAGGTTAGTGTGGGCAAGAGCGCGGCTCTGATCGAAGGCCATTATCAGGTCTATTCCGAGAGTGTCCGCAATCTGGGTACGCCAGTTTTCCCGCGCAGCCTGTTCAAAGAGGTTCTCTCGGCTTTTGGCGAAGATGCGGACATTCTCACCGTCAGTCATGAGGGAAGGGCGCTGTCGTCTGTTCTCTCGCTCTACCATCAGGGCGTGGTCATGCCTTACTGGGGTGGCGGCGTTGCCGATGCGCGGAACTGGCGGGCGAACGAGATGATGTATTACGCCCTGATGCTTCATGCGCGGGCAAAGAAGGGTTGCCACAGTTTTGATTTTGGCCGGTCCAAAGCGGGCACTGGTCCTGCGTCATTCAAGAAGAATTTCGGCTTCGAGCCCACGGAACTTCACTATGCCAAGCGGGCGCTGGACGGCGGCGAAATCCGCGATATCAATCCGCTCAGCCCCAAATACCGGATGCAGATTGCCTTGTGGCAGAAGCTTCCGCTTCCCATCGCGAACATGATCGGTCCATGGATATCGCGGGGGCTGGGATGAATGGCGGCATTCTGTTTCTGGCACACAGACAGCCTTTCCCGCCCAATCGCGGGGATAGCATCCGCAGCTGGAATATCCTGAAGGCACTGGCCAAGCTCGCGCCGGTTCATCTCGTGTCCTTCGCAGACAGTGATCCTGAGACGCAACAGGCGTTGGAACAGGTTTGTGCCTCGGTCCACCTGATCCGGGATCAAAAGGGCAAGCCATCTGCAATGGCGGCAGCGCTGCTGTCCGGTCGCCCGGCATCGGTTGAAATGTTCAGTTCACCCACGTTCCAGGCGGCGGTCGACCTCGTGCTGTGCGAACATGACATCGCGACCGTTTACGCCTTTTCAGGGCAGATGGGGCAATATGTCGGCGATTTGCCGCCGTCGATCCGGTTCGTCATGGACTTCACCGACGTCGATTCAGAAAAGTTTGCATCCTATGGTCGTACGGCCGGTGGCGTGGCTGGTCTCGCCAACCGCTTTGAGGCGCGTCGATTGCGGGCGTTTGAATCGCAGGTCGCCAAGCGCGCGGACATCAATTTGTTTGTCAGCAAGACCGAAGAGCATATGTTTCGCCGTGTGGTGGAGAACGGCAACGTCCCGCTCGAGGTCCTGGAAAACGGGGTAGATCTTGAGCGCTTTACGCCGGGTCATTGTCTTTGCGACAATATCGACCGAGACACGCCGCTGATCGTGTTTACGGGGCAGATGGACTATCCCCCCAATGTGGGTGCGGCGTCCTTCTTTGCGCGTGAGGTTTTGCCGATTGTGCGCGACCGGCAGGCTGACGCCCGGTTCGCGATTGTCGGTCGTGCGCCGACAGAGGATGTGCGCCAGCTTGCCGAATTGCCCGGTGTCATTGTGACAGGCGAGGTGCCCGACACCCGGCCTTGGCTTGCATCGGCGCGTGTCGTGGTCGCTCCCTTGCGGATTGCACGGGGCATTCAGAACAAGGTTCTGGAAGCCATGGCGTCGGGTAAGGCTGTCGTCGCTTCCCCGGAAGCCGCGGAAGGCATTGATGCCTGCAATGGCAAAGAGATTCTGATCGCCGGGAGTGCGGCTGCGCAGGCAGATGCGATCATCTCGCTCTTGCACGATCCTGTCAGACGGGAGCGTCTGGAACTGGCGGCCCGAGCCGCCATGGAGGCGCGGTATAGCTGGGATGCCAAGATGGCTCCGCTTGCCGCGTTTGTCTTCCCGTCCAACGAACGGGTAGCTGCGTGAGCCGGGCGACGATCAACGCGGCGTTAGGTGATCGCTCAAGCGGCATCGGGTCAGCGTGGCGTTTGCCTATGTTGCAAATGGCGCTTGGGGCGCTGGGCCTATGCCTGTTGTTTGCCTCTGACCTGCGCGACATGGTGACGATCTGGTTCACGGCCTCAACCTATAATCACTGTGCCCTTATCCCCTTTCTGAGCGGCTGGCTTGCCTGGCAGCGCCAGGATGAACTGGTCCATCTCACGCCGCAGCCGTCATTGGCGGGCCTGCTGCTGCTTGGGGCAGGGGCCGCGCTCTGGCTGTTGGGGGATGCAGGAGAGGTGGCGGTGGCGCGGCAAACCGCATTGGTGCTGATGCTCCAATCGCTCGTGCCGCTCTTCCTTGGGCTGACGCTGTCTCGCGCGCTTATGTTTCCGGTCGTCTATCTCTTGTTTTGTGTGCCCATCGGTGAGGAGCTGCTTCCGGTCCTTCAGACCCTGACCGCGAAAATGTCGATGGCGATGCTCGATATGGTCGGCATCCCGGCGCATATCGAAGGTATCTTCATCACCACCCCTAATGGCTATTACAAAGTGGCTGAAGCCTGCGCCGGTGTGAAGTTTCTGGTCGCAATGGTGGCTTATGGGGCGCTGGTCGCAAACATGTGCTTCCGGGCATGGTCGCGCCGCATTGCCTTCATGGCTGCGTGCATCGTCATTCCAATCCTTGCCAATGGCGTGCGCGCTTTTGCGACCATGTATGTGGGCTATCTGACGACCGCCGATACGGCATCCAGCTTTGACCATGTTTTTTACGGCTGGTTCTTCTTCGCCATGGTCATGGCGCTGGTCATGGCAATGGCTTGGCCCTTTTTTGACCGCAAGCTCACCGACCCTTGGCTCCCCAAGCCTGTTGCCTGTGACGGTCGACCGGCCAGTAAATCTTTACGGATCATTCTTCCAGCCATCCTGATCGCGCTCGCACCTGTTGGCTGGTCACATGCGAGTGCGGCGATTGGTCGGGTGCCGATGCCGTCGCCCATCGGGTTGCCGGATGTTCCGGGGTGGTCGCCTGTGCAGCCAAAGGGCATTGTGCCTTGGGCGCCACGATATGCGGGCGCAGATCATCTCGTCATCGGGCATTATGCTGACGGCAAAGGGCATATCGTCGATCTCGCCATCGTTCTTTACGCTTCGCAGGCAGAAGGACGGGAGATCATTGGTTACGGCCAAGGCGCGGCAGGGCTTGACGCCGACCGCTGGGTCTGGTCCTCGGCAGGTCCGATGATTGACACTGCTCGAACCGAATATGTAACCGCGCCCGGTGCCGTCCGCCGCTTGGCTGCGACATGGTTTGTGGCGGGCGGACGTGTGACGGGCTCGCCGGTTCGGGTGAAGCTCGACACCATGGTGTCACGCCTTGTCGGTCGCGATCAGGCTGTGGCAGCAGTTATCGTTTCGGCGCAGGATCGGGAAGGATATCCGTCAGAGGCGGCCGTGCGCGCCTTTGCGAAGAGCCTTAGCAGCCCTGACAAGGTGGCGGCGCGCGCCATCGCAGAAGCGCGCCGATAATCCATGTGCGGCATCGCAGGCCTTTTTCATCTGGAGACGGCAAAGCCGGTTGCCGAAGCGCGTGTGCGGGCAATGGCGGATGCACAGGCGCATCGTGGCCCGGATGGCTCGGGTGTCTGGACAGCGCCGGGGGTCGGCTTGGGGCATCGGCGCCTTTCGATCATCGACGTCGCGGGCAGTCCACAGCCGATGCATGCCGCAGACGG
>JBBATS010000018.1:25102-50791 GCA_040398625.1 Chakrabartia sp. | reverse complement strand
CGGCAGTAGGTGGACGTGGTCGCTACGGCTGGCGCTTGTGCTTGTGCCAGCCGACGCAACGCCAAGATTTGATGGCGTAGATGCCGAGAGCGATACCGCACCCGCGGCGGTCGAAGTGGCGGCCGGCAGCCGTGCCGTGTCAAAGACGCCCGAGTTCACGTCTGATGCGGAGTGGTTGTGTGCGGCTGGGGCGAATGTCACAGGGACATTCGTTAGAGCCGTATACGAAACGGTCGGCAGTAGGTGGACGTGGTCGCTACGGCTGGCGCTTGTGCTTGTGCCGGCGACCGCAATCCCGAGCGGCAACGCCGCATCGCTTGAGAGAGGTACGGCCGATGGGATGACAAAAGATATTTGCTGCGACGGGGCAGAGCCAGATATCGACACTGACACAGACCCGCCGGGAGCGACAGTGGTGACGCTGCCTATTGAAAGCGAGTTCGCTGGCCCCGAAACACCCTGCGGGATTCCAAAATCCAGCTTGGCGGCGTAGGACGTTCCGACGTTGACCACGGTCGCCGACGCGGTCGGAGCCAGCGTCGTGGTCTTGCCCACTTGAACCGTCGCTGCGGCTCCGTCGCCGCCGCCGATTGTCTGGTCGCCGACATTGACGCTGACCGAGTCGCCGTTGCCGACGGTGCTCGAGATGCTCGTCGATCCTGTGACGACAACACTGATTTCGCTCATGGGGCTACCGCCGTAACGCTGCCACTAATGATCGTTCGGGTGATGGCCGTCGGCGAAACCCACCGCAGGTACCAGCGGTAAGTCGTGCCCGGCGAAAGCAGGCGGGTCTGAACTTCGGACAAGCCGATCACCATCGCCCCAGTCGAGGCATTGGAAACACCGATGGTCGGTTGCGTCACCGTGGTGCCGATGCCTGAGAGCGACCCGACGCCGCCGCCAGCCGTGGTCGTGTCGCTCTGGTAGATATAGCTCTCGAAGGAATAGCCCGTAACATCCCTCTGGAGTGTGACGGCGAGATTAACTTCGTCGCCGTTAACGGCGATAACATCTAATACACCGGGTAGCTGGCTGAAGACTGCGATTTTATCACCTCGTCAGTTGCTGGCAGAGTCTGCCGAACCCGTCCGCTTGACGACGGCGGCCTTGATTTCGTGTTGATCTTGGGCAATCGCCTGGAGCGTCTCGGCTTGCTTCATCTGGGTCTTCCCCATCTCGTCCAAGGTCGCTCGAGTCGAGTCAAGGAACTCGGTGTGCGACTGCACGATTGGCACCAGAACCGTGCCGTGGAGGGTTACCGCAGCTTCCCGCAGAAACCAGACCATCACGGCCAGAAGCAGGACGGGAACGCCGAATCGTTCGGCCACCCGAAACCCGGCCTCCACGAAAGACAAAGGACGGGGATCGCTCATCGTGAACTCCGCGAAAACCACAATATATAGGCCGGTAGCCTTATCTAAATTGTAGCAGCGGAGAGTTGCCGTCTGAGGTCATCAAGCGACCCAGAGTTGTCGATGGTGCGGGCTATTAGGTGGTCGCTGATCCCGGCCTCGCTCTGGTGCCCAGCCGTGCCGTCGTCCAAGCACTGCCACCCAGGCCGGGTGACTTTCCAGACCTCGCCGCCTGCGTCGATGACGGCTTTGGCCTCGTTGTCGAAGCGAACGTCGGTGATCACGACGCTTCGGCCCACCGCGAGGTGCGGAATGGCCTGCTGGATAGCCTTGCGAACCCAGATTTCTTGGTGGACGGTGTCCCTGCCCCACTCGGTGCCGAGCGTCTGTAGCATCTGCCGGGGGCTTTGGCCCAGCCACGGGATGATGGCTTCCTTCACGTCACGCCGCTGAAGGCCAGCCACGGGGATGCCCGTGACGACCGAAATACACTCATAGATCGGGTCGGCGAATGCAAGCTGATGAAATGAGCACCGCTCCGCGTCGGCAAGCAGTTCGGCCACGGTGTTCTTCCCGGCTCCCGCCGGCCCGCAGAGTCCGATTAATCTTGCGTTCATTTGGACGGCCCCGCAATGTGCATGGCGGTCAGGCCGCCCTCGGGGAGGTAGATGAACGTCTCCATGCACTGCCTGGAGCAGACATAGCCACTGGCCGAATGCCACTCGTCGGGCGGGGTGATCGACGGAGCCGTTCGCAGTACCACCGAATCGGCCGTCTCAATCGACCGCTCGGCGGCCTGGGCGTGGTAGTGCCCCGTGTGGAACTCGCGATACCAGCACCGCGACCAATCGGCGGCAGCCTCCATCGCCATAAGCTGCGGCAGACGCTTCTTCGCCTTGTCGCCGTGGGCCGCGCCGATGAGGTTGTTGCCGTAGGTCACATACTGCCGGCGGGTGTAGTTCTGCGATACAGCGACCCGCTCGCTGTTGCGGAACCTTTCTTGCAGGATTCGCAACCATGCCCAAGTCAGGGTTTCGTCGTGGTTGCCGTTCACGACGACAACGTCGGTCTGAGCCGTGTCCGACGAACGCTCGACGATCCCCAAGAGCGTGTCGCACCCAACCTGAATCATCTTCTGGAGCCGCCCGTCGTTGTCTTGGGGCGTCCCCGCGGTCGTGTTCCCCGACGGCCCGTCGGCGTTGAAGAGGTCGCCGAGAAACAGAATCGTCCTGCGGGCGGGTGCGTATGTGTCGCCGATTTCGATGAGCGCCCGGCCAGCATCCCCAACCATCCGCTCGGCTATCGACAGATCGTAGTCGTCGTGGCCGGTCGATTTGCCCCAGGCATACTTGCCGAAATGAGTGTCGGCGATCACTAGCACTTGCCACAGATCGCCGCGGGCCTTTGGCTTGATCGGCTTGTGCTTCGTGCGAGGCAGATTGGCCGCCGCGATCATGGCCTCGACGGCCTCCTTGATCCCCGGCCCTGCCTTTGGCTTGAGACGCACCCAGACCCGGTGGAGGTCGGTGACCGTCGGCTCGCCGTCGCTGCCGGCGGTCGCGACTTGCCACGATGTCGCCTCAGACGAGGCGATCTCATAGCGGGTCATATCCGCTTCGATGTGGGCGAGGAGGTCATCGACGGTCTTGATGCGGCGGCTCGTCGAGCGGGCCTCGAGCACCTCGCCGTCACGCCGCTGCGTCACCTGTTCGGCGTCGGGGGCGGGCTTCGGCGTGGCCGACGCTGCCGCCGACGACAGGATGTCGCCGGTCAGCCCTGCGTCAGCCATCTTTGAACCTTTCGGTAGCCGTTGATTTTGTAGCCCCGGTCAACGAGCTTGGCGATGATCGTCTTCGCCATTTGAGAGGCCGAGATGCCCGACGCCTCCGCGGTCTGCCGCCACTGGCGGCGAACCTCAAGGATCGCGTTTTGGTGGTCGCTTGACAGAACGTCGAACCACCCGAGGTTTTTCGGCGCTGGCTTTGCGCTTTGCAGTATTTCCTGAGTCAGCGAGTCCATTCGTGCCTTTCAGATAGATCATGCCGTGATCATCGGGAATGCCGCCGCCCTCGACCTCGTCGTCATCGTCGTCGTCGGAAAAGACGAAGTCCTTTGGTGGCGGTGCTTTTGCCATGAGTAGTAGTCTGGCGGGGTAGCCTTATGAGGTCAATCGTTGCTTTTTGCGTGCATTCTTGATAGCACGCCCGATCAAGAACCGCCCGGCAGCGTCGATGAAAGGCAGGCCACGCTTCTCGGCGTTTTCTCGCATGGCGGCGAGGATGTAGTCCACCCGCTCTGGACGCTCGCATTCATCTGGCCCCCACGCATCCATCTCAAAGGCAACGCGGTTACAGGAGCAGTCAGGGGACGATGTGATGTAGAACGGCCAGCCGGCGAGCAGTGTCTTTAGCTCGGTGCCGGGGCCGCGACGACAAATGGACTGACTTTGTTCAGCGCCAACCTCGTTGATGATTTCTTGCCACGAGGCAGGAAAGCCTGGGTGAGTGAAGTCAATTGCATAAAGCGAGCCTCCCATGCGCTCCAGCACATACGCCGGCCAATCGCCTTCGGCAATCTTTACTCCACACAGCTTATCTATTTGATCGCTAGACAAGACGACCCGGCTCATTGACTACAGTATCCTGACGAGAAGTTGAAAATACCAGCGGGTGAGAAAACAAGGGCAAAAAACAACTACCTCAAAGCACCGACTTCGGTCAATTGCCTCAAAGTTTGCCTGACTCACAGCGCTCGTTTGGCTGTCGATTTGGGGGAACGGTGGCTCGCAATCATCTCTTGGATTCACGCCAATCCAGCCCGTATCAATAAGTAGTTCACGATAACGTATGACATTACCGAAGCCGTCTTCCTCGCCAGTTGCATACACCATCCACCGCAGTGGAGAAAGCAGCGATCCAGGTTCTGGAATATAGCCGTAAAACAAAGCGACGTTTGATACGTCTGGGCCAACGCGGTATGTAGTGTAATAATATCTGCTGGCCGGGTTATTAGCTCCCCCTTCAACCACTCGGCCTTGGTAAATGCCGAATACTGGCCCCGTCATCCCACTATTACCAAACCCACCTCCGCATTGATTGGCCTTGCACACGGCCGCGCACTCTGTACCGTTAGCGAACGGCCCGCCGCGGCGCAGAGTGTCGTCTGGAAAGGGGTCGTTCATGCCGGGGCAAGGCGTGTCTTGGCAAGACACTTGTGCCGCCGGTTCGCCGATTTCAAGTGGCTTGCGAGGGTCTTTATCCCAGCAGCAGTACGATTCGCCAACGCAGCAGGGGCACACCATGTCAGACCCCTATCCGTATAAACGTGGCCGTGAAGGTCGTCGAGATGAACGTGCTGGTGGCAGTCGCCCTTACGATGATCCCAGTCTGCGTGCCCGTCACGAACAGGCTTGAAGCCGTGGTGAGGGTCTTGCCGATGGTGATAGTGCAGTCAGCGGAGTTAAGCGTGGCCGACAGAGAGATGTCCGTCACTCGGCTAGCCGACGCCATCGTTGAGATTAGCGTCCCCGTCGCTGTGCCTGAGACGCTAATTGCCGTTGCCGTCGCACCGGCGAATACGGCGGTCGCCGTGGAGAACGGAACGTTGATCAGAAACCACGCCGTGCCGTCCTTGGCGATGGCGCAGTCTTGAGTGGCCGTGGCCGTCGAGGCGACGGGGAAGAACAGATTGGAGACGCTGACCGTATTCGGCGTGGCCGTCTGATACTTGAGCGTGACCGTCTTCGACGAGTTTATCGGCCACGCGCCCGTGAACGTGGCGATGCGGAAGACCTTCGGGTTGAACGACTGCCCGTCGCCCTCAATTATCGTAGGTATGCGGCTCACCGGCCCGCCGGGCGCGAGAGAGTCAACCTTCGAGATCGTGCTTTTCAGCTTATCACGAAGACTATCGCCGATGAGGTAGCGGCCGTTGTCTGCCATGCTAGGTCACGCTCACGCTGCAAACGCTGAAGCTAGAAACCGTGGTCGTTGCTGTGATGTTGATCTCTATCTTGCCGGACACGACCAGCGGGCCAGATGAGGTGCCGTAATTCACATAGTAGGCGTATTTTTTTGGCGTGCTAGCTAAGTCTGTCTCGTCGGGGTTCGCACTGGAGTATGTCGTCCCGAAAGGGATGATTACGCTCACCGCCGTGCCGCTGCGGGCGCAGGAGAGCGTTGTCTTTGGTCTGTAACTATAGACGGGGTACAGCGTCGATGAGGCCGTGCTGGCTACCTTCCGGTTTGACACATACTGCAACTGCTGGCCGGGGCTAAATGTGATTGTGCTCGTTGCCGAGTCCGAAGCGGTCTTAAACCCCTTAACATAGTAGCTCTGCGAAAACACTGGAAGTGCTTCCCCAACGAAGCTGGATGACACATTCGTGTTGCACAAGGCAACAGTCACGACATAGGTCTTGGCCGCCGTGACCTGCACCGACCTATTAACTGGTAATGAAAGTGACATTTACTAGCACCCTTTGGTAGCTTACTGGAACCAGCGAATGCCGAATGCAGAGAAGTTATCGCCGAACGTCATTTCAGGTTGCAGGCACACTCGGTTAATCAGCACCTTATCTTCGTTTGAAAATGCGTCTACGTTTCTCGGAGAGCCATCGTCATTCAAAGCGATTGGCTGCGCGCATGGCCTTTGACAGATGCCGCCGTCTTCAAATGCTGAGATGGACACACTCCCTCGCATCTTAAATCCAGCCGACCCAGCGGCCAGGGCGAGCGGCTGCTCGACTTTTCCCAGCTTGTGCTCAAGCGTGAGCGCTCGCTGGTCAACGTCGTTTCGCCCCAGCCCGATGTTTCGGATATTCATTCCTGTCTGAGGAACCGCGACATCCCATCCGATTGGCTCGAAACCACCAGAAACCAGCGTCCAGTGTGACCGGACGGCGAATCCAAACGTCACCTTGAAACCCCGAAATGTCGCTCCGTTGAATTGTTCCACAACTGGATTTGACGCGACACTCTGAAGCATGCAGCAATGAGGGCCAATGGTAAGGCCACTGAACTGGAACGCCTCGCTATTCACATAGCCGCAGTAGCCAAGTTGGTTGCTCTGATCGGAGATTGAATACTGGTCGATGTTGATGTTGACTACCGGCTCAAGGCGAGTGACGCCGTCATACATATCACCGACGGGGTTAACCGCTGCTGCCCACCCTCCCGACGATCCTCCAGTCACTTTCTTCCCCGCCCAGGCGGCAATCTCCGTCAACGACGTTGACATCGAATACATTGCCGGGCGAACTTCTGGGTCTTGCGACTTTGGGTCTGGCGCGCCAGGTGCTGCCCCCGCGCTGCTTCGGTACTGTGCCGTGACGATGCACACCACGCGGCTATCGCCGTCGTGGACGGCCTCGACGCTCACGCATGGGATCGGTGAGTTTTGGCTATATAGGTCGCCGATGTTGACGCCGATGGTGGCGAAAACATCCCAAGACTCGTTCGGCGAGTTTAAGAGCACCTTGAATTTTCGGGTGGCGTTGTCGGCGGCACCGCCGCCGTCGGAGCTACGCGCGAATGCGTTGCCCTGCGCGAGTTCTGATACAAATCTTGGCATGGTTTACAGCAAGACGCCTGGGTTGGCGTCCCTTACTGCCTGAATGAGGTCATCGAACTTTGAGGTCTGCTTCCGTAGTTCGGCGAGATTCACGTCCTTCGCCGAATCGTCGCCTCGGATGAGTCGGGTGAGTTCGGCGGCACCCTGGCTCGTCGAAACGTCGGTCATCTGAAGAGCGGCTCGAGACGGGCCTTGAATCCGTGCATTCATGCGCTCTTCTTCAAAGCTGGCGAGCATCGGTGCCACTTCTTCCATCTGATTCTTTAGACCCTTGTTGAGTAGGTCGCCGCGGCCCTGCATGTTCATAAGGCCGGCTTGGTCAATGGCTCCAGCGGTCATGTCCTTGACGATGCCTTCGCGGGAGTCGCGGGAGAACCGCTCGCGGTCGGTGAGGAATGCTTCGCGGCCTCGGCCAGCCATAGTGGCCGTGCGGGCCTCCTTCTCGCGGTCTTCCTTGTAGCGGCGTTCCGCTTCTGCCCTTCCGGCAGCATCGACGATGCCACCGTTGTTCTCCGCTTCACGGCCAAACGCCTCGCGGATGTCCTTCAGCCCCTGCTCGGTTTCCTTGGCGAACTTCTCCTCGGGGGTCTTCCGTAGCTCCCTGCCTCTGGCGGCCGACTTCCGCTCCTCTTCCTCCCGAGTGCTTGCCTCGACGGCCTTCTCAGCCCGCTCGCGGCCCGCTTGAAGTTGCGGCTCGACCTTGGCCTCTAGCCCTGCCCGCTCGGCCCGCAGTTGTTCCTGCTCCGCGGCCGACAGCGAGCCACTCTTGAGTTGCTCGTCGATCTGCTGCATACGCTGGAACTCAGGCCCACGCTTAATCTCTTCCTCGCGGGCACGCTGGTTCTCTAGTTCACGCTGCGCTTCCCTCTCAAGCTCTCGCTGCCGCTCAAGGTCGGCTGCCGCCCCCCTGCGTTCGGCCTGCGACTCGGGCGTGCTGTTCCCCAGGTCTTCGCGGCGAGCCTCATCGGCAGCGCTCTGGGCAGAGTTAAGGTTGCTCTTAGCCTCTTCAGACGCCCGGTTCAATGCGTCGGAGAACATCTTCAGTGCAATCGTCGATGCCTCGATAGCGGCGACTTCGGCGTTGAGGGCGGCCTGCTGGCCCTCAAAGAATCCCTGCATGATCGGATTTTGGTTCTCCGACATCGCCGCCCGCTGGCTTATCGTCTCCCGCTGGTTTTCGATCTCACGCATCCGGCGTGCGATCTGGCCTCCCTCAAGGCCAGCGTCCCCGAGGTTGCTCTTGGCACGCTCCATCCGAGAGTCGATTTGCTGCTGCGGGTCAACAACTCGTTCGTAACGATAGGCGTCGGCTTGCGCGCGGATGGCGGCACGTTTCGCCTCAAGGTCATCAACCCTGCCCTTCGCCGCGTCTACAAGCGGCTGCTTTTTCTTAGGATCGTCTTCTTCGGCAGCCTTCTCCAGATCGCGGTAAGCGTCCTCAAGAGCCTGGGCGTTCTCGTCCAGCGCGAGGCCGAACATGCGCGCTCCTGGGAGGCCAGCCTTTATCGCTTCGGCGACCTCGTTCTGGGCATTGCGAATATCTTCGGCTGGGCCTCTTGAGGCATCAGCAATCTCGTTGGCAGCAAGATCGATGGCTTCCCGAATCGGGTCTTGTAGCGAGGCAAGGAGTCTCTCCAACTGGAGAACGTCTTCTCTCGCCCGCAGGATTTCTGGGCCTTCCTCGAAATTCCCCGCCCCGATAGGCGTCTCTGCCGTTGGTTTTCGCTCGGCGATCCGTTGCTCCAGAACCTTCGCCATCTCCATCGGGTCGCCGCCGGCAGCAGCAACATCATTCTCAAGTTTCTGCCGCCGCAGTTCTGCCTGCTCACGGCTTCGGCGGGTCATCTTGCCGCCTTCAAGGAACTCTGTCTCACGGATCGTTCCACCAGCCACAAGCCGGATGTCGTCAGGGGTCGCGCCGGCCGCCGCTCTCGCAGCGGCGGCATCCATCGCCCGCTTCTCCCTATCCTTCGATTCGCGGAGCGAGGCGGCCTGGGCTGCCCGAAGGCCGGGGTCTGTCGTCTTCTCCATCTCCCTCGTCAAGCGGTTCTGCTCCCCGCGCTCGCGTTGAACGTCGGGGTCAAGGAACGAGACTCGCTCCTTTCGTGAGTCCGTCTGCTTCTTCTTAATGTCCTCCATCTGACGGTTGAACTCGGAAGTCTTCTTCCCAACGTCAGAGAACGTACCTTCCGACATTGAGTCACCAAGAGACTTAAACGCCTGGGCGAGTTCCTCGACGAGGCTCTTCTGCCTCGCAAGCGAATCGTTCAACGCCTTGTTCTGGTCTTCAGCGGTTCTTCCTCCGTTGATCCACTTGTAAAGCCCCACGGCGGCCTGCCCCGCGATGACGGCACCGAGGCCGATGAACAGTCCGGTCGTGCCGCCGAGCACGAATGCCATCTGCGTAATGTTATTGCTGACGGCCCGCAGTTTTTGATCCCAGCCACCAGTGGATGACATAAAGTCATCGATGGCGAACGCGGCTTGATTGACGCCGAGCGAGAGCTTGTCGAACCCACCGCGACCAACGTCGCCGGCCCGCTGCATATCCCTCTGGATGGTGCCAACGCTGCCGCCGCCTGCCTGCGAGGTCGCGTTCACGGCGACATTCGTCAGACGCTGGATGTTCTGCTGGGTGGCGGGCATTGACAGATTGCCCTCATCCATAGCGTCCGAGATGGCGTTGCGGAGGTCGTTAAATGCCGCCACAGCAGGGCCGCGAGCCTGGGCGCTTGTGCGACCGAGGGCGGTCTGCAAGGCAGTTAGCTGTCCTTCGTAGCCCTTGAGTGCTCGCTGATCCAGGCCCAAGTTGACCCCGGAGCGACCAGCCCCACCGAACGACTCTGCGAAATTCAACGCTTGGTCGGCTCGGCCTGCATCTTGCGTGAGTTGCGCGAGTCTCTGCCGCGCCCTCTCGATGTCGGCGGCCAGCGGGCTTGCCGATGCCGAAAGATCAGTGAACTCCCTCTCTGCGTCTTGGATGGCCGGGATGAACCGCGAACGAACGCTCTCCGGCAGCCTGTCAATCTTGTCCTTTACGGACGTTAGGCCACCCTTCAGCACATCCAACTGCCTTGCGCTGTCGGTAATGTCCTTGCCAAGCGAGAGGCGAACGTCGGCCTCTTTGCCGATGTCCTCGACCGACTCCCCTGGCATAGCCATCGGGTTAGTGGCGCGCTGCTTTGCAGCCTCGAGTCGCTGCTCCAAGTCCGTCCGAACGGCCCCAGGCGACAGCTTTGCGACAGTCTCGCCCTGCTTGCCGGCCGCGTTCACCTTCTTCTGAGCATCTTCAAGCTGGAGGAGAGCATCTGCTACAGACGATATCGGTGCCCCGCTCGCGATGAGTTGCCGGATGCTGGCAATCATCGGATCGAAGTTGAGCCGGTCGGCTGCCTCAAACTTACCGATGTCGGCGAGCACCTTCTTGAAGAACTCGTCGATCTGCGTCTCTGTCTCGGGGAGGCCGCGGATCGACTGCGCCCACGCTTCGTCTAGGCTATCAAGCCTTTTCTTGGCCGCGTCGGTGTCAACCTTCAGAGTCCGCTGTGTGTTGAACTCGCGGTCGAATGCCTCAAGGGCAACCCGCATCGCATTGATGTCTGGGGCACCACTGGCGTCCGTAGCACCTAGCGAACCGATTGCGGCGGCTGCGAGTGGCTGCATGGCGGTGCGGCCGGCGGCATCAAGCTCGCTCATCTTGCCGATGATCTTCTTGATTTCTGCTTCGGCTTGGCCTGGATTCTGAATCTGGGCCGTTATCGCGAAGTTTGAGTCGTCCTCTAGGTTCTTTATCTTGGTGTTGAACTCGTCAATGGCCTTCTGCGCCGCAGCGGTATCAAGGTTCAGCTTGTCTCCAGCAGCAATGTCGGCTTTAAGTGAATCGTAGACGGCCTTGAACTTGGCGAGATCGACAACCCCCGTGCCGGCGTCGGGGCGGGCTGCGTCGATGAGTGAGTTGATCTGCGGCTGCATCGCGGTCTTCTGCGCCGCGTTCAGCTTGTCCATCATCCCGATGATTTCTTGAATCGCCGCGACAGTCTGCTGCGAGTCTTGGAAATTGCCGGTGATGCTGAAATCGGCGAGAGCTTGGAGTGCCTTTAGCTTATTGGCAAGCTCATCGACGACTGCTTTTGCCGGTGCGGTGGTCACCTGAAGGTCGATCTTCTGCGAACCTTCATCAACGAGCTTGTTTATTGACGCCGCTACTTGGTCAAGGTCTTTCTGAAGTTGCCCTGCGATGAACGTCATCCCACTGGCGGCGGCATTCTTCAGGCCAGCCAGGATAGCTACCGCTTTGTTCGATTCAGTGGTGATGTCTTGCAGGATGCGAGACACATCACCAGCGTTGCCGCGGGCGATGCCAGAGACGGCCATCTGCGACTGCGCGTCATTGCCGAACTTGCCGCCTCGGGTAAGGGCAGCGTTTATCCCCGGCTGGTCGAACGCTAGTTCGTTCCCGGTCTTGAGATTGCCGACCAGCGCCGAGGCTTCGCTCAATTGCTTGATCGCGACCGTCACCCTCTGGACGCTGCTTTCGACATCGTCGAATCTGCCTTGCCCAATAACGCAGGCATTCTTGATGTCGTCGGCTAGATTCTGGGCCTCGTTCTGGGCCGCTCCGAGTGCCGGAATGAAACCCGCCTGCACTTCTCGGGATAGCTTCCCGAAGCTGTCAACTGCCGCCATCAGCGGTTTGTTGATCTGCTCGGATAGCGAGAACAACTGCCGAGCCTTGGTAAACGAGGCGTCCAGCATGTCCTTGCCGAGAACATCGATGACGGCCTCGATGCGCTGGCGTGGGAATCGACGGAACTTCTGAATCAGAGCATCAAGCTCAGACTCGTCGATCCCGAGCTTGGCAAGCTTCCTCTGCCCTCGAGCAGTGTTCAGCCCCGCCTGGATTTTCTGCAACGCCTGCAAACTGCCGGCGGCGTCGAATAGCCGAATGTCTCGGTTGCTGACCTCTCGAAGAACGGAGCGAACTTCCTTGAGGCTTTTCAGACCGCTCTGGTCTAGGACGATCTTGAGTTGCTGCGAGTTCAGGCTTCCAAGCCTGCCTTTTAGTTCCTCAACGTCCTTAATAGCCCCTTTGAAGCCCTGGAAACTGAGCTTCAAACTACCCGCCGCTTTCAGCGACCCTTCCAGTCGCTGAAGCGGGGTGTAGATACTTTGGATCGACTTCTCGACATCACCCATCGACTTGGTGATGTTGGATTGCACCTCGCGAGAGAACTTGCGGACGGCGGCACCGCCGCCCTCAAGCTTGGCCTGGAAGTCGGCCGTGTTCGCCGTGACAATCGCACTGATCTTGCCGAGATAGCCGCTCATCGCTTCATTCCTGAATTGGCATATTCAACTTCATCAGTTCATTGAGAATCTGATTCTCAGTCTGCTCTGCCTTAACCACACTCGGGATGAAAACGGCCTCGTCTGGGATGTCGTGTTTCTTGTAGTTCCCAGACGCGGCCATGATTATCCGGCACAGTCTGGCGGTCTGCCCCCAAGGGTCTGGAAGAGGCCATCGCTGGTCGAATGCGTACCACTCAGCGATCTCCTTGCTGTCCATCTCCTGCAACAGCCGCTTGACGCTCATCCCAAGCGTGGCTGCTAGCCTGAAGTAGAATCGTCGCTCTGGGCGAGCGGCGAATCTTCCCCCAAGGCATCAACTGCCTCCTGCGTGAAAGCGTTGAGCTTCCAGCCAGCCTCGAAGAGACGGTTGATTACAACCGACGACTTCTTGCCGAGGATGTCGCTTTCGTCGTCGTCGAAGAGTCTCTTGCCCTTCTCGTCGCACAGAGCCAAGAGCAGGAAGCGAATGCGGAACGCCTTCATCTTCTGCTCTGAGTAGCTCTCCTCGAAACGGTCGCGGTCGGTGCCGGTAAGGACGCTAAGAAAAACATCGCCGCCCCACTCCGGGACAGCTACCTTCTCCTTGCGAACGTCGTCGGCGGCCAGGATGCTTTTGCGGTCAAGAGCCATGTCTATCTACTCCGAAACGTGGTTGATACGGCATCCTGCCGATTAATTGCCTTGGTAGTCAGTCATTAAGAACTTGAAAGACCCGCGAACGATTTCGCCTGCCTGCGCGCCGACAGAAGCCGACTCGCATATGACTCGGCGGCTGATTGAATAGCCGGGCGATGCGAACGTAAGCTGACCGACCTTCCGCACGAACGACTGCGGGTCGGCATTGGTTGTTAAGAAGTCCACAGTTATGGTGCCGCCGGCCCATTCGCCGGTCGGCACCATATAGCTGTAGCCCAGGCCGTCTACGGCAGCGGTCATGTCTGTGACCTGCGCCGTTGGCATCTGCACCGAGATTCCGGTGATCGAGCCGACAAAGCCGGAAAACGTAAACGTCGCTCCGTGTGCGGTGGCCCCGGCCATGTCGGGTCACCCCCTCAGAGTTAGGCCACGCGCCAAGTGGCGCTACCCTTGATGAGATCGCCGACGCTTCCGCTGACGGTCGAGGCCGTGAGCGTGGCGTTGCCGGAAAAACTGACCGGGCCGCTGATGCTAATAGCGGCAGACTGGGCCGAAATGACCGTGTTTCCGATATAGTCAACGGAGATTTCCCGCTGAACAAACGTCGGCACATACTCGCGGCGGCTGCCGACAGCTTGGCCGAGGTGCGAGCCGTCAGCGTTGTCGATCTGGTCGTTGACATTAAAGCTCGTCGCGGTAATACCTACGGCGTTGTAGGTGATCGACACGCCCATCGCTGCAACACCGGCCATAGTGCGCCTCCTTGCGCTAAAGTCTTACTCAGTGGCCTCTTGCCACCGAATCTGAAATAGTTGTCGAACTTCGTATGCGGGTGGGAGTTGTGCTCCCACGGCGGCCGGGTCTAGATAGTCATCCGTCTCCGACACGAGCCGTATATCACTAATTGTAACCCCCGAGAGCGTGCCGATGCGGCCATCCAAGGCCAAACGCACCTCGTCGGCGAGTTCTCGAGCGCCATCGTAGTAGAGTGCCCACGACGCGATCTGGAGGCTTACCAACGGCTGGTAGATCGGCCCCGGCAATGCCGACTCGCGGATGATGTTCGACCGCTTGTAGACGACGAACGGGAGCGTTGCCGTTTTGGGCACGGCAATCGGAAACACCTGAAAGCCGACGAGCCTCGCGATGGCCGGCGAGGTCACCAACTTCTGGTAGACGTGCTTTTCGGGCGAAATGATCATTAGTATTTGTTCAAGTGTGCGTTGATTTCGGCGAGCAGAAGCGTCTGAACCACGCCAGCGGTCTTCTGGATCGTCTTTTCCATGAGGTGATGGGCCGGCATGGGGGCAATCGTTTCCCCAGGATGAAGCGTGATTGGGTGCTGCTCGCCGCTCCTGCCGTCTTGGCCCAGCATGAAGTCTCGGGAGTAGCCAGACTTCCCCTTACCCTGGCGAGTCGGCTCGTCGATGCTGCCCATTAGGAAGTAGAAGCCCTTCGACATCTTCGCGAACTGGGCGTCGTTGGCAGACGAGTGCTTCCGCATCTTGCCGTTGATCATCTGGTGAACATTCACATACGTTCGCCGGCCCTGCGTACCCGGCTTTCGGCGGCCACTACCAAACTCAACCAACCATGCGTGATTCCCCGAAACAGCCGAATCCGTCGAGCCGACTGGGCCGGTCTGCCTGGGGCCGGTGATCGCGACAGCGGCCTGTGAGTACGGACGCTTCTCCGTCGTCACTGAGTCGGCGAGATTGCCAGTCGCCTGCATCTGGCGAGCAGCAGAGGCGTAGGTCGTGGCGATTGGCTTCGACGCCTTCACCACGGCATCCATGAGGAGCCGGGGGGCGGCGGCAGCGGCAATCCGCTCCAGCTCCTTAGCCATCTCGCGGATGCCTGCGGTCTTGATCGTGACGAATCCCTTCGTCTTCTCAAGCGAAGACTCGCCGCCGACATACCTGGGGGTAGGGTTGCTAGATGAAATCATGTCGCATCCTCCCTAGCCAAGATTTCATGCACAGACCGGGCCTCGCGCTCGAGCACGCTGTTGATCTCCATCACCCGGCCACGCCAGAGCAGCCTGTGCTGGTGGGTCAAGCCTGGAAAGAACCGAATGCGGATGCGGTGGGTGATGAGCACGTTCGCCTGCTGGGCTGCGAAGTAGTCGGCGGCCCGAACGCCCATGATGCTGGCGTAGACCGTCCCCTCGTCCTCCCAGGAGAGCGTCGTCTCCCCGAACGAGCTTTGATTCTCGACGGGGCGCTGGATCGTCACCCGCTCACGCATCGCGCCTGAGTTGATCATGGCTCACCCCATCCAAATGGCGGTGTACGATCCCGAGCCAGATGGTGCCGCCACGGTGATCGTCGCCGTCACGGGGATGACGGCGAGCCGCCCCGCCGCCACATCGACGCCGCCGGCCAGCCGCAGGACGCCATTGCCAGTGTTCTTCACGACCAGCGTCGAGAGCGGCAGCGTGCCGACGATCTGCACCGCCGCGGTGCCGACGCTGGCAGTGATGGTCTGTGCCCGCGTCAGGGCCGGAGCCAGATGCTCGGCCAGCGTCCCGACCGTCAGCGAGGTGTCGGAGGCGTCGTGGTAGACGGCGTCAACGTCGATACGGGCACGAATGCTCATCGGTAAACCCCCATGCTGGACGCTGCCAGGAGCGTCTCAAACGTCTGTGGCACCGACTGCGGTGCTCCGGTGACCGCTGGCTGGCGAGTGTCATACCAGTGAGCGACAAGGATGCAGATGAGGTGCTTTGCCACTCGGGGGGCAGTCTGCCCGTCGTCGCCGTAGCCCGCCGTATACCTAACCGTGACCGAGTTCTCATCGCCTCGAGTCGCCGGCCACGCGGTCGCCCACTGCGGGTAGATTCGCCCAGGCAGGACGCTCGCATCAACCTGAAAGGCATTGTTCGCGCTTGAGAGCGTGCCGTAGGTGCCGTCGCCGCTGCGGTAGGTCACCGTGATCGGCTTGTCCTGCATCGGCAGCCGGGGCAGGATGATCGCCCAGATCGGGAACAGGTCATACTTGGCCTCCCAGACCGTGGTGCAGATCGTGATGTCAAGGATGTCCTCGACATACTCTCTCGCCACCGAGATCAGCGACTGGATGTAGAGATCGTCGGCCTCGGTATCGACTCGGGCGTGGGTCTTGGCGAACGCCAAGCTCACCGGCTCAACGGCGGGCTGCGTGATTCGGCGCAGACTCCGATACGGCGTAATCGTCGCTGTCGGCCTCTGCGGTGTACCGAAGACAATCGTGTCCATTACTTCCTCTGTTTTGGCTTCGTTCTGATGCCCATGTCGGCCCGCTCAATCGTCTCGGGAACGGCTTCTGCCGTCTCGACTTCTTCGATCAGCCCTCGTCGAATGAGCAGATCGCACATCCCCGCCGGCCAGTCTTGGAAGACCTGACCCTTTTCGTAGCAGTCGAAGTTTTGCAGCACTCGGATTATCAATGGACTTGCCCCCAGGCGTTCTCTGGTGCCTTCTGGCCGCCATTCCAGTATTCGGTGGTGTGCTGCTGCACTTTGCCGCTATCGACCGTCCTCGAGGGCCATGTGACCATCAGTTCGGCATGGCCGACGCTGACGTGAGTGGCGATGCCGAGCGTGTTCCCGCAAGCCGCCCACCCACGCCAGAATGCGATATCTTCATCAACGTGGCCGCCGTCGAACTCTCCGGTTTCGCTCGCGCGGGCGAGGAACCACGGCTTCTTCATCTTCTTGAGTGCCGCAGTCCGCAGGAACGTGAGGCCGAAATGGGCCGTCTCCACCGGCTGGATGACCTTGGAGAAGAACTCGCCCCCAACGGTCGTCTTATCGTCGATTTCGCTCCCCGGCAGGGCGAACATGACCGCATTAGCTTCCCGCTTTGTCTGAAGCGGGGCGATTGCGTCATACCCTGAGTGCATCATCAAGGCTAAGAGAGCCTCGACGGTCTTCGCATTAAAGACCGTGTCATAGTCAATGGTGAGGATCACGTCGTGGGAATCCACGACCTGTTCCATCGCCCGCTGAAGACACTGGCCCCAGAAGGCACCAGTGACCTTCATAGGACTGATGCCGTGCGGGGCCAGGGCCGACGAGACACAGAAGAAATTGTCGGTGAACCCAAGTCGCGGGGTGGACATCACCGCCGCGACTTTGAGTTCCGCTTCGACATTACCTATACGCAAAAGCACGGTTCGCTCCTTATGTGGAGCGGGCGCGCATCCTTGCGCCTTTGTCGGCCGTCATGGCCGTCCCGCAGATACGGGATTAGCCTTTGACCCAACCGATGCAGCCAGCTTCCGACGCGGTGGCCGGGGCGTTCTCGCCACGGGACAGCCGAGCCGTCACGACAGTGTTCACGCTCACGGCGGGAGTCGCAGTTACCTTGAGGTAACGCTTCTTCGCCTGCGTGTTCACATCAAGCTTCACGGCGGCGGCCGACGCGGTGTCGGACACGACCGGGATCGTGAAGTCGGTGCCGCCGACGAAGCCCGAGAGATCGGAGTAGGACGAGTTGTCGTCCGAGTGCTCGATCTTGAGGACGCTGGCGAACACCGTCGAGGCGTTGCTGGCACGAAGGACAGTCACGCTGGCGTGATCCCAACCGAGGGTATCAATCGTCAGGGCAACCGCGCTGCTGCCGACAGCCGTGGGGACGGCCGAGACAACCTTTTCCATTTGCGAATGAAGCATGGGACAGGGTTCCTTTTCTAAGGGTTGTTTAGGCTCAGGACGCCGCGGTCTTGAGAGCAATCACCGGGCCGGCAGTCGTGTTGTCGCCGAGCGAGTGATGAACAATGTCGAATCGACTTACGCCCTGGAGCAAAAGTTGATCAGTGGTCGCGTAGACCTGATCGTAGAGCTTGACCGAGAAGTCCCGGCGACGAGCGTAGATGCTGGACAGACCCAGGTTCCCGAACAGAATCTTGACCTTGCCCGCGTCAGCACCGAGCGTGCTGTCCATGACGTGGACGAGATTGACCCTGTATCCGAGGAAAGTCTCGCTCACGCCGTTGCCAATCTGCTCGACGGTGTTCCCGCCAGCCGCATAGCGGAGGCGAGCCATCGAGGCAGCGAAGCCAGCCGGCGAGATGTACCACTCGGCACCCTGGCGGGCGTAGAGAGGCATCTTGCCGATGGTCTTGATAAAGTCGGTCACCGTCAGAGACTCAAAACCAGTGGCACCCGTACCAGCGGTGTTGATCGCAGCGGTATGCGTGCCGTCGTTGATCTTCGGCACAATGCCGTAGATACCACCGCTCGAAGAGTCGCCCGCGCCCAACCAGCCGACCATGTCCTGCTTGAGCGCCAGGCTCGTTGCGAACTCACTTGCGACTGCATCTGCAATCGAGACGAGAGCGTCTTCGACGATCTCGCTGGACATCCGGGTGCCAACCGCGAGCTTCTTCGCGATAAGCTGCACGTTCGCGTAGGTCGGCTCCGACTCAGTCACCGCAGTGCCTTCGCCCACGAAGTAGGCCGAGGTGCCAGTGACACGCTTCGGAATGATCATGGTGTCGCGAGACATCGTGATCTTCTCGACGTTCGACGCACTGAACGTGCCGTAATTTTCGACAAGACGAATCACGCGAGCGGCAAACTCCTCTGGAACCAGGGCACCGCCAGCCGAGTTGCTGCCCTCGTTGAGAGCGCGGGCCTCGACGCCGTGATCCTTGCACCACCGGATGTCGTCCGCGTTCTTGAACGCATGGGCACGCAGCCAGCGACCGCAGCGGTAGGCACTCTCGACAGCCTCGGGGCCGTCGTTGAAGGCCCGAAGCTGGGTGTGATGGATACCAACCGCACGAATCTCCGTCTTGGGAGCTTCGGGGGCGGGGGCAGCGACCGCAGCAGGAGCGGCGACCTCGACGACCGAGCGGAGTTCCTTCTCCTTGGCGGCGATCATCGACTCGAAGTCCAGATCGGACTTGACGGTGTCGGCTTCGCCGGAGAGCTTCCGCAGTTCGACGGTCTGATCCTCCGAACGCTCGGCCACGGCGGCCAGTTCGGTCATTCGGGCGGCGATGGCCGCGGCACGATCCTGAAGACGCTTGAGATTCGAGGCCATTTGGCTCTGCTCCTAGTTGAGCCGGCCAAACGCGAAATGCGGCGGCCGGCGGGTGTACCCGCTAGCGCGCCGCAGACCTGAATCCTCAGATCGCTCGCACTGCCCCTCGCGATTTCCATCGCGAAGCAATGTCTATCTATGTAGCCTACAGTTACTAGTTGTTGCCGTGCAAACTGTTCCGCAGAATTGTTGCCTTGAGCGATGCGATCTTGCCTGCGAAGTCTTCGCCGCGTTCCTGCTTCGGCTCTTCGACGACTACTGGCGCCGCCTCTTCGACGACTGCGACGGGTACTTCGACCACGGCGTCTTCGCGTGCTTCATCGGCCTTGTCGCCGTCCATCTGCTTGACCTTTGCCTCACTCCAAGACACGGCCGCGTCTCCACCCCAGAGTTCATGCGCCACAAAACCTGGGGTTTCACTGCCGGCCTTATCCCAGCCTGGGCGACGATCAACCTTGTGCCGTGCGAACCACGCCCGCATCTCGCGAACGTGCTCGGGCGTCAGCTCTTCGCGGGCGGCGATCCGCTTCGCACGCGAAACAGTCTCGGGCTTGAGTCCGTCGCCGGATCGGCCTTCTTCGTGGAGCTTCAGACCGTTTCGGGCGCATGACGCCATGCCCTCGCTTGGCACAAGGCTCACGGCACGCTCTTCGATCTCCTGGGTAGCGGCTCGACGAGCCACCCACTTCTGCCCGGTGTCGCCGCCGGCAAGCTGCCACTCGACCCAGGCGACAGTTCCCGACCAGCCGAGGGTCTTCGCCGCCAAGCAGCGTTCGTAGACGTTGGCGAGGTAGGCGATTTCTTCGACGCTGACGACCTCGCGGGCCACCAGCCGCTGGGCAATGCCGACCAACACACCATCGATGCCCTCGTTGCGTTCGGCGAGCTTGAGTCCTCGCTTCGCAGCGTTCGCCATCGTCTGCCGCGGGCGGTTCTTGTCACCCATAGCAAGCTCAATGGCTCGCCGGCTGACGACGACGCTTGACGAATCGTAGGCTGGCCTAGCCACGGGGCCGACATCCTCGAGCAGGGCGATGTTTCTGACCTCGCGACGACGCATTCCGCGCTCATCGGTAGACCAAGAGTCGCCGGATGCTTTCGAGATTGCGAACGAGAAGCTGCTGCCCACGATTGTTCGATCTTTTACCCACTCGACGCAGTCTTTTCCTATGCTTGTATTCGTATTGGGGGTGATTTCGTAACGCAGACCGTAGGCGTCGGTGGTCAACTTCATCGTGCCGTTGCTCGTTCGCCCGAGGAGCAGATTGCGGTCGTGGTTGAACACGCCGATCACGTCGGGATTGGTTGAGAGCACGTTATCGAACGCGGCGGGGTGGATTGTCTCCACAAACCCACCCAAATTCCTGCTTTCTGAGTTAAAAACGGCCCCATAGCCCGTAATTACGGCCTTTTTATCGCCGTTTTCGGTGCCGCGAAGCTCGATTTGAGCCTCAGAAAGCATGGTTCTACGCTCAATATCGCCGATATTTGACATGATTAGAGGTGCTTATCGCACCATCCTTCGGTGGCATTTTCGTACTTCTGCCCGCTGCGGTGGCACTCCAGAAGGAGTTCACGCGACCGGGCTGCCCAATTCGACGCAAACTGATCGATATCTCTGCCGGTAGCCTGGGCTGACTCGCGTAGTTCTTCGCGAATTCGGGCTGCAATAGTGTCCAGCCACGCGGCCATCTTCTCGGGCTTGTTGCGGCGCTCGAGCACGCCGTCGGCTTCGACCCCGGCGAGGCGTCGAAGAGCAGTCTTGAACACGACTTCGGCCCCGGCAACCGCCCTGGCATCCGGTTCTTCCTTAGATTCGGCGTCAAGCTCGTCGTCAAGCGAGTCGTCGTCGTCTTCGTCCTCTTCTTCTGGCGATTCCTGGGCAGGGGCGGCCTCGGGCTGCGGCTTCTGCCCGTTCGGGTTCTCCATCGTGAACGCATCCAGCAACTGCATATTGACTTGGATGAATCGCTTCTTGCCCATGCCGTCTGGGAGCGGATTCTTTCCGATCTCAGCGCGAATCTCGTCCACGTCGAGTGCGCCGAGGTTCGCCATCTCGCGGATAAACTGGCTGCGGGCGGCGTAGTCGCCCGCCATCAGCGAGTTCGTGTCGAACTGGACGAAATACTGCTTGTCATCGACGACCAGATCGCGGCGGCAGGCCGACTCCCATCGCCGGCACCACGGGATCAACGAGAAGGTGACGAAGTCGATGGCCGACTGTTCCACCGTCGAAAAACGCACGTTCGACAAGTCGCCGATCAAATGGCCTGGAACGCGGTAGGCTCGACTGACCTCCTCACACTGATAGCGACGAGTCTCGACGAGCATTGAGGTGTCATTTCGCTGTTCGATTTGCTTCCGGTGAAATCCGAAAGGCATGACAACAGTTTTGAAAGAGTTCATCGGCCCCTGATGAGCGTCATTCCACTGTTCTTTAAACCGTGCGAGCACCTCTGGCTTATGAGGCTGATCGGTTTCGATGTAGGTTCCCGGCATCCCGTTGTTGCCGAAGAACGCACCAGAGTGCAGTTCGGTGGCCCGAGCCAGCCCGATGGCGTCTCGAGATAGGGTCGTTGGCACAAAGCCCGTGACGCCGTCGCTGGAGAGCCAGCGAAGGTGAAATATCTCGTCCTGGCGATACTCAGTGACTTGAACCTGGGGCTGGAATGGCGTCGTCGGCTCGGTGTAGTAGTAGCGGAGTTTGCCATTGGTGAGCCGCTTGCACTCCATTCGCGACGGATGCAGGGGGATAAGCTCGCTCACGCCGCCCTGCCGGCCGCCCTTGATGTAGGCGTAGGCGTTTCCCCACAGGAGCAGCCAGCTTTGCATCAACTCGCGGAACTCAAACGCCGTCATCCACGAATTTGGCTGATGGCAGAGCACCTCATGCAGATGCTGCTCTTCGGCGATCTCTTTGCCGCCGCCTGGGAGCCTGCGGTAGACGTTCATCGGCATCGACGCCAATGACTCAGAGAGCACTCTGACGCAGGCCAATACTGCCACGCACTGGAGACTCGTCTCAGGCGAGACGCTGACGCCCGACGCGGTTCGCCGAGTGTCCTTGATTTCCTCGAATATGCGGGAATAACCGTCGCGAAGCTCAATCAGATCGGAGACTTCTTCGTCAGTCTTATCCACGTCACAGCACCATGAGGGTTGGTTCGTCGGTAGTTCCGTGGTTCTCGCCGCTTGCGAGGCCCAGAGCCATGATCAAGGCCACAACCCCGTCTATACGGGCGGTCGAGTGCGAGTGCTTCTTAGTCGGTTTGATGTTCGCCGCATCGTCGATTTTGATCTGAACATTCGACATCTGCCACGCGAGGGTCGGGTTACCAGCGTGCCTGATACGTTTACTAATTACGGCGGTTTCGAGCAGCTTAGAGGGCGAACTCATGCTGGCGAAACCCTGTCCGAAAGGCCGAACGTCGATCCCCTCGCCCACAAGCTGAGTCGTGAGATGAACCGCGTTCCAGCGATCAATGGCTATAGCCCGAACGGTATTCTTCTCACAAAATGAGAGAATGTAGTCCCGAACAGCGTCATAGTCCGTAATATCGCCTTCCGTAAGCTTAACATATCCAGCATCTGCCCAAGCTTGATACGGCACCCGGTCTTCCCTCGACCGCTTCTGCGCGTTCTCCTCCGGTATGAAGAACTTCGCATGAACGTCATAGGTCAGAGAACCATCCGGCTCGGCCATCGGCCAGACGGCGACGAACGCTGTCGTGTCGAACGTGCTTGCTAGGTCAACGCCACACCAGCAGGGGCGGCCAGCAGTCTCTCGCAGAGGGGCGTTATTGGCGTCCCAAGCGCCGTGTCTGATCCACTTCGTTTCCGACTTCTGCCACTGGTTGAGATGAAGCGTTCGGAAGACGATTTCGTCGGCCGGCGAGTCCTTCGCTTTCTGGGCGAATTGCTGGAAATACTCTGATTTTAGCGTGATTCCGTAGTTCGGATTAGCTTTGATCCAAGTGGCTTCCACAAAAGGGTCATCATCACTCCCAGCAGCGTAGATGCAGGGGAGAAACGACTCGTCTACCAGAACTCCGTCGCGTATCTTCTCGGCCCGCTGCCAGTCCTTGTAACACGGCCCCATCATGTCGGTGCCGGCCGTCGTGATGTAAAGGGTCAGCGGCTGGCTTCTGGAGCCGGTGCCCGTTTCTAGGACATCGACTAGCTCACGGTCTGGGAAGACGTGATATTCATCGACTAGGACACAGCTTGGGTTGTAGCCGTGTTTGGTGCCTGCCTCGCTGGAGATGCAGATCATCGTCGCATTCCTCTCGGGCAGGACGATGCTGTTGCGATATACCTTGCACCTCTTCGCCAGCGAGGGGCACGACTCGACGAACTGTTTCGCCGCGGTGTGTAACAGAGCCGCCTGCGAGCGGTCGCCGGCCGCGACGATTACTTCGGCCCCGATGTCGTCGCAGCAAAGCATGAACAATCCGACGGCTGCCGCCATCGCAGATTTTCCATTCTTGCGGGGCAGGGCTAGCAGGCTTGTGCGATATTGGCGAAGACCGTCGGGCTTCTTCGTGTTGAAGAGCTTGTCGAGATACTCGTCCTGCCACTTCTCTAGGACGAATGGCTTCCCGGCAAAGTCACCTCGACTGTGCTGGAGCAGGCCAATGAAATCGCGGATATCAACCACGTTTCGCGAGCAGAGCATCCATCGGATCGACGACGACCTTCACGGCTCCGTAGCCGAGGCGGGTGCGGTCGCCGGGGGTGAGTCCCAGGACAGTCTCAAGGTGACGAAGAGCCTCGCCGCATTCCTTCGCCTGCATCGCCATAGCTACCGGGCGAGAGAAGCGAATCGACCCGTCGGGGGCTAGAACCTCGACATAAGCCGAGTCCAGCGCCTGAAGTTGCTGGCTGGCATACTCCCACATGACATATGTCGTGGCGTAGCGGGTGATGACGTGCTCGTCGCTCTAGGCGAGGGTGCCCATACCCTCGAGCCACGCGACAACCCGGCCGAAAATCTCCTGCGCTCGAGGCTTCAGCCACTCGGGCGCGGTGATCGGGGCAGCCGGGGCAGCGCCGAGTTCCTCGCGGTTCTTGGCGTGCTTCGATCCCCGCAGAGCGAGGATGTGCTTCGGTGTTGGGGGGCGGCCTTTCATAGCTACAAGCCTACAGATCGCGCATTGAGCCACGCAAACCGATGCGAAAACCTGGGGTCGGCGGGACGGCGAACAGCCGTCCCGCAAATGAGCCAGTTTCGTCCGCGTTCCTTCCTCTGAGGACATGCGGTCTGCCTTACACACCCCCCCGGCGGGGAACCCCCTTCCGGGGGGCATGCTTTGCGGGGGAGCCCCTCCCGGCCGCGGGCAGTGTCGGCCGCGGGCAGTGTCGGCCGCGGGCAGTCTCATAAACCAAGTGTCCTACGAGAATTTTATTTCAGGCGCGAACAATTCCGGCCGATTTCTAGTGTGCGTCAGATACACTTGACGCAACAACCAAACGATTCTATTGTTCTTTTGTGCGGCCGATTGTCGGCCGAAGCTTTACCCTAGAGAAAACGGAGTCTTTCCTATGCTCGATATCATTGCCAACAACACCCCCGCCGCGGCTGCCATCCATGCACGATATCAAAATGATCGGGCGTTTTTAGTGTCACAACTGACGCAGAAATTCCCCGCGGCTGCCGGGGTCGGGCAGGCTACCGACCAGATGGCATGGGACGTTGTCGGACATGACGACGCAGCCCCCATTTTCGGTATCGTTTTCCGGGTCGGGGATAAGGTGTTTTCCGGGAAATGGCGCAGCCGCGGGAAACTGCTATCCGCGAATTCTAAGCTTCGGAAGCTTCCCGGGCGCGCTGATCGGTATCGTGCAATTGGATTGGCAATGGCTCCGGCAGCCTATTCCGGGAGGGATTTGTGCGCATGGCGCACCGATGGCTGTACGGCAGCCTGCAACGGATTCTGGTCGGGAATGAATGTCACAGTCTCGACTAGACTGGCCTTGATTGGCAGGGCAATTCTTTTCAACTGGTATCGGGAGTTGTTTTTCGCGAAGCTTCGCGGGGAGTTGAAAAACTTCGCGAAGTTGTGCCATCGGCTGCACGTCCGGCCGGCCGTCCGTTTGAATGTTTCAACGGATATTGTCTATGAAAGACTCTATTCCGAAGTATTTCCGGCATTCCCGGATATCTGTTTTCTCGACTATACCAAAGCCTTGCCAAAGCATCGGCCGACGCTGCCCGCAAATTACCAGTTATGCCATTCTTTCAATGAGAAGACGACAACGGCCGACGTTGCCGATATCGTGGCTGCCGGCCGGAATGTAGTTATAGCTTTCGATTCTGCATATGCACCGTCTCGTGGCCTATGGGGGGCATTGCCGAAGTCTATCCGTTTCACGGATTCTGCCGGCCGGGATTTCACGCTGCCAGTTGTCAACGGGGATCGGCATGATTTGCGCCTAGCCGATATGGATGGTCTCGGCGTGGTTGTTGGGCTACACGGCAAATCCGGCCGGAATAGGGTAGGGAATGCAGTGTCTTCCGGTTTTATGCTGCACCATCCCGAGGGGAAAAAGCTTCGGAAAGTGTCTCGATTTGTTGGCGTAGTAAACTGCCATCGGTAGTATCGGCCGGACGTGCAGCCGCGGGGATGCTTCCCCGCGGCTGCCGGCCCAGACTCGACCGAGAGTCTGCGCCAGTGTCCTGGTGTGATCGCTCGCAGGCTGCCGGCCCAGACTCGACCGAGAGTCTGCGCCAGTGTCCTGGTGTGATCGCT
>JBBATS010000018.1:0-25002 GCA_040398625.1 Chakrabartia sp. | reverse complement strand
CGCAGGCTGCCGGCCCCGTAGGTGGAAAAGACAACCCCGACCGGCGAAACGATAGCGACCCCCGACCGTGAAAACCCAAAAATTCTCACGATACCAAGTGTCCAATCAGACCCCGACCGTAACAAACCCCGAGAAAACCGCACAGAATTATTTTAGGCTTGACCGACTTGCGGACGATGCTAATCTTGTGACGTGGCCGGGATGACCCCGGCCAGCGAAACGATAACCCCGACCGAGGAAACGCGACCATGACCAACCCCGACCCCTACGATCATCTGTGTGCCAGATACTACCGGGCATCCGTTGCCGGCAACCATGTGGCAGTCTCGCAGTTTGAGAAGCAACTGCTGGCAGCCGCGGCCGGTGACGATCCGCGGGACGTTTTAGACTCGGCGTATTCGCATGGACATTGCCAGACCCATTGAACCCCGACCGTAATAACCCCAACCCCGACCGAGGAAACGAGACTATGACACTCCAAGAATTCGACGATGTTTACCCCGCCCAGTTTCGCATGGCCGGCGTAGGCGAGATGATCATCCCCGAGGGGGATGGCAGCGGTCATACGCTCCTGAAGCAAATCCGCTGCATTCTGGAAGGCCGCGGCAGTTTCGACTACTGCCCGAAAACCGGCGAATTGATCATCCGCACCGGCCTGGATTTGCAGATGGGCGGCGATTTGGTTCCCATCGATTCTGAGGATGACGCATAGGCTCCTGCCAGATACAACTCTGCCACCGGCAACGTGCCGGCGGCCCCCGACCGAGAGAACCCCGAAAGAGGAAACGATCCCATGAAAAACGATATCCGACCCGGCGATGACGTGGCCTATTCGGCCAGATTCCTCCGCGCAATCGGCTGCCAGACCGGCCCGATGCCAGCCGCCCGCGGGCGGGTGACCGCGGTGCGCCGCTATGTCGGCCGGACGTTGGCGACGGTGGCATGGAACGATCCGGCCATGCCGGAGTGCGTGAACGTCGTCATTCTAGTCCGCGTCACCGATATGCATCTGGAATGCGTCCTATAGCCTCCTGCCTGAGACATTGCCCCCCGGCACGTCGCCGCGGGGGCCGACCGTGGAAACGATAACCCCGTAGAAGGAAACGACACGATGAAGAAAACGACCAAGACTAATGAAGCCAACCCCGACAAAAAGTGTGAGGCGACGTTTGCCGGCCTCGCCCTGGTCAAGTGGTGCGCCGAGGACATTCAGACTCTGCGACCAGACTGGGACGCTGCGAAATGCAACGAGTTTCTCTACGAAAACGAGGACGAGATTCAGCTTCAGATGATCGATGCCGGCTGGAATGTCATCAAGCATCACCTCCGATATGCCAAGTGATTCACCCCCCGTGCATAGAAACACCAACACCCAGAGAGAGGAAACGAGACGATGAACGCAGAAATCATAGTTGGCTCGACCATCTGGACGGTCGGCCCCGATGGCAAGCCTAACGGCAACACCGACCGTATCGGCTTGGGGAAGGTGACAAGCTTCCACGTTGACACGAACAACGGACGGAGGCAGCCGGAAGTGTTTGCCTATGTGGAATTTCACGATGGCAAGCAGGGATCGTGGCCGGTGGCCCAGTTGAGAACAGCGAACTAGTCGAGCCGCCGGCAACGTGCCGGTAGCCGACCGTGGAAACGAGAACCCCTGGAACGAGGAAACGAGAACATGACGCAAGACCGTGCGAAATACATTCTGGCGAACACGCTGATGGGAGGCGACCTTCGATATGCCTTCCGGCTTGGCAGTCTGAGCCACCGTCTCTATGACGATGGCATGACCCGCAGCGAGTATGAGGCTATTCGGGCTTTGTGGGTGACGATGCCGGGATCGTCTTCATTCTATTCGGCACTGTGCGAGGTGGCAGCCGGCCGCATGGTCTGCCCGCCGCGGCTGGCCTGCAATCTCTGCGGATGCACTGGGCAGCCCCACTATTTCGTATGGACGGGCGGCGAGAGTCTCTGTGTCGATTGTGCGTGATCCCCGCCGGCACGTTGCCGGCGGGCCTGGAAACGATAACCCCCTGCGGGAGAACAATCATGGGAATGGTAAAAGAGTCGATCATGCTGATGGGCGAACGTGGCTATGTGCCCGTGAGCAAAGAAGACCAGTATCGCTGGCAGGGTGCGCTCGACCGCATCCTCCCGGTGGCCAGCGTGGCTATCGATCTGCGTGGCCGGCAGATCATCGAAAACGGTCTGCCGGCGGCCGAGGCCCGTGCCGTGGCGGCCGACCCGCGGATCGATGCCCGCGACCGTGACGCTCTCATGTTCGTGCTGGAGGTCGCCGGCCTCGAAGACGAGGCATCCAGCGTTTCTTGGTGGATGAAGCGGTAGCGGCATTTCCCGCCGGCACGTTGCCGGCGGGCGTGAATGAGTGGAAACTACAACAACCCCCGAGTGGGGGAACCTAAGAGGAGATCGACGATGAACATGAACGATTTAGATTTTGAGCAGATGCCGCAGACTGTCGGCGTCGAACTCGCCGTGGCCGACGAGACGATCCGCACCTGCGCCATAGATGACCTGATCGGCCTGGAGCACACTGCCGCCTCGGAGGCGTGTGCGGCGTATCACCGCGCCGCCACGCAGTCTCTGATCGATGACAAGCGGGCGGGCCGTCTGAGCGTGGAAAGCCCGCGCGGGCAGCGTAGGCTCCATTCGCAGTGGATGGGCAGTTACTTCAAGTTTTCGGCCGGTGCCATCGGCACGATGGGCGAATTGACCGAGTCAGAGAAAGCCGCCGTGTCGGCGGCCGACGATGCTGGCCGCGAGGCGGCGAGGAAGATCGTGGAAGAGTCCGAGGCGGCAGAGATTCATTGACCCCCCCGGATCGTGGAAACGACAACACCTAACCCAGCCGGCCCCGGCCGGCGAAACGAGAGGAGAGCGACGATGGCAGCGACCGAGATCTGGAGCGAGACGGATGGCTACGGCATTGAGAGGATGACCTCGAAGGACGGACTGAAGGTGCGGTTTAGCTATGACGGTGGCGTGACTTGGCGGCACAACGCACGTCTGGCCCGCAAGGCCGCAGGGGTGCCGGAACCTTGGTACTGGCTAGACGGGGTGCCGTACTGCCCCAAATGCGTCGAGGCCGAATCCCCGTGCATTGGTGATGACGAGATGCTGCGAGCCATCCGCTCGCCGCAGGGGCAGTGGGATTGCCGGTGCCATTGCTGCGGCGAGAAGTCTTGAACTACCCCGACCGACGAAACCCCAGGAGAACCCCCGACCGTGAAAAACAGAATCACACCCTATGAGGCAGGCTGGCTGACGTTCCTCGTTGAGAAGCAGATCGCGACGGAGGCCGACTGCCGAGCCGCTATGACACGGCTCGCCCAAGACGCCCTGGACGAGTTCAATCGCCTGCGGCAGGCTCGCAAGAAATCCAAAAAACGACGCAAGACCGACTAGGCTACTGGCCGATTGTTTGACTAGGCTACCATGCGAGATTTCACCCCCAGAGAAAGGAGGCTCCCAGTGAGCCATGCAACAGGCGATACAGTGTGGTCGATGACGACGTTCGTGAGCTATGACGGAATCAGCCGTGCTCATGTCCTGAAGGCCACGGTGACCGGCGTGATCGACGACCTCGTCGTCATCAAGATGCCGACCGGCACGACGAGCACGGCAGACAAGTTTGCTGGTCTGCTCTTCGACTCGGAGGCTGAAGCCTGGGCCGCCGCAGCCCGCGAACTGGCCGAGGCCCGCGACCGTGTCCAGCTTGCCATCGACGAGGCCATCGCCAAGGCGGCAGGCAGCCGCGTCGGGGAGGCCATCGCAACATGACCCCCCGACCGTGGAAATGGTCGATGGATGACCTCGTCAAGTCGCTGGTGCTGATCCGTCTCGGGCAAATGCTCGGGACGGACAGCACCGCGGCGAGGGCCGTCCACGACCTTGTCGAGTCTCTGATCTCTATTTGCCGATGATTGCCTTGACCGATAGAATGTCACACCTAACCCCGAACGACGAAACAAGAGGAGACGACGATGAAATATGTTCTGAGCGACGTGGCCGGCGAGCACTTCCGCATGGCCGATGGTATGTGGGCCGAGGAGGTCGATCTGGCCGAGCGGTTCACGTTCGATGCCGCCCAGGTGCGGGTCGAGGAACTCCTGGCCGAGGGTGTTCACACCCGGATCGTGGAAACCCACGGTCGGAAGCGTAAGACCTCCGAGTCGATTGTGAACCGGGTCACTCGAGCGCTTGACCGCCTGGAGGCTCAGTGGGAAGGCAAGACAATAGGGATCGGCTATGAGGTCGATGTCGAGGTCGGCCATATCATCCTGACGCTCCAGCCCGACGATCAGCCCGAACTGTCGCTGAACGTGACCGTGGATATCTCCGGCGTGTTCGTTGGCGTAGGAGACGAGAACTGATGAAACCCGTAGATGTCAACGACTACCTGACCATCCCGGCCGCGATGAAGGCACTGGGCTGCCCGCGGCGAACGCTCGCCAGGGTAATCTCTCGGGCCGAGGAGACGGGTAAGAAAGTCACCGAGGAAATCCTGGGCCGCGTCGTGATCCACAAATCGAAGATCGATTTACTGAAGCAGTTCTACTACCCTTACCACTCCGAGGCCCATCAGAAGATGGTCAAGAAGTGGGGGGCTGCCGGCGGCCGGCAGAAGGGCATCAACTACGCGAAGAAGAGCTAGCGCGAGTCGCGGGCCGTGCGCTTTGAATGGCAGTCATGGCAGGCCACTCTGAGATTCTGGAGGGCATCAGTGCCACCCTTGGCCTTCTCTACGATATGGTCGATGTCGGGGGAGCCGATGACCAGCAGCCCACAAAGCTGGCAGATGCCCTGGTCGCGGGCGATGACGGCTAGCCGAGTGCGCCGCCACGCCGCGGTGCAGTAGCCTCGAGCCGCCGCGGTTGGGCGATCCTGCTGACCCCGAGCGGGGGAACGAGACGGCCTATAGGTCGGGATTCTTTTCGGCACGGGCCTGCTCCTGCCATCCGATCATCAGAATCTGGTGGGCGTTGCGCCGCTTCCACCATTCGATGATCGCTTTGACGATCAACTGGGCCAATACTGAGATGAGTATGGCGGCAATCACGCTCCCGTACTGATCACGCACCCGTAGGCGTAAACGAGCGGAGAGAACCTCTTCCATACGATCCGGTGGAGCGTCGGTTGG
This sequence comes from Chakrabartia sp., assembly GCA_040398625.1. Lineage (GTDB taxonomy): Bacteria > Pseudomonadota > Alphaproteobacteria > Sphingomonadales > Sphingomonadaceae > Aquisediminimonas. The sequence continues at coordinate 19,841 of JBBATS010000018.1, read as the reverse complement.
GAACTCTTCGACGGCCCACTCGATGATCTTGTCGCGAAGCGCCGGGTGCGTGGCGAGCCGGATGCCGCCGGCCCGACGAACGTAGGTCTTCAGCGAATCGTACTTGGCTTTGGCGGGCATGTGCCGTCCTTGCATGGTGCGGAGGACGACACGACTTTTCCCGTGCCTTTACAGATCGGGCACGTTGACATGATGCGACCGTCTCCGACCTTGCCCGTCCCGCGACAGTTGGAACAGTCGGTCTGAATGGCGGGGCCGGGCTTCGCATCGATCATCAGCGAGTATCTGCCGGCCACCGCAACGAAAGGTCGGAGGTCTTCGCGGGCGCTCGAGCAGCCGCACAACACCACGGCAGTTAGCAACAAGTACCTAGACATTGCCAGTAGCTCCGAACGATTGAACAGTTCTTCGCGGCCACCCAGCAACACTTGAGAGGGCGATGATGCTCCCGCACCGATCAATCGTGTCAGCCAGTGCCCAGTAGCTACCCTCTGGGATCAGAATGTCTTCGTGTCCGAAGACACGACGATCACCTGAGTTCCAAATTGCCCATTGATTACTCCACAGGCAAAGCGCTTGGCCCCACTTCCGAATCGTCTCCGGCCGGTCGTCGTATCCGAGCCAGTGTTGGGCATGTGCCCAACGGCCCACCTGACGAGTGACGCCGAACTCTCCGCGGGTACGCTCGAATGCCATCCCACTACAGTTGAAAATCCCCATGCCAGCCGCGAGGAAGTCGCGAACCTGTTCACGACCCTTCAGGAACGTGGCTGTTCTTGCGACGTGTCGCTTCCCCTCTGCGGCGATGATCTCAGGCGGCTGAGATGCACCGTACATGGTGTGCGTTCGGTTGGTGTATTTGGTGAGGTCAACCTTCAAATCTGGATATGGCTTTCGGACAAGAAACCCACGCTGGCAGGCGACCTTTGCTGCTTCACTGCAAACCCATCCATCGCTTGAATAGCCTCTCCACCACCACAGGCTCTCTTGAGCGATGGGCCACTCCTTGACGCCTTCGGCTGGCATCTCGGGTGTTCCTTCGATCCGGCCGGTAACCTCGTCAGGGACGCCGCTGGCGACCTCGCAGGCGATGCTCACCGCCAGTGCTCGAGATGCGGCAGCCGCCACGCAGTCACCAGTAAGCTGCGCCGCTCCTGGGAAGCAGCCTGGGAAGACACGCTCCACAGTTGGGAAGAGAAGCGTCAGCTTCCCGGCCCCGATGTTCTCAAGCCCCCAGTCGAATGCGACGTTCGCTCCGTTCGGGTCGCCGCCGTACCGCAGGACGTAATCGGCGAATACTTCGTCTGCCCGAGGATCGACCCGCGCCCCTTGAAGGCCACGGGTGTATTCATCAAGCGGCGTGAAGCTACTCATTGCCATTCACCTTGAACGCCCAGGCGAGCACGTTGCATGCGGCGATCAGCTTCGCTCTCTTGTCGGCGTCGATTGCTGCGACATCGGCACCCGAGGCGTTCAAGAACACGCTGTCGATGGCTTTATCCAGGCCGGGATACTTGCCCACGTTTTTCTTTTCGATGGCTAGCTGAAGCGAGCCGGCGTGGAAGATCGTGAACTTGTCGGTATCGCCGATGATCGGCGTAGACCGGGCACCGTCCTGCGTGAGGATGAACGCCGTGGCATCGTAGAACGACGAGAGATACTGCCGGTCGGCTGGTAGCATCTTGGGCAGGATCGCTTTGAGGTCGGCGGCCCAGACAAGCTGATCGGCGGTCGGCTTCGCGGCGGCGGCAACCGCGGCTGGCTTCGGGAGCGTCGGCCAGTCGATCTTCAGTTCGCTGCCCTTCCAGGCAAACGCTAGCAGGACGACAGCCACGATGTGCCTCGCTTGGATTCTCACTTGTCACTCCCGGCCACCAAGGCCAGCGTCAGGGTGTCGATGGCGGCGCGTTCGGGGCTTTTCTCGTCTCCGAGGTGGTCAGTGGCATTCAGCCGCGACCGAACTAGGGCGAGGTTATGGATGGCCTGCTGGTAGCCGACGGGCGCATTTGCTGCCGGTGGCACCGCTGGAGGCCGAACGATCCCAGGCACAGATGCTGCCTTGAGCAACGCCTTAGCGCCAGCGACCAACTTAGGCCACGCGAACACAATCACCGCAACAATCCCCGCACCAATCTGTTCCCACGTCATGTGATTTCCTTTGCCACGATGGCGAACCACTCGATCAAAGCTTGACCCTCGGGTGTCTTCAAGATCGCCTCGACGCGGTCAAGCACGTTGTTGTCCTTCGCTGTTTTCGTCTGATCGGCACAGAGCCGGAGGGCGGCAACCAGTGCAATCGCCTTCTCCTGGGGCGTCTTCGCTGTGGCGACGGCCTCGAGCTTCGCGAGCATGGGTGCCCAGGCAGCGAGGAGTTTCACCTTGTCGATGATCGACAAGCCGCCGTACATCGCTCCGAACTGCTCTTCACTTCCGTCCATTGCGATTCCGTTCGAGAAAAGCTTGGTATTCCTTGCTGGCCGTCCGTCCCTGGCTAGTCAGCGTGCCCCGGCAGTAGGGCTTGTCATGCACCAGATTCATCAATGGCGGCGAGTCGTCACCGCACGCGACATCGTCGAACTCGCGGCGGTCGATCTCGTCGTCGTCAGCCATTACTCGTCGCCGTGAACCATGAAATTTATGCCATCGTAGGCATCGTCGAAAACTGCTCGAGCGAACTCTCGGGCTTCGGTTTTGCCGATCTTTCGCCCGAACGACCAAATCTCGTCGTCAACGATCTCGTCGCCCTTGCTGATCGTCAGCCTTGCCTCGGTGGGAGCGATTACTAGCTTCACTTCGGCCAGCACGATTGTCTCTCCCAGTAGGTATATTAATCTTACCAAGTCGGGCTTCCCGCTCGGACGGATGCCAGCCAGCGCGAATCTTGGCACATTCAAGGCGTATTTCTGCCTGCGTTGGCAGGAAAAACTCCGGCTCGGGCCGGGGAGGAAGGCCGAGGATCGCCTTCGCCTGCTCAAGCTGATCGAGTGTGAACTCCATCTCGGCCAGTATTTCTTCGGTCGAACTGTCACCCTTCCAGAGCCGCCGCAAACTTCGCTTTTGTCTGGCATCTAATTTCATGGAAGGAGGGCAACGTACCTTGAGCCGGGGTTTAGGAAGAGTTGATAGCCGGCACGCTGCATGGCTCGGTGGAAGGGCACATGCTCGCAAGTGGTGCCGTCATATACGCCGGCCAGATATGCATCGCGGCGGTAGAGGCAGAGCCCGCCGAATGCGGAGTTCATCGGGATGGGCGGGGAGCCGACGGGAGGGTCAAGCAAGTGAAACCACGCATGGTCGCGCTTGTCATCCCATGTGTTTAGTTTTGCGGCCCATGCGTCATAGCTCGCCGCACCGTAGACCCCTGGCTCGCCGTTTTTTTCGACGAACAGCGAGTGGCTCGCCATCGCCCCAGGTTCCCGGCGATTCCACGAATCGCCGAGCATGGAACAGAAGTGACCCAGGCTGTTCATCACTCCGTCCACCGAGAATCCACCGTGTGGGTCGGTGTCAAGCACCATGACATACCCAGCGTCGGCGGCGTGGTTCCTGACCCACTGCTGGCAGCGGGCACGGCACTTCGCCAGCCGCTCCGTCCGCTCGCGATCCCAGCCTCGAGCATCCAAGCCTCCGAGGGTGGCGTGCTCGACGGTCACCCACTGCCGCAGGGCGAACTCGTCAAGGGCTTCGGCGGTGCCGTCGTCGGAGTCGTTCTCATAAATGTAATAACAGCAGTCCCGCCACATTCCCGCCAGCTCGTCAACGAGTCGCAGCGTGTTCTTCAGGTACGGCATCGAGTTGCGGGCGATGCTCACGATGGCAAGTTTCTGCCGGCGGGCCTCGACTCGGCCGAAGTTGACGTGCTCGCGGTAGCTGGCCGCATAGACCTCATCCAAGCCCCAGAACTCCTCGGGCCGACTGTAGGTTTCGCCTGGGCGATAGTTCAGATTCATAGGATGGCTTCCTTCATCGCCTTGAGTCGGTCGGGGAAACAAGTGGCGTGGAAGAACCGGCAGTCATAGATGCCGCGGGAGTCGGCGATGTGCGGATTGAACTCATAGGGCAACTGTGCCCACCACCCGTTCGGCACCGTCACTGGCGTGGCGTCGGGGTCGCCGCCGAGGGCCGCGATCACGGCCGCCTGCTCCCACCAGCAGCCAGACCGGGCGAAGCTGTCCAGAGGCCAGAGGCTTTCTAAGAACTCAACCGCTGCCTTCTGCACCAGCCACACGCCGCAGCTTGGCACGGCTCCGTCAGAGGTGTTCTGCACAACCATCCCCATCGGCGCTTCGACGCCTTCGGCGATGTCCTTGTCATACTTCCGCACGACGACATCGGCGTCGATCCAGAGAACGGTGTCATTGCCGCCTTTCAGAAGAGACAAAAGCAACGGCACCTTGAACCACGACGGGTGACGCTGGATACCGGCGAACTTCTTCGGCGACGGGACGAACAGATCGTACCCGTGGGCCTGGGCGTAGCGGGAAATAGTCGGGAGCGACACGTCCAGAAGATCGGCCATTGGCCCGAAGGCGAACGTCGTGATGACCTTGGTCATATGACGCTCTCCGCAAGAATCTGCCGGATGGCTGCGACTCTTGTCGTGTGGGGAAAGACGCCGCAGGGGTGATAGACCAGATCGCCTGCCTGCCAGTGGCACCCAGGTTCTCCAGGGCCGCCGGCTGGGCAGTTCCACACACAACTGTTGAACGCTCTCAGCGGGGCGACCGTGATCAAATCACCGACACTGCCGACCAGCCCGCCCAGCCACGACTGCTGCTGGCACGGCAGCCCGATCCACTCAGACTCGGCTTCTCGCAACCGCTCAAGAACATACCGGGTTCGGCAGCCGCTTTTCCAAACGACGCTGCCGCAATTGATTAAGTTCCAGTCAACGATGCCTTCTTCGCAGACGGTCATCGCCGGCCCGAGGCAATCCAGCGTGTGGATCGGCACCGTCATGTTCGTGATTACGGCATCGGAATCTAGTGTCCAGATGAGGTCGTGGCAGTCCAAGATCGACAGGAGGCTGTTCGACAGGTTCTTCACGGCTTCTTCGTATGGCTGGTTATCGACGATCAGCGAGTAGCCGTGACGCAGGCAATACTCCAGCTTATTTGGCACCGTCAAGGCAGCCAGTTCGGCGATGTTCGCCGAGACACTTGTGACGACCGCCACTTTCACCCGATGCTCTCCAAGAACGCCCGAGCCTCGTCGGCCGACGTGACGACGGCGACCGGGCATCCTGCCTCGCGTAACTCCTCCATGCGGAGCAGTTGGATTGGAGTGGGCTTTTGGCCGGGTCGCTTGCACTCAAGCCAGCAGACCCGGCCACCCTTGATCATCATCACGTCGGGCACCCCCGACATGGAAAAAGCCGACCCGTGGTACTTGGTCACCCAGTACCCGAGGGCGCGTCCTTGCGCCACGACCTTTGCAACAATTGTCTTCTCCAGAGGAGCACTCCGTTGCATCCCCTAAATATGGTGGGCGGTAGCCTTATCGTCAATCAAAAAAAGATACGTCGTTGCAGTGATCTCTGGAGTCGTCGAAGACGGCGGCCGTAACACGCTGGACGCGGTAGACGCCAGCCATGCGGGTGCGTCTCTCCTGCGGCGTCCAGTTGGCGCGGATGGCGGCAGCCCGCTCCTCGATCTCTTGGGGAGTGGGATCGGGGTGGACAGACTTCCGGGGAGCCTCGAACCGCTGCGGCCGGCGGCCCAACTTGTGCTTGCGGACTAAGAAGAACAAGTGGCCGCGGGTGATATTAAGTTCGGCGGCGACTTCGTCGCTGCGAAGCTCGCTCTGCCAGAGCTTGTAGAGATGCGGTAGTGCGACAGGTGGGCAGTGCATATTCACTCCTTTGGTTTGCACGGGAATCGGTCAATCAAATCGAGCAACGTCCTTTTCAGCATCACGCCGTGGATGCAGACATCTTCCTCGTCCTTCCTGAAGTGGCCGACAAGATGTTTCTCTAGTGTTCGGGTCAAGCAGTAGCGGATCGCGAACCGCTCGTCGTTGGTGAGTGCCGGGTGCTGCGGCGTGCGCCCCTCGGCGTCCCGCTGCCGCAGCATCTCGTCGGCGATCTCAAACGCCTGCTCAGTCAGCGGCCCAAGCTGATAGCGGGGGATGTTCGACAGCAGCCCGGTCAACGCCGCAGCGGCGAATTCGTCGCGATCAGTCATTTCAGGCGCTCCAGTAGATTGCGGAGCGTGGCAATTACAGTGGCGTCGTTGTCGCCGTGCATCGACGCCTCAACCGCCTCACGCTCCGCGTCGGTGAGGGCTGGCTGCGGTTCCACAGAAAACAGCAGATCACATCGAGGGCAACTGGCTGTCAGCAGCCCAGAACTGGCGTCAATCATCTCTTGATCTCTCTTGGCATCGCACGCATCGCAGGACTCAAAAATCCATCGCAGCGGCTTCCCGTGCGGCTTATTGCAATGCACGCAGTTCGGGCTTGGTGCCGGTTTCATTTGAGCCTCTCAAGCAGTTTCAGAAGCGTGTCGGCCTCGCGCTTTGCCTTACGCGCACGAGCGTTGTCGGCCATTCCGTTTCTGTCTTCTTCCCATTTCGCATCGCATAGCCGCAATGTGATTGCGTTCTCAATCGCCTCCCGCTCCGCGTCGGTGAGACGCAACGATGGAGGCAGCGGCGGCGCTGGCGGCGCTGGCGGTGGCGGTGTAGTTGCTTTTGGAAACCAGAATCCGCGATTCATGTCAGTCGCTCCAGTAGTTTGCGGAGCGTGGCGGCGTTTTTCTCCACCTTACTCCACCGCACGCTCGTCCAATTTAGCGCGGCAAAAAGCACAATCGCCTCCCGCTCCGCGTCGGTCAGACGCAAGCGGGTGATCTCGCGTGCAGCTTCAGCGGCAGTGTCGGCATCGTCATCGCGACCAGTGAGACGAGCCATGACGCGGAGCCTCTCCACCAGACGCTCGCCTACCGTCTTCGCACCCTCGCCCTGTGGAGGCAGCGGCGGCGCTGGCGGTGGTGGTGGCGGCGGTGTAGTTGCTTTTGGAAACCAGAATCCGCGATTCATGTCAGTCGCTCCAGTAGTGTGCGGAGCGTGTCGGCGTGTTTCTCCACCGCACTCCAACGAATGCTCGTCCAATTCAAGCTGGCAAACAACTCAATCGCCTCTCGCTCCTCTGCGGTGAGGGCTGGATCGCCTGCGGCGATCACGGCTTTCAGTCTCCGCACCTCTGCGGCAAGGAGGTCTGGGTCGCGGCAGGTGTCTAAGTCGATTCTCATGTCAGCCTCTCCAGCAGTGTGCGAAGCGTGGCGGCGTGCGACTCAATCATTCCGTACCCTTCGGTGTGGAACCCAACGAAGAACTCAATCGCCTCACGCTCCTCTGCGGTGAGACGCAGCCGCTCAATCTCATCCGCAGCATTCCGCAACGCATCGGCCATCGCGTTCTGCGCCTTGACCGCGCTCTCGAGCCTTACGGCGAGGTCTTCGCCTGCCTTGAATGCGGCGATCACGCGGAGGTGTGTGGGAAAGTCGTTCGGCATCACAAATCCTTTTCGTACATATATCGCTCGTCGCGGGAGACATCCCAGTCTCCGTTCTCCGACTGATACACCTCCGACTGAACCTTGTAGCCCATCTCTCGAGGGTTTGGGTTACTACCGATGAAGTAGCCGTCTCGCCATGCGATGCGGTTGGTCGGTAGTGCGCAGAGGTTTCCGTTATCTAAGGCGACGACGTGGGCGCATTTGTTTTGCTCCGGCTGCATCACAAACCCTGGCCTTTCGGCAGAGTCAGGAAGCCAGTCAACGGTGAACAGATACACGCCGCTTTGCGGCCCGCTGCGGGTGTAGCAGACGCACTGGTGGTCGCGAAGGTAGTCGAACACTGTCACAACGGGGCGGCTCGAGAAGCAGTCCCACAGTTGGCAGTCCCCGAGGCTCTGCTCGGCAGCATCGGGCGACAAGGCAATGGCGTGGATCGGCACGCCGCGGTAATGGGCACCGCTACGAAGCATGGCGTGGAATGCGAGCGCCCGCCCCTTGATGCTCTGCACGGCGAAGCAGTAAGCCTCCTCCACGCCATCGCAATCTGCGATATGAGGCAGTCTCACCCAGCAGCGAAGGGTCGGTATATCAGCATTCACTTCAGTAGCTCCACCTCTTCGGACAACGCCTGCGCCCGCAGTCGCATCATCTCGGCGATTTCTTTCCAGTACGCGACGTTCTTTCGCTCTTCGACCAGCATGGCCTCAAGCTCGCATACCTTCGTTGCCGTCTGGTCGGCTTCCATACCAGTCACCATTGTCCCTCCATGTTGCCTTGGCCTCTGAGTGACGCATGATCTGCTTCACTGCGGAGCCAACGTAGATTTCGTCGCGACGGTAAATGTGCAGCACGGCCCCGGCGGCCAGTGGTACTTCGAGGCAGCCATGAGGAATGGGACGGATTGCCCCGTCCATCGGGCCGCCAACGAATTCGATTTGAATGAGGTCGTTCATAAGAAAAACCGGGGGCGGCAGTTTCGAGCGTCTGCCACCCCCGGCCCACCACAAGGATTGTCAGTCGGCGTAACGGATCACGGCGAACCAGCCACGGCGAATCGGCGACCAGACCACGGCCTCCTCGACGATGCGGTATCGGCCGAAGAAACAACACGCACGCCTCGCCGACTCCGCAGAGGTCGTCGAGAAACCGATCCCCTCGCGGCGGCCCCCGGCACGACCGCAGTGTTTCAGCACACCAGTGCGGGCCATCTGGCGACAAGAGTCTTCCGCGCTGACGATGGTGGTCGTCGTCACGACGACGTTCTCAGCACGGGCGGCCGGCACGAACATGAAAAGACCAAGGGCACAAACAAGCAAACGCATAAGCAAATCCTCCATGAAAGAAAACAACCGAACGGCGAGCATTGTCTCCGGCTGGAGCCTAGTCGTCAAGGGGATCATCTTCATCCAAACTGGCGAGAAATGCCTTCATTTCCTTCGCATACACGATCATCGAGTCACGCATAAACCACGCAGACATCGCCAATCCCGTAGCCTCTACCTCGGTGGCCGCTTTCGCGAGCACCTCGACCATCGGGATCGTTTGCCTGACCATCCGCTCCACTTGAACGGTGGCGTTCGCAACGATGATATGTTCTTCAGGAGTCAATGCTTTGCCTCCACCCACTCGCCGTCCTGCGTCCGCTGGAACTCGGCATACAGGAGGCCCAGGCGATGAGCGAGTGCCGCCATCGTCGGCCTGAAGACCGCGACGAATTCGTAGTCTCGGAACACTCCCTGCGACCGCAGGCCGGCGGCGCAGAGCGTAGCCACGCCGCGGCGGCGGTAGGCGGGGGAGACGAATGCCTCCAGCGTCGGGAGGCCATCCCATATTTCTGTTCTGGCCCACCCGATGATTTCGCCTTGATCCAAGCAGATCGCAATTGTGCCGGTGAGGCTGCCGCCACCATCAAGGATCGCCCGCTGGAAATCACTACCAGTACGGGTGAGATGGTCGGCGATGAAGTTGCGTTCGCTGCCGCGGAGGTGGCCGGTGGGTAGGACGAATAGTTCCATGCTATTTCTCAAGCTCCCGCAGGACGCCTTCGATGATTGGATTCCTGACAATCTCCGTCGCCTTGAATTCGACGACTCCGACGCCTCGCAGCCCTGAGAGCCGCTGCATGACATCGATGAGACGACGCTCGCTCCTGGGGAGGTCTGACTGGTCGGCATCGCCAGTGATAATGATCTGCGAGCCGGTGCCGATGCGTGTGAGGAACAGCTTCAACTGCCCGAATGTCGAGTTCTGCGCCTCGTCGAAAATCATTACCGACTTGTTGAATGTGCGGCCTCTCAAGTATGCGAGAGGCGCGATCTTCACGGCTGCACTAATGCGGTCGCGGGTGTGGCCTCGCTTGCCGGCGATCCGCTCGAGCGCGTCGAAAAAGGGCACCAAGTAAGGCCCGACTTTCTCCTCGGCCGAGCCGGGGAGGTAGCCCAGTTGCTCCGTCGCGACTGACGGGCGGGTGATGACGATGTGATCGACCTTCCCGTCGATCAGTTGCTGGACGGCGTAGCCCGACGCGAGGTGTGTTTTCCCCGTGCCGGCGGGGCCGAGGATGAATGTGATCGTGCTCTTGCTGATCACCTCGAGCGCGTGGGCCTGGGCTTTCGTCCTGGCGGCGTAGCCCTCCGGCGGGGCCGGGGGAGCGGGCTTCTTCTTGGTCTGTCTCTCACGCTTCCGCGTCATTGAACATCCTTATGAAAAGGGGGCCGTTCTCGCCGACAAACGCATCGAGCGTATTGAACGAAAGAAACTCGTCGGCCTCTTCGTAATCCATGCCGTCACGCTCCATCAGCACGTCGATGCAGGCGTCGAGGTCATAGACAGCGACGTAGGCGTGATGGTGATTGACGGTGTAGCCGATGCAGGCGGCCTCGAGTCCGTCGGCCATCAAGGCGTCTGGATTGAGTTCGCCGAGAGCCTCGAGGATCGTGGCGTAGTTCATTTCTTCCCAATCCTGAATTCAGGGCATCCGCACTTCGGGCACGGCCCGTTGCTGGCCTTCTTCTTGTTGCAGAGATTGCAGTAGGTGACCATTCACGCTCCCTTGTGAATCCCTATCCCTTGGCATCGCATCCACGGCCAGACGAATTCGTAGTCATCGCCGTAGAACCAGACCGTCACTTCTGTGCCATCACTTCTCCGAACCGTTCGGTACTGATAGCGGGCAACCCACCGCAACTTCGGCCACGGCCGCCACACCTTCCGGCTTGTGATCACGCACAGGCTCATAGTCAGTCATCCGTCATGTACGGCAAAAGCGACAAGTAACAGATCGCCCCAGCCAAGATGAAAATCGTGGCGACCGACGCCCAGGTGTGAAGCGATTCAATCATTTGCCCTCCCACCACTGCTGCCATGTGCGAGCGACGGGTGCGTCGTCTTCGGCGAGTTCTTCGGCAGCGAGGGTGGCTTCGATGGCTTCGACTCGCGAAGTCAGAGCACCCACGCCCTGAGCAATGGTGTGCAGCATCCGCTCGGCAGTCCTGAGTTCCTCGAACTTCGCACACAGGGCGAGGCGAGTATCGATCACGTCAAGGCGGCCGAGGATTTCGTCGATTGCGGTGCGAGTCGGGCAACCGGGGGTGGGCTTCTTCTTAGCCATCGAAGGGTTCTCCTGAGTGAACTTGGGGAGCGGGAATGTCCAGACGCGGGTGGCGTCAAACAGATTGATCACGTCGCAGCCTCCGGCGTCTTCGGCGGGGCGTGGTAGGTCAACTCTTCGCGCGTGATGCGAATGTGCTTCGGCGCGTCGATGACCAGACGCACCGTCTTCCCCTCGACCGACTCAATCGTGATCTTGATGTCGGGACGGGAGAACAGCAGCCGCTGACCTGGGCGGCGAGTGAGACAGAGAGCCATGCGGGAATCCTTTCCTTTGTGGGCGGCAGTAGCCTACACGCTCGTTTTTCTGTCGTCCATATGTTTTTTGCAGGCCGACCGGACGGCATCCCTTTTGTGGTTGGCCGCTGCCCACGCTATGAACTCCGTCCCCTTCGGCTGACTCTGCACCTCATCCAGTGTCATGCCAGCAAACCGGCCCTCCCGCAGCACGAACGCTTCCTCCCGTGGCTTCAGGTGCCCGCGGATGGCCTTCACCCACTGCCCGGTGCCGCAGAACACGCACGACAGATACCACTCACCTCGATCTTCGTGCAGGATGTCGTGGCACTGGGTTCCACAGGCGGCGTCGGCACAGTCATAGGTGTGTTCAATCATGCCGATGGGCAGGATCGGTCGGCTTGGCTGAACCTCCCTATTAAGTACCGGCTTTTCTGGTTCCTCCACGACAGGCAAAGGTTGCGCGCGAGAGGCACTTTTGCCGCGAGAACGTACTGGTTCATCGGGCGAAATGTCGAAAAGGGTGTCTTTCATCGGGGCAACTCCATCGCATAAGGCTCGTCCGACTCGCACACGAACAGCCGCTCTTTCGCCCGAGTCACGCCGACATACTCAAGCCGGCACTCCTCGTCGTGGCACCGCGGGTCAAGCTCCCGCTCGACCTCGACGCGATTCGCCGTCTCCGTCGCCAGGATCACGTCCTGAGCTTCCATCCCCTTGGCGCCGTGGATCGTAGATAGCCTGACGTTCGGCTTCGTCGCCACCTCCGGCCCGTGCTTCTTGGCGGCGTCATACCACTTGCGGCCACCGTCCAAAAGCGAAGCCCACGCCCCACTCTTCACGGCCTCCATCAAGGCCGGCGTGGCCCCGCCGAGGGCGACGAGTTCGTCGTGATCGATGAATTCGACGCCGTCACGCTTCCCGTTCTTCCAAGCCGCCTTCTCGCCGCGAGCCAAGAAGATATCGCCCCCAGTAGCCTTAACGGGCGTCAGGGCGATGGCCTCCTTCCACTGCTCCCCGCCAACCCCGTGCCCGTGCTGGAGCCTCCAGTAGGTGTTGAAAGCCACCAGACTCTTGGTGTCCTCTTTATCGTTCAAGCCGCCGTGGGGGATTTTGCGGGCCGTCAAAACGTCGGAGAACTTCTTCAGCGAGAAGTTGCACCTCGCCAGCACCAGCGTGGATCGGGTGCCATCGACCTGACATAGCGCCCTCTCAATCGACGGCTCGCGGATCACGACGCCTTCGTGGCTGGCTGGGGCGATCCCCCGGTCGAAATACCCCTTGTGCATCCTCCGCAGGCACCGCTCGCCTAATTCCATCACCGGCCGGGGGCAACGCCACGACTGTGGCATCGTCCGCTGCTTGTCAGCGTTCCACGACAGAAAGTTGTTGTAGTCGGCCCCGCCAAACCCAAAGATCGACTGAAACGGGTCGGCCGCCAGATAGGCCCACTTCACGCCGGGGGCGTAGGCCAGCCGCCGGCAGACGCGGTCAACCAGAGCCGAGGCGTCTTGAGCTTCGTCGAATATCCACGCCTGCACACCCTCGGGGAGTTTCCCCTCCGGCTCGACCATCTCCGGCCCCTCCAAACCAAACCGGACGCCGCTGTACCGCCCCAGGAGGTCAACGTAGTCGGTTCTGCCCTCCAGACGCTTGGCATCCTCATACCGTTTCACGAAATGCCTCACAGAAGCAATAGAAGGCACCTCTAAGCCCGCATTGGCCTTGGCGGCATGTATGGCCCCTAGAGGCTCTATCCGGCTCCTAGACAAGTCCCAGAGCGTCATAGCGGCAGCCGCCTCCTCGTCGCCCACGCACGCCGCGTAGCCGCTGTCCCCGACCTTCTTCCACCCAACCGATACCTTCAGGTGCTCCGCGATCCACTTCGACGCCTTGTCGTCGGCCGCCAAAAGCTCGTCGCTCCTCAGATCGAGCATCTTCAGGCACGTCGAATGCACCGTCCGAAACCACCCGTGCCGATCCAAGAGGCTGGGCGGGCAGTCAAACGCCGCCGAGGCTCGGTTCACCATCTCCTCTCGAGCGCCGCGAGTGAACGTAGCGAAACCGATGGCAGACGGGTTGTCTCCGATCTGTGCCAGCACCGACTTCATGATCTCCAGTAGCTCCGTCGTCTTGCCCGTGCCGGCACCGCCGATGAGCCTCGCCACTTGTGTTTCTGACATTGGGCCACTTTCCGTTTTGGGGGGATTTGTGGGCCGACTTTTGGCCCACTGTAAACTCTTACGCAGTAGGCATTTAGATCACGCTGGGCCACAAACCAACTTTCCCGAGCCAGTAATTGGTTTTTCAAATTCAATTTGGCCCTTAATAATAAGGGTCTTTTGGTCAGGTTGGCCGTCAGGATGGGCAATGTTGTTAAGGTGGGTAATGTGATCCTGAGTCCAGACCACATACCTCCTCCGCACTCCCGTCTCCACACGCACCCGTTCGATTCGGAATTCCGACTCTCCGGTGGCCTGGAGCATTCGACGCTTGAGCGAGGTCTGGTCGCCCTCATGCAGCCTGACCTTCTTGTTCTTCTGGATGTCCTCGAACACCCGGCCCCAGGTGAAGAACAGTTGAAACTCACCGTCTGGCATACGCACCCACGACGGCCTGCCCGAGGGATGGGGCGTGGAGTCGTCCGAATCCGGCTCGGGCTGCACAATGGCTGTCAGAGCCTCTAGGAGCCATCCTGCGACCATGCAGTACCGCTGCTGCTCTGCCGGCGGCCACTCCTCGTCACGCTCGTCCATGAGCTTGACCTTTAAGCCACGCACCTTGACCGACTTCTTCTCGCCCTCGGGCTTGTAGGAGTAGCCGTTCCAAATCTTTGCCCACTCCTTCGGGTTCGGGTCAGTCACGTCGATGGTGCCGGTGGCCTCGAGCACCTTCCTGGCGACCGATATGGGGCTAGACCAGTCGGCACTGGTTAGCGACACGAAGACACGCATCCGGTCGTCCTCGTCGTCCTGGGTGGCCCCAGAGAGCGGAACACCCAGCCGGAACTCCTTGGGGTCAGAGTGAACGACCGTCAGGCTCCAGAGGCCGGGGAACCACTCGCCGCTACGAATCTCCAAGCCGCTTGCCGTATGCGGACTCTTCCTGCGAGCCTCCTCGACCTTCTCGTCGGCATCCTTGTCGGTGCTAGCGACCTTCGTGGCCCCCGAGGCTCTGGCCTTCATGCCCCAGCGAAGCTGGCCCTGCCAGATGGACACGACTTCGTGATCCTTCATCGGGACGGCCAGCCGCGTCTGGTTTAAGGCACGGCAGATCATCAGCACGTTCTGCTGTTCGGCAGGGTCGTGCGGATCACGCATTCGCATGATCTCCGACGAAATCCAAGCGACGAGGGAGTCGTTTCTCTCGCCCTCCTGAATGATTCGTTCGTAGATCGTGTTCTTTGTGATCACTCCTTCGCCGCCCTCGCCGCCGCAAGCGGCGATGACGGCGAGCACCAGTGCTTCTGGCATCGTCGCCAGTTCGACCTCATCCGGCGACCGCCCCGGCTCCCAGGCATACTTCTTTCCGGTGTGATGAATGCTGGGGGGAATGATCGACTGAGTCATCTTGCCGCCACCGCCGAACCGCACCTCCAGGCCGTCGATCTTCTTGACGCCCTTGGAGATGTCGATCAGACGCTTGTCCATCTTCCAGAGCCGGTGGCCGCCGCGGGAGGAGACGAAGCCTGGGGTCGGGATGCCCAGCAGGCCGAATCGTTTTGCCGTGGCGAACGACTTCTCATCGTCCCACTCAGTATCGATGACGCCGCTGGACGGCCCGAGCGGCAGCCCGATGTTGAACATCTGGCCTTCCTCAAACCACGACGAGATTGTGTCCTCGTCGGTCGTGACGTGGAGGAGCCAGTCGTCGTGAATCGGGTGCTTTCCTGGCGTGGCGCACGACTTGCCGCGGAAGCACATGCACCCGCCGTCGTCACGCATTCCCCAGTTCTGCACCATCGGCCACGCTTGATTGGCCGCGTACCCTGCTGCTGCCTTGAAGATGTCATTCATACAATCGCCTCCTTGCTATGATTCCAAAGGGAATGCCACGCCTCTCCTGCCGTCTCCCCAGACACGCACTTCGTCGCAAACTTTCTGCATAGCCACATCTGGTGATGGTCGAACGCGGGGGGGCTGGCGACAACGACCGTTTTCCCGAGAGCCACGGCCATCCCGATCTCAAAGATCGTGCCGAAGCAGTCGTCTGAATTGATCCACGCAAAAAGAAGGTCGCACTCGTTTATTGCGATCTCGACGTTTTTTGAAACAACCCTCATTGAATTCTTCGTGTCGCTGTAAGAGAACATCGACCCTTCGTCGTCGAAGTAAGCATTTCCGTAGGCGTGAGGTTCTCCGCAACTTGAGGCGTCGCCGTGACCGCACCCCTCTTCCAAGTCAGACCACCACGGCCCCGAGTAGTCCAGCCGCGAACCGTTTGACGCCGTCGCCGCACACTTCGCGATCTGCCACTCATTGCCGCAGAACTGAGAGCATGCGTCCCAGGTGAATTCCGAGTGGTTCTCAAAGCTCCAGTCTTTGATTATCTCGTCCCTCCAGCGATCCCTGGTTATCTTGCCGGCAAGGTAAAGGACGCGGATGGGGCCGCTGCCTTCCACGAAGACGGGGGCACAGACCCTCGGGTCATACTGCGACTTGGCGTGAGTGAATTCATGGCACGCTTTGCAGATTGCCTGCAAGTCGCTCAGTTGTTCTGCGTACTTACGTTCGTAGGTCAAGTGATGGACTGCATCCATCATGTAGACCCTGCACCGCTCGCAGATACCGCTGCTTCTCTTCCGCACGGCCTCCTTCTTCTCGCTCCACTCGCGGCTGCACAGATACGCTTGATACTTTTCCTTGCCATCAGAGATGCTTCGCCAGTCCACTTCTTTACTCCTTGCTATGTGGTTAAGAAATCCCCTGCGGAGCCGCCGGAGCGGCCCCGCAGGGGCAATGCGCCACCGCAGGCTCGCGAGAGGTTGACGCGAGGTGCTGCGGAGACTTCCAAGGGTTACGAAGCCACTCCTTGGCATTGGCTGCCGGCTCGCTGGGAAAACGAAGACAAAACCAGCGAGTTCGCCGCCGGCCCAGCGAAAGTGACTACTGGTCGTCGGTGTGATCGACGACGACACTGGCACCCATCGGCGGCGCATTGAACATCGCCGTCAGCGGGAGGTGGTAGGTCTTGCGAGCGACCTCACCCTGCTCCTCGCTGATCGTGCCGACAACGCGGGTCACGACCTGCGAGTAGGGCTGGCCGCCGCTGTTCTTCGCCTTGACCAGCTTCAGGCCGATCACGGTTTCGTACATGAAGCCTTGGAACTGCCGCTTGCGACGATTCCAATCGACGATTGAAGCGCCGCCGATGCTGACCAGAATCGGCCACGTCGCACCCTCGCGAAGAATCGCGAGTTGCCGGTGCTCCTTCACCTTCCTCGTCCGCTCGCCGCCCTTGCCGGAACCCCAGCCGAACTCTGGCCCAGAAGCCAATGCCGCCCAGTCATATCGGCGGTCGCCAATACGATACCGTTCGACGGCTTGTGGGTCGCGATCACCGTAATCCTCTCCGACGCGGTAGCCGACCAGCAGATCGTGCGAGACGATCAGCGGGCGGTCACCGCTCGGGTCATCCTTGGGCCAGAGAGCGGCCCGCTTCCCCTCGGCCACCAGCAGACCGATGATCTCCTCGGTCGTCTCGATGTTGCCCTGGTTGTCAATCGACCACATCGTCGCGCCGCCGACCGGGGTCGGCACCCTCACCAAATCCATCTCCCTCATCGGCTCGCCTTCCAGGTTCGCCGCGATGATGCGGGCCTGCCGGCTGTCGGGAGCCAAGCCCGGGTAATTGATCGCCTTCACCGTCGAAATTGCTGTGCTCATGTGTTTTCCTTTTGAGCGCCAATCGATCCATCGTCCACGCCCCCGGCAACACGCCGGGGAGCGCCATCAACCAGTCGTCAGATGCCGAAGCACCGGACGCACATACTCAGACACGATCCCCGCGAACGGGGTTCCTTCGGCCCAAGGCTGTCGGGCATCCCTGCCCGACTCCTTCGACATCTCCTTGAGCAGAGCCTTGAGCCTCGCCGTGTTGACGGACACAAGTTGCTCCTCCAAACCGGCCTCCCTTGCCGCGGCGAGAATTGCATCCTGCTTCTCGCCCGTCGCGCTCACCGAGTGCTCCCACTCGATGCGCCAACTCCGTCCAGCAACGCGAACTCCATCAAGCTTGCCGGCGAGAAGTTCCTCGACGGCTACCTCGGCCAGCGCATCCCTGCGCTTCTTCAACTCCTTGATCTCCAATTCGGCAGTACCGATCTGACGGTCGATCTCAGTAATCTGTTCAAGACTGCTTGAGAGCGGGCTGTCGGTCGGCGTATGCTCGGCAAACGACATCTATCACTTCCTTTCGATCTCTGAGGGCTTCGTAGACGCGGCCGTCCGCAGTTGTCTTATTGCGTAGTGTTGCGACCAGCGAGAAGAAACGGGTGCTGCGTTCCTGGCCGGGTCGGTGGAGACGGGCGATTGCTTGCAGCCACTCGGAGAGCGAGTGACCAAGCGAAAAGAAAACGCCCACATTCGCCCGCGTTAAGTCAATGCCGATGCCGCCCGACTGTATTTGTGCAACCAGTACGGCGGTTTCCCCGGCCTGCCACGCGGCAAGGTCGTCTACTTTACCCGACAGCTCGCTCACGCTGCGGCCATGCGTCTCGCAGGCTTTGAGCACACAGTTGATGTCGCTCCTGAACCGGCAGAACACGACCAGCGGCTCGTCGGGGGGCATATCCTCGAGCAGTTCGCTGAAGGCAGCGTACTTCGACGGGATTTCGTCGATCTGCCTCGCCACGTCTTCGCCGTCGAGCCGCATGAAACCGCTGGTGGCCTGGAGCATCCGCAGCAAGCCGACCATCGCGTTGGCGGGCGTAATCGTGCCGTCGTCTACTTGCACACAGAAGTCCTTCTCCAGCCCCGCGTAGACGCGGCCCTCCTTGGCCGTCATCTCCACGGCGACTTCGACATGATGAATCGGGGGGAGGTCGAGGACATCCTCCGACCTACGCTGGAACGTCGTCGCCGCCACCTTCTCAGCGAACAGCTTTTCGTTGCGGTAGCCGAGCACGGCACCCTGAATGTGCGGGTGGGGCACCGAGAACATCGCCTTGAATAACGACCAGAGGGTGCCGAACGTCTGGCATTCGGGGGATTCGACGGCACGCCACGTCCCGTAGGCATCTAGCGGCGATTGGGCGAGAAGGGTGCCCGAGAGGCCGATCCGCTTGGCGGTCGGGTTTTTCTTCCCCATCCTCGCGGCCCATTTGCTCGCCGACCCCGACGGCGACTTCAGCCGGTGAACTTCGTCCCAGACGAAAACGTCCCAGGAGGTCTTCTCCACCTCTTTGATTCGCCACAGGCTTTCATAGTTGCCGACGATGATAGACGGTGATGTATCAGCAAGGGCACGAACGATGTCCTGCCCCTTGGTGGCAGAAGTGCCACGATCCAGCAGGATCACCCGAATCTCAGGGAGCCATAGGCTCACCTGTTTCGCCCAGGCTGGCATCACTGCCTTCGGGCAGCCGACCAGAATGCGTCGAATGCTACCGGCGACCATCATCTTCTTGATGATCTCGAGCGCGACTCGCGTCTTGCCGCAGCCCATGCCCAGCCACAACAGAACGTCGCGGCGGCCTTCGGCCCAGTCGATAGCTTCCTGCTGATGCAGCCACAACATCCGTACACCTCCTTGTGTGGGGAGGAGGATACATAGGCTACTAGCCAATCGTCAAGCTTGTTTTCGCCGACGACCTTTTTTCTTGCCAGCGGCTTCCAACCGCGTCGTCGTGGACACGTTGGCTTCGCAGCTTGCCCGCGAGAAAATCCAGCAGCGACTGCGGGAGTTGCGGCCGTTGTGCAAGATGCGTCCGACGATCTTGCCCTCGGCCGCAAGTCTGGTCGGCCATGTCCAGTGGCAGCGGAGAATTTCGGCGGCCTCGCCGGTTGAGACGGCATCGCCGAACTCAATAGGGTGCTCAATCGCCTTGAGCAGTTTCAGCATCGCCGGCCGGTCGTCGGCGTTCGCCCGTGGCCGCCGGCCAGAGCCGCCGCGCTTTAGCTGTTCTTCGTAGTCGTCCCAGTCCTTTTGGCACTCGGCGAACGAGTAGATCGCGAAAACCCTCTCGGGATCGGCTACCGCGGGGGATTGAAGCTGACGGGTAGTCAGCAGACCCTTGTCAGCCATTCTCTTCGCCTGCGTCCAATGGACGCCCAGAACCTGGGACGCCTCCCAACTGCCAATCGCCAGATCGATTTGTCGTTTTGACATAAGTGTCTCCCACAGGAGCCTATCCCACCCAAATTAAAAAAGCCATTCCGCAGGGGGTTTCCCCCCAAAATCACGGCTCCCCTCAACTGCTATTGACAGTGGAGGATAGGGGATTTGAATATGGGGGAGGCCGAACGGATCGGCTGTTTTTG
>JBBATS010000017.1:0-51395 GCA_040398625.1 Chakrabartia sp. | reverse complement strand
AACGCGTCGGAGCTTTTGTCGGTCGTATCGAAGATCGACCTGCCGATGGAGAGCACACCGTAATTCCAATAGACCATCATGCCATACCATTGGAACAGGCTCATCCACGCCATCTGACGCATGGCAGGCGGCATGTCGCGGATCGCGCTCCAGATTTCAGCCAGCGTGGCCCGGGCAGATTTGGGCGCGGCGGCGATTTTGGCCTGCTCCTCTTGCGATAGCGGCAGCTCCGGTACGCGGATGACAGACCATAGGATCGTTGAGATGGAGAGCACGGCGCCGATCAGGAAGGAAATATGGGTGATGTCCGGAATGTTGTGGTCATCCACGGCGTTCCGATCAAAGCCGAACCCGTAGACAAGGATGGAGGGCGTCAGGAAAGCAAGGCTTTGCGCGAGCCCGGTGAACGCGCTCTGGCTCAGAAAACCCAATTCATGCTGGCTCTCATCCAGCCGGTCCGACACATAAGCGCGGTAGGGCTCCATCGTGATATTGTTGCCCGCATCCAGAAACCACAACAGGCTGGCCGCCATCAGCAGGCTGGACGAATGCGGCATGAAGAACAGGCCAAGGCTGCACATGATGGCGCCGATGAGGAAATAGGGGGTCCGCCTGCCGAGGCGGGAATTGGTCCGGTCACTCAGCGCGCCGACCAGCGGCTGAACCAGCAATCCCGTCATCGGCCCGGCTAGCTGGAGAATGGGCAGTGTGGCTTCATCCGCGCCCAGCCAGGAATAGATGGGCACCATATTGCCCTGTTGCAGGCCGAAACTGAATTGCAGGCCTAGGAAACCGAGGTTCATTTCGATGACGCGCATCAGCGACAGCCGTGGCTTGGTTCTGGCCATTTCAATTTCCTCCCCGGCTGTCAGCAGCGCGTGTCAGCGAACGCTAGCCATCACTGCGCCAACCTGCAACAATCGATTGCAGAAATTGAGAGGTCGGGCGCGGCTCAAGCGGCACCTGATCGATTTTTTGTGTTAATGACCATTGATGCGGGATTGCACATCTGGCCCCGCGACCATATCCACAGCCACCGAGCCGCAACGCGGCCACTGCAAACACCCCTGAAGGAACTGCCCAAATGATCGAAGCCGAATGGTGGGACTATGACGACATGGAAGAACTGGCCGAAGCTGTGGCCGGAGATGTCGGCTTCATCATCGAAAGCGCCCTCGATGCGCGCGGACAGGCGCTCATCGCGCTGCCCGGCGGCAACACGCCGCTGCCGATCTACGAAAAGCTCGCCGCGGCTCCGATCAAGTGGAAGCATGTCACGATCATTCCGACCGATGACCGGCTGGTGGCGGTGGACGATCCGCTGTCAAACGCAGCGATGCTGGCCAAGGCCTTCATTCCCAAGGGCGCCCGCGTGCTCCCCATCGGCAGCGTCAATCCCGATCATAAGGCCGCCGGCAACGCGGCGGACGCGCGCCTGCAGGATCTGCACTGGCCGTGCGATCTCGTCTGGCTAGGTGTCGGCACGGATGGCCATACTGCGTCGATCTTTGCCGGACCGGACATGGACGATGCGCTGAACGCCCCCAAGGCACGCCGCGCAGTTGGCGTTCGGCCTGATCCTATGCCGATTGAAGCGCCCGTCGCCCGCGTCACGCTCACGCGGCATTCGATCCTGTCGGCCCGCACCTTGTTGATGGTGCTGACCGGCGCCGACAAGCGCGCGCTCGTCGAACAGGCGATCAAGGACGGCCCACTCTCCCCGCTGCCCGTCGGCCGCGTGCTGGCGGATGCCGAACAGGCGTTTGATATTCACTGGTGTGCGTAGGGGCTAAGCCTCTTCTTTAACCGGCGCTTCCGCATAGGACGCGACCTTCCAGATCACCTCATCGGTCAGAAATTCCAGCTGCGCCTTCATGTCGCCGGTCATGATGGCGATGTGGTGGATGCCCGTTGGCTTGACCATGCGCGTCTCTCCTACGCTTTGGCTTTTGACGCGTCGGCCACCTCAACCGGCTTCGGCTCAGCAAAGGGCATCACCATCCGCCCGTCGGGGGCCGCCGTGAAAGTGGTTTGGGTGGGATAGGCGAACTGAATGCCCTTTTCAGCAAAGAGCGCGAGGATCGCATTGTTGACGAGATGCTTGCGGTCCAGCGCGTCGCTGGGGTCTGCCTCATGGATTTCGTAAATGAGCAGGAAATCGAGGCTAGAGGGCGCAAAATTGTCGAGCGCGCAGCGGGCAAAGGTGACGCGGTCGACGCTTTCAATCGCAGCTTTCAGCAGGGCGGGCAGCGTCGCACTGATGTCCGGTGGGGTCTGGTAGATGAGGCTGATCGTCTGAAAATAGCGGCGCGTTTCAAACACAGCGAGGTTGTGCAACTCCTTGTTGAGCAGGTTTGCGTTGGAGATGACAATCTCCTCCCCGGTAATCGCGCGGATGCGGGTGGATTTGAGCCCAATGGCCTCCACCGTGCCTTGGCTCGCATCGAATTTGACCATGTCGCCCTTCTTAAAGGGCTTATCGAACAGTACGGACAAAGCGGCGAAAAGATCAGAGAAGATGCCCTGAGCGGCGAGACCAATGGCGATGCCGCCAATACCAAGACCTGCCAGAAGGCCCGTGACATCGACACCGAGGTTGGAGAGGATCAGGATCGTCGCAAGGATGAACAGCCCCGCTGTCAGCAGCACGCGGATCAACCCCATGGCGCTTTGCAGATTGCCCGTCGGGTCCGTGGTGCCTGCGCGATATTCGACAAGGCCAAGGATCAGCGCGCGCACCCAGACGGCCGCCTGCAGCACCGCCGCAACGACGAAAAGAACGCGGATGGGGTAGGCGATTTCTGTCGGGGCGTGAGCGGTCGCAGCCACGATCTGCGCCGCCACGGCTATCTTGAACCAGAGCCGTGTCCTCTTCAGCGCGCGGCCGATGATCCCCGGCCAATGCGAACTGGAAAAGCGCGGGCTGCACAGATAGCCGCCGAGCAGCTTTAGGCCGTAAAGCAGCGCGACGATGATTACGCCGGAGGCAACGCTCAGCGCAATCTGGGTCGTATGGCCATCCAGCCAGGCTAGGGCGATGTCGAGGATCCGGGTGATGTCGGTCAGCATTGAGGCTTTGGGTGTCGTCATGCCGCCAACCTAGCAACGTCCCGCCCGAGTGCAATTGCCCGATCAGATCCGATCAGCGCAGGGCGTGTTTGCGCCTGCGATGGCCCCATGATTGGAGGAACACACGGCCGGGCGCCTCAACCAGCCGGTAGAGCAGTTCTGACGCCAGATAGACCGCGACAATGTAGAGCGCGATGAGGCCAAGGGAAACGTTCGCGGCATCCGTTACAAAGATGTGTTTGAAGGCGATCCACAGCAGGAAGTGGGCCAGATAGGTCGAATAGCTGATCTCCCCCAAATAGACTGCAATCCGGCCCGCAAGGGGGTTACCGGGAGCAGCGGACGTTTCGGCAAGCCAGTAGACAAGGGCTGTGAAGGAAAGCGGCACCGCCAATGTTTCGGGCAGCAGACCCACGACCCAAAGGCCGAACAGCGAAAGGCTGAGGACAAGGGCGCCATGCCGGGCCGCAGCGGCGGGACGGGCGCGCCATGCCATGGCCATCAGGACGCCGCCGAAAAAGCCTGCGATGCAGCGCGGCAGGCCATTCCAGACAATGTCATGTCCCAAAGTGGCGGCGTCTTGGGAGACGAACCAGAAATGCAGTCCAATGCCCAGCACCAGCGCGCCGCCTGCGCACACAAGGGGCGGCCAACTCTTCCGGAATAAGGTTACAGCGACAAAAGGCAGCAGCAGATAGGCGGCCAGTTCAGTCGAGATCGACCAGCTCGGGTCATTCCAGGTCAAATGGTCGGTCAGCCCCCAATTCTGCATCAAAAGGAGGTGCAACGGCAGTTCTGCAAGGGGGTATTGGGCGTTATCTGCCTTTCCGGCGAGCGTCAGTGTTGTCGCATAAGCGAGGGTGGCGAGCAGGATGACAAGGTGCAGTGGATAGATGCGGGCAATGCGCCGCCAAAGAAAATCAGGGGCGGCGGCCAGCCCTTGTGACTGGAACTTTGGCCCATAGGTCAGCCACATGACGAAACCGGACAGGACGAAGAACAGGTCGACCGCGAGATAGCCCTTGGCGAGGATCGCGATGACAAAGGGTGGCACGCTGTCCGGCAAGGCGAGGCGGATGTGATAAAGCACGACAAGCCAAGCCGCGAGGCCGCGCATGCCGGTAAGGGCGTCAAGCTGTGCGCGGGGGGGCGTCATGCCGGAACCACCTTCGCGACAAAGAAGGGCTTGCGTGTCCGCTCCCGTTCAAAACGCCGGGCATGGGCATCAAGCGCGATCTGCATGGCGATGAGCATATAGGCGAACGACAGGTAGGCGACGCCGATGAAGGCCGCACCGATCAGGTAGATGATGTTGGCCTGTTGAAGCGCTGTGGCGAGGCCCGCAATCCAATGCCCATCCTCCGGCGCGCGGTTCCGATATCTTCGCAGCAGGATTTCCATGCGCAGCAGGCCGGACAAATGGATGAACAGCCAGATGCCGAGGCCCGGCCAGCCCTGTTCCCCCAGCATTTCAAAATAGGCGCTGTGGAAGGCGCGGCCTTCATCGACGATCACGATGGTGGAGCCGGGTTCGTGCACAACCGGCGCGTTTGGATCAAATTTGCTGCTGGTCCGCGCCTCATAGCGGAAGGAGTTGCCACGGTAGGAATCAAACCCGCCGCCCATTGGATGAATGCCGACATAATCGATCGTCCAGCGCCAGACCGCGAGGCGGGTCGAAGCGGATTCGTCAGCCTGCACCTCATTCATCGTGTCCATGCGCTTGGTGAAGCTTTCCGGCAGGAACGGAAGGGAGGCCAGCCCCAGAAAAGCCGCCGCGAAGATGTAAAGGAACGGGCGCTTCACTGCGCGCAGCATCATCACACCGAGTGCCGCAATACAAATGAGCCCGGTGCGCGCTTCGGTGCCGACGGGGATCAGCAGGCAGGCAAAGCACAGCGCCCCGCAAAAGAGCGACACCCGCCAATCGGGCGGGAAGATTGTACTGTTCCGGCGTAGGTAGAGGATGAAGGGGATCAGCGAGATCGCCACACAGGCGAGCGTAGACGACTCATAAAGGCCGGTATTGCTGTCTGACATGAGGTTGAGCACGCCATAGCCGCCGCCGGATGCGGCCGTCTTGATGCCCGCCGCGATGATGATGCACGAGGCCGACAGGATCATCGTGGTCGCCAGCGCTTCGATCCGAAGCCGTGTGGTGATCGTCAGCGGTAGGAAGATGGCAAAGACCAGCACCTTCCAGACCCAATCCCACTTTTCCGTCGCCTCCAGCGGAAAATCGGCATTCTCGGTGGAAAAATAGCAATAGACGAGGAGCAGAAGCATCGCGCCCTGCCTTGGCCCGAATGTCAGCACCTGTTTTCGGTCGAACATCAGCCAACCGACAACCGCCCCCAAAAAGAAGATGAGCGATACGGGTATGCTGTTGAGCAGGTAGTAAGACAGATGCTGCGGCGAGACGATGTCGACATAGACATAGCCAAGCACCATCAGAAATGGTCGCCGCATCCCGAGCAGCAGCATCGCGCCAAGAAAGGCGACAAAGAAGAGGTCACGCATCGGGCGCGCCCCATTTATTGTGCTGTTTGCGGGTGTCGACCGGCCCTTTGTCGTCGTCCAGATCGCCGCGCGACAGCAGGCGCCAGGCCATGAGCAGCAGCAGTCCGTGCGACAGGAAGAGCGAGAGCATGTCGATCATATCGCGCCCGGCTTTAGATGCATCCGGTTGACGTCGCGTTAAGTCCTTTGTGGCAGGTGTCGGCTCGAATTTGGTCAATAATGGACAGGACCGCGAGCGAGCGTGCGTATTCTTCACATCCTTGATCACAGCCTGCCGATGCATTCAGGCTACACATTCCGCACGCGGGCCATCCTGAAGGCCCAGCAGGAATTGGGCTGGGATGTGCGTGGTGTCACGGGTTTGCGGCACACAGCAGATGGCCCCGATGTCGAAGCGGCGGACGGCCTGACCTTCCACCGGACACGCGGGACGACCATGTCTTTGCCTGTCTTTCGGGAATGGTCGGAAGTGGCGGCCTTTGCGGAACGGATTGATGCGCTCGTCGAACAATATCGCCCTGATGTGCTGCACGCCCATTCGCCTGTGCTGAACGCGATGGCCGGGTTGCGGGTTGCGCGCAGACGGGGGTTGCCCTTTGTATATGAAATCCGTGCCTTCTGGGAGGATGCGGCCGTCGGCAACGGCACGGGCAAGGAAGGATCTTTGCGCTACCGCGTCACCAAGGCGCTGGAGACATGGGCCGTGCGCCGCGCCGATGCTGTGGTGGTCATCTGCGAAGGGCTGAAAGCTGATTTGATTTCACGCGGGATTGATCCCGCCAGGATCACAGTGTCGCCCAATGGTGTGGACCTCCATCTGTTCGGCAATCCACCGCCGCGCGACACGGCACTGGCAACGGAACTTGGCCTCAAAGGGTCAGAAACGGTCGGCTTCATCGGCAGCTTTTATGATTATGAAGGGCTCGATGATCTGATTGCCGCCATGCCGCGTCTGGTTGCGGCTCGGCCTGAGGCTGCGTTGCTGCTCGTTGGTGGCGGGCCAATGGAGCCGGCGCTTCGGGCGCAGGCGGCCGCATCCCCGGTTGCCGACCGCATCCGATTTGTCGGGCGTGTCCCGCATGATCAGGTGGAACGCTATTATAGCCTCATCGATGTCCTTGCTTACCCGCGCAAAAAGATGCGGCTGACTGATCTGGTAACCCCGCTCAAGCCATTGGAGGCAATGGCGCAAGGCAAGCTCGTGGCCGCGTCGGATGTCGGCGGACACCGGGAACTCATGACAGATGGCCAGACCGGAACCTTGTTCGCGGCGGACAGCCCCAGCGCGATTGCCGATTCGCTCTCCAATCTGTTCAGTGCGCGGGAAACGTGGGAGGATCGCCGCGATCAAGCCCGTGCTTTCGTTGAGAAAGAGCGTAACTGGGCCTCAAATATTCGTCGTTACGAAACTGTTTACCACCAGATTGCTAAAGGTACTTGGAAATAGGCTTAAAGGGGCGAATCCAAGTGTTGAAGCAACTCCAGCGTCTGCCATTTGCGCCTGTCGTGGCGCTGATGTTCGCAGCAGTGGCCGCCCTCCTCGTGCTGGCGACGCCCGTCTGGTTGCTGGAGCACGCTGTGCTCGCCGCCGGTCTGCCGGATGTGTTGCCCGCTGCCGCCCCGCCTTTGGGAACGAAGGCGCGCTTTCTTCTCGTTTTTCTGGCCGGCGGTGGCGCGGCTGTTGTTGCCTTTGTGGCCGCGCTCCCGTTCCGCAATGCCAAGCCGCGTAAGCCTCAAGCGGTGACGGTTCAGCCGCTGCGCCGCGATGCCGAAGAAGCGCCCATTTTTAACCGCCCATCGGTCTTCGCAGCCCCCGTGCTGGAGGATGAGCCCAATCTGCCCAGCTTCCTCGCCCAGCCGCTGGCGCAACTGGCGGACGAGGCGCTGCCAGTCGCCCAGAATGAGCCGGCCCAGAATGAGCCGGCCCAGAATGAGGAGGATGAGCTTCTGCTCGATGCGCTGATGATCGTCGAGGAAGCGCCTGCCGCCCCTATTGTGCCGATGACGCAGGACGCCGTGTTTATGGAAGCCATCCATGTTGCTCTGGAGGATGTGCCTCTAGCATCGTCGGACCTGCCGCAGATGCCGGACATTTTCATCCAGCGCGAAACGGTGCTGCATTTGGCGCCGGCCCCGGTTCAGCCACCCGCAGACCCTGTGGTGGAAGAGACGCCGCGCCTGGCCCCGCGTCCCCGTATTGTGGAGCAGCGTGAGCCGACGATCGCCGAATTGATGGAGCGATTCCAGCGCGGACTTGAAACCTTGAAGCGGACAGACCCGCAGGCGCTGGACGATGTGCCGTTGCGTGAGGCGCTAACCCGGCTGGAACGGATCGCGGTCGGCGGACGCTGAGGCCAGCGCCCGCCTTTTTTGCTTAATAGAAGAAGCCGTAAATGGCGTCGACCACGCGCCCGTTGCGCAGATCGACGAGCAAAACGTCGTCATAATATCGCACCCAACGATACGGCCCATAAGCCGGAGGCAGGCGGTATTCATAGGGATCGTTGATCCAATACCGCTCGCTAAAGAACAAATTGTCGAGGAAGATCCCGATCGAGAAGCGGCGATAACCGTAATTATAGCCATAGGGATGGCTGTATCGCGGCAGGCGATAGAAATCGCGGTTGTGGGTCCGAAAGCTGCGCCAGTCATAGCGCCGGTCGCGCCGCCAGTCATTGTGCCACCGGTCAAAGCGGCTGTCATTGTCGTACCAGCTGCGGTTATGCCAATTGCGGTCATCACGGCCATTGGGCGTGCGATAGGCGTATCGACGGCCATCGCGGTCCCGCCGATTATTGTCATACCGGTCCCGATCACCATCGCGGCGGTTGCCGTCCCAGCGATTTCGATCCTCATTGCGATTGCGATTGGCCCAGCGTTCGCGGCGGTCGTTATTCCAGTCCTGGCCTGGCTGCTGCGGAACGACGACCGGCGGCGGCGTTACCGCCTGACCATTGCCGCGGTTCCAGCCGTAGCGGCGTTGCTGCTGATCGTCTCTGCGCTCCTCAACGCGCCGTTCTCCCTCACGGCGACCTTCCCAGCGGCGTGGCTCGGGCGATGTGTTCATCGTGTCAGGCGTGCGGGCGGTGGCGCTTGACTGCCGGTCCCTTTGCCGTTCGCGATACTGCGCTTGACCTCGCTCGACATTGGTCTGCTGAGCAGGTGCTTGCTGTGGCGCTTGCGCCTGCGGAGCGGGGGCAGACTGCTGCGCGCGTTGGGCGCGCCAGCCGCCCGTGGGCTGATCGCCGCGGCGTTCAAAACCACGTTCGCCTGCCCGCCTCGAAAAATCCTCCTGCTGCGCTTGCGCGGCAACAGGAATGGCGGCGACGGTCACCAGGAGAAAAGATAGAAGAAATTTACGCATACTCGCCCTCCAAAAAAGCGGAGCGAGTCGCACCCCGCCTCCCAGACTCACAATCTGACAATCGGCAGATGAGCGCTGGCTTAACAGAGTTGCAAGGAACAATTCAGCCGCAGGCCCGTTGTTTCGGGAGCGCAAAGCCTGCGCCGGACTGATGACCTAAGAGACGTATTGATGGACATATGGAATTGTGATTATATGGTGACCCTGCTGCTAAGTTTTTGATTTCTATATCAATGCAGCGATTTTGGGGGAGGCGGCGTACACATGAGCCTCTCTATAAACGAAGGTCGCCACGATTGATTGGTGGCCCATAAGGAGGATGCCATGGAGTTGATTAGTACGTTCCAGTACTCACTGGTTTACAATGCGTTTTCATTCACATTTGCGACGATGGCTGCAGCGACGCTGTTCCTGTGGCTCGGTCGTTCGCAGGTTTCGGCCAACTATAAGACCGCCATCACCATTTCCGGTCTCGTCTGCGCGATCGCTGCCTACCATTACTGGCGGATTTTTGAGAGCTGGGAAGATGCCTACACGGTTACAGACGGCGTTGTAACGGCGACCGGCGTCGCCTTTAACGATGCCTATCGTTATGTCGACTGGCTGTTGACCGTGCCACTGCTTTTGATTGAACTCGTGCTTGTCATGCGCCTGACGCGTGAAGAGACAATCAGCAAGGCCACCAAGCTCGGCGCTGCTGCTGCTCTTATGATTGTGCTCGGCTATCCGGGTGAAATCGCAACCGACATTCCGACCCGCGCTCTGTGGGGCACGCTGTCGGCTATCCCGTTCCTCTACATCATCTGGGAACTGTTCAGCGGTCTGGGTGCGTCGATCGAACGCCAGCCGGAAAGCGTCCGTGAGCTCGTCAAGAAGGCCCGCTTGCTGACCTTCGCATCATGGGGCTTCTACCCCATCGTGTACATGGCGCCTTACGCCGACATTTCGGGCGCGACAGCCACAACGGCCATTCAGATCGGCTACACGATTGCTGATCTTGTCGCCAAGGCTGCTGTCGGCATCCTGATTTGGGTCATTGCCGTGCGCAAGTCCGAAGCGGAAGCCGCATAAGCGACTAAAATGAAATCTGCTCGGCCGAACCTTTATCCCAGGCCTCTGCCGAGCATCGGCATCGGAGCGTACCCCGTGTACGTTCCGGTGCCGAAATTTTTTTGGCCAGCCTTTGTTTGTCTGACGTTGGCCCTAGCCCTTGATCTGCCGCTGACGGGTAATGGCTTTCTTGCCCTCGTGGCGGTTCTCATGTTGATTGGTGGCCTGCCGCACGGCGCATTTGACATCGCGATCGCGCAGTCCGTCCTAAAGCTGCAGCCGTCCACGGCCGCTGCCTTCTTCCTCGCTTATGTTGGTGTCGCGGTGGCGATGATGGCCTTGTGGGCCGTTGCCCCTGTCACAACGCTTTGCCTGTTTCTGGCGCTTTCCGCTGTCCATTTCGGAGAAGACTGGCGCATGCTCGATTCAGGGCTGCTGCGGGCCATGGCAGGCGCGTCGGTACTGTGTATTCCGGCTTTTGCGCATCCGGCCTCTGTCACAGCCTTGTTCGTTGCGATGGCCGGGCCTGAGGCAGATTGGGTCCGCCGCTTCATCGTCGCTTTCACGCCCGTCGCCGTGCTGGTCACATCGGTCGGCATGCTGATGGCCGTCCGTGCCGGCCACTCCGGATGGGCGCTGGCGCAATTTGCCGCCCTATTGGCGCTGGCCATTTTGCCGCCTCAGGTCGGCTTTCTGCTCTATTTCGTTTTTCTGCATTCCCCGCTTCACATGCGGGGGGTGGCAACGACATTGCCTAGCTGGTCTGGACCGAGGTTCTGGATGTACGGCGGCCTGATGTGTGTTGCTTGCCTAGCCGTTGCCGTCCTGCTGGCGCCCGACCTTGTGTCTGGGCAGTCGCTGGCCATGTCCGCAGAAGCGTTTCGACTGCTGTCGGTTGTGGCGGCGCCGCACTTGTTACTGACGCTGTTTGTCGACCGGTGGGTACGGCCCTAATCTCTACCCTCCAGCGCGGGCACCGTCCGCGCGGCATCTTCGGCTGAAATTCCAGGTGGTGGGGCAGCGGCAATCCGCTCGAGCCCCAGCATGACACGCCCTGCCCGGTGAATGGCGCGGCGGACGCGGGGGTAGGTGCCGCAGCGGCAGAGATTCGTTATCGCAGCATCAATGTCAGCATCGCTTGGCTTGGGGTTGGCCTTTAAGAGGGTGGCCGCTGCCATTACGATTCCCGGCGTGCAGAAGCCGCACATGATCGCGCCTTCTGCGACCAGCGCCTGCTGGACGGGGTGGCTCCGGTCACGCGACAGCCCTTCTATGGTCGTCACAAAGCTGCCTTCGACGCCTTTGATCGATATCTGGCAGGACATCACGGCCCGTCCGTCAATATCGACCATGCAGGCGCCGCAATCCCCCGTGCCGCAGCCATATTTGGTGCCGGTCAGGTTTGAGGCATCGCGCAGCGCCCAAAGGAGCGGCGTATCCGGGTCGATCTGATAGGCGACCGGCTGGTTGTTGACGGTGAATTTCGTCACGCGCCCGCCTCATTTCCGGCTGTCATCTTGCCCCCGATCTCGTCTGCTGACCCTGTTGCACCTATGACACGGGCAGGGCGGAACTTGCAATCTTGGCCTTTCTCCTTGATTTTTAGGGAATCGGGGCCTAGTGCCCGCTGGGAACGGCGCGGCGCGAGTTGCGACGACGCTTGTATTTTGGCTTTCGGGGCGGATGACCGTCCTCATATTCGACTTCGGAGTGTGGCTTTTTTATGCAGATTATCGTTCGCGACAACAATGTTGACCAGGCGCTCCGGGCTCTCAAGAAGAAGCTGCAGCGCGAAGGCGTTTATCGCGAAATGAAGCTGCGTCGGCATTATGAAAAGCCGTCGGAAAAGCGCGCCCGTGAAAAGGCTGCCGCTGTCCGTCGTGCCCGCAAGATGGAACGCAAGCGTCTGGAACGCGACGGCGGCCGTTAAGCCAAGCGGCTTTTGCCAAACGAAAAGGGGCGTCGGTTCATCCGGCGCCCCTTTTCGTTTGCGCTTGGCGCGCGGCAAATGTTGCGGCATAGGCGCGCCCAACATCATTTAGATCAAAACAGAGGTCAGCCCATGTCAAATTCCACAGTCCCTATTGCCCCGATTGCCAAGGGCTCGATGCTGAAGCTGTGGGGCGGCGTTGCCGTCGTGCTGGCGGTCGCAGGTGGCCTTGCCTGGACAGGCACCGCAAAGGCTGTCGGCCAGAGCTGCTCCGCCTCTGAAATGCTGCCCGCAGGCAGCGGCGTGAAGGCGCACGAAGTGACCAGCACGGGTCTGCATTTTCAGGCGCGCAAGGCCGGCACCGGCGCCAGCCCGACCGATGCCGATGTCACGCTGATCAATTATAAGGGCACGCTGAAGGACGGCACGGAATTTGACGCGAACCAGCAGACTCCGCTGGAAGTGTCCAAGGTTGTTCCCGGCTTTTCGGAAGCGCTGAAGAAGATGCAGCGCGGCGGCAGTTATCGCATCTGCATTCCGCCGGCACTCGGTTACGGCGCACAGGCGGCCGGCCCGATCCCGGCCAACTCGATCCTGATCTTCGATGTCGACCTGCTTGATTTCAAGAGCGCGGCGGAACTCCAGATGATGCAGCAGATGATGCAGCAGCAACAGGGTGGTCAGGGTGCCCCAGGTGCTCCGGGTGGCGAAGGCCAGCCACAGGCTGTGCCTGCACCGACGCCGGAGTAATATCTCCCTTCGTCATCCTGAACTTGTTTCAGGATAACGGGTTTGCCAACTCTTATCGGCTGACATGTGGCCCCGCTCGGTTATGCTGAAACAAGTTCAGCATGACGGACCCGGGGGTTACTCCCCGTCCTTCTTGGCAGACAGGCTCACGAATGTCCGGTCGGGCCGGATGGCACGCACCCAGGTGAGGGGGTTGAGGTAGCTGGACGATCCGTCGAGCGAGAAGGTGATGATCTCTGCCCGCCCGCCGATGTTTTCCCATGGCACGGGCCCGCCAAGGCCGCGCTGCCATTGCGGGAAGCGGCTATCGGCGCTGTGATCGCGATTATCGCCCATCAAAAAGTAATGCGCGTCCGGCACGGTGATTGGGCCGTAATTGTCGCCCGGCGAATTTGGGTCGACGTCCACTGTGTCATAGCTGCGGCCATTGGGCAGCGTTTCGCGCACGATGGGCAGCTTGCACCACAAGGTGCCGTCGTCCTTCGCCACGCGGCGATCGGGATAATCTTCTGGGGAGCAGGGGTCATTCAGATCCACCGGTACAAGCCGGTCCACCTTCGGCGCGCGGGTAACCGGTTTGCCGTTGATGATGAGTTCCCCGCCGCGCATTTCGATGCGGTCACCCGGCAGGCCAATGACGCGCTTGATATAGTCTTGGTTCATGCCCGGCGGCGTCAGGATCACAACATCACCGCGTTCCGGTTCACTGCCCCAGATGCGGCCCTTCCAGTCCGGGAGGTTGACTGCGAGCGATTCGACCGGTTCGCGCAGGACGAGCCAGCGGAAGAGGGCGGGGATGGACGGGATCGTTGGGGACACATGGCTCCAGCCATAAGCGAATTTGTTGACGACCAGCCGGTCCCCAACCATCAGCGTCGGCACCATCGATTCCGACGGGATGTAGAACGGCTTGGCGATGAAGCTGTGAAAGCCCAGCACGGCGGCGAGCAGCAAGGCAGCGCCGCGGATCTCTTCCCCCCAATTGACCTTGTCGTCCTTGCGCTTCTTCTTGGCCATGTCGGTGGGCGTGCTTTCGGTCAGGGCGGGTTCGGGTGTGGAGGTCACGGTCAGGCAGCTTTCGCGGTCGGCAGGGCTTCAATGATGACAAACGCCTGCGCCCATGGATGATCGTCGGTGAGCGTCAGGTGAATGCGCGCCTCATAGCCCTCTGGAACAAGGGCGTCGAGCGCGGCCTTGGCGCCGCCGGACAAGGCCAGCGTCGGCGCGCCGGAAGGGGCATTGATGACGCCAATGTCCTTCATAAACACACCGCGCTTGAAGCCGGTGCCCACGGCTTTGGAGAAGGCCTCTTTGGCGGCAAAGCGCTTGGCATAGGTGCCGGCCTGCGTGAACGGACGGCGCGCAGCCTTGGCACGTTCGACATCGGTAAAGACGCGGTTGGTGAACCGGTCGCCGAAGCGGTCGAGCGACTTTTGGATCCGCTCAATGTTGCAGAGGTCAGAGCCGAGGCCGATGATCATGCGCGATCAGCCCCGCGCCGCGTCCATGCGGGCGCGCATCTCGCGGATGCTGGCGTCGAGCCCGATGAAGATCGCCTCACCGATGAGGAAGTGGCCGATGTTGAGCTCCGCAATCTGCGGGATGGCGGCAATCGGCCCCACATTGTCGAAGGTCAGCCCATGGCCTGCGTGCGGTTCTATGCCATTGCGGGCCGCGAGGGCAGCCGCATCGGCAATGCGGCGCAGTTCGGTCGCCCGTTCCTCGCCTTCACAGTGGGCGTAGCGACCAGTGTGGAGCTCAACGACAGGTGCGCGCAACTGAATGGCGGCGTCGATCTGGCGGGCGTCGGGCTCGATGAATAGGCTCACGCGGATGCCGGCGTCTGTCAGCCGCGTAACGATCGGTGCCAGCTGGTTGTGCAATCCCGCTGCATCAAGCCCGCCTTCGGTCGTCCGCTCCTCGCGCTTTTCGGGCACGATGCACGCGGCGTGGGGTTTGTGCCGCAGCGCGATGGCCAGCATCTCTTCGGTCGCCGCCATCTCCAGATTGATGGGCAAAGTTGCGTTCGCCATCAGCGTGTCGAGATCACCATCGCGGATGTGACGCCGGTCTTCGCGCAGATGGACGGTAATGCCGTCACCGCCCGCTGCTTCGACAACCTGCACGGCGCGCCAGGGATCGGGATGATCGCCGCCGCGCGCGTTCCGGATGGTCGCAACATGATCGATGTTGACGCCGAGGCGAAGGTGGTGCGTCAAGCGCCGGCCTTCCGGCTGCCGGGCTTCACGGCTGGGATCGCCGCAAGGTCGGGGGGGAGATGGTCGACATCATAAGTGGGCACATCCAACCGGATGAGCGGATAGAAAGGAACCCCCAGATCGACCGAACCATTGGAGCGGTCGACGAGCGATGCCTCGGCGATGACGTCACCGCCCTCACGCTTCACCGCTTCAATGGCTTCGCGGGAGGACAGGCCGGTGGTCACGACGTCTTCAACCATCAGGACCTTCTGGCCCGGCTCCAGCCGAAAACCGCGGCGCAGGCCGAACACGCCATCGGGGCGTTCGAGAAACAGCGCATCCTTGTTCAATGCGCGGCCCATTTCATGGCCGATGATGATGCCGCCCATGGCGGGCGAGACGACAACGTCGATGGCGCGGCGGATGTCATCGGGCAGGCGGCGGGCTGCTTCATCGGCCAAACGCGCGGCGCGGGCCGGGTTCATCAAGACGCGGGCACATTGCAAATAGCGTGGGCTTCGCAGGCCCGATGACAGGATAAAATGCCCCTCAAGCAACGCTTCGGCGGCGCGAAATTCGTTCAGGATATCGTCGTCTGTCATTGTCACGGGAGAAACTGCCCTTCGCCTACTGCTATATGTCTTGCAAACCCGTCCATTAGGGATGGTAGACAAAGCCTGCAATGCTGTGTGAAAAATGCCGCTTGAATCGCTTGAGCCTCATATGTTTCGTGCGTATAGGCCGCAGCCAAGCGTCTCGATAAGAATAGTCGCCAAAGCCTTTTTTGCCCGGATTTCCGGGCCGCAACATGGAAAAACAGGTAATGAACAAGCTGAGATCTGCCCTATTCGCAATCGGTTTGGTGCTGGCACCGGCTGTTGCGATGGCGCAAGGAACCCCGGCTGCACCTGCGCCGGTCGCCGCCGCGCCTGCGCCTGTTGCCGCTGCCCCCGCCCCTACGGCGGATAGCGCTGCTGCAACGCCTGCTGCCGAACAAGCCAAGCCGGAAGCCCCGATGGCGCTCGTGCCCGTCGATGGCATCGGCCAGCCGGTCAACGGCAAACTCGGCATTCAGCCGCAGGTGACGGTGAATGGTGAGCGCGCGCAATGGTTTCATGACGCGATCCTGCTCCCTGTTATCACGGTTATCTCGCTGTTCGTTCTCGGTCTCCTGCTCTGGGTGATCGTGCGCTACCGTCGTGCAGCCAACCCGGTTGCCTCAAAGACCAGCCACAACACGCTCATAGAAATTGCTTGGACACTGATCCCGGTGATCATCCTCGTGGTGATCGCCATTCCGTCGATCAGCCTGCTTGCCGCGCAGTATAAGCCGGCTGGCAAGGATGCAGTGACGATCAAGGTTATCGGCCATCAATGGTATTGGAGCTATCAGTATCCAGACCATGGCGATTTCGAAATCGTCTCCAACATGTTGCCCGATGCGGAGGCCGCCAAGCGTGGTGAACCCCGCCTGCTGGCCGTCGACAACCGCCTCGTTGTGCCCGTCGGCACCGAGATCAAGGCGATTGTGACATCGGAGGATGTCATCCACTCTTTCGCGGTTCCGGCCTTCTGGACCAAGATGGACGCCGTTCCCGGCCGCCTGAACGAAGTGACGTTCAAGGTCGAAAAGGAAGGCCTCTATTACGGCCAGTGTTCCGAACTTTGTGGCGCACGCCATGCCTTCATGCCGATTGCGGTTGAAGTCGTGTCGAAGGAAAACTTCGCGAAATGGGTCGCGGCTAAGGGCGGCAAGATGCCTGGCGCTGAAGCCGTCGCCGCGCCCGCTGCCACTCCTGCACCTGCCGTAACGCCGGCTGCCGCTCCTGCGGCGGCTCCGGCTGAAGGCGCAAACGAAACTGCTCCGGCTGCTCCGGCCGCCAACACCAAGGCGTAATGACAATGACCACCGTTGCTGCAACGCACGATCACGCACATGATCATCACGACGCGGACCATCATCCGGGCTTCTTTGCCCGTTGGTTCATGTCAACCAACCACAAGGATATTGGCACCCTTTATCTGATCTTCGCAATTCTGGCGGGGATCATCGGGGGTGCTATCTCCGGGATGATGCGCGCTGAACTCGCGCAGCCGGGCATCCAATATCTGACCACCTGGGCTGCCATGGTGGAAGGCGAAGGCGCCAGCATTGATCAGGCCTACCATCTGTGGAACGTGCTCATCACCGCGCACGGCCTCATCATGGTATTCTTCATGGTCATGCCAGCGCTCATCGGTGGCTTTGGGAACTGGTTCATCCCGATCATGATCGGTGCGCCGGACATGGCATTCCCGCGCATGAACAACGTGTCCTTCTGGCTGCTCGTTCCTGCCTTCATCCTGCTGCTCGGCTCCGCATTCGTGCCCGGTGGTACGGGTCTTGGCGCCGGCACTGGCTGGACGGTCTATGCGCCGCTCTCGACCTACGGGTCGCAGGGGCCTGCTGTCGACATGGCGATCTTCTCGCTCCATCTGGCGGGCGCAAGCTCGATCATGGGCGCGATCAACTTCATCACCACGATCTTCAACATGCGTGCTCCCGGCATGACGCTGCACAAGATGCCGCTGTTTGTCTGGTCGGTTCTGGTCACGGCGTTCCTGCTTTTGCTGGCTCTGCCGGTTCTGGCCGCCGCCATCACCATGCTGCTGACGGACCGTAACTTCGGTACGACCTTCTTTGATCCAGCCGGCGGTGGGGACCCTGTTCTCTATCAGCACCTGTTCTGGTTCTTCGGTCACCCTGAAGTGTACATCATGATCCTGCCGGGCTTCGGCATCGTCAGCCAGATCATCTCGACCTTCTCGAAAAAGCCGATCTTTGGCTATCTCGGCATGGCCTATGCCATGGTCGCGATTGGTGTTGTCGGCTTTGTTGTGTGGGCACACCACATGTTCACAACCGGTCTCGACGTGAACACGAAAATGTACTTCACGGCGGCCACCATGGTCATCGCGGTGCCGACCGGCATCAAGATCTTCTCGTGGATCGCGACAATGTGGGGCGGGTCGATCCGCTTTACCGTGCCGATGGTCTGGTCGCTCGGCTTCATCTTCATGTTCACCGTTGGTGGCGTGACGGGCGTTGTCCTCGCCAATGGCGGTGTCGATAACTACATGCACGACACCTATTATGTTGTGGCGCACTTCCACTACGTGCTCTCGCTGGGTGCGGTGTTCTCGCTCTTCGCGGGCTTCACCTACTGGTTCGCAAAGATGAGCGGCCGTCACCTCAATGAGTTCCTGGGCCACCTGCACTTCTGGGTGTTCTTCCTCGGCGTGAACATCATCTTCTTCCCGATGCACTTCCTCGGGTTGCAGGGCATGCCGCGGCGTTATCCGGATTATCCGGATGCCTTTGCTTACTGGAACGAAATTGCCTCAATCGGCTATGCCATCATGGCTGGCTCAATGGTGATCTTCTTCGTTAACATCGCCTATGCGTTCCTCGCTGGCCGTAAGGCGGAAGGAAACTATTGGGGCGAAGGCGCGACGACGCTCGAATGGACGCTGTCCAGCCCGCCGCCGTTCCACCAGTTCGAAACACTGCCTAAGATCGACTAAAGGGCAAGATCGACCAGAGGTGCAGCATCGTCCGTTCCTCTGGTCTTAACTGAAACATCCGGTGGCCCGGTCTGCTCTTAAAGGCAGACCGGGCGCTGGTATGAAGGCTGGAAACAGCGTCAAGAGCTTATGACAAGCCTGAGCGTGATCAACACACAGACCCTCCCGGCGGATTGGCGCGATTTCCTCGCGCTGACCAAGCCCCGGGTCATGTCACTCGTCGTGTTCACCGGGCTGTGCGGGCTGATTGCAGCGCCTGTTCATATCCATCCTGTCCTCGCCTTCACTGCCGTACTGTGCATTGCGCTTGGTGCAGGTGCCGCAGGTGCGCTCAACCAATGGTATGAGTCCGACATCGATGCGCTGATGAAGCGCACGCAAAACCGGCCCCTTCCCGCCGGACGCATGGACCGCCAAACCGCCCTGCATTTTGGCGTGGGCCTCTCTTTCTTTTCGGTGCTGACGCTGGGTGTGGCGACCAACTGGTTTGCAGCCGCCATTCTTGCTGCGTCGATCCTATTCTACGTGCTCGTCTACACCGTCTGGCTTAAGCGCCGGACCCCGCAGAACATCGTCATCGGTGGTGCAGCGGGTGCCTTCCCCCCTATGATCGGCTGGGCGGCAGCAACAGGCGATATGAGCCTGCTTCCCATCCTATTGTTTGGCATTATCTTCCTTTGGACGCCCCCGCACTTCTGGGCCTTGGCGCTGTTTGTGAAGACCGATTACGCCAATGCGGGCGTCCCGATGCTGCCTGTTGTGGCCGGAGAGAAAACGACCCGCACACAGGTTCTGCTCTACACCTTGCCAATGGTCGCCTGCGCCATCGCCCCCTTCGCCTTGGGGATGCTCGGCATGATTTATGGCATTTCGGCCATCCTGCTGTCCGTTGTGTTTCTGCTATTGTCCGCGCGTGTCGCCTTCCGCACCACGCGGGAAGGCGATTCGATGGCGCCGGAAAAGGCCCTGTTCGCCTTTTCCATCGTCTATCTCTTTGTCCTCTTTGGGGCGGTCGCGGTGGACCGTATGGTATTGGCATGAGCGACCAAGACGAATTCAATCGGCGTCGGCAACAGCGCTCGATCGTGACGGCAGTGCTGCTGGTCGGCATGTGCCTGTTGTTCTACTTCATCACTCTGGCGAGGATTGGGTAATGAACGCGACTTTACGGACAGGCATGCTGGCAACGACGCTGGCGGTGACGATGGCCGGTGTCGGCTATGCGAGTGTGCCGCTTTACCGGCTGTTCTGTCAGGTAACGGGCTTCGCCGGGACGACGCAAAAAGCAATTGGCGGCACCGCACCGGGCGCTGTGGCCGGGCAAACCATGTCGGTCCGCTTCGATGCCAACCATAGCCCCAGCCTTCCGTGGAAATTTCATCAGGAAGTGAATCGCGAGATTGTGAAGGTCGGGGAACAGGAGATCGCCTTTTTCATCGCGAAAAACCTGTCTGACAAGCCAGTCAAGGGCACTGCGACCTTCAACGTGACGCCCAATCAGGCCGGCAAATACTTCACCAAAATCCAGTGTTTCTGCTTCACCGAGCAGACGCTGCAACCGGGTCAGCAGGTGCGGATGCCGGTCGTCTTTTACGTCGATCCGGCTATCCTGAAGGACCCGGCGGCAAGGGATGTTCAAGAAATCACGCTCAGTTACACCTTCTATCCGGTGGACGAGGCGAAAAACCAAAGCTAAGCGATTTTCGAATTCACAGGGAAAGCATTGACGATGGCAGGCGCAAAGAACCACGACTACCATATCCTTCCGCCCAGCATTCACCCCTTTGTCGGGTCAATGTCGGCGCTCCTCGCTTTTGGCGGGTTGGTCATGTGGATGCATGAGATGCCTTATGGCGGCATTGTGTCCAGCATTGGCTGGATTGGCATCCTCTACACCTTCTACGCATGGTGGTCGGATGTTGTGAAGGAAGCCCAAAGCGGTGATCACACCCCGGTGGTGCAGCTCCATCTGCGCTATGGTATGATCCTGTTCATCGCCTCTGAAGTCATGTTCTTTGTCGGCTGGTTCTGGGCGTTCTTCGACTTCTCGTTGTTCCCCGTGCCGCTCCAGGTTGTCGACGGCGCCGTTGAGATCATTGCCGGTCCGAATTCGGTGACGCAGGCCGCAGGCCAGTTCCCGGCCAAGGGCCTTGAAGTCATTGATGCCTTTGGCTTCCCGCTGCTCAACACGCTCATCCTGCTCTGCTCGGGCACGACGGTCACTTGGGCGCATCACGCGCTCATCAACAATGAACGCGGCGGCAAGCTGACTGGCCTTTGGGGCATGATCGGCGTTGGTGAAAACGACAATCTGAAGAAGGGCCTGTGGGTAACGATCGCGCTCGGCCTGCTCTTCTCGTCGATCCAGATCTATGAGTATGCAGAAGCACCGTTCGCTTTCGCTGGCCTAAACTACAGCTCGGCCTTCTACATGGCGACCGGCTTCCACGGCTTCCACGTGTTCGTCGGCACGATCTTCCTGATCGTCTGCCTCGTGCGGTCGTACAAGGGCCACTTCACCCCGCGTCAGCACTTCGGCTTTGAAGCTGCCGCTTGGTACTGGCACTTCGTCGACGTGGTGTGGTTGTTCCTCTTTGTCGCCGTTTACGTTTGGGGCGGCTGGGGCGCGCCAGTCCACGGCTGATCTGATGACTGACTGGCAGGCCCCGGATACGACCCAAGCGTCGTTAAAGGGGCTTTGCCCACGCTGCGGCGCCCCGACTCTGTTCGTGGGCGCCGTTCGCTTTTCAGACCGGTGTTCAACCTGCGATCTGGACTTCACCCAGTTCAATGTGGGGGATGGGCCTGCCGCCTTCCTCATCATGATTGTCGGCGCCATCGTCACCCTTGGCGCGGTCCTGCTGGAACTTTCCGCTTCGCCACCTTTCTGGGTGCATATTCTGATCTGGCTACCGGTGACGGCGGGACTGACCGTCGGATTGCTGCGGCTGGCCAAGGGCGCACTGCTCATTCTTGAATATCGCAACCGCGCGCGCGAAGGACGACTTGTCCTCTGATGCGAATCCCCGTTGTTCCGACCCTTATTGTGTCGCTCGCTTGTGCGGTGATGATCGCGCTCGGCTTCTGGCAGTTGGACCGTCGCGCCGAAAAGGCGGGGCAACTCGCCTTGTTTGCGGCGAACATGAAGATGGACGCTGCTGCCTATCAGCCCAAGGGACCGGTGCCTGACGCGCTGCTGTTCCGTTTGTCATCGGCAATGTGCGTCAAAGTCACCGGCTGGCGCACCGAGGTGGGCCGATCCGTCAAAGGCGGGGGCGGCTATCGGTGGATCGCGGAGTGCAGCACCGGTGCCGAAGGGCCCGGCCTGCTTGCCGATATGGGCGTGACCCGCAACCCGAAGCTGAAACCCAATTGGAGTGGCGGCCTCGTGCGCGGCCGCGTCACGACTGAACCGAGCCACCAGAGCCTGTTTGGCAAGCTGGGCGGCACGCAGGAAGTGCTGCGGCCGATGCTGGTGTCAGACACCCCCGCGCCGGGGTTAGACGCCAGTGCCCCGCCCTCGCCGGATGAGGTGCCCAATAATCACCTCGCTTACGCCGTTCAGTGGTTCCTGTTCGCGGGCGTAGCGGCCCTGATCTACGCCCTCGCGCTCCGCCGCCGGATGCGCGCGGGTTGAGCCTGCCGCACGACCCCGTTTTCTTCATCGTCGCGTCGATTGCTGTCATCCTTGTCGGCATCGCAAAGGGTGGCTTTGCGGGTCTAGGTGCGGCGTCCATGCCCATCCTTGTGCTGGTTATGGATCCGGTGCCGGCGGCGGCGATGCTTTTGCCAATCCTGATCGTGCAAGATGTCGTTGGCGTCTGGGCGTTCCGCCACAGCTTTGACTTGCCGACGCTTAAACTGATGGTGCCGGGCGCGGTTGTCGGCGTCTTTCTCGGCTGGCTGCTGGCAACCATTGTGCCGCCTGATGCTGTGCGCGCCTTCGTTGGTCTGATCGCGGTGGCATTTGGCACCTATCGTCTTGCCGGAGAACGGGGCTTTCGCCTGCCGATCAAGGCGGATCTGCCTTTATGGGTCGGGGCGTTCTGGGGCGCTGTTTCCGGCTTCACCAGTCAGGTCGCTCATGCCGGTGGACCGCCTTTCCAAATCTGGGCGCTGTCGCGGCGGATGCCGCACACAGTGTTCATCGGCACGTCGGCGATCTTCTTTGCGGTACTCAACTGGATGAAGGTGCCCGCTTATATCGCGCTCGGGCAGTTCACCTGGGCCAATATGCAGCTCACGCTCGTCTTTCTGCCGGTGGCGATTGCCAGCACCTTTGCCGGGGTCTGGCTCGTCAAGCGGGTCAGTGCAGAGCGGTTCAACACGCTCATCTCGCTGCTGATGGTGGCGGTTGGGGCAGAGCTCATCCGTGTTGCGCTTACCTAAACTTGCCCATTGGGCCTATCGCGGCTAACGCCGCCGCATCATGCGGTATGTCAGCACTCGGGGAAGCGCACCAGCGCTCGATTTCGAAGGCGCCACCCTTGCCGGGTTGGCCTCAGATGGTGGACTCTATGTGCCGGAAAGCTGGCCGGAGTTCTCCAAGCAAGAGATCGCGGCGATGCGCGGCCTCTCTTATGTCGACACTGCGGTTGCCGTCATGCGCCCCTTTGTGGCTGGATGCCTGGATGATGCGACGCTCAAGCGCCTGTGCACCACCGCTTATGGCCGCTTTTCGCACGACGCCGTTACCCCAGTCATCCAGTTGGACCATCAGCATTGGCTGATGGAGCTGTTCCACGGCCCGACGCTGGCGTTCAAGGATGTGGCGCTTCAGCTGCTCGGCCAATTGTTTGAAACCTTCCTCGCCAAGCGCGACGCGCATCTGACGATCATCGGCGCGACATCGGGCGACACCGGATCTGCCGCGATTGACGGCGTGGCGGGCCGCGCGAAAATCGACATCTTCATGCTCCACCCGCTGGGGCGCGTGTCGGACGTGCAGCGCCGACAGATGACGACGGTGCTCGCGCCCAATGTCTACAACATCGCCATCGACGGCAGCTTTGACGACGCGCAGGCGAT
Organism: Chakrabartia sp.; assembly: GCA_040398625.1. Taxonomy (GTDB): domain Bacteria; phylum Pseudomonadota; class Alphaproteobacteria; order Sphingomonadales; family Sphingomonadaceae; genus Aquisediminimonas. The sequence goes on along the minus strand of JBBATS010000017.1, from coordinate 27,919 downwards.
CGTGAAGGCACTGTTCAATGACCGTGACTTTAACGGCCGCTTCACGGTCTCGGCGGTCAATTCGATCAACTGGGCGCGGCTAATGGCGCAGGTGGTCTACTATTTTTACACCGCCGTCCGTCTGGGCGCACCGGAACGGCCTGTGGCCTTCTCCGTGCCGACCGGCAATTTCGGGGATGTGTTTGCAGGCTATGTCGCGCAGCGCATGGGCCTGCCCGTGGCGAAGCTTATAGTGGCGACCAACGTTAACGACATCCTCCACCGTGCACTGACGACAGGCGATTATAGCTGCGGCACCGTCACGGCGACGGCGACGCCCAGCATGGACATTCAGGTCAGCTCTAACTTTGAACGGCTCCTGTTCGACCTCGCCGGTCGCGACGGCAAGGGGTTGGCCAAGATGATGGCCGATTTCGAATCGACCCGCGCGATGTCGATCCCCGCCGATATGCTGGCCGGGTCCAAAGACCTGTTCGTCAGCGCCCGGATCGATGCCGATGGCATGTCAGACGTGATGCGCTGGGCGCATGAGCGGACAGATCAGGTCATTGATCCGCATACCGCCATTGGTCTGGCGGCGGCGCGCAACGCAGGCCTGCCTACCGATGTGCCCGTCGTCACGCTGGCCACGGCGCACCCGGCCAAGTTCCGCGATGCTGTCGAACGCGCCACCGGCGTCCGCCCGCATCTGCCGGCGCGCATGGGCAATCTGTTTGAGCGTGAAGAGCGGTACGACACGCTGCCTGCGACGAAGGAGGCGATTGCTGCCTATGTCGCCGAACGGGCAACGCCGGCTGCATGACGCCGATTACCCTGATCGGGGAACCTTGGGCCGACTACGGCCTGATTGATTCCGGCTATGGCCGCAAGCTGGAGCGGTACGGCCCGCGCCGCTTCATCCGGCCTGAACCGCAGGCGCTTTGGGCACCCGCCAGCGACGACTGGGCAGCCGACGGTGAGTTTGTGCCCGGCGCGGACGAAGACGGTGGCGGCCAGTGGCGCTTTTCCAGCCGCCTACCCGAAAAGGGCTGGACCGGAAGCTGGGAAGAGGTGCGCTTCACCATGCAGCCAACGCCGTTCCGGCATCTGAGCTTCTTCCCCGACATGGCGCCGGTATGGACCTGGATGCGCGGGCAGTTGGCGGGCATGGACGCGCCGACCGCGATGAACCTGTTCGGCTATACCGGCGTCGGCAGCTTGGCTCTTGCCGCCAAGGGCGCCGCTGTGACGCACGTCGATGCCTCCAAGAAGTCGGTCGAAGCCGCGCGCGTCAATGCGGCGCTGTCCAACATGACCGACAAGCCCGTCCGCTGGATCATCGACGATGCGATGAAGTTCACCGCCCGCGAAGTGCGGCGCGGCAAGCGGTATGATGGCATCATCCTCGACCCGCCCAAATATGGCCGCGGCCCGGATGGCGAAGTTTGGAAGCTGGAAGAAGGCTTGCCCGAACTCATCGCCGATTGTCGAAAACTACTTGATGCCGACTCGCGCTTCCTGTTCCTGACGGTCTACGCCGTCCGCATGTCCGCGCTCGCTATTGGGGAGTTGGTCCGCCAGCACTTTGCCGATCTCGGCGGCACGGTGGAATGCGGGGAGCTCGGCGTGCGGGAAGAGGCGCGGGGCCTCGTGCTGCCGACGGCCATCTTCGCCCGCTGGTCCAGATAGGGACTGCTTCTCCCGTCCGCCCTGAGCTTGTCGAAGGGCTGTCCTTCTTCTGTGTGCCAAGGTTAAAGGACAGGGCTTCGACAGGCTCAGCCCAAACGGGATAAGGACTATTCTCTAAGCGCCCTAATCCCGGCCCCTGCCGCAAACGGCGCCACAGCCACCAGAAACAGCGAGGATGCGGCCAGAAACCTGAGCGCACCGCCACCAAAATCCCCGATGCTCCCCGCACCGAAGATGATCAGCGGAATGGCCAGCGGTAACATGAGAAGCCCCGCCAGCGCGCCACCGCGCCGCAGCCCGGCGGTTAGGCTCGCCACCATCACGCCCAGAGCAGCCAGTCCCGGTGTGCCTGCCAATAATCCGAGTTCGACTGCCGCAAGTGTCTCGCCATCCAGCCGCAGCATGGCCGAAGCCGGGATGGCCGCAAGCATCAGCGGCGGGCCAAAGCCGATCCAGTGCGCGGTGATCTTGGCGGCGGCAATCATCTCCTCGCCCACACCGCGCACGGCATACTGATCAAGCACGCCCGCTTCCGCATCGGGGGCAATCAGCCTGTCGATGGGCAGGAGCGCTGCAAGCAAAGCGGCCACCCACAAAACACCGCCACCGGTTTTGGCGAGCAAGGCGCCATCCGGACCGACCGCAAAGGGGTAGAGCGTCGCGACCAGCAGGAAAAAAACCACCGGCAGGCCGATGCCGCCTGATCCCAGCGATAAACGGAGATCACGCCCAAGGATGGCAAGGAACGCCTTCATTCCGCTGCCTCCAGCGCAAGTGTCTGCGCATCCAAAAGGCCAAGCGGCTGATGAGACGCGACCACGACGATCCCGCCCTTTGCCCGGTGCGCGGCAATGGCGCGCTCCAACAACGCCAATGACGCGGTATCCAGCCCATTGCCGGGCTCATCGAGCAACCAGATGTCTGCTCCACTTGCCAGCACGCGGGCAAGGTTGGCGCGTCGCCTTTGCCCGGTGGAGAGCAGCCGCACGGGCACTTCGGCGAGGCGGGTCATGTCGAGCGCTTCCAACGCCGCTGAGACCGCCATCGGGCCGGTGCCGTCCATCCCCGCCCAATAGCCAAGCGCCTTGGCCAGCGGCAGGCGCGGATCGAGCGCGGGGTTTTCATCGGACAGGGCAAGCCGTCCCTCAAACGTCAGCGTGCCTGCATAGGCGGGCAGCAGCCCTGCGATCAGCCGCAAAAGGCTTGATTTGCCGACGCCATTGGGGCCGGTCAGCAACAGCGCATCGCCCCGTCCGAGCGTCGCGTTCAATCCCTTGAACAGCACACGCCCGCCGCGCACGCAGGCGAGATTGGAAAAGGCGAGCGAGGCCGTCACGCGACGATGTTTTCCAGCTTATGCATCTGATCATCGGTCAGGCCGAAGTGATGGCCGACTTCATGCACCAGCACATGCGCAACCAGATGTTCCAGCGTCTCGCCACTCTCCGCCCATTCATCGAGGATGGGCCTGCGGAACAGATGGACGGTTGTCGGCAGATCACCCGTCTGCGCGGTCTCGCCAACGGGGCGGCCCGAATAGAGGCCGGACAGCTCAAAGGGGTCTTCAATGCCCATTTCGGACAGTGTTTCCGCATCGGCGAAATCGTCCACGATCAGCGCGACATGGCCCAGATGACTGCGGAACAGATCAGGCAAGCGCGCCAAGGCCTTGCGCGCCAAGGATTCAATGTCCGAACAGCTCGGCGCCAGTTGACCTTTCCCCGTCATCCCTGCGACATAGAGGTATAAATGAAAGAGGCAAAGCATGGTCGAACAACTCTCCCCCGAAGAACGCGCAACCGCATTGGACCGGCTTGGGGAATGGGACGTCGATGACGCCCGTGACGGCATCACCCGCCAGTTCATCTTCAAGGATTTTTCAGAAGCCTTCGCCTTCATGACGCGCGTGGCGCTCTTGGCCGAAGTGCAGGACCATCACCCCGAATGGTCGAACGTGTGGAACCGCGTGGATATCTTGCTGACCACCCATGACGCCGGGGGATTGTCCCAACGGGATATCAAGATGGCGACGGCGATTGACGCGTTGCTGGAGTAGTTAGGGTCGAGTGATGGCGGCCGCTCTTGCTTCATTGTCATTCCCGCGAAAGCGGGAATCCCGTCCGGGCATCTTCGGTGCACAATAGATTCCCGCTTTCGCGGGAATGACGGGGGGAGAGGAGACGCGTTAATCCTCCACCCCCTCATCTTCACACCCCGCCAAATTCGTTATCCTGAAACAAGTTCAGGATGACGAAAGAGAAGCCCAGACGCCCTATTTCCCCCGGATCCACTGCGCACGGACGAACCATCCGAGCACACCGATCGCAAGGGCAAGGCAGACGCCGGTGACGCCCCAAAAGGCCCAAGGTTCTTTGGCATAAGGGATGCCCTCCACATTCATGCCCAGCAGGCCGGTGATGAAAGTCAGCGGCAGGAAGATGAGCGCGACGATGGAGATGAGCAGCGCGCGGGTGTCGATCACCTCGGCGCGACGGTCGGTGAGTTCTTCATGGATGAGGGCGGCACGTTCGCGCATCGCCTCCAGCTCTTCGGCCATGCGGGCGGCGCGGTCTGCGGCTTCGCGCAGGTGCATCCGGTCATCCTCGTCGAGCCAGTCGAGTTCGGCTGCGGCCAACCGTTCCAGCGCCTGACGTTGCGGCGCGACGAAGCGACGGTATGAAATGGCCTGGCTGCGCACCTCGGTCACGCGCCTGCGGGTAGCGAGGATGCTGGCGGAATCCACGACGACTTCGCAATCGTCCATCGTGTCGCCCAGTTCGGCGACATCGGGGTCAAGCAAATCGCTCGTCGCTTCGGCAAAGCGGGAGAGAAGGTCGCCCGGATCGACAATTTCTCCAGCGTGGAAGCGGTCAATGACGATGTCGAGCGCCTTGGGCGTGCGGAAGCTGACGGAAATGACGCGGCCACGGTCCGCCCAGAAACGGGTGGACACAAGCGCGTCGGGATCATCATCTGGCGTTGTGCCAAGGCCGCGCAGGTTGATCAGCGTGCCGCCGCCGATGAGCGTGGCGCGCGGCCGCGTTTCCTGGGCGAGCAGCGCCTCGCGGGCGATGTGCGGAATGTCCGCCTGATCGCGGATCCAGTTGCGCGCGGCATCTTCCCGCCCGTCCAATTGGAGCCAAATGAGGCCGCCATTGCGGGGCAGGGTGATGGCCTCTCCAAAGGACATTTCGGAGGCTGCCCCCTCCCGGAAGATAAAGGCGCGGGTCATCGGCGGTCCAGGAAAAGCGTCATACCTTCTGGTGCCTCGACGGGCGCTGTTTCGCAAGTGATCCGTGCGGCGTCGGCGCGGGCGCGATCGAGGATGGCAGGGGCAACGCGCGATGTGTGCAGGACCGTGTCGGCCTGCCCCAGCAGCCGGGCTTGGGCCAGCGTGAGATCATCCGGTGCGTCGGAGGTGAGGGTGATGTGGTGAAAGGCGGTGGCAACGGCCTGCGCCTTTCCGGCCAGCCAATCGTCGACGGCCGACGCCTCAGTTGCGGCCATGGGATCGAGCGGCCCGCCGGGATCAAAAGCGGCGTCAATGGCGCGCCTGCGATCCGCCGCATTGGGCCAGCGCGCACGCATCTTGCTCCGGCCAGCGCCCAGTGCGGTGGCGATGGCGCCCAGTCCTGCGGGGATAAGCTGCTCCAGCCGCTGCCGCAGCGCCTTGGCCAAACCCGCTGATGCGCCGCCTGTGCCGATGGCGATGAGGACGGGGTCACGGTCGATAATGGCAGGCAGAGTAAAGTCGCAGGCAGAAGGGCGGTCGACAGCGTTGACGAGCACACCACGCGATTTCAGCCGGGCGATGGCGGCTTCGGCCTCGGCATCATCTTCAATGGCGACAATGGCAAGGCTGGCCTGTGTGTTCTCGCCGACGATCTGCGCGCCGGCACGGTCCAGCAGGCGGCGTTTGGCGGCAGCAGGTTCACCGTCTCCCAGCAGGATGACGGGGCGGCCGTTCAGGCGGACGAAGAGAGGGAGACTGTGCATGGCGCCTGCCTAGCACTGCGATGGGCGGGGGCCAATCGGTCTTACTTGAGGCGCTTCAATGTCCGGTCAAGATAGGTGAGGCGGCCCGTTGGGGCCGGTCCGAACAAGGTCTTGCGAATGTCCGCCATGCGCGAGGTTGGGCGAATCTCTTCTCCCGGATCTTCGCGCACGGCCATGCGGGGCTGCAACGGCTGCCTGGGCAGTTCCATTGCCGTTTGCGGCAGCGCCATGGGCGGGCGACCATTGGGGTAGATAAAGCCGAAGGTCGGCCACTCCGTCCCGCCCATATCGCCAATGGGGGAGAACCAGACGCGCACCCGGCTCCAGTCATTGTCCTCAGAAACGTCAATCACGCGGACGTTCTTTTCGACATAGCCGCGCCGACCGCCATAAGGTGACCAGTTGCTGTGGGTGACAAGGATGTTGCGGTCATCAAGGATCTTGGTGACGGCGGCCACATGGCCCAGTTTCATTCCGCCATGCGGCATGAAATTGAGCACGGCGCCCTTTCGGGGATCGGTGCCTTTGCGGTACCGGCCCTCAGCCTGATCCCACCAGGTGTGGGCGTCGCCATAGATCTGGATGCCCGACATGGTCCGCGCAATGGGGACGCACTGCCAATAGGGATCATCATTGATCTCATCTGCAACTGGCAAGGCCGATGCAGGCACAGCAAGGCCGGCAAGCGCGATGCCGCCTAAGCCCAGCAAGAGTTTCCTGCGATCCAAAATACCATTCCCCATGTCGGAAAGTTGACACAGGATAATGAATAAACCGCTGAAATTGAATGGTTAACGGGGCCACAACCATAACCGCTCTGGCGTCAATCGCAGATGTTGTGGTGTCCGCGGCTTCAGAATCCCGTCAGGCACAGCATCTTCCGCAACGGTTCGTCGCAAAAGGAAGCGGCGGCAATTCAATGCCGCCGCAGTTGGGCCTTTGGCAAGGCCGGGGGGGGGTAACAGCCGCGCAAATGACGCCGCGCGGCTGTCGGGCACTTTCTCGTATCAGGCTAGGCCTTTGCAGCAACGGCGCGGCGGCGGCGCAGCATAGCGCCACCCATGCCAAAGCCGGCAAGCATCATCGCCCAGCTGGCGGGTTCCGGTACGCCCATGCCCAGCGCATTTGCTTCGGCAGCAGAGAGGCGGAAGGCATAGATCCGGGTTGCAATCAACGACTGTCCCTGCGGACAGCCAGCGCCAATCGTAACCTGTGAGAAGATGGCCCTTGCGCCTGTTCCGGATGCGCAGACGTCGAGTTGCTCTCCCGCGCCGGTCTGAGTGACGGAGAAATCATTGTCCGTCACGATCAGCATCGAAAGGCCGCCATCGGCAAGGCGCGGGCCGAAGGCGAGGCCTTCCATCTTTTCCGCGATGGGGATGCCATTGGCCAGCAGCGCGGCGCGGATGTCGAGCAGCGCCGTTTTCGACACGGGCTTCACGCCGGCTGGAAGCGTGTTTGACCCTGCAAGGCTGATGCCCGCAACGTCCGTCGCTTGGCTGAGGTCAATCACATAGGCCGACTTGATGCCGATCTGACGCAGGCCCGTTGGGTCATCAACACCGACGCCGCGATTGTCCCGCTCAATCACAACCAGCCGTCCGTCGGGCAGGCTCATGATCGAGGAAACGCCGATCGAGCGCCCCTGATTGGTCGCCGAGAATGTGTCGCCGGGTGTGTTCGGGTTGATGTTGGCGAGGCTTTCAAGCTCATAGACATATTGCTTGGTCGGATTGCCGCTGGCGACATCATATTCCACGATGCGCAGGTTGCGGCTGCGGCGGCCATCATTGCTGGCGCCTTCATTGACCAGCGGGTCCTGCATGATGGCATAGGCCTTGGTCCCGTCGGGGGACACGGTGATGCCTTCATAGCCCCGATTGTCCTGACGGCCGGTGGCGATGGTCGGGCGACCATCGACATAATTGATGGTTCCGCCTGCTTCTTTCGGCACCAGATTGGCTGGGACCGCGAAACTGCGCACCTGCTTTCCGGTGATGTCGAATTCGATAACCGAGGGGCCATATTCGTCCGCCACAAGATAGTTGCCGTTCGGCAGAACCGTCAGGCCTTCGGGATCAAGCGAAGCCCCCAAAAGCCCTTTATTGCCTGTCGCCAGCAGTGGGTTGAGGCCGGTAAAGTTGCCGCCGTTGGTGGTCTTGAACAATGTCGTGGACACGAGATTGAAGTTGCTCGCAACACCGCTGAACGGATCAATGTCCAGCTTGAACGACTGAATACGGGGCGCATAGTCGATCAAGCCGCCACCGGGGCCGCGATCGGACATGCCGATGAAGGTGTTGGTCGCCTTGTCAAAAATCAGGTCTGAGCCAAAGCTGAGGCGGGTATTGTTCGGGTTGGCTGGTAGGCCGGAGAGGTCGGTTGCATCGCCTGCAACTGTAATGACATTGACGAAGGTGATTGCGGATGCCGGCGCTGAGAAAGCGCAAAGCGCTACGCCAAGCGCAGCCTTGATCATGTTTTTCACGGGGTAGTCTCCCATTCGAGTCGCGCATTAACCATGCAAAATGGATGTGTCTTTTGGCGGACTCATTCGCGTCAGTTTGATGACAGTTTTAAGCAATCGCGCTCAGCGCTTGACGCGCACGTAAAGGTGCGCGACCAATGACAGGGTATGGAGAGCTCACAAACACTACTGGCGTCCGATTTTGCGACGCTGCCCGCCCTTATCAAAGCCTTTGCAGCCGAGCGCCCTGATGCGCCTGCGGTTGCCGACCCCGATGGTCGGATCAGTTGGAGGGAACTGGATGCCTTTGTCGATCGGATCGCGGCCAAGTTGCAGGCCGACGGTGTCGGCCCGGGGCAAGCGACGGCAATTGCAGGGCTCAATTCAGTCATGCAGGTCTGCGTCTTCATTGCGACGTTGCGGCTAGGCGCGATTGCGGGCCTCATTACCAACACGGCGACCGGTGAGCAGATGGCAGCGATGATCGTCGATTCAGGGGCAAACCACCTGTTTCTTGATGAAAAGGCAGCAGAGTCGCTGGGCGGGCAAAGCTTCGGCGCGCCGAAGCGCATCTCGATGGATGGTGGCGCTTGGGGGGAACCGTTGCTGGACTGGATGGCGCCTGAAGGTGCCGCGCCCGAGCCTGTAGAGATCACGCCGAAGACCGGGTTTAACATCATCTACTCCAGCGGCACGACCGGCACGCCCAAGGGCATCGTCCACAGCCATGCCATGCGGTGGCAGCACATCCAGCGCGGTGTGGCGGCCTATGGTCCGGCGTCGGTCACAATCCTGTCGACGCCGCTTTATTCAAATACCACCATGGCCAGCTTCCTGCCGACCCTCGGCTCGGGCGGTCAGGTCGTGTTGATGAAGAAGTTCGACACCGTCGGGTTCCTCCAGTTGGCGGAACGGGAGCGGGCAACCAACACCATGCTGGTGCCCGTCCAGTACCGCCGGATCATGGCGCATCCCGATTTCGACAGCTTTGATCTTTCGAGCTTCGTGATGAAATATTGCACCAGCGCGCCTTTTGCGGCGGCATTGAAGGCCGACATTTTGAAGCGCTGGCCCGGCGGGTTGGTTGAAATTTACGGGCTGACAGAAGGCGGGTGCACATTCCTGCTGGTCGCGCATGAATTCCCGGACAAGCTTCATACGGTCGGACGCCCCGCACCGGGGCAGATCGCCAAGGTGATTGACGAAGACGGCAATGAACTGCCGCCGGGTTCGGTGGGTGAAGTCGTCGGGCGGTCCCCTGCTATGATGACGGGCTATAACAATCGGCCCGACGCGACTGAGGCGATGAAATGGTGGGATGCCGATGGCCATCTCTATTACCGACACGGCGACATCGGCCGAATTGATGAAGACGGCTTCCTGACGCTGATGGACCGCGCCAAGGACATGATCATTTCCGGTGGGTTCAACATCTACCCAAGTGATCTGGAAGCGGTGTTGCTCAAAGATCCCGGCGTTGTCGAGGCTGCAGTCATTGGCGCGCCGTCTGAGGAATGGGGCGAAACGCCGGTCGGCTTTGTCGTGCTGCGCGATGGGGTTGATCCTGACGCTGTGCTCGCTGCCGCCAATGCGCAGGTCGGCCGGACACAGCGGCTGAACCGCTTGGTTGTGGCGGAAGAACTGCCACGCAGCCCGATTGGCAAAGTGCTCAAGCGCGAATTGCGGGACCGGTTGACCGCTTAAAGGTTGATCGCTGAAATCACCGGCGCCAGCACATCGCACCATTTGGCAACGCCCTCCGGCGTTCCAATCAAATCCTGCCGCATCTCGATGCCGAGATAGGCGGTGCCCGTATCCTCCCCGTGACGGTTCATCGTCGCGTTGAGGAGTTTGCCGGAATAGGGCTCCTGATCGCCGACGCGGACACCTGCGGCCTCCAATAAGGGGATGGCGATGCGCGCGGCGCGGTCATCCTGATTGTAGAGGATGCCGATCTCCCAAGGGCGTTCGTCCTCGGGTTTGCTCGCCAGTTGCGGCGTAAAGCTGTGCAGCGAGATCAAGAGGCGTGGCCGCTGCGCTGCCATCTGTGCCTCAATCCGTGCATGATAGGGGCGCCAGTACCGGTCGATGCGCGCCAAGCGCGCGTCGTGATCGATCGCATTTCCGGGAATGGCATGGCCATCACTCGCAATCGGGATGATGTGGGGCGCGTCTTCCTCGCGGTTGAGATCAACCACAAGGCGGGACACGTTGCCAAGGATTCCGGGGAAGTTGAGACGAGCACACAAAGCCCGACCAAGCTGCGACACGCCAATGTCGATGGCGATGTGTTCTTTCAGCAGTGCTGGCGCAATGCCAAGGTCCAAATCGTCCGGCACGCGGTTGGACGCGTGGTCGGCGATAAGGAGGAGGGGGCTGTCATTGGGGCCGGTGATATCCAGCCAAGCGGTGTCGTCCATCAATTCCTGTTGCCCGCAACGCGGCGCAATGTCACCATCCGGCAACACATAGAACAGGGTCATCGATGAAATTTTCCAGACGTCAGGCGCTCGTCGCCTCCGCACTCGTCCCGACGGCGCCTGTTTGGGCGAAGACGCGCAAGCCCGCCATTCTGCCGCCCGCCCCCGATCCTTTCGAGGAAGTGACTGAACGGCTGCTCGCGCTCTTGCCCGATACGGCCACTTATAATGGCACACCGGGATCTTTGGCTGGTGGCCCGCTTGCCCGGCGGATGGACGACTACTCGCCCACTGGCGAAGCGAAGATCCGCGCGGCCTATGCGGACGCTAAGAAGGCTGTCGCGTCGATGCGCCGCCGGGGGGATGAACGGACGGCCACCCAACGTGCCGTGGTCGAAGCGACGCTGGAAAATGGCACGCGGTCCGCCGCTGTCCCGTACGGCAAGATCAACCCGTTCCACTTTGCGGGCCATGTGCCCTATGTCGTGACGCAGATTTACGGGCCGCATATCGACGGCCTCAACATCATGATGGAGCAGCAGTCGCTCCAAACGCCCACCGCGGTTGATGCTTGGCTCGAAAAGTTGGATGCCTTCCCACAGGCCTATGGCGGCGTCGTTGAGAAGATCCGGGCGGACCGGGCGGTCGGCTGTGTGCCGCCGCGCATCTTGATGGAAAAGACGCTGCCGGTCCTTGATGCATTCCAAGCTGGCCCTACTGCCGCGCATCCGCTCATCCGTGCGCTTGATGAGGGGATGGAGAAGGCGGGCCTCGCCAAACGGACGCGCCAGATGGCCCTGCGCCGCGCGATGCTCTCGCTGCAAAGGCGTGCCCGCCCGGCGATGGCACGTCTCCGCGCCGAGATTGCCGGCATGCTCCCGTCCGGTCGCGCAGAGGCCGGTCTTTGGGCGCAGCCACAGGGTGACGTGCTTTACGCGGCCAATGTCCGTGCGCTCGGGGACACGCAATTGCCGCCCGATGACATTCATGAGATCGGGATGGCTGAGGTCGGCCGCATCACAAGCCAGATGAACACGCTGCTGGCGGCGCGCGGTATGACCGAAGGCTCCATCGGCGCGCGTATGGCGGCCCTTGCGCGGGATCCGGCAAACCAGTTTGCTAACAGTGATGCCGGGCGGGATGAGTTGCTTTCCTATGTGCGCCAAAAGGTGGGCGATGCTGAGGCGCTCTATCCCAAGCTGTTGCCAGAGGCGTTGATCCCAAAGCAGGGGCTCGTCGTGAAGCGCGTGCCGGTGGCCACGCAGGATGGTGCACCGGGCGGTTTTTATGATGGGCCGTCGCTCGATGGGTCGCGTCCCGGAACCTATTGGATCAACCTTCGCGACATGGCGGCGGTGGCCCGCTTTAGGTTGCCGACGCTCAGCTTTCACGAAGGCGTGCCGGGGCACCACACGCAAGGCTCGGTCGCGACGGCATTCGGGGAATCCCCGCTCCTTCTCCGCATCGCGAGCTTCAACGCTTACCAGGAAGGCTGGGCGCTCTATGCCGAGCGGATGATGGCAGATCTCGGCGCCTATGCGGATGATCCATTGGGAGATTTGGGGCGTTTGCAGGACGAGCTGTTCCGCGCCGTCCGGCTCGTCGTTGATACGGGCATCCATCACAAGCGCTGGACGCGGGAACAGGCCATCCGCACGATGCAGGATATCACCGGCATCGCAGAAGTGCGCGTCATCGCGGAGGTGGAACGGTATATGGCTTGGCCGGGTCAGGCTCTGGGCTACAAACTGGGGCAATTGCGGCTGCTCGACATGCGGGAGAAGTTCCGTACGCGCGGTGGAAAGGGCTCGGATTTGCGGGAGTTTCACGGCACTGTGCTGGAGGCGGGGGCAATGCCCTTGGCGCTGGTCGAGCAGAGGCTGGGGCTCGTCTGACTTAAATTTGTCTTGATATAATGTAACATCTCTTTTATCCAGACGGCTCCAGTTCAGTTGGAGAGTCTGTTTTGTCTCGTCCTTTCACTTCGTATCTAACCCTTTCCATGGGCCTTGTTGCCGCAGTTCCGCTTTCTGCCCAGACCGTGCCGGAGGGGCGCCAACATGGTGACCATAGCGACAGGGACGACATCGTCATCACGGCGATCATCGGACGCAGTCAACAGGACATCCTGTCGGGAACGTCCGTGCTGACATCGACCGAGCTGGCGCGCGAAGTGCGCCCGACCATCGGGGAAACTTTGTCGCACCAGGCGGGCGTTTCGGCGACATCCTTTGGTCCCAATGCCTCGCGCCCGGTGTTGCGCGGCTTTCAGGGGGAGCGCATTCGCGTTCTCGCGGACGGCATCGGCAGCTTTGACGTGTCCAATACCAGCGTTGATCACGCCGTCGTGATCAACGCCCTGACAGCCGACCGGATCGAAGTCTTGCGCGGCCCCGCAGCCCTCCTGTTCGGCTCATCGGCGATCGGTGGCGTTGTGAATGTGATCGACAGCCGCATTCCACGTAGCGTGCCGGAAGAGGGCCTCCATGTGGACGGCACCGCAACCTATGGCTCGGCCGCTAATGAACGGTCCGCCGGTGCGCGCGTTGATGCGGCGCTTTCAGACAAGTTTGTCGTCCATTTTGACGGGACTTACTCCAAGACCGGGGATCTGCACGTGGGTGGATATCTGCTTTCGCCCGCACTGCGCGCGCAGGCCGAAGCGAGCCCCGATGCGGACATTCAAGAGCTGGCTGACTTGAAAGGCACCCTTCCCAACAGCGGATCGCGCTTGTGGGAGGTTGCGGGTGGTGCGGCACTTGTGACGGGCAATGGCAATCTCGGCTTCTCCGTCAGCCATATCGGCAACCTCTATGGCGTGCCCGTGCGTTTCTCCCTCGACCCCGCGGTCGAGGCGGAACAGGTCCACCTCGACATGCGCCAGACGCGTGTGGATGTGCGCGCCGAAATCAATCCTGCATCCGGTTTCCTGGAGGCGATCCGCTTCCGGGGCGGCTATGCAGATTACAAGCACCAGGAAATCGATGACACTGGCGCCGTTGCGACGACGTTCCTGCATGATGGATGGGAAGGCCGGATGGAACTCGTCCAGCGCGATCATGGCGGCTGGAAAGGTGCCATTGGAAGCCAGTTTGTGCTTCGCAAGCTCAACATCATCGGCGATGAAAAGTTTTTACCGAAAAGCACGGCGAGCCAGTTCGGGCTCTTTACAGTCCAGTCGCTTGATCTGGGGCATTTGCGGGCAGAGGCAGGCGGGCGCATTGAGCGCACCCATGCGACAGCAGCCGAAGATGCGACGCTCGGCAATCCGAATTATGATCGCAACTTCACCGCTGTCTCTGGCTCACTTGGCGCTGCTTACGAAGTCGTCAGCGGCTGGCGGCTCGGCCTGAACGCGTCTTATACCCAGCGCGCGCCGTCTGCTGAGGAACTGTTCTCAAATGGGCCGCACGCGGGGACGCAGGCCTTTGAAGTCGGCAACCCGGACTTTCACAAGGAAGTGTCCAAGGGTCTGGAAATGACGCTGCGCGGAAAGGGAACGGGATTCAACCTCTCCGCCTCTGTCTATCACAGCTGGTTCAACAACTTCATCTATGAACAGCCCGATGGCTCGATCGAAGATGGCCTGCCTGTTTTCAACATCTTGCAGGACAAGGCCCGCTATTACGGCGCTGAGATTGAGGGCTCCGTCACCCTCGCGCAGATGGGTGATTTCGCGCTGAACTTCGATGCGGTCGGTGATTTTACCCATGCGACAATCCTGAGATCGGGCGGAAATCAGGCTGCACCGCGCATTCCGGCCTTGCGCCTTCTAGGCGGCTTGGAAGCAAAGTCTGAAAAGCTCGACATCCGCGCAGAGACCGAATGGGTCGACGGCCAGAACCGTGTGGCGCCTTTTGAAACCACGACCAAAGGCTATACTATGGTCAACACCAGCGTTGCCTTGCGGCCCTGGGGCCGTGACCGTGACGTGAGCCTGATGGTGTCGGCCAACAATATCTTCGACGTGAACGCCCGCCGCCATGCAAGCTTCCTGAAGGATTATGCCCCGCTCGCCGGGCGTGATGTCCGGGTGTCGCTCCGCTTCGGCTTCTGATTACAGAAGCGCGGTTGGTAACACCCACCAATTGGGGTGGCGGCCCGTAATCGTTGCGGCGGCGACGTCACGCGCCGCGGCTGTTTCGAACAGGGCAAAACAGGTGGCGCCTGATCCGGACATCCGGCTCAGGCGCACATCCGCTTGCCGGGCCAATTCTTGAAGCACCACGCCGATTTCGGGCACAAGGCAGAGTGCCGGGACTTGCAGGTCATTGCGGCCCTCCATCCAGCCTTCGGGGCGCAGATTGCCGCGATCCACACCATCCCATGCCTTGAACACAGGGCCCGTCGGGCAGGCCTTTAGCGGGTTGACGAGCAGAACCGGGAGACCTGACAAACGGCTGCCGTCAAAGGGTGCCAACCGCTCCCCCACGCCAGTCCCAAAGCAGCTTTGCGATAGAACGCAGGCAGGCACATCTGCCCCGATATTGGCTGCAACATCCATGGGGCGCACTGTGTCCAGCGCCCAGAGACGCGCCACCAATCGCAGCGCGGCCGCCGCATCTGCCGAACCACCCCCAATGCCTGAAGCAATGGGGAGGCGCTTATCGAGGGTGAAGGCCGCCCCTGTCCTTATGCCTGCAGCGTCCGCCAATGCCTTTGCTGCCTTCAACACAAGATTGTCCGGTCCCGTGTCGAGTTCCTGCGAAAAGGGTCCGGTGATCGTCAGCGAGAAATTGTCCGCTGCCGCCAAGCTCAGCTCATCGCCAGCTTCGGTAAAGGCGAAGACCGTTTCGAGTTCATGATAGCCATCTGCCCGCCGCTGTCGGACATGAAGGGCGAGGTTGAGCTTGGCGTGGGCCGTTTCGCGCAGTCGCATGGCGCTTCAGCGCGCCATGTTCGTGTCGGTCAGGCCCGTGTCGATCTTGTTTTCAAGGCGCGCAATATTGGTGCCTTCAGCAAGCAACAGGGCGGCGCGCCATGTATAGCGGGCGTCCACTTTGCGCCCTGCGCGCCAATAGGCATCGCCCAGATGCTCGCCGATCGTCGGTTCGATCGGTTCGAGGTCGACGGCCATTTCGAGGGTGGAAACGGCCTTCTCATAGTCTCCCGACAGGAAATAGGCCCATCCCAGCGAGTCTGTGATCGCGACGTTGTCGGGACGCATTGCGCTGGCCTTGGCAATGAGGCGGAGCGCCTCCGGAATATTCTCGCGCCGCTCCAGCATGGAATAGCCAAGGAAATTGAGGGCTGCCGGTTGATCGGGACCGAGTTCCAGCGCCTTGCGGAGGGCTGCGCGGCCGGTCTCCCAATCGCCGTGCTGGGCAAGGGCGCCTCCCTTGAGCATGTAGAGGCCCCAGAGTGCCGGGGCACCGGACTGATCCGGCGCGTCGATGGCTTGTTGATAGGCGGCGGCGGCTTCGCTGCGTCGGTTGAGCCGCCCAAGCAGATCACCAAGCCGCACATGATCGAGCGCGCGGGTCGATCCGGTGGCGAGCGATGTGGCCAATGCGACCGCTTCTTCGCCCCGGCCCAGTCGCTCCAACAAAGCGAGCCGGCTTTCATCGGCCAGCGCCATGAAGGTGCTTCCGGGGCGGATGCTTTCAAGCGCAGCCAATGCGTCCGCGTCGAGGCCGTTCGCGGCGAGAGATTGTGCCGTCGAAAGCGCAACATATGGGCTTTGCGGGTCAAGAAACTGTGCATAGCGGGCCAGCGTCAGGGCAAAGGCCGCCGCTTTGTCGCGCACCAAATCCGACGCAAGACTGGCATAGAAGAAGGCGACGCCCCGTGCCGGCGTGTCGACAGCCCCACCAATCGGTTTGCCTGCAGAGAGCTGTTCCCGGGCCAGCGCCATTGTCTGATCGCTGCCTTCCAGCATATCGAGTGCGGCGGCCTTTTGGCCTTTGCGCTGCAGCGTCGCGGCGGCGATGATGCGGGCGAGCCTCGGTCGGCCGTCTTCAACGACGATTGATTTGGCAAGCGCGATGCCGGCATCGGGATTGCTCCCCGACAATTCCGCCATGGCCCGCTGTTGGTTGACGAAGCCGATGCCCAATCCTGATTTCCGTGCGACATCAAATTCCCGCAGAGATCCGGGCTGGCGTGCGGCTAGGCCGATCCAGCCCCGCAGGACCGGCACGAGAAACCCCAAATTGCCGTCGGCCTCCAGCTGGTCTGCCTGCGCGCGTGCGCCGGCAACATCGCCTGCCTGAAGACGGTCCCCCAGCAGCAACAAGGGCAGATCGGTCGGCAGTTCGCCAGCCGCTTCCAATTTGCGAGCGGCTTCCATCGCAAGCTTGCGATCCCCATTCTCGATGGCTTGCCGAAGCGCGCGGTTCGCAATGACGGCGTTACCCGGCTCTTCGAGCAATGCGGCCGAATAGGATTGCAGGGCCACTTCCCCCGCGCCCGACGCATCCGCCAGCCGCGCTTGCATATAGAGGTCTAACGCCGACCGCTCGGACGGGCGCGCCATGGCAGGCGCGCAGGCGAGCAGCGCGAGCGCGACGGCGCTACATGTTCGGGTAATTGGGGCCACCGCCACCCTCCGGCGTGACCCAGTTGATGTTCTGGGTCGCGTCCTTGATGTCGCAGGTTTTGCAATGGACACAATTTTGGGCGTTGATCTGCAGCCGCGGACTGCCTTCCTCGCGCCCGACGATTTCATAAACACCGGCGGGGCAATAACGCTGCGCGGGTTCGTCATAGAGCGGCAGGTTGATCGTGATCGGAACGTCCGGATCTTTCAACTGCAGATGGCAGGGCTGGTCTTCCTCATGATTGGTGTTCGACAGGAACACCGAAGACAGCCGGTCAAAGCTGATGACGCCATCGGGCTTTGGATAGTCGATTTTTGGATACAGATCCGCACGGCCCGTCATTTCATTGTCCGCGTGGTGCTTCATCGTGATCGGCAGGCCAATCTTCAGCGTGCGCATCCACATGTCGATGCCAGCAAGGACGGTGCCATAGTCATTGCCGTATTTGGCAACCGCAGGCTGCGCGTTCTTCACCAGCTTCAGCTCAGTTGCGATCCAGCTGTCGTTGAGGTTCGCCTGATAGTCGGCGATCTCATCAAATTCACGACCCGCAGCGATGGCGGCTGCGATGCTTTCGGCGGCCAGCATACCCGACTTCATCGCGGTATGGCTGCCCTTGATGCGGGGGACGTTCACGAAACCGGCCGAACAGCCGATCAGCGCGCCGCCCGGGAAGGCGAGCTTAGGCACAGACTGCCAGCCGCCTTCATTGATCGCGCGAGCGCCGTAAGAAATGCGCTTGCCGCCTTCGAGGATCTTGCGGATTTCCGGATGCTGCTTCCAGCGCTGGAATTCCTCAAACGGAAAGACGTGCGGGTTCTTATAATCAAGCGCGACAACGAAGCCCAAGGCAACCTGATTGTTCGCCTGATGGTAGAGGAAGCCACCGCCCCAGCTGTCGGTTTCCGTCAGCGGCCAACCCTGCGTATGGATGACGCGGCCGGGCTCATGCTTGTCGGGGTCAATGTCCCACAATTCCTTCATGCCAAG
This sequence comes from Chakrabartia sp., assembly GCA_040398625.1. Classification (GTDB taxonomy): domain Bacteria; phylum Pseudomonadota; class Alphaproteobacteria; order Sphingomonadales; family Sphingomonadaceae; genus Aquisediminimonas. The sequence goes on along the minus strand of JBBATS010000017.1, from coordinate 9,839 downwards.
GCCATAAACCTGCGGCTGGCAATCTGCTTCGAGATCGAACTTCGCCTTCAACTGCTTGGTCAGATGGCCGCGCGCGCCTTCGGCAAAGAGCGTGTACTTCGCATGGAGTTCCATGCCCGGCTGATAGTCCGGCTTGTGGCTGCCATCGCGGGCCACGCCCATGTCGCCGGTGGCGACGCCTTTGACTGAGCCGTCGTCATTGTAGAGGATTTCGGCGGCAGGAAAGCCGGGGAAAATTTCAACGCCAAGGTTCTCGGCCTGGCCTGCGAGCCAGCGGCACAGATTGCCGAGCGAACCGGTATAGGTGCCCTTATTGTGCATCCAGCCGGGGGTGAAAATGTGCGGGATCGCCATATGGCCGCCAGCGGAGAGAACCCAGTGGTGGTTCTCCGTCACCGGCACATCGGCCATGGTGCAGCCCTGTTCTTTCCAGTCGGGGAGCAGCTCATCCATGGCCCGCGGGTCGAACACCGCGCCAGAGAGGATGTGCGCTCCGACTTCCGATCCCTTTTCAAGGATGCAGACCGACAGATCGGCGTTCAGCTGTTTGAGCCGGATCGCTGCTGACAGGCCGGCAGGCCCGCCGCCAACAATCACAACATCATACGGCATCGATTCCCGTTCGCTCATGGCGCATTCGTCTCCTGTTCGGCCGGCCTTTCGAGTTGTCGCGGCCCAGTTTCAGTCTGGCAGATAGCGAAGCGATTGCGGTTGACCAACAGGAATTATGCGGGTTGAAGGCCCGTTGTGAATGAAGTGCAAACCGCCGTCGATCCGCGCCTTGTCGCTGCTGCGTTGCAGTGGTGGGACGATATGGGTGTCGACACGCTGGTGGAAGATGCGCCGCAGCCTTGGTTGGGCCGCGTCGCCGTAGCGTCGGCCCCCAGTGGAGCCGCGCCGATAGCCGCGCGGGCGAAGCCTGAAGAGGCGCCCGCACCGGCCGCCCTTCCTGCGACCCTTGATGCCTTTGTGGAGTGGCTGGCGACCGACGCCAGCGTGCCGGAAGCCGGTCCGCCGCATCTCCGGCTGCGGCCTTTTGGCACGCCGGGGGCCGCGATCACCATTATCACCGACATGCCAGAGGTGGGCGACGCCGAATCAGGCGCGCTCTTTTCCGGCGAGGTGGGGCGGCTGTTTGATCGGATGCTCGCCGCGATCGGGCTGGACCGGGACAAGGTCTATTGCTTCGCGCTGACGCCGGGCCGTCCGCCTTCGGGCCAGACGGCGAAGGAGGCGCTGCCGCGTCTGGGGGAAATTGCCAAGCATCATCTGGGACTTGTGAACCCACAGGCGGTCTGGCTGCTCGGACAGTCGACCAGCCGTGCCTTGCTTGGGCTGGATGCGACCAACACCCACAAATCAGGCCAGAAAATTAACCACATACGGTCTATGGTCCCTGCGATCGCCAGCTCCGCGCCGCGTCTTTTGTTGCAAAATCCGCAACGTAAGGCCGCCGTCTGGCAGGATATGCAGATGCTTGTCGGGGGACAATTGGCGTGAAGTTGATTTCGGGTATTGCTTTGGTTTTGACGGGTCTCATTTCAGTGCCCGCATCTGCACAATCTTCGTCAGCAACATCCGCCTCGGCACTGGCCCCCAATTTTGCAGCTCAGCTCGGGCCGAATGCACGGGCGCGGTATAAGGATGTCTTCACCTCAATCCGCAGCGGCCAGTGGGATGTCGCCCAAGCCGGTCTGGACTCGATGCCGGAAGGGCCGCTCCACGCCATTGCATGGGCCGAGCTTTATCTCGCTAAGGGATCGCCCAAGGTTGAGCCTGAAAAGATCGCCGCGTTGCTCGAAAAGGCGCCGCAGTTGCCACAGGCCGCACAGCTGGCGCGGCTGGCGAAAGCACGTGGGATGGACGTTGGGTTCAACCTGCCCACAACGCGGGAGCTGGTCTGGCTCGGCAGCGCCCCGCGTCGTGCGCGGATGGCGGCGTCTCCGGATGGTGTCGCCAACGCGCTGAACGCCCGTATCCAGCCGCTCATCAAAGACAATATGCCCTTTGAGGCCGAAGCCATCGTGATGGAGAGCGAAGCCTCGCTGTCGCCTGAAGGCCGGGCCGAACTGCTGCAGAAGGTCGCCTGGTCTTACTACATCACCGGCGATGACATTTCCGCCCGACGCGTCGCCGCGCTGGGGCAGGCAGGTTTCGGCAATTGGGCGGCCATGTCCGATTGGACGATGGGCCTCGCGGCCTGGCGCAGCCGGGATTATGTCGCTGCCTTGGATGCCTTTGAAGCCGCCGCCGCCCGTTTCCAGAATGACGATATGGACGCCGCCGCCCATTTCTGGGCCGCCCGCGCCGCGATGGCATCAGGCCAGCCGGAAAAGGTGGATGCGCATCTGAAAGCGGCGGCCCGCAATGGCGAAACATTTTACGGCCTGCTCTCAGCTGAACGGCTGGGCATCGCCAAGACCATCCAGAAAGTGCCGGACGACATTGCCGATGTCGAAAAGCTGCCCAACGTCCGCGCCGCCCTTGCGCTGGCGGAGATTGGGGAGATGGACCTCGCCGATGAGATGATCCGCCATCAGGCCCGCATCGGTGATCCGCGCCGTCACGCCGCACTTGCCGCACTTGCCGGACGGATGGACCTGCCCGGAACGCAGCTTTGGCTCGCGCATAATGGCCCCGCCGGTGCCCGCGCGCCGGCCTCTGCCCGCTATCCCATGCCCCGCAACTGGGTGCCCGAGGGCGGCTGGCGGGTGGATAAGGCGCTGGTCTATGCCCACGCCCTTCAGGAATCGAACTTCCGCCCCACGGTCGTCAGCCCGGCGGGCGCGCGTGGCCTGATGCAGGTCATGCCCGGTACGGCCGCCATGATGGCCCGCGCCAAGGGACGGGACAGCGTCGGCTCCCTCAATGATCCTGCCACCAACATGGAATATGGGCAGAGCTTTATTGAACGGCTGCGCGATATGCAGGTAACGGGCGGGATGCTCCCCAAGGTTATCGCCGCCTATAATGCAGGCCCGCTGCCCATTGGCACCTGGAATGAGCGCAGCCGCGATAATACCGATCCGCTGCTGTACATTGAGTCCATTCCCTATTGGGAAACGCGGGCTTATGTGACGATCATCATGCGCAATTACTGGATGTATCAGATGCAGACGGGCGACCAGACGACGAGCCTGACGGCCCTGTCGCAGGGCATGTGGCCCCGCTTTCCGGGGCTTCCCGGCCCCACCGCCGTCCGCATGGACCGGGTGAGCGGAGTGGCCAGTGCCAATTGACGAGACCGCGGAATTCAAGCCGATCCGCATTGCCGTCCTCACCGTATCAGACAGCCGGACACGCGAAACCGACAAATCCGGCGGCTATCTGTGTGAGGCCCTGCAAGACCTTGGCCACACGCTGGCCGACTATGCCCTCGTCCCCGATGATCAGGGCGCCATCCTCGGCCGCCTCCACCAATGGGTGGATGATCAGTCGATCAACTGCATCCTCATCACCGGCGGCACCGGCGTAACCGGCCGGGATGTGACGCCAGAGGCGCTCGCCGTGCTCGGCGGTAAGGAAATCCCGGGCTTTGGGGAGCTGTTCCGCTGGATCAGCTACCGCACCATCGGCACCTCCACCATCCAGTCCCGCGCCATCGCGTACATCGTGCGCTCCACCTATATCTTCGCCATGCCCGGCTCCACCGGCGCCTGCGCCGACGCGTGGGAACACATCCTCGTCCACCAGCTCGACAGCCGGTTTAAACCCTGCAACTTCGTGGACCTCATCGGAAGATTGCGGGAGTCTTGAGGGTTGCCCCCTCCACCATGCTGCGCATGGTCCCCCTCCCCCGGTAGGGGAGGATCTAAGCTCTAAATCCTCCCCCATCGGGGGAGCGCCAGCCACAGGCCAGCCGGGGGCTGGATTGTGGATAAGCTGAACCGCGAAGCGGTGGAGGGGGCACCGCAACAATCCCCCAACCCCGTTCGTGTCGAGCGACGTCGAGTCACCGACCTTCTTCTGGGTCAGGCAATCCAAAGGAAGGACAGGGCTTCGACAAGCTCAGCCCAAACGGAGAAGGCGCCCCCCGCGCGCCCCGCGTCTCTGCGCGACCCTAAGCCCTATGCCCCCGCCAGCGCCTTCAGCTTATAATCCTTATACGCCTTGCGCAGTTCCGCCTTCTGGATCTTGCCGGTGCCGGTATGCGGCAGGCCGTCGACGAAGAGCACCTCATCGGGCAGCCACCATTTGGCGACAACACCTGCGAGATAGGTGGTGACGTCCGCCTCGCTCAGCGCCGCGCCGTCCTTCTTCACGACGAGGAGGATGGGGCGTTCGTCCCACTTCGGGTGGTAGACGCCAATGGCGGCGGCTTCCGCCACGCCGGGGCAGCCGACGGCGGCGTTTTCGAGTTCGACCGAGCTGATCCATTCACCGCCCGATTTGATGACGTCCTTGGCGCGGTCGGTGATCTGCATGGTGCCATCGGCGTGGATGACGGAGACATCGCCGGTGTCGAACCACTGGTCCTTGTCCACCGCGTCGGCCTCTGCCTTGAAGTAGCGTTTGACGACCCATGGCCCGCGGATCTGCAACCGGCCGGAACTGGTGCCATCGCGCGGCAGGACGTTGTCTTCATCATCAACGATGCGCAGCTCCACGCCAAAGGGCACGCGGCCCTGCTTCGTCACGATGTCGATCTGCGCGTCGAGGCTCATATCTTCCCAGCCCGGAACGGGGCTGCCCATGGTGCCGATGGGCGATGTTTCCGTCATCCCCCAGGCGTGCGCCACGCGGATGCCCTGCGTCATCAGCCGCTCGATCATCGCGCGCGGTGCCGCCGACCCGCCGATGGTGACGAGGTTGAGCTTACCGAGCGAGGCATTGCCGCCGGCCTTTGCGGTGGCATCGAGATGCTGGAACATGGCGAGCCACACCGTGGGGACGCCCGCGCTATGCGTCACACCTTCGGCCAGCATCAGGCCGTGCAGCGTCGGCGCGTCATTGGTCGTCGAGAACACGAACTTCACGCCCGCCGCCGCGCCTGCAAAGGGCAGGCCCCAGCTCGCTGCGTGGAACATCGGCACGATGGGCAGCAGCACCGATGTCGTGTCGAGGTTGAACACAGAAGGCGCAATCTCTGCCATCGCATGGAGCATGGTGGAGCGGTGCTGGTAGAGCACGCCCTTCGGGTTGCCCGTCGTGCCGCTGGTGTAGCAGAGCATGCACGGATCGCGCTCATCGCCCCAAACCCAGTCAAACGCGCCGTCCTGTGCGGCAATCAGCGCGCCATAGCTGTCATCGCTGTCAAACACGATGAAGTGCTCAACCGTCTTCAGATGCGGCTTCAACCGGTCAATGACGGGCTGGAACTGCGCGTCATACATCAGCACCCGGTCTTCGGCGTGGTTCATGATGTAGATGAGGTCTTCATCGAACAGGCGGACATTGACGGTGTGGATCACCCCGCCGCAGCCGATCGCGCCATACCAGGCCGCGAGGTGCCGGTGGTGGTTCATCGCGAAGGTGGCGATGCGGTCGCCGGGCTTCAGCCCCCATTTGACGAACGCCTGCGCGAGCTTGCGCGCTTCCGTCGCCACGCCCGCCCAGTTGGTGCGCTCCACGGTTCCGTCAGCCCAGCGCGTCAGAATTTCCCGCGGCCCATGTTCACGCGCCGCATAATCGATCAGATGGGTCACCCGAAGGTCCCAATCCTGCATACATCCCAGCATCATCTTCCCCGTAGCTCTTGCTTTTGTTGGGATAGAAATGGCGTGGTGTGGGCAGGGATGCAAGAGGGGATCGACACACACCGATTCGCCCCGCCGACAGACCTCGTCGCAGGCCGTCGTTTGTTGCAGTGCGGCAAAGCGAGCCTCGTCTGCGATGAGTTGCAGGCGGCCAACGCTTCGTCCCGGACCCTTATCAACTCACCGATCCGCGCTTGGCTGTGATGACGGTCACAGGCAGGGAGGATGCACACGACAATCAGGTCGCAGGGGTTTTTAGGTTTTGCGAAAAGTTCGTTTGATTTCAGCTGCTTTCTTGTCGCTTGCAGCCTTGGTCACGCCGACACTCGCGTCCGCCCGTCCCCTGCAGTGCGTTCCGTTCGCCCGTGAAGTTTCCGGCGTTGAACTGCGCGGCAATGCCTACACATGGTGGAACCAAGCCGAAGGCCGCTACAGCCGCGGGCATGAACCACGCGTTGGCGCCGTCATGGCGATGCCGAGCTTCGGTGCGATGCGCAACGGCCACGTCGCCACAGTCGCCAAGGTTCTCAATGACCGCGAAGTCCTTCTGGACCACGCCAACTGGTCGCGCCCCGGCATGATCGAACGTGGCGTCCGCGCCATCGACGTTTCGGAAAAAGGCGATTGGAGCAAGGTCCGTGTCTGGCATGCGGGCAGCCGCGATATGGGCCAGACCAGCTATCCGGTCTCCGGCTTCATCTACAATGACGGCACCGTCCACTTCGCCGCTGCGCCGAAGATGGACCATAGCTTTAAGTTGTCGGACGACGTGATCCAGCTCGCTTCGCTGGAACGCTAAGCCCTAGGGCGCGATCGTCCGCGCCTCTTCCACCCGCAAAATCGGCACGCCATTCCTTATGGGGAAGGCGATGCCTGCTGCGTCCGACACAAGTTCCTGCCGCGCGGCATCATAACGCAGCTTTGTTCGGGTGAGCGGGCAGACGAGAATATCGAGCAGGCCTTCTACGCCCGCTGCGGGCGCGCTCACTGCATCGTGACCTGTCCATCGCCATCATGCCGGCCGAAGAACTGCATCAGCTGCATTGTCAGCTCGGCGCGGTCGCTCAAAGAATTGGCCTCCAGCAGGGCCTGCTTGGCCGCGATATCAAAAGGCGCGACCTGCGCGATGCCGTTGACGATGGCTTCATCATCGAGGCGACCGACGGCGTTCCAGTCCACCGCATAGCCCTGTGCATCGGCAAAGCGCTTGGCTTCCCGCTCAAGGCTGGCGCGTTCCATCAGGCCGAGCGTCTGGTGCACGTCATCCTCTGCGATCAGATCAGCCTCCACCTGCCGGAAGACGGTATCCACCGACAATTCCCGCCGGATGCGGAAGCGGGAGAGCCCTTCAAGGATGATATTGTAGCGCCCATCGTCCAGCGCTTCGACATGGCCGATCTTGCCGACGCAGCCGACATCAAACAGGCTAGGCGGATCCCCGGCATCGCGCGGCTGGACCATGCCGATGCGTTGATCGCGCGACAGGGCATCGCGCACCAGCGCACGGTAGCGCGGCTCAAAGATGTGCAGCGGCAATTGCATGTGCGGAAACAGCACGGCCCCGGCAATCGGGAAGACCGATAGGCGTGTAATGGTTTTCGTGCTCATCCGAACAACGCCGCGGAAAGCTTACGCCGTGTGGCGGAGACCCAGGGGTCTTCAAGGCCAATGGCTTCAAACAGTTTGAGCAACTGCGTGCGGGCCGCCCCGTCATTCCAGGCCTTATCAGCGCGGATGATGTGGAGCAGCGCGTCTGCCGCTCCATCGCGGTCGCCAGAGGCCATCAGGCCACCGGCCAGCTCAAAGCGTGCGCTATGGTTGTCGGGCTGCGCGGCGACTTCGGCCTTGAGGCCCGCCAGATCGTCCACTGGCCGCGCGTCCTGCGCGATGGCAAGGGCAGACAAAGCACGGCTGATAGCAACATGCTTCTTCTGATCATCGGTGAGCGACGCGGCGAGGGCCGCGGCGTCTTCCATATGGTGCCCGGCCACCAAGGCGCGGATCAGGCCGGACAGCACCTCTTCATTGTCAGGTGCCATTTCCAAGATCTGTTGGAACAGGCCTGCGGCACGGTCAGTATCGCCAGCAGCCAGAACCTCTTCGCCCATCGCGATCAGCGGCTCAATTTCCTGCTCCAGCGCTTGCGCCTCACCCTGCACAGGCAATTGGCCCAGCAACTGGTCGAGTGCGCGGGTCAACTGGCTTTCGGTGCGGAACTGCGTCAGGTCCGCCACCAACTGCCCCTGAAACACGGCATAGACCGTCGGGATGGACTGAACGCGGAATTGCGACGCGATCAGCTTTTGCTCATCGACATTCACCTTGGCGAGCAGAACGCCCTTATGGGCATAGTCCGCCGCTATCTTTTCCAGCACCGGCGTCAGCTGTTTGCACGGCCCGCACCATTCTGCCCAGAAATCGAGGATGACGAGCGACGTCATCGACGGTTCAATGACGTCTTTCTTAAAGGCCTCAACGGCCTGTTTGTCCTGTTCGCTCATCCCCAGCGTGGCCAACATACTGCTCCTGAATTGTCTTACCGCCCTATGTGGGAAGAAACCGAAAAGAGACAACCCAAAAATGCGCGCAAACAGGCTTGCATTGCCTAGGGTGCGCTGTTAACAGCCCCCCTCCCGCGCAGGACACCTTGTCCGCGCAAGCGCCAGAGCGGGCGTAGCTCAGGGGTAGAGCACAACCTTGCCAAGGTTGGGGTCGAGGGTTCGAATCCCTTCGCCCGCTCCAGTTTTCCTAGGAAAATCAAGGACTTACAAAATAGTCCTTTTCGAGTTTCCCCCAAAAAACCTATAAACGGATCATAAACGGATTTAGTCGTTTTTGAGGGGCATTGATGGACTCTGCTGGAATACCGCCAAAAACCGGGCATCGGGCGACGCCATCGGTTCTAGAGAGCAAGACGTTCAAGGACGGTGCGATCTATCTTTACCGACGAGCAGAATACAAAAAACCGACGTGGTATATTCGCCTGAAAATTCCGGGAGCAAAGGGATACGTGTGGAAATCGTCCGGCAGCACGGACGAGTATATCGCCTACAAGGTTGCTGAAGACCATTATAACCAATCGCTCGTCAAGGTTCTAAGTGGCGCTAAACTGAACTCTAAGCGAATATCGGACGCTCTGACTGCTTATATCTCCCAGCAAGAGCGGGAGGAGCAGCGCCTATCAATTCACTATAAGATCCTCTTCGCCAAACGTCTGATCCCAATATTCAAATCGCGAACCTTCGACGAACTGGACACAGCGCTGGTAGGTGAGGTTCTGAATAAACTAGATCAGAATTCCAAACGCAAAGCGCTGTCGCCGAACATCAGGATCCATATAATGAAGGTTATCTACTCGGTCAGATTGAAATTATGACTGACTCATATGTCGAAAGATTTTTAACGGCAAAGGCTCGAACCGGTAATTTTGGTGATGACGAGGTCATCAAGTCCGATTTAAACACTTGCGGCGAGATATTTTAGTTCGCCTTAAACAAAATCACGGGGTTGCGAGAAATCTTAGTATCGCAGCAGTCAGGGCATCTTTTGCGGATTAGTACGATTAGTGGTGCGGGGAGATAGATTATGCTGCGTGGCTTTTTTATAATTACATCTGCCATCGCTCTAAATGCCTGCGCGGAAACCACACCGGCATCTGACGAAACCCAAGGGTTTTGGGATCAGTGTAACTTTGAACTGAGCAAAGTTGAAATAGTTAGAGGGCGCAATCTGGACGATCTGAACAAGGGGACAATTGCTCGGAATCAGTTTCTCGTTGATTGTATGGCATCAAAAACGCCTAAGCTTCCTCCGTACATTATTGAAGATTTGACACGTTACGCAAAAGACAGATCCCGCCAACCCTCTGATGTTACGACAAATCGTACTCCAGCGGACAACACGAAAAGTCCTGTAAATTAAGGCATCGCAAGCTCAAGTGGTATATGGAGATTCGTATTGCTCCGAATAAGGTTGTCAAAGTCCGACGATATTATTCTAGATGTCGCCGTATATCGGGAAATGAGTGTAAAAAGGAAGTTGAGCAGTGAAAAAACTCTCGCGTAGCTTATTATGCTCACCGCTGTTGATCAGCTCTATCCTGCTCACTTGTGCTTGTACAAAAGCAACCCCTCCGCTTCGGGT
>JBBATS010000016.1:50075-52211 GCA_040398625.1 Chakrabartia sp. | reverse complement strand
GGCTGGAGGCCAAGCGCGCCGATGCGATTGAGCAGGCGGCGGATGAGATCATCGCGGGCGCGCTCGACGATCATTTCCCGCTCGTCATCTGGCAGACGGGTTCTGGCACGCAGACCAACATGAACGTCAATGAGGTGATTGCCGGGCGCGCGAACGAGCAACTGACCGGCCAGCGCGGCGGCAAGGCGCCGGTGCATCCCAATGATCATGTGAACAAAAGCCAGTCGTCCAATGACAGCTTCCCGACGGCTATCCATGTGGCAACGGCGATTGAAACGCACACCCGCCTCCTGCCCGCGCTTGCGCGGCTGACCGACGCGCTGACGGCGAAGGCCGCGCAGTTTGGGAAGATCATCAAGATTGGCCGGACGCATTTGATGGATGCAACGCCGTTGACCCTGGGGCAGGAGTTTTCAGGCTATGTCGCGCAGCTCATCGCGGCGCGTGCGCGCATCGCGGGTGCTGTTGTCCACAATATCCAGAAGCTCGCGCAGGGCGGGACGGCAGTTGGCACGGGGCTCAACGCGCCGGAAGGTTTTGATATGGCGATGGCCGCTGCGTTATCCCGCGACACCGGCATCGCCTTTGAACCGGCCCGCAACAAGTTTGAGGCTCTGGCGAGCCATGACGGCGCCGTCGCCTTTTCCGGGATGCTCAACGCGCTGGCTGTCTCGCTGACCAAGATTGCCAATGACATCCGGCTGATGGGGTCCGGCCCGCGCGCAGGGCTCGGCGAATTGCTGCTGCCGGAGAATGAACCCGGCAGCTCGATCATGCCCGGCAAAGTGAACCCGACGCAGTGCGAAATGCTGACGATGGTCGCCGCGCAAGTCATCGGCAATCATCAGGCGATTACGGTTGGCGGGCTGCAGGGGCATCTGGAACTCAACGTGTTCAAACCGTTGATCGGCGCGAACCTGCTGCGCTCTATTGACCTGCTCTCAACAGGCATGGAGGCTTTTGCCGAACATTGTATCGACGGGCTCGACGCCAATGAGCCCCGCATCGCTGAACTCGTGTCGCGTTCGCTGATGCTAGTGACGGCACTCGCGCCCGAAATCGGTTATGATAACGCGGCCAAGATCGCCAAGCACGCGCATGAAAGCGGGTCGACGCTGCGGGAGGCTGCGCTGGAATTGGGGCTGGTTGATGCCGATACTTTTGACCGCGTCGTCCGGCCCGAGACGATGCTTGGCCCCGATCAGGCACGTTCGGGCGATTGACGCGCGCGCCCGTGCGTTGCAAGAGCGGCCATGGCCCATTCCGATCAAAAAGACCCGCATAAATTCAAGCGGCGCGGCATCCTCTTCATCGTGTCCTCGCCCTCGGGTGCGGGGAAATCGACAATCTCGCGCAAGCTTCTGGCATCTGATCCCGGGCTGGAGATGTCCGTATCGGCCACGACACGCCCGCCGCGGCCCGGTGAAGTGGATGGCAAGGACTATCACTTCGTCAATCTCGACCAGTTTCGGGAAATGGTTGCCCAGAACGAGTTTCTCGAATGGGCGCATGTCTTTGGCAACCGTTATGGCACGCCGCGCGGGCCCGTTGAAAAGGCGCTGTCCGAAGGGCGGGACGTGCTGTTCGATATCGACTGGCAGGGCGCGCAGCAGCTGTATCAGCAGGCTGGCGGCGACGTCATCCGTGTCTTCATCTTCCCGCCGTCGATGGACGAACTGGAACGCCGCCTGCGCTCACGCGGGACAGATAGCAACGAAGTCATTGAAGGCCGCATGTCGCGCGCCAGTGCAGAAATCAGCCACTGGGATGGCTATGACTATGTGCTGGTCAATGACGATGCAGACGCCTGCTTCCGCCACGTCAAAACGATCCTCGATGCCGAACGCCTCAAGCGCAGCCGCCAGACGGGTCTGATCGGCTTTGTTCGCGGCTTGACCAAGTCGGTGAAGGACTAAGCTGCCCGCAGCAATTCGAGGAACTGGCAGGCCGCGATAAAGTCGCGTCGGTGTGCCGCGCGGGTCGCCAGCGCGAAATCGTCCTCTCCCCAGAGTTCCGCCTGCCAAAGCTCATCGAGATGGGCGAGGTCAAAGGCGTCATGGGGCAGCACGGCCTCCTCATAAACGCCAAGCGCCAGAACGAGCGATCCGCCAATCGTGACAATCGGGGAAAGCGCCG
>JBBATS010000016.1:0-49975 GCA_040398625.1 Chakrabartia sp. | reverse complement strand
ACGCCAAGCGCCAGAACGAGCGATCCGCCAATCGTGACAATCGGGGAAAGCGCCGCGAGCGCGAAGGGGTTTGCAGCAGCGATTGCATCGCCGAGACGGAGCAGCGTCGCCATGGGCTGAGGTTGGTGCATGATCCCCGCGACGCAGATGAAGGAGACGTCATACTGCGCCTTGGCCCAATCGAGCAGCGGGTCCCACCGCTCGGTCTGACGCGCGATCAGTTCCGGCGGGCTTTCGGCGCGATAGCAGAGCAACTCGGTTTCGCCATATTGGGCAAGGCCTGCGGCAAACGCGTGGGTGTTGGCGGCCACATGGTCAATCGCGGCATTGGCAAGGCCGGTAAAGGGCATGGAATGGGGGTCGATATCTTCGCCCTGCTCGCGCCATTCTTCGGCGACGGCGTTGGCCAGCGCGTCATTGGGCAGAAGGAGTGCAGCGCGGGCCGGTGTTTTGACCGGACGCCCGTCGAGCAGGATGCCCCTGTCTTCAGAGACGACGACGTCCTTGTAAAAGCGCTTCATTTTTTCGGCCCTGTCCAATGCCGCTTGAGCAGGACGGGCAGCGTGTAGAATTCAAAAATCCCGAGAAAGACAAGGATATAGCCAAACCAGGGGGCGAGATCGGGCAGCAGCTTCCCCGCGACATTGGCGATCCCTGCAAAGACAAGTGCGACGCCTGAGAAGCGCACGAGATTGAGGATGCCAAAGCGTGTGCGGGCCAGTTCTTCTTCCGGGCTCATCGCAAAACCTCCAAGATATGCGCCGGGTGTGACGCGATGTGGAATGCACCTGCATCCAGCAGATCATCAACGCCGTGATAGCCCCAATCGACGCCCAGGGATCGTGCGCCCGCCGCGACACCCATGGCCATGTCGAAGCTGGTATCTCCGATCATGACGGTTGTGGCGGGCGTTGCCCCTGCATCGGCCATGGCTTCATGCACCATCGACGGGTGTGGCTTGGACGGGTGGCGGTCGGCGGTCTGCAGCGTGACGAACCGGTGGCGCAGGCCGTGATGTTTGAGGCACAGATCAAGCCCGCGATCCGATTTGCCGGTGGCGACGCCAAGCAGCCAGCCCTCCGCCTCCAGCGCGTCCAGTGCCTCGGCAATGCCATTGAACAAAGGCTCTTCGACCAACCCGTCATGGCGCAGGCGGTGAAAGGCGGTTTTATAGTCTTCAGCCAGCTGAACGTGCAGGGCGTGGTCCGCATCGGGCAATAGCGCCTGCATGGCGGGCAGCAGGCTGAGGCCAACGATACGCTTGGTTGCCTCCCGGTCCGGCGCGGCGAGGCCCGCTCTGCCAAAAGCGTCATTCATGCACATGACGATGTTATGCTGGCTGTCGACGAGGGTCCCGTCGCAATCAAACAATGCGAGCCGATTGATGGAGGGGCCGGTCATTGCGGAAAAGGGTGCATCGGTTATGTCTTTTTCGGGCGGGCCGGACCGGAGGGCTTGCCGCGTGCCGGAGCGCGTGTAGATCCGCGGGCCGGAGAGCGGGCAGGCTTGCCGGGGGAATGCGCATCGCTGCGGCCTTTGGCGGCAGGGCGGGCGGGTTTTCCTTCGCCTCGGCCTTCGCTTCGGCTTTCACCCCGGCCTTTGCTTGGACCCTTGCTCGCACCTTTACTGGCCGGACGTTCCGCGTTCGCGACGGCGCGGCCGCGCCGTTCGCCCTTGCGTTCCTTGCGGGCGGCCTTGGCCTTTTGGGCAACGACCCGCTTCTTGCCTTCGGGCGTTTCGCCAAACTTCGTTTCATCGAGCGTCAGCGCATCGCCATCTTCCTGCGTGAAGCCCAGATTGGCGATGGTGTCGATGAAGTGTTGGGGCAGATCGGCAAAGACATCCACCTGCCCGCCCTCGGGGCTGTCGACGCGCAGCCGACGGGCATGAAGGTGCATTTTGCGGCTGATCGTGCCGGTGAGAAATGCCTCGCGTCCGCCATATTTGCCATCGCCGACAATCGGGTGACCAATGGCAGCCATATGGACGCGCAACTGGTGGGTGCGTCCGGTATAAGGCTGCAGTTCGACCCAGGCGGCGCTGTTCCCGGCGCGGTCAATGACGCGGTAACGGGTGCGCGCAGGCGCGCCTTCCTTTTGATCGACCTGCATCTTCTCGCCACCGGAGCCCGGCTGCTTTGCAAGCGGCAGATCGATCATGCCATCTTCGATGGAGGGCACGCCGACGATGATCGCCCAATAGACTTTGCGCGCGGTGCGGCTGGAAAAGCTTTTGGAAAAGGACGCGGCTGCTCGTGCGGTCCGGGCGACCAGCAGGACGCCAGATGTGTCCTTGTCCAGACGGTGCACCAGCTTGGGCCGCTGTTCTCCATCAAACCAAAGCCCGTCGAGCAGGCCATCGACATGCTCGGTCGTTTTGGTGCCGCCCTGTGTGGCAAGGCCCGGCGGCTTGTTGAGCACCAGCGCGGATTTATCGCGGTAGATGACAAGGCTATCGGCAAAGGCCTCCTGATCGTCGCTCAGCCGCGGGCGTTCCTTCTTGGGCTTGGCCGCTGTCTTAGCGACGGTGACAGGGTCTGCCGGGGGGACGCGGATTTGCTGGCCGGATTCGATCCGGTCTCCCGGTGTCGCACGCTTGCCATCGACGCGGATCTGGCCGGTGCGGGCCCAACGCGATACGGCGTTGAAGCTGGCATCAGGCAGATGGCGCTTGAACCAGCGGTCCAGACGGATGCCGTCATCTTCGGCATCGACGGTGAATTGGCGAACCTGATCGGTCATGCGCGCACCAGCCCGAAGCCCACCGCAAGGGCGGCAATCGATCCGACAACAGAGGCACCGGCATAAAGCGCCGCCATGCCCCATTGACCGCGTTCTATCATTTGAAAGCCTTCAAGGCTGAATGCGGAAAAGGTCGTGAAGCCGCCAAGGATGCCGACGCCGACAAACAGGCGGGTCGTCTCCGATGCGGCGCCCTTTAGGACGAATGCGGCGAGCAGCCCCATCAGGAAACCCCCGACAAGATTGACGGCAAAGGTACCAAGCGGCCAACCGCCGCGCCAGCCAAGGGCGGCAACGGCCAGATAGCGTGCCGCAGCGCCAATCGCGCCTCCGGCCATAACAGGAATTAATGGATGCATCTTGTTGCCTTAGCCGCACTTGGCGCCAAGCGCTACAGGGCGAGCGTTCCGGTGATGCAGGTCACGCATTGGCCGCCGACATGGATGTCTTTGCCGTCTACGCGGATGTGGACATAGCCGTCGCGTCCGATCTGCTGCCCCTGCGCGGCAATATAGCGGTCCCCTTCGCCAATCTGCCCGGCAAGCAGGCGGTAGGCGGCAACAGCGCCATTGCCGCTGCCGCAGACGGGGTCTTCGGCAATGCCATCCGCCGGGGCGAAGGAGCGGACCAGCGTACCCTCTGCACCACAGGCAAAGACGGTCAGGCCTGTTGTGCCATGTCGCCGGTCATAAGCGGCCAGCGCTGTCAGATCCGGGTCCAGATGGGCGACAGCATCCAGCGAGGTCATTTCGGCAATCACCCAGCGCGGGCCGACATCCAGCACTTGCGGTAATCCAGTGACCACCGAAGCGCCGCCAATGGCCGCTATGATCGTGTCGGCGTCTTCGGCAGGCGTTGCCACATAGCGCGGCAGGCGGAAGGACAATCCGGTGTCGCCCACGGTGACCTCCACCAGTCCGACCGCACATTCCTGAACCAGCTTGCCATTGCGCGACTGAGCGACGCCTGCCTCAAGCACCGCATGGGCTGTGCCCAATGTCGGGTGGCCGGCAAAGGGCAGCTCGGCCCGCGGCGTAAAAATGCGGACGCGGTAGCTGGCGGCGGTGCTTTCCGGCGGCAGGACAAAGGTTGTTTCGGACAGGTTCGTCCAGTTGGCGAACTGCTGCATGTCGGCATCGCTCAGCCCATCGGCGTCAAGGACGACCGCGACCGGATTGCCGAACAATGGTCGGCTCGTGAACACATCGACTTGTTTGAAATTGCGCATCATCAGCCCCACCGCTGCAACGGAACAGGCCTTATACATCAAATGGCATCAGGCCCCAAAAGTCCTGTGCCGCACTTACACGCCGTTGTTGAGCACCAGATCGACGATCGTGCCACCGGCTTCGGCAGGCGTCAGTATCACATAATAAGCCGCACCATCGCCGCGTGTGCCGCCGACCAAGGTTTCGCGCCCTTTCACCTGTGTTGAGGAAGCAAAGCCGCTGCGTTTGGTTTGGCCGATGTAGAAGTCGATCACCGCGCGTTGCGGGGCCGGTGTGGTGAAGGTGATGGCGCGCAGCTTGCAGCCCGGCATGTTGGACCCGGCGGCTTCATCCACCCGCGCCCGCGGGTAGAGCGGGACATCGGCCGGAATACGGTTGGCCCATTGCATCGAATAATCGACATCAAGCCCGCAGCCGGTGAACTTGTCGCGGGCTGCCGTCGCCTGATTGGCCGCGATCTGCCCCAATGTCGGATTGGCCGGGCGTTCGGCCGCAGCACTTGGCCCGGTCGTTTCAACCGGCACCGGTGCCGTCATAGGCGCGTCGGCGGGCTTGACCGCATTGCGGTTCGCCATGTTGGCCAGCGAAGGATCGACCATGATCTGGTCTTCCAATGCAGTCGTCAGGACGGGATCGGCATTGCCCTTGCCGAGCAGCCGTTCATCCAGCTTGTCCGCCTTGGCATCCGTCGGCGTGTCATTGCCGCACGCAGAAACGCCCAACAGGCTGATCCCGAGAAGCAGAGAGGAAAGAACGCGTCGCATAGCAAACTCCTTAGCAGGAGATGGTTATGCAGCCGCTAACGCTGCGGATGCGCGGAAAATATGGGTAAACGCGCCCGGATTCGGAGTTAACGCAGCACTCAGGCGGGGTTTTTGGCGTCCAGAACCACAATTCCGGTCGTTGAGCCGCCTTTTCCGGGGGCAAATGTCATCGTGAAGGGCGTGCCGTCCTTCGATGTGCCGATGAGTGATTCGCCCGAAACCTTGGCCTCTACAGCCTTTTCGGCAAAGGCTTTGACGAACCAGTCGCGCACCGGTTTAGGTTCGGCTGGCGCTGTGTAGATGATCTGGACGCGGCTCTTATCCCCCGCACCGGACGTATCGCCCTGCACATTGATGCTGGCGACAGTGGACCCCGGATACAGCTTCACACCGTCAATATCGAAATTGCTGTCCTGCAGCATGACCTTGGGCAGACGGACATTGGCATCAAAGCCCGGCAAATTGACGGAGACTTTGCCCGTATCGCCATCCGCCGTTATGCGGATGTCCTCGCCTTTCTCTCCCTTCGCCGCAACATTGATGTTGGTGCCGCTGGCATTTCCATCCGCGCCATCTGCCGATGATTGCGACTCACAGGCGGCAAGGCCAATGACGAGCGGGAGAAGCAAAAGAGGGGAACGCATGGAAAGTCTCCTAGCTGTATTGTTAAAATAATACACTTGCACAAGGTGGCGTCAAGCCGGTTCCCCTTGCAATCAAGCGCTGGGCTGCGCACATTCATGCCATGCGCAATCTCATTTCCCTGCTGATCGGCTTTGTCGCCTTGATCCTTGCCGCCATCGCCTTCTTCCCGCTTTTGGGTTGGGCGAATTGGGCGATCATTCCGTTGGCGGTGATTGGTCTGGGGATCGGCGCCACGTCGGACAAGACGGCGGGCCGCAACCTCAATATCGTGGTGATCGTCATTGGCCTGATCCGCCTGTCGATTGGCGGTGGGATCCTTTAGGCGGCGCAAGGGCCAAACGGGCAATGAGGCGGTAATTGCCTGAAAATGCGCAAGATTTGGCGAATCGCCCCGCCCCGTCCTACATCTGCGGCAAGAGACACAATCGCAGGAGTAAAGAAGCGATGGCATGGGGTAGCAAATCAGACGCGGCACCGCGCACAGGCGGCAGCATGTCGTTCATCGGTGCAGAAGTTTCCATCACCGGCAATATCAGCGCATCGGGCGATCTCCATCTGGATGGCGCCGTGCAGGGCGACATTGCCTGTGCCGCGTTGACGGTTGGCGCTTCGGGCCAGGTGAAGGGCAATGTGCTTGCCCAGCGCGCGACCATCGCAGGCGCTGTCGAAGGCGCGATTGTTGCGACCGAACTCGTCATTGAACGGGCTGCGCGCATAGCGGGCGACGTCTCTTATGAGAGCATCTCAATTGAAACCGGCGCGCGCGTTGACGGCCGCCTGTCGCAAAAGGCGGCGCAATCTGGCGAGCTGAAGCTGGTCTCGGCCGGCGGCGAGTAAATCTCTCCATTCGGCGTTGCGCAGAAATCAAATGCGCAACGCCTGCAACCTGAGTAAACGGTCGGCATGACCGAAACGCTCAAGAACCTGCCGACCCTCTCCTTGGCTTCGCAAGACCGTGATCCTGAAGGCTTTGCCCAAGCCTTTGGGGACTCATTTCGTGCATTCGGCTTTGCGGTCATCACCGATCACGGCGTGGACCGCGCGCTAATCGACAAGGCGTGGGAACAGACACGGCTGTTGTTTGAACTGCCCGAAGAGGTGAAGCGGTCCTATTACACATCGGAGCTGGCGGGGCAGCGGGGCTACACGCCCTTTGGCACGGAAATCGCCAAGGATGCCGACCATGTGGACCTGAAGGAATTCTGGCATGTCGGGCGGGATCTGCCGCCCGGACACCGCTTCCGCGACCATATGCCCGACGATATCTGGCCCGCCGAACTGCCGGAATTCCGCCCCACGTTTGAAGCGATGTATGCGGCGTTTGACGCGGCCGGCAACCGGCTGCTGTCGGCCATCGCCCGCTATCTCGGCCTTGCGCCCGACTGGTTTGATCCCGCCGTCGCTTATGGCAATTCCGTCATGCGGCTCTTGCATTATCCGCCCATCCCCAAGGACGCGCCGGGCATTCGTGCAGGCGCGCATGGCGATATCAATCTGATCACGCTGTTGCTGGGGGCCGAAGAGGGCGGGCTGCAACTGCTCACCCGCCAGGGCGATTGGCTGTCAATCACGCCGCCTGAGGGCGCAATGGTCATCAATTCCGGGGACATGCTGGAACGACTGACCAATAATCATCTGCCCGCGACCATCCACCGCGTGCTCAACCCGCCGCCGGAGCGGCGTCACATTCCGCGCTATTCGATGCCCTTCTTCCTGCATCTGGCGTCCGATGTTCTCATCGAAACGCTGCCGAGCTGCGTGGATGGGGATCATCCCAATCTCTACCCAGACCCGATCACCGCGAACGATTTTCTCGTCCAGCGGCTGATCGAGATCGGGTTGAAGAAATAGGCCGCCTTATGGGGCGGGTGTGAACTTCACGGCCTTGCAGAAGGGGCCAACACAGCCTTTCACCTTCAAAGAGCCGTCGGCCTGCTTGACCATGGTGGAGCGATAGGTCTTGCCCGCGCGCGGATCGTAAATCTTGCCTTCCCATTCGCCACCGGCGTCCTTGAAGTTGGACAGGATGACAAGACCCTCAATCGGGCGGGACCGCAGGTTCGGGTCAGGGTTGTTGGTGTCGAGCGCGCGACTACCCCCCGGCGGCCCTTTGATGATCTTGGCGATCTTTCCGCAGACGACGGGGCCGCATGGTCCGATGAGGACAATGCTGTCCTTGCCATCGGTGTAATAGCGCCCGGCAACAGGAACGGCGGCAAAAGACGGTGCTGCCAGCGCGGCACAGGCAATGATGAATGGGGCAAGACGCATCGATATACTCCTCAACACAGTTTTCTTCTTGGCTTACACCTATGTCAGTGCGATGAATACGCCATGAAATGGAGAGCGATGCAAGCCGCAGTCATAGCCTTAATGGCTACTGCGCACGTTCAGGCGGGCACTTTTCGTGTCGAACCGGGCGATGGAGCACAGGAACGGCTGCAGGCCGCCCTGATTGAGGCGAAACCCGGCGACATTGTCGACATCGGCGCGGGGCGGTTTGACCTGACCGATGGCCTGTCGCTCGATGTGAACGGTGTGACCGTTAGGGGCGCCGGGCCAGCGGCCACCATCCTCAGTTTTAAAGGCCAAAAGGGCGCAGGCGAAGGCCTGCTCGTGACCTCGGATGACGTGGTCCTGCGCGACTTTGCCGTGGAAGATTCACGCGGCGACGGCATCAAGTCCAAGGGCGCAGACCGCATCGTCTATCGCAATGTCCGCGTCGAATGGACCGGCGGCCCCAAGGAAACCAATGGCGCCTACGGTCTTTACCCGGTCGAATCGACCGATGTGCTGATCGACGGCGCGGTCGTCAAAGGCGCGTCAGACGCCGGCATCTATGTCGGCCAGTCCAAGAACATCATCGTCCGCAACTCCACTGCGATGTACAATGTCGCCGGAATCGAGATTGAGAACAGCTACAGCGCCGACGTGCATTCCAACCTCGCGATGCACAATACGGGAGGTATCCTTGTGTTCGATCTTCCCAATCTGCCGCAGCAGGGCGGGCATTCCATCCGCGTCTTTTCCAACCGTGTGGAAAAGAATGACACGCCCAATTTCGCGCCCAAAGGCAATATTGTCGCCAGCGTGCCGACCGGCACCGGCGTGATGGTGATGGCCAATCGCGACGTCCATGTGTTCAACAATGTCCTTGGCGAAAATGGCACGACCAACGTCATGATCGTCGCCTATCAGACGGCGTTTAACGACAAGAATTATGATCCTAGCGCGCGCAACATCGTCGTGCGGGACAATCAGCATGGCCGTGCCGGATGGGCACCCGCCTTTCCGGGTGGCGCTGAACTTGCCGCCGCACTTGGGGGGTCGTTCCCCTCGGTGCTATGGGACGGTGTCGGTGGTGCAGCCGCCAATGTGCATCTCAAGGACGCCGTGTTGACCGTGTCGCTCAATCTGCCCGCGCAAGGGGCGGCTATCTCTCTGGCGCAACCGGCCGCTTATGCCCCGCCGTCCACGCCGCCTGCCAAAGACCTGCCGACCATCCTCATGCCGGCAGCCATGGAGGCCGCGGCCAAGTGAAGCGGGCGGTCGTGATGGCCGCTGCGTGGGTGGGGCTGGTCAGCGCCAGCCCGTCACCTCAGGTCGACGAAGCGTTGATCCTGAGCGACGCGCTGCCGCCAAGGTTGCAGGATTTTGGTCTGCTGGTGGATGGGAAGACGCCCGCGCCGGGTGTCGTCCCCTATCATCTCAACACCCCGCTCTTCTCCGATTATTCGATGAAGTTCCGCTTCATGCACCTGCCCAAGGGCAAGAAGGCGAAAGCAACAGGCGATGGGCTACTGGATTTCCCGGTCGGCACCGTCCTCATCAAAAGCTTCGGCTATCCCACCGACATGCGCGCGCCCGACAAGGATCTGCGCATCCTTGAAACGCGTCTGCTCATTCACCGCGCCAGCGGCTGGGTCGCCCTGCCCTATGTCTGGAATGCCGACGGGACGGAAGCGACGCTGAAACGCGCAGGCCAGCGCATGGACGTCAGCTGGACGCATTTGGACGGGCAGACGCGAACCATCAGCTATGCCGTGCCCAATGCCAACCAGTGCAAGGGCTGCCATCTGTCGGGCGCTGCCATGACGCCGATTGGCCCCAAGGTCCGCAATCTGGATGACGGGCATCAGCTGCAGGCGCTGGCACATGCAGGGTTGCTCAGCGGCAAGACACAGGCCGTCCGGCCCATGCCGGTTTGGGACAAGCCTGAAAGCGGAACGGTCGCCTTGCGCGCGCGGGCTTATTTGGATGCCAATTGCGGCCATTGCCACAACAAGGCGGGTCCGGCGGACACGTCCGGTCTTTGGCTTGATTGGGACCAGCCGGCTGACACCAACCTTGGCATCGGCAAGCGCCCGACAGCGGCAGGGCGCGGCAGTGTCGGGCTCGATTTTGCGATCAAGCCGGGGAACCCTGCGGCGTCCTATCTCGTCGCGCGGATGGCGAGCACGGAGCCTGGTATCGCCATGCCGGAACTGAGCCGGTCTATGACGCATGAAGAAGGCGTCGCCTTGGTCAGCCAATGGATCAGAGAGATGCCATGACCATCAGGCTCTATGATTATTGGCGGTCGTCCGCGGCCTATCGCGTGCGGATTGCGCTTAATCTCAAGGGCGTGGCCTATGAGGCCATTGATACGAGCCTGCTCCATGGTGAACAGCGCGCCCCCGACTATGTGGCGCGCAATCCGCAAGGGTTGGTGCCGATGCTGGAGGTCGGCGAGCTGCGGCTGACGCAGAGCCTTGCGATCATCGACTGGCTGGACGCGACCTATGAGGAGCCCCGGCTGATCCCGGCCGAACCCGCAGCGCGGGCGGCCGAACTCGCTAAAGTGATGGTCATCGCGGCCGACATCCATCCGATCAACAATTTGCGCATCCTGAAGTATCTGAAGAACGAGCTTGGGCAGGCGCAGGACGCCATCGACCAATGGGCACGCCATTGGATTATCGAAGGCTTCACGGCCCTTGAGGCGATGGCAGAGGCGGGTCAGCCTTTCCTGTCCGGCGATGCACCGGGCTTGGCGGACGTCTTCCTTGTGCCGCAAATGGCCAATGCGCGGCGCGTTGCAACGCCGCTGGAGGCTTTCCCGACACTCGTCGCCATTGATGCGCGGGCAACCGCATTGGAGCCGTTCGCCCGTGCCCGTCCTGACGCCGTGAGGCCGACGCGCTATGACTGACAGGAGACTCTCATGACGATCACCGGACGCTGCTATTGCGGGGATGTGCACTATCAGGCCGAAGGGCCGGGCTTCATGAAGTTTGAATGCTATTGCCGCGAATGCCGCTACATCTCCGGCGGTGGACCGGTCATTGGCATGGCCGTGCTCAATGAGGGCTTTGCAGTGACCAAGGGCGAGGTGAAGGGCTTCACCCGCCAAGACATTGACGGCGCTGTGACGCGGGAATTCTGCCCGAACTGCGGCACACACCTTTTCACCCGCGCGCCGGGGTTCCCTCAGGGCGTCATCCTCAAGGCTGGAAGCCTCGACAATCAGGATGATTTTGGCGGCGCTGAGTTCGCGGCCTTTGCGAGCGATGCCGAAGATTGGCACCGCCTGCCGACCGATCTTCCGGTCCATGATCGCTGGCCGGGATAGAAAAGCGCCACCTTGCCCCTTTAATGTTGCGGCTGGCACTGCCACATGCAGGCCATGAAACCACGTCTGCTTGCTTCTGCCGCCCTTCTCTTTGCCACGCCTGTGTTTGCGGAGGAGGAGATCGTCGTCACTGGCCAGCCGCTGCCCGCCTCCATCGGTGAAAGCGCGTATGACGTTGCCGTGGTCGACCGCGACCGGATCGTCGCGACGGCATCCGGCCGGATCGAGGATGTCTTGCGTGATGTGGCGGGGCTCACCCAGTTCCGGCGCAGCGACGCACGCTCGGCCAATGCGACCAGCCAGGGCGCGACCTTGCGGGGCCTTGGTGGCAATGCGTCGAGCCGCGCCTTGCTGGTGCTCGATGGTGTGCCGCAGAGCGACCCCTTTGGCGGCTGGATCACCTGGCCGGCCTATGCGCCTGAACGCCTTGGCAGCGTCCGCGTGACGCGTGGAGGTGGGTCCGGCACTTATGGGTCGGGGGCGTTGGCAGGCACCATTGAGATGGAAAGCGTCGGTTCGGGTCAGGGGCTCAGCGGCAGCATGGCCTATGGCAGCCGCGCGAGCGTTGACGGCAGCGCGATGCTGTCCGGCAAGCTTGGCCAAGGCTTTGGCTTTCTCTCTGCGACCTATGCGCGGGGTGACGGCTTCATCCCCATCGTGGCCGCTCGACGCGGCACCGCAGACATTGCAGCCCCCTATGAGCAGGCGACACTGACGGCACGTGGCGTCGCATCTCTGGATGCGCAGACGGAGCTTCAGGCGTCTGTCATGGGCTTTACCGACCGGCGGGAACGCGGGACGATCCTGTCCGAAAATGGTGGGGACGGCGCAGATGCCAGCGTCCGGTTGGTCCATAAGGGGCGCTGGGGTGTGCAGGCGCTGGGCTATGTCCAGATGCGTAAGTTCACGAGCCGTGCGGTGGCGGTCGATGCAACGCGGACGACCGTTACCCAGTCGGTCGATCAGTATAATGTTCCGTCAACGGGGCTTGGCGGGCGACTGGAAATCCGCCCGCCGCTTGGGGAAGCGGTTGAGCTGCGGCTGGGTGCTGATGTCCGCCGGACGACGGGGGAGACCAACGAGCTGTTCACCTATGTCGCAGGCAAGCCCACGCGCATCCGCGAGGCCGGTGGGCAGAGCGATACAGCAGGCGCCTTTGCCGAGCTCTCCGCCAAGCTGGAGGCGCTGACGCTGACCGGTGGCGTGCGCGCTGACCGCTGGTGGATCCGCGATGGCCGCCTGGTCGAACGCACGCTGGCGACAGGGGCCAGCATCCGCAACGAACTGGCGCCGGACCGGCAGGGCTGGGAACCGACGGCGCGGGCGGGGCTTGCCTATGAGGCGGGCATCATCACGCTTCGGGCGGCGGCCTATCTCGGCTGGCGTCTGCCGACGCTCAATGAACTTTACCGCCCGTTCCGCGTGGGGGCGGATGCCACGGCGGCCAATCCGGCACTAGCGCCTGAACGGATGAAGGGGGCCGAACTTGGCATCGACCTGACGCCTGCTGAGGGCGTGTCGCTCCGCGCGACGGCCTTTACCAACAAGCTGACCGACGCCATCGGCAACGTCACGCTCGCGCAAGGGCCCGGCACCTTTCCCGGTGTCGGCTTTGTCGCCGGGGCTTACCGCCAGCGCGTGAACATTGATGCTGTTCGCAGCAACGGCGTGGAACTGGACGCCCGGATTGAGCGCGGCGATTGGCGGCTGGCGGCGAGCTATGCCTATAGCGATGCCCGCATCAGCGGATCGGGCAGGGCAGCGGTGCTGGATGGTCTGCGTCCGGCGCAGGTGCCTGCACACACCGCGAGCGGGACGTTGGGCTGGCGGGGCCTGTCGACAACGCTGCGCTATGTCTCTGCCCAGTTTGAAGATGATTCAAACAGCCGCCGTCTGAATGAAGCGTTGACGCTGGATGCGGTCGCCGTGGTTCCGGTGACGGATCGGATGTCGCTGTTTGTGCGCGGCGAAAATGTGACCAACGCCCGCGTCGAAACGGCGATCAGCGCGAGCGGCGTCATCGAACGCGCGGCACCGCGCACCTTATGGTTCGGTCTTCGGCTAAACTGATCGGGATTGCCCGTCTTGCAGGCATTAAAAAGGGTCGCGGGGAAACCCCGGCGACCCTTTTTCTCCTCTCCCGCGGAGCTTTGTATTTCTTGCGGCTTGACCGCTTGAAGCGGCTAATGCCTTAAAATTGTCATATTGCCAATCCCCTTCGCAATAGACGGCGGCATTTTCGGGATGGCGTGTCCGGCAAGTCACAAGTTGTTGGCAACACACCCGAAATGTTGCGCTGCACAAATTTTGGGCAAAAAGAGAGGCCGGCAAGTTTCCTTGCCGGCCCAGTAAGGTTCGCAGGAGGAACCTGGGGAGGGGGTCCTTCCCTTTTCAGGAGAGGAGCGGGACGGACCCCCAAGCTTGGTAACGGGTGGCCTTAGTAGTTGTAGGCACGTTCCCCGTGGCTCGACAGATCGAGACCTTCGCGTTCGGCGTCTTCCGACGGGCGGAGACCGATGGTCTTGTCGAGGATGAAGAAGAGGACAGCAGAGCCAATCCCCGACCAAAGCAGCGTCAGGATGACGGCCTTGGCCTGAGTGATGACCTGTCCGGCCATGTCGTATTCGCCAGCGACAGCCGGGAAGACGGTGTAGTCGATCCAGCCCTGACCGCCCAAAGCCGGGTCAGCCACAATGCCTGTCGCGAGAGCACCGACGATACCGCCGACGCAGTGCACGCCGAACACGTCGAGCGTGTCGTCATACTTCAGCTTGTTCTTCACAACCGCGACGAACAGGTAGCAGACCGGCGAGACGACGAGGCCGAGGAGGATCGACGTCATCGGGGCTGCAAAGCCCGAAGCCGGGGTGATGGCGACAAGACCCGCAACCGCACCCGTCACAGCGCCGAGGAGCGACGGACGACCGTGGTGGATCTGTTCAACCAGCGCCCAGGCGACAGCGGCAGCAGCCGTGGCGACGAAGGTGTTGATGAAGGCAAGGGCAGCAAGGCCGTTGGCTTCAAGGTTGGAGCCGGCGTTGAAGCCGAACCAGCCCACCCACAGAAGCGAGGCGCCGATCATCGTCATGGTGAGCGAGTGCGGCGGTGTGGCTTCCTTGCCATAGCCGATGCGCTTGCCGATCATGATGCAGCCAACAAGGCCAGCGATCCCGGCGTTGATGTGAACCACGGTGCCACCGGCAAAGTCCAGTGCGCCCATGCCCCACAGATAGCCCATGTCAGCAGGTGCATCGACGAGGAAGTCTGGGCCAGCCCAATACCAAACCATGTGCGCAATCGGGAAGTAAACGACCGTCAGCCAGGCGACCACGAACAGCATCAGCGGCGCAAACTTCACGCGCTCCGCAAACGCACCGACGATCAGCGCCGGGGTGATGCAGGCAAAGGTCATCTGGAACACAACAAACGCATATTCCGGAATATAGACATTGTTCGAGAAGGTCGCCGCAACCGTGGTCGCATCAACGCCCTGAAGGAACAATTTGGACAGGCTGCCGATGAAGGGCGTGCCGCTCGTAAAGGCGAGTGTATAGCCCCAGCTGACCCAGACGAGGGCCGCGATCGACACGATCATGAAGACCTGCATGAGGAGGCTCAGCATGTTCTTCGTGCGGACAAGGCCACCATAGAACAAGGCGAGCGCCGGGATCGACATGAGCAGCACGAGCGCCGACGAAACGAGCATCCAGGTGGTGTCGCCCTTGTCGACCATGCCGGCCATTTGTTCAGCAGTCGGTGCCTTGATCGGCCCGTCCTGCGCAAAGGCAGGGGCAGTTGCGAGCATCGTCGCGGCCCCTGCAATCCATTTGTTGAGTCTGGTCATATGTCCCCTGCTTTTCGTTAGAGTGCGACCGCGCCCGTCTCACCCGTGCGGATACGGACCGCCGCGTTGAGTTCGAGCATGAAGATCTTGCCATCACCGATGGAGCCGGTGTTGGCGGCTTGCTGAATGGCCTCAAGCGCACGGTCAGCAATGGCGTCGTCGCAGGCGACCTCCACCTTTACCTTGGGCACCATGTTGGTCGAGTATTCGGCTCCGCGATAAATCTCGGTCTGGCCTTTTTGGCGGCCGAAGCCTTTGACTTCGGTGATCGTCATGCCGGACACGCCAAGCGCGGTGAGCGCTTCGCGAACGTCGTCCAGCTTGAACGGTTTAATGATTGCGATGATCAGTTTCATTGGACCCCCTTGGAATTGGTCAGGAAGCCCTTCGCAAGTGTCGTGCCAGAATCGCATGCCGCCCGCTTTTCGGGGAATAATGATGCGCGGCGTGTCTCGCAGGCGTCACAAAGCATCAAAAGGTCTGCCTGATTCAACAGCAGCGTTGCGAATTTGCCTGAAATTTAGGCAAAATTAACCTTTGAATTGAGAATTGGCAGCAAACCGTCTATCTCAGGCTCTGACGGCGGTGCCTCTTTTCGGACATGCCGCACAAAACATCAAAAAGATGAGAGACATCCCATGCATATGCTCGCCATTCTGCGCGTGCTTGAAAACCTGTTCGCGACCGGCGCGCCGAAGCGCTGAGGCGCGGTTTCTACCCGCTATGGAGCGCGGGACAAGTGCGAGCACTATTGATCCTCCCCCGCCGGGGGAGGGGGACCGCGCAGCGGTGGAGGGGGCTGGGGGCCAGATGCGCGGCTAACCAGTGTAGCGTGCGCCCGGCTCCCCCTCCGTCAGCCCTGTGGGCTGCCACCTCCCCCGACGGGGGAGTATCTCGGGACACTGCACGTCCCCCAAGTTGGCCTCAAGCCGTCCGCAGATACCAAGCGTAATCAAGATCGGGCACGGCCCCGAAGAAGCGTTCCATCTCGGTCTGCTTCACGATGCCAAACATCTCGACAAATCGGGCGCCGAGCAGGTCCTTCATCACCTCTGACCCGCTGAACCGGTCGAGTGCGGCAAACCAGTTGGTCGGCATGGGGGGCGCTGTCGTTACCGCTTCATAGCCATTGCCGACAACAGGCGCGCCCGGGTCCAGCTTGTGCTCGATCCCGTGGCACATGCCTGCCAGCATAGCGGCCATCGCAAGATAAGGGTTGGCATCCGCCCCACCGATCCGGTGTTCGACATGGCGGCTGGCCGGTGGCCCTGCTGTCACGCGGAAGCTGACGGTGCGGTTGTTGACGCCCCATGTGGGGGCAACCGGCGCATAGCTGTTCGCCTTGAAACGCCGGTAGCTGTTGGCGTTGGGCGCAAAGATCAGAAAGGCATCAGCGATGGTGGCCTGCATGCCGGCAATGGCGTGACGCAAGAGCGGCGTCCCCTGCGGGTCTTCGCTGGCAAAAGCGTTCTTGCCCGACGCGTCGAGCATCGAGGCATGCAGGTGCATGCCATTGCCGGCGCTATGTTCAAACGGCTTGGCCATGAAGGTCGCTTCCATGCCATGCTTTTGCGCGATGGCCTTCACCATGCGTTTGTGCATGATGGCATCGTCACAGGCTTGGAGCGCGTCCGCCTTGTGCGCCAGCGTCATTTCAAACTGGCCGGGCGCATATTCTGAAATGGCGGCTTCCAGCGGCAGATTCTGCGCGGCCGCACAGGCATAAAGATCATCGAAAAAGGGCCGGAAGTCTTCCATCTCGGCCAAGCCATAGACCTGAATGTCGTGCGGCGTTTCCCCTGAAGAGGGGGAGCGGGCCGGCGTTGGGCGACCATCTTTGCCGCGCTTGGCATCGACCAGATAGAATTCCAGCTCCACCGCAACGTCAGGTGTCAGGCCATGCCCGGCCAGCCGGTCGATCACGCGCCCCAGCACATGGCGCGGGTCAAGATCATTGGGTGTGCCGTCCAGCTCATAAAAGCCGGTCAGGAACTGCGCGGCGTTTGGCCCGGCCCATGGGGTCGGCACCAGCGTCCCGGGGATGGGGTGGATGCGCCGGTCGGCATCGCCATCTTCCCAGACGAGGCCTGTTTCTTCGGTGTCGCGGCCGGTAATATCAACGATGACGGCAGAGCCGGGCAGGAAGCGGCCTTCTTTGTAAACACCCAGCACCTCATGCGCGCGCAGCCGCTTGCCGCGCGGCACGCCGCACATATTGGTGAAGATGATGTCGATGGCGTCAACCTCCGGATGGGCCTTGAAAAAGGCTTCTGCTTCGGAAAGGTGCGCGATCTGATGCGAGGACGTCTTGCTGGTCATAAGGGCCTTGTGCGGGGAGTGCAGGGCCCCCGTCAAGCCGGACACGCACCACCGCTGGATGCAGAGTCGCGTCCTGTGCCGTCGGGTGTTACCCTCCCTGTCTGAAACAGATGGGCGCCGGGCTATGGCAGACGGGCATGAGATCGAACTGAAGCTGGCTGCATCCGCCGCCATGCTCGCGCACCTGCGATCGATGGACATGCTGCAAGGCGAAGGTCGGGCACGGCATTTCTCGACCGTCTATTATGATACGCCTGACCAAAGGCTGGCCGCCGCCCATCTGGCTTTGCGTGTTCGGAATGATGGCAAAAGCTGCGAGGTAACCGTCAAGCGCGGGGCGACAGGCAAGGCCATTTCCCGCCCGGAATGGAACGCCCCGCTGGACGGGCCGCAGCTTGATCTCGGTGCCCTGCCGTCCCAAGCCGCGCGCCTTGTGATCAAGGCCGCCAAGGGCGCCGATCTAGAGCCTGCCTTCAGCCTCGTTGTGGACCGGGACGTCCGGGCGGTCGCCTTTGGCCGCTCCAAAATCGAACTGGCCTTTGATGAGGGGCGTGTGACCGCCGGGGGACGGACGGCCCCTGTGTGTGAACTGGAGCTGGAGCTGCTGTCGGGCAGTTTGAAGGACCTGCTGGGGCTTGTGCGTGCGCTACCGCTGGGGCCGGAGTTTTATTGGTCGACCACCAGCAAGTCGGCCGTCGGCTATCGGCTGGCAGACGGGGCACCGCCCGTTGCGGTCAAGGCGCGCCCCATCCGCTTGCCCGCCAATATCGGCACAAGGGCTGCGCTGCGGCGAATTGTGTGGGGCAGCATTGGACAGTTTCTGGCCAATGTCGACGCGCTGGTGATCTTCAGCCTGCCTGAAGGCCTGCATCAGATGCGGGTTGCCCTGCGGCGCTTGCGTGTCGCGCTGCGCCTTGCCCATGAAATTCTGGAGGATGCCGATGCGCCGGTGCTGGATGCAGAGTGGGGTGCCGCCATTGGGGTGATGGGCACCGCGCGGGATCTTGATGTCATCCTCGCACGGATCGGAAAAGGGCCCGACACCGAAACAGGGGACGATGTGCGCCGCGCCCTCACGGAAGAACGGGTGCAGGCCTATGCGTCGGTGGTGCGCCTTATCCAGAGCGGGTCTTTTCAGCATCTGTTGGCCGGAACCGTCCATTGGGCCGAACATCTTGGTGGGCCACAGCCGGACGATGCGCCGCTGGAAAGGGCGTCGCGTGCGCTCTTGAAAAACTGGCGGCGCAAACTCCGCCGGAAATCGAAGCACCTTGCCGATCTGTCGCCCGAAGCGCGGCACCGTATCCGTATCGGGCTGAAGCGGCTGCGCTATGCCACGGAATTCTTCACGAGCCTGTCGCGCGAACCGGCGCGCAAGACGCTGGACCGGTTGCGGCTCGACCGGCTGGCGGATGCGCAAGAGCATCTGGGGGATCTGAACGATCTCGATGTTGGGGCCTCGCTTGGGGCGCGGCTCAAGGGCGATCCGCTCCACCGTGCAGCGATCCTTGAAGCGTTGGAAGCAGCGGCAAAAGATCAGCATCGCAATGTGCCAAAGCTTTTGGAGAAAGCGCAGGACGCCGTCGACCTTGCCCTTGCCAAGCGGAAGACGATAGCTGCGCGGGCGTCAGGAAAGCAGCGCTGAGACCGCGTCGTCCAGATGGTCCGCCAATCGGCCGACCTGCTCCACCGTCGTTACGGGGCTGACCAGCATCATATTGTGGAAAGGCGCCAGCAAGGTGCCGCGGTTGACGAGCATGAGGTGGATCAGGCTTTCCAGATCATGGTCCATTGCCGCGCGGGCTTCAGTTCCATTGGACGGCGGCTTGGGGGCACAGACGATCTCCACCCGCGCACCGACGCTCGACACATGCCAGGGCAGATTGTGCCGATCAATCACGCCTTCAATGCGCCCAGCGAGCATCTGCGCAAGGCCGAGCATGTGGCTATAGGCGTGCGGCGACATCACATCGTCGAGCATGGCGTGCATTGCGGAGATCGCCAGCGCATTGGCAGACAGCGTCGTGCCGATCCCCGAATGACCGGGTGGCAGGGTGGCGCGATAGGCCTCCATCCGGGTGGCGGCCTCATGCGAAAAGCCGAACGCCGCGCACGGCACGCCGCCGCCGATGGATTTGCCGATGACGAACATGTCGCCCGCCGGTCCATAGCTGCCTGAATGGCCGCCGGGGCCGGAGGAGATGGTGTGCGTCTCATCCCAGATGAGGAGAGTGCCCGTCCGCGCCGTCGCTTCGCGCATGAGGGCAAGGAAGCCGGGGCGCGGCAGAACCATGCCGCAATTGGTCATCACCGGCTCAGCGAGCACGGCGGCGATATCGCCTGCCTCAAGCGCGGCTTCCAGCGCACGGCCATCATTGAACTCAATGGCGATGGTATGCTCGCGGACGTCCCACACTTGGCCGACAAGGCTGCGCCGCGTTTCGGGCACGCCATCGCGCAGGTCGACGAAGACGTCATCGACCGCACCATGGTAGCAGCCGTTGAAGATGAGGATCTTGTCCCGCCCGGTAATGCCGCGTGCCCAGCGGATGGCGGCGCGGTTGGCCTCTGACGCGGTCGTCGTCAGCTGCCAATGCGGGTGGTGGAAGCGTGAGGCGAGCATCAGGCCGACATCGGCGGCCTTTTGGCTCGGGAGCATGTAGCTCAGCCCTTCCTGCACTTGTTGGGCAAGGGCGAGAGCGAGTGGCTCGGGCGAATGGCCGAACATCGAGGCTGTATCGCCCAGACAGAAATCGTCGAGCACCTGCCCATCAAGCGTGGTCAGCGTGGACCCGTGCGCGCTCTTGGCGGTCAGCGGAAAAGGTGACGGCCAATCGCGCATCCAATGGAAAGGCACGCCCTGATGCCAGCCGCGTTTGCGGTCCAGCGCAGCGTCCGCCGATTTGGGGTTGGCAGCAATGAAACGCGCTTCTTCTTCGGCACGGCAGGTGGCAATGCGGTTGCGGTCGATCATGATCGTTCTTTCCCGTTCCCCTCGTTCACGACCGGCAGCCGGAAATCATAAACGATCCTTGAGCGCGTACCAGAGAAGCCCAAGCGTCGCCAAGGGACGGCGCATCCATTTTCCGCCGGGAAAGGGCCGTTTGGGCAAGGACGCCATGACGTCAAAACGTGATGCCGTCCCCGCCAGCGCCTCGGCGATCAGCTCCCCCGCCAGCGTCGTGACCAGCGCGCCATGGCCTGAAAACCCGAAGGCATGAAACACATTGCCGCGCCGCCCTAGGATCGGCAGCCGGTTCATGCTCACCGGAACAGCGCCGCCCCATTGATAGTCGATAGGCGTCGTCGCCAGTTGCGGGAACACCTCGACAATGTGGCGGCGCACGAACCCGGCGATATCGGCCGGCGGCGTCTGCACATATTTCTCACCGCCGCCGAACAGCAGGCGCTTATCGGCGGACAGGCGAAAATAGTTGAGGACGAACCGGCTATCCGCGACGGCGGCGTTGGAGGGCAGCAGCGCGTCGGCGTTCGGGATTGGCGCGGTCGCGACATTGTAGTTCATGATCGGGATGGTGAAGCGGGCAAGACCGGCGTCAATCTCGTCCATCCAGGCATCGGTGGCGAGGATGGCATGCGCCGCGCGGACGCTGCCCTGCGCGGTTCGCACGGTCACTGTGCCTTGATCGATCACCTCTGCGACGCGGCTATTTTCAAAGATTTGGACGCCCGCGTCCTCTGCGGCGCCTGCCAACCCGAGAACATAGTTGAGCGGATGGAAATGGCCGCCTTGTGGGTCATAGAGCCCGCCATGATAGCCGTCAGCGCGGATATGCTCGGCCAAGCCTGCGCGGTCCAAGATGGCCGTCTTGTAGCCAAAGCGGGCTTCCAGCAATTCTGCCTCAGCCGCCATATCGTCCAGATGCGCGGGCTTATAGGCCGCCTCTAAGTGACCGGACGTGAGATCACAGTCGATCTTGTGGCGGGCGACCCGGCCCCACACAAGGTCACGTGCGCCCCATGCAACGTCAAAGATCGCCTTGGCGCGCGCCGCACCAAATTCGGATTCCATCTCGCGCATCGACCAGCGCAGGCCGGGGATGAGCTGCCCGCCATTGCGGCCTGATGCGCCAAAGCCGATGGTTTCGGCTTCCAACAGGATGACCGAAAATCCCTTTTCCGCACAGGCAAGGGCAGCGGCCACGCCAGTGAACCCGCCGCCGATGATGACGACGTCGCAGGCCGTCTCGCCTCTTAAGGGTTGCGGCTGGCGCGGCTGGTTTGCGGAGGCCGTATAGTAATTGTCGAACACAGCCCTCTATCCCGTTCGTGTCGAGCGACGTCGAGACACGTGGCACCAACGTCCCTCGACTGCGCTCGGGACAAACGGATTTGGAATTCGGCCCATATCAGACGCGGAGCAACAAATGCTCACGCTCCCATGAACTGATCACCGACTGGTAGTTGAACAGCTCACATTCCTTGATGGCGTAGAAGATCTCAAAAAAGTCTTCGCCCAGCAGCTGCTTCACCGGCTTGCAGTGCGAGAAGCGGTCGAGCGCACCTTCCAGCGTGCGGGGCAATGTCCGTGCGCGGTTATAGGCACTGCCTGCGATCGGCTTGGGCGGCACCATCCGGTCGACCATGCCAATATATCCGCATATCAAAGAGGCGGCCATGGCGAGATAGGGGTTGCTGTCGGCCCCCGGCAGGCGGTTTTCGATACGCCGGTTCTTCGGGTCCGAAATCGGGATGCGCAATCCGCAGGAGCGGTTGTCGGTGCCCCATTGGACGTTGATCGGGGCGTCACTGTCTGGCCGCATCCGGCGGAAACTGTTGACGTTGGGCGCAAACATGGGCGTCACCTGCGGCAACAGGCGCGCAAGCCCTGCAATATAGCTGCGGAACAGCGCGCTGTCCTTGCCGGCCTGTGTGCTGAAGATATTGCGGCCCGTCTCGATATCGAGAACCGACTGGTGGATGTGCATTGCACTGCCCGGCTGGTCGCTCATCGGCTTGGCAAGGAAGGTCGCGTAAACGCCGTGCTGTAGCGCGACCTGACGGACAAGGCGTTTGAACAGCAACACTTCATCGGCCAGCTTCAGCGGATCGCCGTGCAGGAAGTTCACCTCTAACTGCGCGGCCCCCGATTCGTGGATCATCGTGTCGATGTTGATCCCGGCCTTTTCGCACCACTCATAAGTGTGCTCGATGAACTCTTCGAACTCGGTCAGCGCCTCCAGCCCATAAGGCTGGCTCGCCGTTTCCGGGCGACCTGACCGGCCGGTCGGCGGCACCAAGGGGAAGTCCGGATCTGTATTTTGCGAGACGAGATAGAACTCAACCTCCGGCGCGATGACGGGCCGCCAGCCGCGGTCTTCATAGAGTTTGAGCACACGCTTGAGGATCATGCGCGGGGCAATAGCAACCGGCGCGCCGTCTTTGGTGAAGGCATCGGCGATGACATAGGCCGTTGGCGTCGCAAAGCCGGGGGCTTCGCGGATCGTTTCGGGATCGGGCACCATCATCTGGTCGGGATCATATTCCGGGATGATGTGCCCAATGCCCTCGGGATATTCGCCGTTGATCGTGACGGAGAAAATGCTGCCGGGAATGCGCAGCGTGTTTTCCTTCACGCTGGACAGGAACTTGTTGGCGGGCAGCACCTTTCCGCGCTGCACGCCATTCATGTCCGGGACGATGCACTCCACTTCGCTGACGCCATGCTCTGTAATCCAGGTTGCAAGGTTCGTCGCCATGATGTCATCGTGCGCAAAGGCGCACCCTCCTGTTTCATGCGCTGCCGGTCAGAAGGTCTTACTGACCGAAAACAAAGCGCCGGCCTTGCCCAGCGGATTGCCGGACGTGTGGGCCGTGTCGATATATTTCACGCCAAGGGTGAACCCGGCAAGCTCATAATCGGCACCAATTGACCAATCCTTCTTCTTGTCGGCAAAGGCACCATCTTCAATCCCGAAGGATCCGTTGAGCGTCAGGCCGGTTTCGCCGAGCGGATATTCCCCGGAAACAGCAACATAGACATTGTCCTGATTGCCGGTGTTGTTCTGGCTGGGCACATAGCCGAGGTTGAGGGCAACGCTGCCCGCACCGACGCCCGTGCCAACCGAACCGAGCGCTTCGACATAGTCGAGGCCCGATGCGCCGGGATAAACATAATAAATCCCACTGATGCTCACGTCGA
This sequence comes from Chakrabartia sp., assembly GCA_040398625.1. GTDB lineage: Bacteria > Pseudomonadota > Alphaproteobacteria > Sphingomonadales > Sphingomonadaceae > Aquisediminimonas. Next base: position 26,659 of record JBBATS010000016.1, on the reverse strand, counting down.
CAGGGCCAGCGGATCCGGACCAGCCGGCGGTCAGATCGACTTCAATGTCATCACCACCATTGTCGGCAATGTTGGAAGCCCAGGCAGACACGAAAAGACCGGATTTGTGGGTCACGGTCAGCGAGGGCTGGAAGGCGGGATCCTTATCGCTGAGCGAGATGCCGCGGAAGCGATAGTCTGAGACGCCGGCGAGCGTGAATTCGATGTCGATCGGGCCTGCGGCTTCTTCTTCCTGTGCCATCGCCGGGGCAGCAATGGTGAGGGCGGACGCGGCGAGAGAGGCCAGCGTGATGGCGCGAATGGCATTCTTCATGGGGTGTTTCCTCATTTTGACTTGGCGACAATGGAAGCATCTTGCCAAGAAATGAGGCAAAATCCATGCCTTGGCTGCGCAATTCCTGATGAGTGTTGCAGATATGTCGATGTCCGCCATGGCCCAAGCCATGCGACTATCGCTTGCCCGCCAGGCCTTCCCGCGACATCATAGGGCGAGAAAAGAAAACAGACCGGAGAGCCTTTATGCCCGTCACTCATCGCCGCACATGCCATATCTGCGAGGCCAATTGCGGTGTCATCGTGATGGCAGAGGGGCGTGATATTCTCTCCATCAAGGGCGATCCCGACAATGCGATGAGCCGGGGGCATATCTGCCCCAAGGCCACGGCAATTGCCGATCTCCAGAACGATCCCGACCGCCTCCGCCGCCCGATGAAGCGCGTGGGCGGGGACTGGCAGGAGATCAGCTGGGATCAGGCCTTTGGCGAAATCGCTGAAAAAACCCGCGCGATCATGGCGCGCGATCCGGCGTCGACCGCGCTCTATGTCGGCAACCCTAATGCGCACAGCTATGGCAATGTGCTCACCTCAGGCGATCTCAAAAAGGCGCTGCGCACCAAGAACGTCTTCTCGGCGAGCACTGTGGACCAGATGCCGCACCATGTCGCCAATATCCGGCTCTATGGACATTCGGGCTTTTGGGCGGTGCCCGATATTGACCGCACGCAGACGATGATCATTCTTGGCGGCAATCCCATGGCGTCCAATGGCAGCGTCTGGACCGTGCCTGATTTCCGCAACCGTGTGAAAGACTTGCAGGCGCGCGGCGGCGAATTGATCGTCATCGATCCGCGCCGCAGCGAGACGGCCAAGATCGCCGACCGGCATATCTTCGTGCGGCCGGGGAGCGATGCCTTCCTGCTGATTGCCCTGTTGAAGACGATGAAGGCCATGGGGCTTCCGGCGGCGGCCGATTATGTCCGCAATGTGGATGCGCTTTGGGCGGCACTGGAGCCCTTCGACGTGGCTGACTGCCTTGCGCGCGCGAACGTCGCGGCCGAAGACGTCAACCATCTGGCGGAACGCATGCTGTCCGGCCCTGCCGCGCTCTATGGACGCATGGGCGCTTCGACGCAGAGCTTTGGCACGCTCACCACTTGGCTGGTGGCGGTGGCCAATATCGTCTCCGGTCAACTCGACCGCGAAGGCGGGCTGCTCTGTGGCGCGCCGGTGGTGGACCTGTTGCACCTGTTCGGCCCCGGCAGCATCGGCAAGCACCACTCCCGCGTCTCCGGCCATCGTGAGGTGCTCGGTGAGTTTCCGTCATCCGCCATGGCCGAAGAAATGGAAACGCCGGGTGAGGGCCAGATCAAGGCGCTGTTCGTCGTGGCCGGCAACCCTGTGCTCTCCACGCCCAATGGAACGCGGCTGGATAAGGCACTGGCGGGTCTCGACCTGATGGTCTCGGTGGACATGTATCTCAACGCCACGAGCCGGCGCGCGCATTACATCCTGCCGCCTGCGGGCCCGCTGGAGAAGGATCATTACGGCCTTTTCCTGCTGCCCATCGCGATCCGCAGCTTCGCAAAATACTCGCCGCCTTTGTTTGAAAAGGATACGGAAACGCTTGCCGATTGGGAAATCCTGCGCGGACTGGCCGGGGCGATTTCAGGCCATAAGGCAGACGGCCCAACCCCGCGTGAGATGCTCGACCAGATGATGCGCGCAGGGCCCTTCGGCGTCTCGCTCGAGGAGGTGGAGGCGCAACCCAGCGGCATGGACTTCGGCCCGCTCACCGCAGGCAAATTGCCCGACCGGCTGAAGACGCTCGATAAGACCATCGACATCGCGCCGGAAGAGATTGTTGGGGATTTGGTTCGGCTGGCAGCGGAACCTGCCACACAATCGGGCACGCATCTGCGCCTGATCGGGCGGCGGCATGTGCGGTCGAACAACAGCTGGCTGCACAACAGCGCGCGGCTGGTAAAGGGGGCAGATCGTTGCACGTTGTTGATCCACCCCGACGACGCCCGCGCGCGTAACTTGGGTGACGGCGGCATGGCCGAGGTCAGCTCGCGCACCGGCTCGGTGCAGCTCAAGGTCGAGGTCACCGACGATATGATGCCCGGCACCGTCTCCATCCCGCACGGCTGGGGCCACAGCCTGCCCGGTATCCGCATGGCGGTCGCACAGGCCCATGCGGGCGTCAGCCTCAACGACCTGACGGATGAGACTGCGATGGACCCGCTCTCGGGCAATGCGGCGCTGTCTGGGGTTCCGGTTGAGGTGCGTGGGGTCGCTTAGACCCCGAGAATTAAAGTCTCCGCCGCTTCTGCCGCCCGTCGTGCTGCGCGGGCGAGGTTGGCGGAGAAGTCTCCGGCGCTCTCGCCATTGGCATCATCCGTCGTCGCTTTGATGGCCATCCAAGGCAGGCCGAGCCGTTCGGCCGTTTGCGCGACCGCTGCTGTTTCCATATCAACCAACGTCGCACCCAATTGTGCCGCCATATCGCGTGCATGGTCGGGGCATTCGATAAAGGCGTCGCCGGTCGCGATGCGGGCGCGGGGGAGGTCACAGTGCGGCGCTTCCATCGCGCGAAACGGGGTCGTGTCGGCGGGGCCAATCGGCCAGCTGCCGCCGCGATAATGGGCAAATCCGTCGGGGCGGCGCGCGCCATAATCATTCTGCACAGCTTCGTGGATGTAGAAGCAATCGCCAGTGTGGTCGCCGATCTTGCCTGCCGTGCCGATGATCATCAGCAACTGGGCGTCGTGCAGATGGGCGAGAAGGGTCGCCGCCGTCGCTGCATTGACCTTCCCCACGCCCGAACAGGTGACCACCACCGTGCGACGCCCGAGCGACACATGGCGGACGTTGAAGGCCGAATGCGTGCTGTGATGGGAAGTTGCATCCGGACAGAAGGCGTCGGCTTCTTCCTGAACGCCGGTGATGAGGGCGATGCGTGTGATCATAACGCCGCCCTAGCCGCCTTTGGCGCAACGAAAAAGGGCGGCCCCTTGCGGGACCGCCCTTGATCTAAAACCGAAGTTCGAAGCTTACTTAACTTCGACCTGGGCGCCGGCACCAACGAGCTGGGCCTGGACCTTGGCAGCTTCGTCCTTGCTGACGGCTTCCTTGATCGCCTTCGGAGCCGACTCAACGAGAGCCTTAGCTTCCGTCAGGCCGAGACCGGTGATGGCGCGGACTTCCTTGATGACGGCGATCTTGTTGCCGCCGTCGCCGACGAGGATGACGTCGAATTCGGTCTGCTCTTCAGCAGCCGGAGCAGCGCCGCCAGCAGCCGGTGCAGCAACGGCCACAGCAGCAGCAGCCGAAACGCCCCACTTTTCTTCGAGAAGCTTCGAAAGTTCAGCAGCTTCCAGAACGGTCAGAGCCGAAAGGTCATCAACGATTTTGTTCAAATCAGCCATTTTAAGTCTCCAATGCGCGGGACATGTGCCCGCATAAGTTTCAGTTAAGTGTCAAAATCAGGCAGCGTCTTTGGCGGCATAAGCCCCAAATACGCGTGCGAGCTGTCCTGCTGGTGCCTGGACGATCTGAACGACCTTGGTCGCAGGTGCCTGTACAAGGCCCACGATCTTGGCGCGCAGTTCATCAAGCGACGGCAGAGTTGCCAGAGCCTTGATGCCATCTGCATCCAGAACTTGTGCGCCCATGGATCCGCCGACGATTTCGAGCTTGTCGTTCGTCTTGGCGAATTCAACGACGATCTTTGCAGCCGAGACCGGATCGATCGAGGAAGCAAGGCCCGTCGGGCCGGTCAGCAGATCGCTGATGCCGGCATAAGCGGTGTCCTGGGAAGCAAGCTTGGCGAGTCGGTTCTTAGCGACCTTATAGCTGGCGCCAGCCTCACGCATCTTCGTACGCAGCGCCGTCGATTCCGCGACGGTGAGCCCGAGATTACGGGTGACAACAACCACCCCAACCTCGTTGAAGACGCTCTTGAGTTCAGCGACAGCATCGGCCTTTTGAGCACGATCCATGCCATTCTCCTTCAACATTCGGCTTGCGGCCCATCCGCAAACCGTTCGGTCAACCGATCCGGCCTAAGCCATAGCGGTCAGCCAATTGTCCGTGGGGAATGGCAGTCTCTTTGAAAAAGGAGACCGTTGGTAATCCATGTCCCCGCCTAGGCAGGCAATTAAGAAGGACGTCATGTCCTTCACCTGCTGTCTCGGACGGTGAACCGGCCCGAAGGCCGGTTCTTTTCCGCAGGGGCGACCCGAAGGCCGTTCCCTGCAAATTCAAAATTAGGCGTTGCCGAGTTCGGCGACGTCCAGGCGGATGCCTGGGCCCATCGACGAGCTGATGGCGGCCTTGCGCAGATACTTGCCCTTGGCGCCTGACGGCTTGGCACGCACGATGGCCGAAACCAGCGCGTCAAAGTTTTCGCGCAGGTCTTCTGCCGAGAACGATGCCTTGCCGATGCCCGAATGGATGATGCCGGCCTTTTCGACGCGGTATTCAACCTGGCCGCCCTTGGCGTCCTTCACGGCCTGACCGACGTTCGGCGTCACAGTACCGAGCTTCGGGTTCGGCATCATGCCCTTAGGACCAAGGATCTTGGCGACGCGGCCAACGAGACCCATCATGTCCGGGGTGGCGATGCAACGATCGAAATCGATGTTGCCGTTGGTGATCTGTTCGATGAGATCGTCAGCGCCAACAATGTCTGCGCCAGCGGCGAGGGCTTCTTCAGCCTTTGCATCCTTGGCGAACACAGCGACACGAACGGTCTTGCCGGTGCCCTTGGGCAGCGAGACAACGCCGCGGACCATCTGGTCTGCGTGACGCGGATCAACACCAAGGTTGAGCGCGACTTCAATTGTCTCGTCGAACTTCGACGTCGCGTTTTCCTTGATCAGCGCGATGGCTTCAGTGACGCCATACAGCTTTTCACGGTTGACGATGGTGGCCAGCTTCTTGGCCTTCTTGCTCTGGAATGCCATGGGCTCAGCCCTCCACTACTTCGAGGCCCATCGAACGGGCAGAGCCTTCGATGATGCGTGTTGCTGCTTCGATATCGTTCGCGTTCAGGTCCTTCATTTTCGCTTCAGCGATTTCGGACAGCTTGGAACGTGCGATCGAACCGATGGATGCCTTGCCGGGTTCCTTCGAACCCTTGTCGAGCTTGGCAGCCTTCTTGATCAGATAAGTCGCTGGTGGCGTCTTCGTGACGAAGGTGAAGCTCTTATCTGCAAACACCGTGATCACGGTCGGGATCGGCATGCCCTTTTCGAGCTCTGTCGTCGCCGCGTTGAACGCCTTACAGAATTCCATGATGTTCACGCCGCGCTGACCCAGTGCAGGGCCGATCGGCGGGGATGGATTGGCGGCGCCCGCGGGCACCTGCAGCTTAATATAGCCGGCAATCTTTTTGGCCATTGTTCACTCACTCTTTAGGTGGGGTCCACGCCTGAAGCGTTTCGCCCGGTTCAAGTTTAGCGGTTCAAACGGGGTGGCCCCCTCCCGCGCTTATCCGGGCCCAAAAGGGCCCAAATCTCATTTCGTCCGTTCAACCTGCTCGAACTCGAGCTCGACTGGTGTCGGGCGACCGAAGATCGATACGGAAACCTTGACGCGACCCTTGTCGAAATCGAGTTCCTCGACGAGGCCGGTAAAGCTGGCAAACGGGCCATCGAGAACCTTGACCTGATCGCCGATTTCGTAATCGACGCGGATCTGCTGCTTGGGGGCAGCGGCGGCTTCTTCCTTGGTGTTCAGGATGCGCGCGGCTTCAGCTTCGCTGATGGCCTGCGGCTTGCCCATTGATCCAAGGAAGCCTGTGACCTTCGGCTGGTTCTTGATGAGGTGGTACACATCATCATTCATGCTCAGCTTGGCCAGAACATAGCCCGGGAAGAACTTGCGTTCCGACTGGATCTTCTTGCCACGGCGGATTTCGGTGATGGTTTCCACGGGCACTTCAACCGAATCGACAAGCGCTTCCAAGCCGAGACGCTGTGCGTCTGCCAGAATCGCGTCGCGAACCTTGTTCTCAAAGCCCGAATAGGCGTGGATGATGTACCAGCGTGACATAGTTTTCTTTTCTTATGTGTCAGGAAGCGAGGGTGAGCAGCGTCTTCACGATCCAGCTGAACACCGAATCAACGCCGAGGAAAAACAGCCCGAGGATCGTTGTCATGATGATCACCATGACAACGGTCATGCCGGTTTCACGCCCCGTGGGCCACGAAACCTTCGCCGTTTCGGCCCGGACCTGCCGGATGAATTCGCCTGGGCTGGTTTTAGCCATGGACTCGCTTTCCGTCCTTCAAAACTTGTTTCGACAACAGGACCGCAACCGGAAAAACCGGCAAATGTGGAACCCTGCTGTCGGGATGGGACGCCGATAGTCGGCTTTTGGCGGAAAAGCAAGCGTCGCATAGGGTTTCCCCTTCGGCGACGGACATAGGGCCAGTCCCCCTCGATTCGCGAAAGTATAGTCTGCGATTCGGGAAACTGGCAGGAGCGGAGGGACTCGAACCCACGGCCCTCGGTTTTGGAGACCGATGCTCTACCAACTGAGCTACGCTCCTATGGCCAGATGGCGGCGCATAGCGAAGCGCCCTTCATGGTGCAAGCAAAGACCGTCGTATTTTCGTTGCTGGCGCAGACGGGATCAGGCGACGGCGCGATCTGCCCGACTGTCGGCCAACAGACGACGCGCGTCGGCGGCTGGCATGGGTCGTCCGAAGAGATAGCCCTGAATCTTGCGGCAACCGAGCTGGCAGATCATCCGATATTCTTCCTCGGTTTCCACGCCCTCGGCTGTCGTGACCATACCAAGGCTGTTCGCAAGTGCGACCACAGCACGGATGATTGCCAAGCTTTCCGGCGCGTTACGCGCGGCGCCCTGGACGAAAGAGCGGTCGACCTTGATGGTGTTAAACTTGGTCCGCGACAAATAGCCGAGCGACGAATAGCCGGTGCCGAAGTCATCCAGTGCCAGCCGAACGCCCAACGCCATCAGCTGGTCAAGAATCTGAAGCGCGGCTGTGCCTTCGCGCATGAAGACGCTTTCGGTCACTTCCAGCTCCAGCCGCTGTGGCTGAAGACCGCTTTGCGACAGGGCCTGTACGACAGACGTCACGAAGTTCACGTCGGTCAACTGTTCAGCCGACACGTTGACCGCAACACGGATTGTGGAGGGCCATGTGGCCGCTTCGGCGCACGCCGTGCGCAGCACCCAATCGCCGATCGGGGCAATGAGGCGGGTGTCTTCGGCCACGGGCACGAATTTGGCGGGCGAGACCGGGCCCAGTTCCGGGTTGGTCCAGCGCAAGAGCGCTTCAAAGCTTTCAACAGCACTCGTCTCTGCATTGACGACGGGCTGGTAGTGCACTTCAAATTCATTGCGCTCCAACGCTTTGCGCAATGCGATTTCGATGACGCGGCGTTCTTCGGCATGCACGTGAAGCTGGGGCTCATAACAATGGACAGCACCACCGCCGACATCCTTGGACCGGTAGAGCGCAAGATCTGCTGACCGAATCAGCGTCTCAACCGTACGACCATCGCGTGGTCCGGTGGCGGTGCCGATGCTGGCGCCGATGTAGAGCGTGTGCTGGTCGACCTCATAAGGCCGCGAGAGCGTATCGATGATATTCTGGGCAAATTTGGACAAGCGCTGCGGGTCATTGGCGTCCCTGACGACGACGGCAAACTCGTCGCCACCCAGACGGCCACAGACTTCATTATCGGTCATGATTGAGCGCAGCCGCTCCGCCACGCGCGTCAGCAGCCGGTCGCCAATAGGATGGCCCAGCGTGTCATTGACAGCCTTGAACCGGTCCAGATCGATCATCAGGAAGGCGCACCGACCACGCCAGCGATCTGCTTCGACCATTGCATCGCCGAGGGCCTCGGTGATGTGCAGGCGGTTCGGCAGGCCGGTGAGCGTGTCATAGCGCGCCATACGGTTGATCTTGTCGGCAGACCTATGGGCTTCGGTCACGTCCGATCCCACGCCGCGGAAGCCGAGGAAGGAGCCGGAATCGTCAAAGCGCGGGGAGGCGGAGAGTTCCCACCAGCGCGCCTCGCCTGCGACGGTGACAGGAAGGATAAGGTCGCTGAAGTTTTCACGGTTCTTCAGCTTGTCGGCCAAGACTCGCAGGGCTGCCGAAAAGTTTCCGGCTTCCCATGAATCGCCCGCAAGAATCTCAAGAATGGGTTTGGCTTCGACCTGCTCGGGCTGAAGGCCCAGCGCATAGGCAAAGCGCGGGGAAACATGGGTAAGGCATTTTGACGCGTCGATTTGCCACATCCAGTCGCCACCTGACTCCTCAAATTCGCGCAGGAGAAGGCTGACGACCTCGTCTTTTTCGGCCAGTTCGTTTTCGACGGATCGGTGCATCACGAAGTTGCGACCATTGGCAAGGCAGCTGAGCATCAGCGCGCCGGAATAGGCAAGGGCGGTTGCCGAAATCAGCGGCATGCCTGTGTACCACATCATCGCGGCAAGGCTGGTGCCGGTGACAGTCAGGAACGCCGCCGTGGCCATCGGGACAGCCGACAGGGCGACTGTCATGCCGGCCATCAGCGCGGTCAGCACGGTCCAGATGCCGATCAGGCTTTCCGCCGATGCGCCCGGTCCAAACAACAGCGGTGCCACGGCCCATGCGGCCGCGCCGATAAGTGTAATGCCCGTTTCTCGGTGGAGGTCTGCATTCGTTGCGATCACGGGTGTCCAGCCGCGTTCCCGCAAGTGCGGCCAAGCAGCGACAGCCGCCATCACGATTGTGCAGAAAAACCAAAGGCCCAGCTTCATGGGAGAAATGGAGGATTTCAGCAAAAGCAGCAGGACGATCGCGCCCAAGACAGAAATCACGAGGCGCGTCACAGCAAATCGTTTGACGACCGCAAGCTGTGCCGCACGCACAATGCCCCAATCGGTGCCCGCCGGCTCCGTAAAGCCAAGGATCGAAAGCCAACCGGGAATGCCGGGCGCGGTAGAATGGGTGCTTTTCCGTCTCACACCCGAGGGCATAAGCGCAAAAGGGTTAGCGTTCGGTAAGCACTATTCCGGTTTTTTAGCGCCGAACTGGTGTCAAGCCGCCAGCGCGTAGGGCTGGATCTCTCCCGAAAGATAGAGACGCCGCGCTTTTGCACGGCTCAGCTTGCCCGAACTGGTCCGCGGCAGGGATCTGGGAGGCACCAGTTCCACCACACAATTCATGCCCGTGATGGAGCGGACCTTCTCGCGGATAGCATCCCGCAATTTAGACCGTTCTTCGCCATCGGTGGTCCGGCAATGGACAAGAACGGCAGGCGATTCTTCGCCGCCCGGCATGGTGACGGAAAAGGCAGCGATATCGCCCTGCTTGAAGCCGGGCAGCTGTTCGACAGCCCATTCAATGTCCTGCGGCCAATGGTTCTTGCCATTGATGATGATCATGTCCTTGGCGCGGCCAACAACATAGAGATATCCTCCCGACATATAGCCCATATCGCCGGTGTTGAGCCAACCGTTCTGCAGGCAGGCTTCGGTTGATTCAGGGTCGCGGAAATAGCTGTGCATGATAGACGGACCTGCGGTCCAGACTTGGCCAATTTGGCGTTCGGCAAGCGGAGTGCCGTCGTCGCCGCGGATTTCAAGCGACATGTCGCGGCATGGCTTGCCGCAATTGACGATGGCGCGGTAGCGCTGCGGCCGATCGCCCGGCCATGCTTCGCCCGACAATTCGGATTCTTCGACCAACTCGACAATGATGCCTTCGCCCGGCGGCATGATGGTGACCGCCAGTGTCGCTTCGGCAAGGCCATAGCTCGGCAGGAAGGCTTTGGCGCTGAAACCGGCCTCATGGAACGCATCGACAAAGCTCTGCATCACATCCGGGCGGATCATGTCGGCGCCATTGCCCGCAATGCGCCATCCCGAGAGGTCGAACCGGTCTGACACATGGCTCTGGCTCGAAATGCGGCGGGCGCAAATGTCATAGCCGAAGGTGGGGGAATAGCTGATCGACGTATCGCCGACACGCGTGTTGCGGGTGACCAGATCCAGCCAAGCCAGCGGCCTGCGGGCGAAATCTTCGGTCTTCATGTAATCGACCGACACCTGGTTGGCGACGACCGACAGGAAGCAGCCGACAAGGCCCATGTCATGATACCAAGGCAGCCAAGACACGCAGCGGTCAGTGTCGTTGACTTCCATGCCATGGCCGTGCGCGGCCAGATTGTTGAGCAGCGCATGGTGGGTCACGGCGACGCCGTGGGGAAAGCGTGTCGATCCGCTTGAATATTGGAGATAGGCGATGTCGTCGGTTGCGGCCGAAGGCAGCGCGGTTTCGACGGCAGGCTCTGTGCCAAAGGCTTCCCAACTGATCGTTTCAGCGCCGACGAGGCGGCCCGCATCTGGCGCCATATTTTCGAGCGATTCTGGGTAGATGAGGAACTTGGGCTCCGCGCTCTGCATCTGCACCGCCAGCTGATCCACATAGGAATCGCGGCCGCCAAATGACGTAGGCAGAGGCAAGGGCACCGGCCAGGCTCCGGCATAGATGGTTCCAAAGAACAAGGCCGCGAATTCGGGAGATGTCTCTGCGATCAGGGCAATCCGGTCACCGGGCGCGACGCCCTTGGCGATCAGGCGGTAGGCCATCTCAAGCGCATCGCGGCGCAATTCGGAATAGGGATATGGCTGCGCCAAGTTACCGCGCGGATCATGAAAATTGAGGCCGCGAACGCCCGTCGCTGCATAGTCCAGCGCTTCGCCCAACGTGGCAAAATCAGACATGCGCCGGGGCAGGCTGTCCCGCGTTGGCGTGGCCTGAAGTGTCGACGTGGCCGGCGTCGTGGTGGTCCGGTCAAGGCTATCCTGCACGGAGTATCCCAACTTCGTCATGGCGCTGGCCTTTTGGCTCAGACGCGCGTTGCATTCCCAATCGCGACAAATGTAGCGAGCGCTTCCAATCTTGCGGGACTATGGCACAAATTGGGCCGGACATAAGACATGAAACGATTCATCGCATCTAAACCACTCAGCAGCGCAGATTTGCGTCAATTCGCCCTGACCTATGTCAGTCGATACGCCACATCTCGGCATAAGCTTGCCGCGTATTTGAAGCGGAAAATTCGCGAGCGGGGCTGGGAAGAGGAAGAGGCGCCGCCCGTGGAGGCTCTGGTTGCAGAGTTGGCCGAGAACCGGTTTGTTGATGATAGGGCCTATGCCGAGATGAAGGCGGGCAGCCTTTCGCGCCGGGGTTATGGCCCGCGCCGTGTCCGTCAGGCGCTTGATGCGGCGGGAATTGCCGAAGGCGATGCCGCAGAAGCTTTGCGCGGCGCAGAGGTCGAAAGCACAGCCGCAGCACTTGCCTATGCCAAAAGACGACGCTTAGGTCCTTTCTCCGCGCATTTTGATGACCCGGATCACCGCCGCAAAGCATTGGCGGCGATGCTCCGTGCAGGGCATGCATACTTAACCGCGCGGCGAATTCTTGATTTGTCTCCGGAACTTGTCCAAGATGATCAGGCTTTGTCAGAACCATAAGGTCGCACATTTGGATTCTGACGCGGCAGGTGAACAGGTGGGTGCCGTTTGGTTGTGCGAGGCCGTGTAATGATAACAAGCTGCCGGGCTCCGGAATGACGGAGGTGAGGCAAGAGGGGGCGGACGCCGAAAGCCGGACAGTGGAGGGCCATGTGAAATGGTTCGACGCGACGCGGGGTTTCGGTTTTGTCGTGCCCGACGACATTGAGGTTGGGGACGTTCTTCTCCATTTTTCCGTTCTGCGTGAACATGGCCGCCGGACTTTGCCGGAAGGTGCGCGGGTGACGTGCGAAGTCGCGCTCGGCCAGCGTGGCTTGCAAGCGACGCGCTTGGTCGCGTTCGATCTCAGTTCGGCGATAGTTCCCGAAGAAGCAGACCGCCCCCCCAAGCGTGGACGGGACGCTGACCTGCCCGACATTGAAAATGCAGGGCCTTTCGAGCCCGTTTCCGTCAAATGGTTCAACCGACCAAAGGGCTATGGATTTCTGGTCCGGTCGGAGGATGGCGCAGATATCTTCGTCCATATGGAAACACTTAGGCGGGCCGGAATCATCGATGTCCTGCCAGAAGACACGCTTGAAGCTCGTCTCGTGAAGAGTGATAAGGGCTATCTTGCAGTTGAGGTGAAACGTCCATGACAATGTTTCGAGCGCTCGCGGCGCTCTTGTTGATGCTCCCCGCCGCGTGTCAGGCCGGGACTCCGGACGTCACCAAAGCGGCCAGCGGCCTTTCGGTTGTTCCACTGAGCATCCGCACCGCGGGTGGCAAGACCTACTCTTTCAAGGTTGAGGTCGCCCGGTCCGAAAGCGAACAGGCCCGCGGGCTGATGTTCCGGGATAAACTGGCGCCAAATGGCGGCATGATTTTCCCCATGAACCCGCCGCGACCGGCCAGCTTTTGGATGAAGAATACGGTCATCACGCTTGATCTCATCTTTATCCGCCCGGATGGCGTCATCGCCCGGATAGCGGCTGATGCAGTTCCCTATTCGCTGGAACCGATTGATTCGGGGGAACCTGTGTCGGCTGTGCTGGAAATCGCAGGTGGCCGGGCAGCTAAACTTGGCATTTTCGAAGGCGATAAGGTGCGCTGGGCCCGCTAGCGCCCGTTGCATCGCACGCTGCAAAGTCGTAACGGCACGACCATGGGCGTTTTCAAAAACATCTTCACATGGTGGGAGGGCCAAACCTTCGGCACCTGGCTCCACACCAAGACCAGCGGTGTCCGTATCGGCGAAGATGCCGAGGGCAACGTCTATTATCAGGCGAAAAAGGTGGAGCCTGCCGGGCATCATCGCCGTTGGGTCACCTATGCGGGTAACAATGACGCAAGCCGCGTTCCGCCCGAATGGTTCGGCTGGCTGCACAATACGATTGAGGCGCCGCCGTCTGAAAGCTTGCCTACGCCGCGTGCTTGGGAAGCGGAACCGCAGCCGAACCTGACCGGCACGCCGAACGCCTATCGCCCGATGGGTGCGCTGGAATCCGGCGGACGCCGCGCCAGTGCCACCGGCGACTACGAAGCCTGGAGCCCGGACGCCGCGTGAGGCGTGCAGCCGTCTGGACGGGTGCCGCGCTCCTGGCCGGGCTCGCTGCCTGGCAGGCCGCCTCTGCGCTGCAGGATACACCGGATACCTCGGCGTCGACCTCCCCTGCTTCGACATCAACCACCCCTGCTGCGGAACCAACTGCGGCGACGCCTTCGGCACCCACCCCTTCAAAAGCAAAGGCGCCTGCCGCCATCCCGGACAGCAAGGTGTTCACGCCCATGGCGGAACGGGTGGCGACGATTGGCGTGCTCAACAAGCGCAACGGCCTGTCGCGCGATCTCACGATGAAGCCGGGAGAAGCGGTGCGTATCGGGGACCTTGTGGTCCGCCTGCGCGCCTGCGAGGCGACGGCGCCTTGGGAGACGGAACGTTGGACCGGCGCCTTTGTGCAGGTCATCACACGTGAGACGCGCACGACCTGGCGCAAGACCTTTTCCGGTTGGCTGTACAAGGAAAGCCCGTCGATCAACGTCGTCGAGCACCCGATTTATGACGTCTGGATTAAGGCCTGCAAGATGCGGCACCCCGAAATTGGGGCGGGCACGATTGTTGCGCGCGGTGATGATACAGGCGGGGCGTCGGGATCACGGTCCAAGGCTGCCAAGTCAGCGCCTATCGCCATTGCTGCGCCTTCTACGACTGACAGTGCTGCGGACAGCGCAACCGAATAATCCGCCCGGCTGATTTCAACCGCGCCCAATGATTGGAGATGCGGTGTCTGGAATTGGCAATCGAGCAGGGTAAACCCGCCCACTTTCAGCCGCGCCACCAGATGCGCCAACGCGACCTTTGAGGCGTCGGTCATCCGGCTGAACATGCTCTCGCCGAAAAAGGCGCGGCCCAGCGAGATGCCGTATAGTCCCCCAACCAACTGCCCTTCAAACCAGGTTTCGATAGAATGGGCGTGCCCCGCCGCGTGAAGCTGGAGGACGGCGTGCTCGATCTGGCCGTTGATCCAAGTGCCGGGGCGGTCCTCGGTCGATTCGGCACAGGCGGTGAGAACTTCAGGAAAGGCGCGGTTGAACGTGGTTTCAAACTGCTCGCTCCGCAGGGTCTTGCGCAGCGACTTTGAAAGATGGAACCGGTCGAGCGGAAGGATGCCCCGCTTGCGCGGCTCCACCCAGTAAATGTCATCCGCATCGCGGTCATCCGCCATCGGAAAGACGCCGATAGCATAGGCTTTCAGGAGCATGTTCAGGTCAAGCGACCCGCTCACGGCTTATGCTCGGCCAACTTTCGCTCAACAGCCCGCCAGAGAAAGGCAAAGCTTTCCGCAGCTGCTGTAGATCCCGCAAAGGCGCCAACGGGTTTGCGACGCGCGGCCATCTGTTCAATGACGCTGGCCATGGGGATGACGGGCCATTCGGGCTGTTCGTCGAGTGCGGCTTTGTGCAGCGCGCGCCTCCGGTCCGCCATCGAAAACACCGGCAGGATGGCCGCTTGGCCTGCATGGTGCTGGTGCAGATGCTCCACCGCATCGTCGAAAGCGCGACGCGATAATGGGGAGGGGATGACCGGAATCAGGATGACATCGGCGGACCGCATCACCTGCTCGCTCGTTTCGGTAAGACCGGGCGGGCAATCCAGAATGATCCGGTCAAAAGAGGTGGACAGGCCCTCCAGCAGCTTGGCGAGGCGCTTTCGTTTCCCCAAGGAAAACAGCAGGTGGTCCAAGGACCGCAGGCTGCGGTCAGCCGGCAGCACCGAGAGCCGGTCAATGCCGGTGGGCGTGATCAGCCGTGCCGGCTCAATGTCCTTTGCAAAGACGGAGCGGGCCTTTTCAGCGGTCGGGCTGGACCCCAGAAGGAAGGTGGCGCCGCCCTGCGGATCAAGATCCCACAGTAAGGTGCGGCGCGATGAAAGCGTGGCGGCGGACCAAGCCAGATTGACGGCGAGCGTCGTTTTCCCGACGCCCCCTTTCAGATTATAGACTGCAACAACGTTCATAATCTGCATCATGCCCAATTGGTGGCCGCCGGGGAAGGGCTGATTGGCGAGGGTGGCCCCTATAGGATCTCGCGCACCACATCCTGCGGACGGCAGAGGCGGACGCCCTTGTCTGTGCGGACCAGCGGGCGTTCGATCAGGATCGGTTCGCGTGCCATGGCATCGAGAATGGTGTCCGCGTCTGCATCAAGCAGCCCAAGCTCTTCAGCGGGAGAGCCGCGTGTCCGCAGACCCTCACGCGGTGTCAGCCCGGCATCGCGATACAGCGCCACCAGCGTGTCGCGCGACGGCGGCGTTTTGAGATATTCGACCACCTCCACCTCGACCCCGGGCGCCTCCCGCAGGATTTCAAGCGTCTTGCGGGAGGTGCCGCAATTGGGATTGTGCCAGATCGTCGCTTTCATGCCGGTCTCCTTCTTTTGTGGTCCTAGCGAAGCTGGCGTGAGAAAGGAATTGCCAGTTTTGAGTGGGAATTCGAGCGCTTACCGCGCGTTTGCCGCAGTCCA
Organism: Chakrabartia sp.; assembly: GCA_040398625.1. Taxonomy (GTDB): domain Bacteria; phylum Pseudomonadota; class Alphaproteobacteria; order Sphingomonadales; family Sphingomonadaceae; genus Aquisediminimonas. The sequence goes on along the minus strand of JBBATS010000016.1, from coordinate 10,869 downwards.
TCGCATGACGGTATCGACTTTATCCACAGGGCCTGCCTAAGCCTGATCCATGATAGAAATTCGGGCTGATCGAATCGGCCGCAGAGATATTCTAGCGGGTTTGGTCGCAACCACCGCAGCGTCGATGATCCCGTCCAAGGCTTTGGCGGCACCGACAGATGTGCGCCTGCTGGACATCGCCAAGCGTGAGTTGGACAGGATGGGCAACCGCATCTGGGTCCGCGATGTTGTTGGCATGGCTGACTTTTCTTTGCCGTCCGCCGAACCGCGCTTCTTCATCGCCAATCTCGTGAACGGAACGGTGAACCGTTATTACGTGACGCATGGCAGGGGATCGGACCCGCAACATGACGGCTGGCTTAAAGACTTTTCAAACGATCCCGGCTCTAATGCCACATCTCGCGGCGCTTATCTGACGCGCAACTATTATAACGGGAAGCACGGCCTTTCGATGCGTCTGTCGGGTCTGGACGCTGACAATAACAATGCCGAGGACCGTGCGATCGTCGTCCATGGGGCAGACTATGCCAACCCTGATCTCATCCGCACGATGGGCAAGCTGGGGCGGAGCGAGGGGTGTTTCGCTTTTCCGCAGGCCAAGCTCGTCGAAGTCATCGCCCGCATGGGCCCGGGCCGCATGATCTTTGCCGACCGGCTGGAAGGCGCGACGCGCGTCTAATACCGTCTCTGCGCCGAAGGTAACTGGCGCGATCAGTCAAACAGGCTGGACACCGAGCTTTCGTCCGCAATCCGCTTGATTGCTTCTCCCAGCAGCGGCGCGATGGTCAAATGGCGGATCTTCTTTGCAGTTGCCGCTGTGTCTGGCGCGCCAATCGAATCGGTGACGACGAGTTCGAGCAGCGCTGATCCTTCGACACGGGCAACAGCACCGCCGGACAGAACGCCGTGGGTGCAATAGGCAACAACGTCTTCGGCGCCTGCTGCCTTCAATGCGGCCGCCGCATTGCACAGTGTGCCGGCTGAATCGACGATATCGTCGATGAGGATGCAAAAGCGCCCTTCAACGTCGCCGATGATGTTCATGACTTCTGATTCGCCGGCACGTTCACGCCGCTTATCGACGATGGCGAGCGGGGCGTTGTCGAGGCGTTTGGCGAGGGCACGGGCACGGACCACGCCGCCCACGTCAGGCGATACGACCATGATATTGCGGTCGCCAAAGCGGGCCTGAATGTCGGCCGACACCACCGGCGCGCCAAACAAATTATCGGTCGGAATGTCGAAAAAGCCCTGAATCTGGCCAGCGTGGAGGTCGATAGACAGCACACGGTTGGCGCCTGCGGTTGTGATCAAATTCGCGACGAGCTTGGCCGAAATCGGTGTGCGCGGGCCAGGTTTCCGGTCCTGCCGGGCATAGCCGAAATAGGGGAGAACCGCTGTGATCCGCTTGGCCGAGGCGCGGCGCAGAGCATCACAGATAATCAGCAGCTCCATCAGATTGTCGTTGGCCGGATAGCTTGTCGACTGGATCACGAACACGTCTTCACCGCGGACATTCTCATGGATCTCGACGAAAACTTCTTCATCGGCAAAGCGGCGCACACTCGCCTTGGTCAGCGGGATATCACAGTAATCCGCAATCGACTGCGCCAGTTGGATATTGGAATTGCCGGTGATCAGTTTCATGAAGTGTGTCCCGCCCACAAGAAGTGCGCGTCCCTTAGAACGTGGAATGGAATCCGAAAAGGGGTCAATCCCCCCGATATGCCATTCGTTCCAAAGCGCCGAGCGCATTGAGCACGCCGGGATCCCCAAAAGGCAGCACTTGCGTCATGAGAACGCCTGCCACATCAGCCACTGGATCCAGCCAATAATAGCAATTGGCAATGCCCGCCCAGCTGAGCGACCCTGCCGAACGGCCATGCGGCCCCGTGTCCGGATTGATCAGGAAGCCGAGGCTCCATTTGGTGTCCATCTGCGGATACATATCAAAGACACCGGCAAGCGACGGAACGACCGATTCCATGCGGCCGGCGCGCAGGTTGCCAACATGGTTCTGGGTCAGTTCTGCAACCATGGCCTCAGACAGGATGCGTGTGCTGCCCAAGGCGCCGCCGTTCAGCAGCATCTGCAAAAACCGCATGTAATCCGGCGCGGTGCTATACAGCCCGCCACCGCCGGACAGCACTTCGACATTTGGCCCGCCGCCAATTTCAATTGGCATGGGGGAAAGGCCGCTCGCGCCCCGCAGGTAGAGAGATGCCGCCCGGGCACGTTGCGCCGCATCGGGGTTGAAATGGGTATCAGCCATGCCGAGCGGACCTGTGACGTGTTCGCTCAGATAGGCGTCAAGCCGCTGGCCGCTTGCGGCTTCAACGGCCAGTCCAGCCCAATCGGTGCTGATGCCATATTCCCACTTTTCACCGGGATCGAACAGCAGCGGGGAGATGAGCGCGGCTTTGGTGCCGGGTGTGGGCGATCCGACGGGTCCACGTGCGCGGACCATATCCGCGCTCATAAACTCATAGCCAAAGCCCGATGTGTGGGTGAGCAGATGGCGCAGCGTGATCGCGCGTTTGGCAGGGCGCAGTTGGACCGCGCCGTCTGCATCGAAGCCCTCAATCACCTGCGGATTGGCCAGCTCCGGCAGAAGCGTATCCAGCGGCGCATCAAGCGACAGCTTGTCGCGCTCCACCAGTTGCAAGGCAGCGACCGAGACGATGGCTTTCGTCATCGATGCGATCTGAAACAGATCGTCGGTCTGCATCGCCGCACCATCCAGACTGCGGGTGCCAAAGGCACGGGCGTAATGGATGCCATCACGCCCGCCCGTCATCGCGACGGCGCCGGCGACTTGGGCTGCATCAATGGCAGCGCTCAGTTCAGTATCTCTCTCCATATCAACACCTTACATCCTAAAAGAAGCGATACAATCAACTAAAGCCAGCGGAGTTCCCGCAGCCGCGGCATCATATCCCTTGCAACGGGAACGACCGTGCCGTCGACCAACGTTAGTTCCGCCGTTCGTCCAACCCGGCGCACGGAGGCGACTGCGGGTCGCGCGACCCACCAGCTGCGGTGCACCTGTACGCCCTCATTGTCGTTCACATCCGCAATCGCATCGCGCAGGCGCATGAGAACAAGTCGCTCTCCACCTGCCGCAAAGACACGGACGTAATGATCCTCGCCTTTGAGGGCGTTTACACGTCCCAAGTCGAGGCCCAGATTGGTCAATAGTCCAGCGGGTCGCTCTTGGGCGTGCACCTCGTTTTCTTTGCCTGTTAGCGCTTCTTCGACGTTCGCGTTTGCCACGTGTTCCTGTCGTCGGCCCAACGTGAATACGAAAACAGCGTTGACCAGAAAGCCGATAACCCAGACCTGAATATAAAGGCTTGGAAGCCCATCCCATTTCAGCGCGCGGGCGAAATCAAATCCGACGAAGTACAGGGCGACCAGATAAGTCTGGGGCATTGCGCCGATGACGAGGGCCAACCCGCCTGCGACCAATTGCGGTATGCGCAGAGCCTCGCCGACCCACTGGCTGACGAGGAGCAGCGGACGGAAAATGGCATAACCCGCCAGCATGGTTACAATCCAGTAGGCAACCCTCGGGCCGACAGCGACTTCAAAAGTTCCGAAGGGTCCAATGAAACCAAGCAACAGCCCGATCGTCAACATTATGAAGATTTCGATGCTCACCGCTTTGATCATGGGGCGAACGTGCCTGCCATTTCACGAAGCGTCAATTGGCGGTGCGGCCCTTCCGACGAAGAATATTGCCGGGATCGCGAAGGCGGCATTGCCCGCGAACGGCCAGCTTGCATGACGGGACCAGCCATTCAGGAGACCCGCCGTGACGACCGTAACTGCACCAGCTTATTCCCCGCGCTTCATCCTCGCCTGCATCGCCTTTGCCGTGCTGGGGACATTGACCTTCATGGCTGCCGCAAGCGTGATCTCAGGCGGGGCGCGGATCACTTATGATGACACGCCATGGGCCTTGTTCATCCATGTCGGCACCGTCATTCCGGCACTTCTACTCGGCGGGCCGGTGTTGTTGATGAAGAAGGGGACACGCCTTCATAAAATGCTGGGGCGGATCTGGGCGACGCTGATGATGACAACGGCCATATCCAGCTTCTGGCTTCAGGGTTTGGTTGGCTCCATCGGGCCTATCCATATTTTCTCGGTTATCACTCTCATTTCCATCCCGCGGGCGATTTGGGCGATCCGCAAGGGCGATGTGCGGACGCATCAGCAGGCGATGACCGGGCCCTATATCGGGTTGATCGTGGCTGGCCTCTTTTCCTTCATGCCGGGCCGGATGATGGGACAGCTTGTCGCCGCACTGTTCTGAGATTGAGGGTCCGGTCTTGCCGTGATGGCAGGGCCCTCATACACAGCGGGCATGACTGATACCCTTACCATCGCCATCGCCCAATTGTCCCAGCGTGTGGGCGATCTTGTCGGCAATGCCGAAGCGATGCTCGCCTGGCGTGCCAAGGCGATGGAGGCGGGCGCTGTGGATCTGGTGCTGTTCCCCGAACAGCAACTCATCGGGTATCCAGCGGAAGACCTCGTCTTGAAGCCCGCCTTTCAACAGGCGGCGGCTCAGGAGCTTGAGCGGCTTGCCGCTGCAACGGCCGATGGTGGCCCGGCCATGCTGGTTGGGTCTATCCTGATGGAAGCGGACCGGCTCTACAATATTGTGGCGCTGCTTGACGGCGGCCGGGTCACGGCGATCCGTAGAAAGCATGAGTTGCCCAATTACGGCACATTCGATGAGAAGCGCATCTTTGCGCAGGGGCCCTTGCCCGAGCCTGTTGAATTTCGGGGCGTCAAATTGGGGCTGCCGATCTGCGAAGATGGCTGGCTGCCCACGGTCTGCACCCATTTGAAACAATGCGGCGCTGAACTGCTTATTTCGGTCAATGGCAGTCCTTATGAGATCGACAAGGACGACCGGCGGCTTGAACAGGTTTTTGCCGCGCGGGTCAAAGAAACCGGGCTTCCGATCATCTTCCTCAACCGCATCGGCGGGCAGGACGAGTTGGTGTTTGACGGCAGCTCCTTCGTGCTCAATGCCAATGGTGTCGCGGCGCACCGTTTGCCGGATTGGGAGGAACATCTTCGCCTGACCGAGTGGACGCGCGGGGACGATAACTGGACGTGCGCGCCCGGCGATCTTGCGCAGTGGGAGGATCATCCCGCCGACATTTATTCGGCCATGGTGCTTTCGTTGCGCGACTATGTTGATCGCAACCGTTTCCCCGGCGTTGTGCTGGGCCTTTCCGGCGGCATCGACAGCGCAATCTGTGCGGCGATTGCCGCCGATGCTTTGGGTCCGGACCGCGTCTGGTGCGTGATGTTGCCCAGCCGTTTCACGTCGCAGGAAAGCCTTGACCTTGCCAGTGACTGCGCCCGGATGATCGGGTGCAAGCTCGATACCATTGCCATCAACCCCGCTGTCATGGCCTTTGACGAAATGCTGAGCGACAGCTTTGCGGACCGCAATGTCGACATTACCGAAGAGAATATCCAATCGCGCATCCGCGGCGTCACCTTGATGGCGCTCTCCAACAAATTCGGTCACATGCTGCTGACCACCGGCAATAAGAGTGAGATGAGCGTCGGCTATGCGACCATTTATGGTGACATGGCGGGTGGCTATAACCCGCTGAAAGACGCCTATAAGATGACGGTGTTTGCGATCTCGCGCTGGCGCAACGCCCACCGATGCCGCATCGGCCTTGGTCCAGACGGTCCTGTCATGCCCGACGCGATCATCACGCGCCCGCCCAGTGCAGAACTGCGCCCAGACCAGAAAGATAGCGACAGCCTGCCGGAATATCCGGTGCTCGATGATATCTTGCTGGGGCTGGTCGAGCAGGAATTGTCGGTCGATGAGGTCGCTGCACGCGGACATCCGCGCGACGTGGTGCAGCGGATTGAGCGGTTGCTGTACATCGCCGAATATAAACGGCGTCAGGCGCCGCCCGGTGTGAAGCTCGGGACGCGCAATTTCGGACGCGATCGGCGCTATCCAATCACCAACGCCTTCCGTACAGCCTAAGCCATGACTGTGATCACCCGTTTCGCGCCGTCGCCCACCGGCAATTTGCACGTCGGCAATGTCCGCACCGCGCTCCACAACTGGATGTGGGCGAAAAAGCATGGCGGCACGTTTCTGCTGCGCATCGACGACACTGATCTTGAGCGGTCGAAGGAAGACTATGTCGATGGCATTCGTGCCGATCTGCGCTGGCTCGGTCTCGACTGGGACGGCGAGGAGCGCCAGTCGGCGCGCTTCGATTTGTACGAGCGGCGCTTTGAAGAGCTGAAGGCGGCAGGCCGCGTCTATGCCTGCTATGAGACGCCTGAAGAGCTTGATCTGCGCCGCAAGGTGCTGCTCGGGCGCGGGCTGCCGCCGGTCTATGAGCGCAAGGATCCAGACGCGCCGGTGCCGGAAGACCGCGCGCCGCATTGGCGCTTCAAGCTTGATCATGAGGCCATGATCGAATGGACCGATCTTGTGCGTGGACCGCAGCATTTTGACCCCAAGCTGATGTCGGACCCCGTTATCCGACGCGCGGACGGATCGTGGCTCTACATGCTGCCCTCGGCCATTGATGATATCGATATGGGCATCACGCACGTCGTGCGCGGCGAAGACCATGTGACGAACACCGCAACCCAGCTTCAGATGTTTGCAGCACTTGGCGCCACGCCCCCGCAGTTTGCACATGAGGCGCTGTTGACCGGGACCGAGGGGAAGTTGTCCAAGCGGCTCGGCTCGCTCGGAATGGATGCCTTCAAGGCACGCGGGATCGAGCCGATGGCCCTCATCGCGATGCTCGCCCGTCTTGGCACGAGCGAGCCTGTGGAGCCCGTGACCAGTGCCGCGCCCCTCGTCGCGACCATCGACTTTGGGCATTTCGGCCGTGCCCCTGCGCGGTTTGACGAGGAAGAGCTTGCGCAATTGAACGCGAAGATCCTTCATCACACAGATTTTGCGGCGGTCGCGGAACGGCTTCCGGAGGGCATGGACGCGGTCGCTTGGGACGCCATTCGTCCAAACATCTCCACGCTTGGTGATGTGGCGGATTGGTGGTCGGTCGTTTCCGGAGATGTGGTTTCGACCGTGTCTGCGGACGACCGTGACTACCTCTCCGAGGCCGTGAAAATTGCAGCGTCATTGGCGTGGGATGCAGACCCCTGGCATGCGTTGACGGACGCCTTGAAGCAGTCGACTGGTCGCAAGGGCAAGGCGCTGTTTCTCCCGCTCCGGCAAGCGCTGACCGGTCATGATCATGGCCCTGACATGAAGGCGCTGCTTCCGCTCATCGGCCAAGCGCGGGCCATTGCGCGGCTGGAAAAAGCCGCCGCGAACTGAGTTTTTGGTAGGTCAATGTAGCGCTCTGCAAATTCTCTTGCAAAGTGAATGTCACGTTGTAACATCCTATTCCGGAGGAGGCTCAAGCCTCCCCATCATAGGAGAAGGATGTCATGAGCTTTACTGACTCCACCCGAACCCGCGTTGACCCGGCAGGGCTGGGCGGCGCCTTCCTAATGAGTGGCGTGATCATCCTCGGCATTGCAACAGCATCGCCGAGTTTGATTAGCAACTTGCCCGAACCACCACTGGTGCTGACGCAGATATTCAATCCGCCAAAACCAATCGACAGGCCGGTTGAACGCCAGAAATCACCGACAAGCGAGACGCGGGTGACGGCAACAAAGCCACCCCTTGCCGGACCCACGAACGGCAAGGGCATTACAATCACTGGCCCCGGCCCGGGGCCGGACATCATCACGCCAGGGCCAGGCCCCGATATTGTGATAGATCCACCAAGGCCGCTGCCCGTCCGCACCGAGCCAATCTTCACGGCCCGCGGGACAGCGCAGCCGCCATATCCGCGCAGTCTTCAGGCCGATGGCGTCGAGGGTGTCGCTATCGTGCGCGTGCTTGTTGGCGTGGATGGGCGCGTAAAGGCAGTGGACTCCATCCGTGCGGATGATCCGCTCTTTTTTGAGGCAACGAAGGATCAGGCCTTGCGCAAATGGCGCTTCCGCCCCGCCACCTTAGACGGGCATCCCGTTGAAAGTTGGCGGGAAATGACGGTCCGTTTCGTCATTCCACGATAGCCGGATACCGGACGGGGTAGCATCGCGCGTTGAGTGTCCCTATTTAGCGGGCATGAGTTTCTTCCCCCGTCCGGTTAATCCCTTGGCTGCCTTCCGCGATCTGCGCGCCTTTGTGGGCGCGCGCACCCGGCACGAATTCGGGTTTGCGGTGCTCTCGATCGCCATTCCCTTGTTCTGGCTAGGTCTTTTCTATCTGGATCAGGTTCCGATGGAGTATCGCCCGCCTGAAATCGTCTATGTTGAAAAGTTCGATCCCAACCGGACGGATGCGGACATCAAGGCGCAGCAGAAGATCGATACGGCCGCCCGTAAGAAGCATGAGGCTGAAGTCCAGCGCATCCTTGAGGAGCGCCGCGCGCCGTTTAAGGCCATTGACAAAAAGATGGACGAACTGGGGCTGTGACGACCGCACAGGACCGGCGGTACATGGGGGCTGCGCTCGCTTTGTCGGAGCGCGGCCGCGCACGGACGGTTCCCAATCCCAATGTCGGCTGCGTCATCGTCGCGCGTGGCACGGTCGTGGGCCGGGGGTGGACGCAAGCCGGTGGTCGCCCGCATGCTGAAGCGATGGCACTGGCGCAGGCGGGGGAACTGGCCAAAGGCGCGACCGCCTATGTCACACTGGAACCCTGTGCGCATGAAAGTGCGCGCGGACCCAATTGCACTGACAGTCTGATTGCGGCGGGTATCGCACGCGTTGTGGTCGGGTTGACCGATCCTGATCCCCGCACCAACGGCCAGGGCATTGCGCGCCTGAGAGCCGCTGGCATTGCTGTGGAAGCCGGGCTGATGGCCGCTGAGGCCGCGCGGGCCATGGCCGGTTGGCTCATGCAGCAGCAACAGGGGCGGCCCTTTGTAACGTTGAAGCTTGCCACTTCGCTTGACGGCTGCGTCGCCCGGGCCGATGGGGAGAGCAAGTGGATCACCGGCGATACGGCGCGCAACCATGGCCATTTGGAGCGGTCGCGCAGCAACATGATCCTTGTCGGGCGCGGCACATTTGATGCGGATGCTCCAAGGCTGGATGTCCGGCTTTCAGGCTTGGAATCGCAATCTCCGGCGCGGGCTCTCCTGTCGACGTCGGAAGCACCAGACGGATGGCTTGGCCTTGCATCGCCCGAGCAGATTTCAGGATTGGCGCATGTCCACTATCTGATGGTGGAAGGCGGCGCGCAGACCGCGGGGGCGTTTCTGAAGGCGGGTCTGGTGGACCGGCTGATGCTCTACCGTGCGCCCATCGTTATTGGCGCGGGCAAAGCTTGTCTTGCCGATATCGGGCTGGGGGCATTGGCTGAGGCGCACGGCCAATGGCGCCGCGTTGATGCGCGCCCGCTTGGCAAGGACAGTCTTGAAGTCTACGAGCGGGCCTGAAAAGGGGCGGACTATGTTCACAGGCATCATCACCGACGTTGGCACAATCACCAAGGCAGAACAGCGCGGCGACCTGCGGCTGATCATTCAGTGCGGCTATGACATGTCGGGCGTTGATCTCGGTGCCTCTATCGCCTGTTCGGGCGTGTGCCTGACTGTCGTGGACAAGGGCGCCGATTGGTTCGCTCTCGACGCGTCTGCAGAAACAGTCTCCAAAACGTCCAGCGCGATGTGGGCGCAGGGACGCCGCCTCAATCTGGAACGCGCGCTTAAGATCGGCGATGAACTGGGCGGGCATATCGTGACCGGTCATGTTGATGGCGTTGGCACCATTGCGGCAATCGCGCCCGAAGGCGATTCGCATCGCGTTTCCGTGACGGTTGGCGCAGAGATTGCGCCTTATATTGCGACCAAAGGCTCCGTAACCGTCGACGGCGTCTCGCTGACGGTCAACAGCGTCGCCGACAATGCGGACGGCACCGCAACTTTTGGCCTCAACATCATTCCGCACACTTGGGACGTTACAGCGCTGGGCGATCTGGCGGAGGGTCAACAGGTCAATGTCGAAATTGATGTCCTTGCCCGCTATCTGGCGCGGATGCAGGAACGTTTGAGCGCCGCGCGATAATCTCAATGTGAAATGAATCATTGACGATCACACTATGATGTGATTTTTAGGATTCATGTCTACGCAACTCATCGAAAAACTCCGCAGCCTCGTCACCGACGGTGGCTTGTCCCGTTCCGGCCTCGCGCGCGCCGCTGGCCTCCATGCCAACACGCTGCGTGATCTGGACCAGCCCGACTGGAACCCGACGGCAGAGACGCTGCGTAAGCTCGAAGCCTATCTCTTCGCCAGCGACGATAGCCCCGCGCTCGTCCCCATTGAGGAAATCATTGAGGAAGCGCGCAATGGTCGCATGTTCATCCTCGTCGATGATGAAGACCGCGAAAATGAAGGTGATCTTGTGATCCCGGCGCAAATGGCAACGCCCGACGCGATCAATTTCATGGCCACACATGGCCGTGGGCTCGTCTGCCTGACGCTCACCAAAAAGCGCGTTGAGGACCTCGGCCTTGAACTGATGAGCCGCGCCAACGGCACGCGCCACGAAACGGCCTTCACCACCTCAATCGAAGCGCGCGAAGGCGTGACCACCGGCATTTCCGCAGGCGACCGTGCCCGCACCGTTTCTGTCGCCATCGATTCGTCCAAGGGCCGCGATGATATTGTGACACCTGGCCATGTCTTCCCGTTGATCGCTCGTGATGGCGGCGTGCTGGTGCGTGCGGGCCATACCGAAGCGGCCGTCGACATTTCGCGTCTGGCCGGGCTTAACCCGTCGGGCGTGATCTGCGAGATCATGAAGGATGACGGCACCATGGCGCGCA
>JBBATS010000015.1:53405-55640 GCA_040398625.1 Chakrabartia sp. | reverse complement strand
TTCGACTTCGATCTCGATTTCGGTCGCATCCAGATGGCCCTCCTGAAAACGCAGGCGGAAGGCGTCACGTGTCGCGGTGGAGGCGTCCTTGCCGGTCAGCGCATCAAGCAGCCGGTTCATTGCCGCTTCTTCAGCCTTATCCTTCACAGCGGCGCGGCGGCGCTCCTTTTCGAGCCGGATGGCTTCTTCGACAAGATCGCGGGCGATCTGCTCAACATCGCGGCCGACATAGCCGACTTCAGTGAACTTGGTCGCTTCGACTTTGACGAATGGCGCATCAGCGAGCTTTGCCAGACGGCGGCTGATCTCGGTCTTGCCGCAGCCCGTGGGGCCGATCATCAGGATGTTTTTGGGCGTCACTTCCTCGCGCAGTTCAGGCGAGAGCTGCTGACGCCGCCAGCGGTTGCGCATGGCGACGGCAACGGCGCGCTTGGCGTCGGACTGGCCGATAATGTGTTCGTCGAGGGCGGCCACAATGGCCTTGGGGGTAAGGGCGTTGTTCATCTTCATCTTCCCCCCTCCCGCAGGCGGGAGGGGACGGGGGTGGGCAAGGGGAGCGATATGAGAGCAGGACAGACCCACCCCTAACCCCTCCCGCAGGCGGGAGGGGGACTAGGTCGCGCTCTCCAGCGTCTCCACGGTCAGCTGGTCGTTGGTGTACACACAAATCTCGGCCGCCACGGCCATCGCCTTGCGGGCCAAGGCCTCGGCATCGGGCTCATAGTCCTTGAGCGCGCGTGCAGCGGCGAGGGCGAAGTTGCCGCCGGATCCGATGGCGGCCACGCCGTCGACCGGTTCTAGCACATCGCCATTGCCCGTCAGGATGAGCGTCACGTCCTTGTCCGCGACGATCATCATGGCTTCCAGATTGCGCAGATATTTGTCGGTACGCCAGTCCTTGGCGAGCTCAACGGCGGCGCGCAGCAATTGGCCGTTGAACTGTTCCAGCTTGCGTTCCAGCCGCTCAAACAGGGTGAACGCATCGGCGGTCGCCCCTGCAAAGCCGGCAATCACCTTGCCGTCGCCCAGCGGGCGGACTTTCTTCGCATTGGGCTTCATGACGGTCTGGCCCATGGAGACCTGCCCGTCGCCTGCGATAACGACCTTGCCGGATTTGCGCACGGAGACGATGGTCGTGCCGTGCCATTTGATTGCATCACTCATGATCGGGATATGGGGCGGGCGGTTGCCGCTTTTCAAGGGCAGGCCTATTTGGGGGTCATGCGTCGCCTGATCCTCCTGCTCATTGGCCTGGTGCTGATGTCCGCCCCGGCGGCGGCTGGGGAGTTGACCAGATTGCGGGAGATGGACGCGCGTATTGCCGCTATTTCGCACCGGCTGGCGACGGCGAACCTCGCCATCTGTCCGTTTTCGTCGCCCCTCCAGGGAATGCTTTTGCAGGATATCGGGCAGTACGCGCCGGAATGGCGGGCCGAGGCGCAGGCCGATCTTGGCCTGACGGAGGTTCCTACTGTCACGGTCGTTGTGCCGGGGAGTTCCGCCGCCCGCGCCGGGGTGCGTGTAGGAGACCATATCCTCGCGATGGATGGCACCCCGACACCGCGCAGCACCCTGAAGGCCCCCGCCAGCTATCAGGTGGTCGAAGCTGTGCTCGCGCAACTTGCCGCGGCCCTGCGGGATAGATCGGTCCGTCTGCTGATTGATCGGGGCGGTGTACAGCAGACACTTATGATGGACGCCGACCTGGCTTGCCCCGCCAATGTTGAACTGGTGCCGGGCAAGAAGCTATCGGCCAGTGCCGATGGCAAGACCGTCCATGTCTCTTCGGCGCTGGCGACCTTTGCGGGCAGCGATGATGCGGTGGCCGTGCCGATTGCGCATGAAATGGCGCACAACATCCTGCGGCATCCCGAACGGCTCGACCGGCAGGGCATCAAACGCGGGCTGCTGGCGCCGCTCGGCAAGAACCGCGCCGCCATTCGCGCAACCGAGGAAGAGGCCGACTATTTCGCCGCCTATATGCTGGCACGCGCCGGTTACAGTTTAGATGCCGCGCTCGATTTCTGGCGGCGCTACGGCGCGAAGACGGATCTTGGTCCGTTCAATGATGGGACGCATCCGGGCAAGAAGGCGCGGCTGGATCTGGCCCGTCGGACGGTAGCTGAAATCCGTGCCAAACAGGCTGCAGGTCAACCACTTATCCCGACGCTCGTCGAACGGAATTGACTGTTTGTCGGTTGGCGCCTGCTCCGATGGTTCCGCCCCGCCATGGCC
>JBBATS010000015.1:0-53305 GCA_040398625.1 Chakrabartia sp. | reverse complement strand
GAATTGACTGTTTGTCGGTTGGCGCCTGCTCCGATGGTTCCGCCCCGCCATGGCCGCACCGGGGTATGACGTCATCATCGCGCAACATTGTTCTTCACAGCCGCAATTTTTCCGTTAGCGTGCCGGACCAACGGCTCGTGGAGAGCATAACCCGTTTCAACTGAATCAAGGTGAGGTTCGCGTGACAGAAATGAAAGCAATGCAGCTCTGGACAGAAGGCGATTGGATCGCTGCGATTGCCGTCGTCCTCCTCGGCGTTTTTCTGGCAATTGGCGCCAAGATCGCGATCCAGAAAGAGCCCGAATTCGCAGGCCACCCCAAAGGCCTGTACATGCTGTTCTTCGCCGAAATGTGGGAGCGCTTTTCCTATTACGGCATGCGCGCGCTGCTCATTTTCTATCTGACCCAGCACTGGCTGTTCAACGATTCCAAATCGAGCCTGATCTACGGCGCCTATACAAGTCTTGTGTACATTACGCCCGTCCTTGGCGGCTATTTGGCGGACCGTTATCTTGGGCAGCGTAAGGCGGTCCTTTTCGGCGGCGTTCTGCTCGCGGCTGGACATAGCCTGATGGCGGTTGAAGGCGTGGGCGGGCAGAGCGACCCGGCGATCAACGTCTTTTGGGCGGCGCTTGCGTTCATCATTGTCGGTTCCGGCTTTTTGAAGGCCAATATCTCGGTGATGGTCGGCCAGCTCTACAAAATGACCGATATTCGCCGCGATGGCGCTTACACAGTATTCTACATGGGCATTAACGTTGGCGCCGCCATCGGCACAATCCTTGTCGGCTATCTTGGTCAAACGATCGGCTGGGGCTGGGGCTTTGGTCTTGCGGGCATCGGCATGCTTGCCGGTCTCGTCGTTTTTGTTCTGGGCAAGAGTGCGCTGAATGGCGCTGGCGAAGCGCCGGCGCCACTGACCAAGTCGAAGGAATGGGGCCTATATGGCATCGGCCTCGCCTCGGTGGCGGTCATCTGGGCGCTCGTCCAATATCAGGATGTCATCCAGTCACTGCTCGTCGTCTCGGGCGTCGCGCTGCTCGGCTATGTCCTTTTCGAAAGCTTCAAGCTGGAAAAAGAGCCTCGGGAACGCATGTTCGCGATTCTGTTCCTGATCGCGCTCAACCCGCTCTTCTGGGGCCTGTTCGAGCAGGCGGGCGGATCGATGAGCCTGTTCACTGACCGTTATGTCGATCGCGGGGCCACGCCTGCCTCGCTGTTCCAGTCGATCAATCCCATCTACATCATCCTCCTCGCCCCATTGTTCGCAGCCCTTTGGCAATGGCTCGGCAAACGCGGGAAGGAGCCTTCGGCACCGGCCAAATTCGGCCTCGCGCTTGCGCAGATGGGTCTTGCCAATCTCGTGCTCGTCTGGGGTGCGCAATCCTTCGGCATTGCGGCCATGACGCCGGTCATCTTCGTTTTCCTTTACTATCTTTTCGCCACCACGGGGGAGCTTTGCCTCTCGCCCGTCGGTCTTTCGGCCATGAACCGTCTCGCGCCATCTCACATGGCCAGCCTCATCATGGGCGCGTGGTTCTACATGACAGCTGTTGGCAATTTCGTCGCCGGCAAGATTGGGGAAGCGACCGGCGGCCATGGCGGCGAAATGAGCAAGGCGAAGCTGCTCGACATTTACGAGTTGTTCGGATGGGTTTCGATTGGTGCGGCCGTTATCGTGCTGCTTTTGACGCCCATCGTGAAGCGCTGGATGCATCTCGACACATTAAAAGACACGCAGGAAGGATAATCCTCTGATGCAATTGACGAAGTTCCTCATCGGGACCGCATTGGCGCTAGCGACTGTGACGTCGCCTGTCGCTGCCAAGAAGAAGGACAAGGACGAAGCAAGCGCGCCGAAGTCCAGCTTCAACAAGGACCCTTACCCCTCAACCTACCAACCCTATGCCAGTGTGCCGACGGCGGTGACCAACGTCATTGTCTATGACGGTGAAGGTGCCAAGTTCCAGAACGCGACGGTCTATTTCCGCGACGGCAAGGTGGAAGGCATCGAAACCGGCGGCGCGGTCAAGGAGGGCTACACCGTTATTGACGGCACCGGCAAATGGGTGACCCCCGGTATCATCGACATCCACTCACACCTTGGCGACTACCCGTCGCCCGGCGTGGATGCGCATAGCGATGGCAATGAAGCAACCGGCGCTGTCCGCCCTGAAGTCTGGGCAGAACATAGCGTCTGGCCGCAGGACCCCGGCTTTTCCCGCGCACTCGCCAATGGCGGTGTGACCGCGCTTCAGATCTTGCCCGGTTCTGCCAATCTGTTCGGGGGCCGTTCGGTCACGATCAAGAATGTCTATGCCCGTAATGTGCAGGGGATGAAGTTTCCCGGCGCGCCCTATGGCCTGAAGATGGCATGTGGGGAAAACCCCAAGCGCGTTTATGGCAGCAAGGGCCAGATGCCGCAGACCCGCATGGGCAACATGGCGGTGAATCGTCAAACCTGGGCACGGGCCGCGGAATACAAGCGCAAGCTCGATAAGGGAGATACCGTCACACGGGATCTTGCCATGGAGACGCTGGCCGGTGTGCTGTCAGGCGAAATCTTGGTCCACAACCATTGCTACCGCGCCGATGAAATGAGCCTTGTCATCGATATGGCGAAGGAGTTCGGCTATAAGGTCTCGACCTTCCACCATGCGGTTGAAAGCTACAAGATCGCCGACTTGCTCGCCAAGGAAGGCATTTGTTCGGCCATGTGGGCAGACTGGTGGGGCTTCAAGATGGAGTCCTATGACGCCATCAACGAAAACATCCCGATGGTGTTTAAGGCCAATGCCTGCACCATCGTTCACTCCGATGATGCCAACGGTATTCAGCGCCTGAATCAGGAAGCCGCGAAGGCCGCGGGCGATGGCCGCCGCATGGGCATTGAGGTGCCGGACGAAGTCGTCTGGACCTGGCTGAGCTATAACCCTGCCAAGGCCTTGGGCATTGGCGATAAAACAGGCAGTCTGAAGCCCGGCAAGATGGCTGATATCGTGCTGTGGAACGGCAATCCGCTGTCTGTCTACACACGGCCTGACAAGGTCTGGATCGATGGCGCGCTGATGTATGATGCCGCCAACCCCAAGATGCGGCCGGTGGCTGATTTTGAGCTCGGACAGCCCGGTGAAGGAGATGTGAAATGAAGCGTTTCCTGCTTGGCTGTGCAGCCTTGATCGCACTCCCCGCTTCCGCCCAGACTATCGCCATCACGGGCGGCAAGGTTGTCATTGGGGACGGTTCGGCACCTGTTGAAAACGGGACTGTCGTCATCACCAATGGTCGCGTTGTCGCGGCGGGTGCTGGCGTTGCCATTCCAGCCGGTGCCGAACGCGTCGACGCCTCCGGCAAATGGGTCACGCCCGGCATCGTCGCGGGCTTTACGCGGATGGGCCTTGTCGGCGTTGATGCTGTTGACCCCAGCAACGATACCGAAGCCCGCAATTCGCCCTTCAACGCGTCGCTGGATATGGCACCTGCCATTAATCCGGACGTGGCGGCAATGGCCGTCAACCGCGCCGCTGGCGTCACGCGCGCCATTGTCTCTCCGGATGCGGGCAACGCGATCTTTGCAGGTCAGGGTGCTGTCATTGACACAGGGAGTGACCTGAGCCCCGTCACCAAAGCCAAGGCGTTTCAGTTCGTCGAATTCGGCGAAACGGGCGCACGTCTGGCAGGTGGTTCGCGTCCTGCGCTGATCGCCGCGTTCAAAACGGCGCTGGGCGAAGCCTCTGAAGCGGCCAAGGGCATTTTCCGCGATGATGCCATGCTGAAGCGTGCCGATGCGCTGGCCCTTGTGCCGGTCGTCAATGGCACGATGAAGCTGTTCGTCCATGCTGAGAGCGCACCGGATATCCTGATGGTGCTTGCCCTCAAGAAGGACTTTCCGATGCTCAGCCTCGTCCTTGTTGGGGCGACCGAAGGCTGGCGCGTGGGTCCGCAGATTGCCGCCGCTAAGGTTGGCGTGCTGGCCTCTGCACTTAACGACCTGCCCGACAGCTTTGAACAGTTGGCGGCAACGCAATCGAACATCGGCCGCATGAAGAAGGCAGGTGTCGAAGTCGCCATCGGTATGATCAACGACAATGAAGCCCGTCAAGCGCAGCTGTCGATGCAATATGCGGGCAACCTCGTAGCGCTCAACAAGGTGCCGGGTGCGACGGGCCTCAGCTGGGATCAGGCGTTCGCCACGATCAGCTCGGTCCCTGCCGACATCGCGGGATTGGGCGGAGAAATCGGATCACTGCGTGCCGGTCGCAAAGCAGATGTTGTCATCTGGGACGGCGATCCGCTGGAGCTGACCTCGGGCGTTCAGGCGGTCTGGATTGACGGCGTGAAACAGCCCCTCGTCAGCCGTCAGACGCGCTTGCGGGATCGTTATGCGAACCCAACGGAAGGGGCGCTGCCGAACGCTTACGACAGGTAGAGATGAATGGGTTCGCCGGCTGGCCCGGCGAACCCATTCATCAGACTGTCAGGCAAGCGCGTTAAACAGCACAACATAATGAAGAAAAACATCCCCTTCCTCCGCGCCTCAACAGGTGCGCTTGCCCTTATTTGGTCCGCCAACCCCGCCACAGCGCAGCAGGCGGTGCCGCCGGCCGACGATGTTGGCGAAGACATCGTCGTGACAGCACCTAGGCTCGCCGGGTCCGTCGACGTCGATATTCCTGCCGATGTTGTCCTCGATGAGGCGGCGATCCAAAGCTATGGCGCCTCCAGCGTCACTGATCTCTTGTCCGCTTTGTCCGCGCAAACGCGTTCGGGCCGCGGTCGCGGAAATGGGCCACCTGTGGTGCTCGTGAATGGCAAGCGGGTCTCTGGCTTTGCCGAAATTCGGGACTTGCCCTCTGAGGCGATCCAGCGGGTGGAAGTCCTGCCGGAAGATGTCGCGCTGCGCTATGGCTTCACCGCCGAACAGCGGGTGGTGAACTTCATCCTGAAAGAAAAATTCTCCGCGATCACGCTGGAAGGGGAAGTCGGCGCGCCAACTTCCGGCGGGCGGACATCGATGGAAGCAGAGGCCGGGCTGGTCCGTATCGGTAAGCTTGGCCGCCTGAATATCGACACAGAATATACGCGCTCCGGCAAAATCCTTGAAAGCGAACGCGGGATCATTCCTGATGGCGCGGATGAGACGGCGTATCGCACGCTGTCCCCCTCTAACGAGGCCTTCAAGCTCAACTCAGTGCTCAATCGCACAATAGCCAACAATGTCAGTGCCACGCTGAGCCTTCAGCATGATCGTGCAGATACGGTCTCTCTGTTCGGCATTTCACCGGCCTCCGTTGGCGCAATTGATCCGCTGACGCGCAACGTGCGAACGCGGGCATGGACCGGCGGGCTGACGGTGGACGGTCGTATCGACCGCTTCAATTGGACCGCGACGGCCAATGGTGAACGCACGACCTTGCGGACGCTCACCGATCAGGACGTGGCAGTGCCGACAGGGCGCGATCTTGCACAATCCCGGCTTTCGGTCGGAAATGCGTCATGGTCGCTCACCGGGCCACTGGTGGAGCTGCCTGCAGGCCCTGTCACGACCAATATCCGCGCCGGGTTTGAGGCGCGGGGCATCGACAGTGTCTCGGAGAGATCCGGTGTGCTGCGGTCAGCCGACATCAACCGTGACGAAGCCAATGTGCGCGGCAATATCGACATTCCGCTCACCAGCCGGAGGCGCGCGGTGGGGGATGTGATCGGCGATCTCTCCATCAACCTCAATGGCGGCTATAAGAAGCTTTCCGATTTCGGCGCGATCACGGCTTATGGCTACGGCCTCAACTGGTCGCCTTTGTCTGGCGTGACGTTCCTTGCGAGCATGGCCGTCGATCAGGCCGCACCAAGTTCAACGCAACTGGGCGAACCCGCGCTCGTGACGCCCAATGCGCTCGTTTATGATTATGTGCGCGGGCAAACCGCGATTGTCGCGCTGACCTCAGGCGGTAACCCGTTGCTGCGCGCCGAAGAGCGTCGCGATATGAAGCTGGGGCTGACCTATGAGCCCAAATGGCTCGACGGGCTGACGATGACAGCCAACTATTTCCGCAACCGCAGCACGGACCCGCTCGCGGCCTTTCCGGCCCTGACGGCGGCGGTGCAGGCGGCTTTTCCGAACCGGTTTACGCGCGATGGGACCGGGCAGCTGGTCGCGGTCGATCAACGGTCGATCAACTTCCTTGCCTCCCGCAGTGAACAGCTACGCTGGGGGTTGAGCTTCCAGAAATCCTTTGGCCAGCCAGGTGGCGGTGCAGGTGCAGGTGCAGGTGCAGGCGCGGGCCGGGGCGGACCTCCCGGTGGCGGCGGTCGCGGCTTTGGCTTCGGTCGACCGGGCAGCAATGGCGGGCGCTGGTCGGTTTCCGCCTATCACACGATCAAGTTTGTCGACGAAGTCGATATTGCGCCGGGCCTCCCCACGCTTGACCTCTTGGGCGGTGATGCCACCGGCCAATCCGGCGGCACGCCGCGCCATGCTTTTGAGCTGGAAGGGGGCTGGTTCAACAAGGGCATCGGTATGCGCGTCAACGGTGCCCACCAGACGGCAACCTCCGTCAATGCAGGTGGATCGCCGTTGCGCTTTTCTGATCTGACGACACTCAACCTCCGGCTGTTCGTCAATTTTGAACAACGCAAGGCGCTGATAGACGCCGTGCCCCTGCTGAAGGGCGCGCGACTGGCCATCCGGATCGATAATCTCTTCAACGATATTCAAGGCGTTCGGGATGCAGGCGGTCTCGTGCCGCTGCGTTATCAGCCGGGCTATGTTGATCCGGTTGGCCGGACGTTTGAAATCAGCTTGCGCAAAATCTTCTAGCAAGCCGCCCCCAAATCGACGAAGCTCCTGCCCATTGGGGAAGAGGAGCAGAAAATGAACCAGCTTGTTTTGGCGGTCGCCGCCTTTGTAGGAACGCATTTCCTATTGTCGCATCCGCTGCGCGCGGGGCTGGTGGCGAAGTTAGGGGAAAAGGGGTTTTCGGGCCTCTACAGCGTCATAGCGCTGGGGACATTCTACTGGGTCTACGTCGCTTTTTCCGGCGCGCCGGCGGGCGAGTATTTCTGGGCTCCCGGAGAGCCGGTTTGGGGTGTGGCCTCTTTGCTGATGCTCGTCGCGTCGATCCTGTTCGCAGGCTCGTTTGTTGGTAATCCTGCCATGCCCACGCCTACTGCCAAGGCCGATGCCGCAAAGCCAGTGCACGGCGTTTTTCACCTCACCCGCCACCCGATGATGTGGGCCTTCGCGCTTTGGGCCATCGCCCATGCGCTCGTGGCGCCTTATGCGGCGAGCTTTGTGCTGACAGGCGGCATGTTCCTCCTCGCGCTCGGCGGATCAGCCGGCCAGGATACAAAGAAGGCCAAGCTGATGGGCGCTGCCTGGGGGGATTGGTCGGCGCGGACAAGCTTTGTGCCCTTCGCCCGGCAACTGACCGGCAAGGCGAAACTCTCGACGCTTTGGCCGGGGCTGACGCCGGTTCTTGGCGGCATCGTGATCTGGCTTGGCGCGACCTATGTGCATCCCATGCTCGGCGCGCCTGTGGTCGGACTTTGGCGGTTGTTGGGGTAGGCCACGAACACTACCCCTTAATTCCGCTCACCCTGAGCCTGTCGAAACGCTGTCCTTATCTGTGTGCTAAGGGAGAAGAACGGGGCTTCGACAAGCTCAGCCCAAACGGAATTTGAGGAACATCCTAAAGCCCCACTTCCCCCCCATGCTTATCGCCCGCCCGTTCTGAGATCGTGGCCGTCACCGCCATGTCCATCGTGACATTGCCCAAAGTGCGCATGACATCGGGGAAGGTCTCCACCGCGATCAATAGGGCGAGCGGCTCAACCGGCAAGCCCATGGCGATGGATATGGGGGCGATCGAGGTCACAAAGCTGACAGTGCCCGGCAAGCTAACTGCGCCAATGGTCGTTGTCGCCGCTGCTGCCACGCCTGCCGCCAATGCCCAAGGCGTCAGCTCGATGCCCATCCAGTGCGCGACGTAGATCGCGACCGCAAGGTTCATAGCAGGCCCTGTCGCGCGGAAGATCGCGACCGCGACAGGCAGCACAAGGTCAGCCGTCGCAGGGGGCACGCCAAGCGCGGTGACACCCTTCAACATGGCCGGCAACGAGACGAGCGACGACTGGGTTGAAATGGCGACCGCCTGTGCCGGAATGGCCGCGCGGAAGAACTGGAACGGACCACGCCGTGCCCCAATGGCGGCGACGAAGAAGCTGGCGATCCAGACAACGGTGCCAGTTGCCGTCACAATCGCCACATAATGCGCGAGCGCACCGAGGGCGGCTGTTCCGGCCTTGGCACCCACCACATAAGCGAGCGCGAACACGCCGATGGGGGCGATGGCCAATACCCAGTTGATAACGATCAGCATCGCATCGCCCACCGCTTCAAAGAAGCCAGTGATGAGCGTGCGCTTGCCATCCGGCAGGCGGAGGATGGCGAAGGAAAACGCCGTCGTGAAAATGATGAGCGGCAGGATCGCATCGCTTGCCGCCGCCGCAAAGGGGTTGGTCGGCACAATGGCGCGCAGGAATTCGGAGAAGGGTTTGACTTCGCCTGTGCTGGGGGCGGAGGACAACGCCAGCTTAAGCGCCGCACCTGCCTCCACCGGCATCGGGAAAGCGCTCAGCAGCGCAGGCGTGACGAACGCCGCCATCGTGGCCGAACACCAAAGGATCGTGATCATCGTCAGCACCGCACGGAAAGCGACCTTGCCCGCGCGCGCGGCGGCCGCCGTCTGTGCAATACCGGTAATCAGGAGCGCGACGACCAAGGGCACCACCGTCATGCGCAGGCCATTAAGCCACAAGGTGCCGATGACGTCTGCCGCCTCGGTCAGCCCGCCATGTCCGGTATCGAACAAAATGCCGAGCGCGATGCCCAGCAGCAGGGCGGCAAGAATAACTGTTGCTTTTGACATGTTGAATTCCCCGTGTGGGCCGTTGATACACGGCAGATAAGGAGAGGCAAATCATGACGAACAAATTGTGCGAGCGGCTCGGGATCGAGTTTCCGCTTTTCGCCTTCAGCCATTGCCGCGATGTCGTGGCCGCAGTGTCCAAGGCAGGCGGCTTTGGCGTGCTGGGGGCCACCGCCTTCAACCCGGAAGAACTGGAAGTCGAACTCCAGTGGATCGACGCGCATGTCGATGGCAAGCCCTATGGCATTGACGTTCTCATCCCCGAAAATCTGAGTGTGAAGAATGAGACGGGTCTCACGTCGAAGACACTCGCCGCGCGCATTCCGCCGCAGCACCGCACCTTCGTGGATGATCTCCTGAAGTCACATGGTGTCGAAAGCGCCGGTGAACATGCCCGCGCCCGCAGCGATGACGCGCCGCCGCCTTTTTGGCCCGAAGAAGCGATGGAGTTGCTTCGCGTTGCCTTCAACCACCCGATCAAGATGATCGTGAATGCCCTCGGCAAGCCGCCGCAGGAAATGATCGACATGGGCCGCGCGCACAATGTCCCCGTCGGCGCGCTGGCGGGTGCCAAAGAACACGCGTTGCGTCTGGCTGAAGCTGGCTGCGACGTCATCGTCGCGCAAGGCGGCGAAGCGGGCGGCCATTGCGGTGAAGTCTCCACACTCGTCCTCATCCCAGAAGTCGTCCGCGCGCTGAAGGCGGCGGGCCATGACGTGCCCGTGCTCGCGGCTGGCGGCATCATGACGGGTTCCCAAATGGCCGCCTGTATGGCGATGGGGGCGGCCGGCGCCTGGACCGGCTCGGTCTGGCTGGCCACGACGGAAAGCGAATGCTCGCAGATCTTCCGCGAGAAAATGGTCGCCGCCCGCTCCCGTGATACGGTGCGCTCCAAGGGCCGCACCGGCAAATATTCGCGCCAGCTCGTCTCGGCATGGACCGAGGCTTGGGAAGGCCCGGACAGCCCCGGCGCACTCCCCATGCCGATGCAGTCCCTCATCGCCGAACCCGCCATCCACAAGGCGACCAAATCGGCTGAGGGCGGCAATGCGGCGGCCGTGCCGCTCGTCACCTATTTCGTCGGGCAGGGCGTGGGGCTGGTGAGCGACATCACGTCCGCAAGGTCTGTCGTGCAGGACTTCATGGCGGATTATGCCGAGGCCGTGGACACGTTGAACGCTTCGGTGGGGTAGGGCTCCGGGTCTTCGCCCGGAGCACAAGCCGTCACGCTTCCTCTCGCTTCGTCATGCTGAACTTGTTTCAGCATAACGGGGTCGGGCCGCCTCGAGTTTCGGCGGCTGGCACCACTCGGTTATCCCGAAACAAGTTCGGGATGACGAGCGGGAGGGAGTTGCCTATATCCCTCCCCAGACACCCAATCGAACACCGAAAGCCTGCATCCCATGTCCAGCTACCAAGACCGCCTTGCCGCCCTACGTGCCCAGTTGAAGACCGACCGGCTTGACGGGTTTGTTGTCCCGATCTGCGATGAACATATGTCGGAATATGTCGGCGCCTATGCGCAGCGGCTGGCGTGGCTAACGGGCTTTGGTGGGTCGGCGGGGTCGGCGGTTGTGCTATCGGAAGAAGCGGCGATTTTCGTGGATGGCCGCTACACCATTCAGGTCCGTGAACAGGTGGATGGTAAGCATTGGTCCTACCAGTCGGTGCCGGAAACGACGATCTCGGCGTGGCTGGCGGAGCA
The DNA here is from genome assembly GCA_040398625.1 of Chakrabartia sp. Taxonomy (GTDB): domain Bacteria; phylum Pseudomonadota; class Alphaproteobacteria; order Sphingomonadales; family Sphingomonadaceae; genus Aquisediminimonas. Next base: position 42,673 of record JBBATS010000015.1, on the reverse strand, counting down.
TGCATCGGAAGGCGCGCGCATCGGCTATGACGCGTGGGTCCACACCAAGACCTGGGTCGAGGCGGCGACCAAGGCGCTGGCGGGCAAGGGTGCGGAGCTGGTCGCGGTTGACCATAACCCTGTCGATGCGGTCTGGGCAGATCAGCCCGCGCCGTCGGTCGACCGGCTGATGGTGCTGGACGATCAGTACACAGGCCGCAGTTCTGCTGAAAAGCGGCAGGAAGTGGCCGAATGGCTGGCCAAGGAAAAGCTCGACGCCGCGATCATCAGCGCGCTTGATTCAGTCGCTTGGCTGTTCAACGTGCGTGGCACTGATGTGGAGCGCACGCCGGTTGCGCTGTCCTTTGCTGTCCTCAATGCAGATGGCACGGCGGACCTCTATGTCGACCCGGCTAAGATTGATGACGCGGTGCGCCAGCATCTGGGCAATGCTGTCCGCATCCATGATCGTGCGGCCTTCACGCCCGCGCTCGCCGCCATGGCGGGCAAGCGCGTGGCAGTGGACCCGGAACGGGCCGTGTCGGCGATCTTCTCCCGCCTGACATCAGGCGGCGCGACGCTCGTTGAAACGCGTGACCCGACGGTCCTGCCGCGCGCTATCAAGAATACAGTCGAGCAGGGCGGGCACCGTGCCGCGCAAAAGCGGGATGGCGCGGCGCTGACGCGTTTCCTCCACTGGCTGTCGGTCGAAGCGCCTAAGGGCGGCCAGACCGAATTGTCGGCCGCGGCCAAGTTGCAGGGCTTCCGCGCCGCGACTGGTTTGCTGCGCGATCTGTCGTTCGACACGATTTCCGCCGCTGGGCCACACGCCGCGTTGCCGCATTACCGCGTCGATGAAGGCAGCAATCTGGAGATCGCGCCGGGCAGCATCTACCTCGTCGATTCCGGCGGGCAGTATCTGGATGGCACGACCGATGTGACGCGCACCGTCTGGATCGGTCCGGGCGAGCCGAACGCTGAAATGAAGGACCGCTATACGCGTGTTTTGAAGGGCCATATCGCGCTCGCCCGCGCCGTCTTCCCGGAAGGAACACGGGGCAGCCAGCTCGACACACTGGCGCGCTTGGCTCTGTGGGAAGCGGGTGTCGATTATGCCCATGGCACCGGCCACGGCGTCGGGGCATTCCTGTCGGTCCATGAAGGGCCGCAGCGCATCGCCAAGGGCACGGGCGGTCAGGCCGGGACCGAAGAGCCGCTGGCGGCCGGTATGTTCCTCTCCAATGAACCGGGCTATTACAAGGTCGGCCATTTCGGCATCCGCACGGAGAACCTCGTGCTGGTCGAAGAGCGGCAGATCGCGGGTGCAGAAGGCCGCTATCTCGGCTTTGAAACGCTCACCTTCGCGCCGATCGACCGGACGCTGGTCGACACTGACCTCATGACCCGCGACGAACTGCGCTGGTGGGATGACTATCACGCCAAGGTGCTTGAAATCGTCGGCCCGCAACTGGAGGGTGATGTGAAGGCGTGGCTGGAGGATTGCTGCAAGTCGCTGGGGTAAGCCCTCCCCCAGCCCCTCCCGCAAGCGGGAGGGGAGTGAGACTTGAGCGGCGTCCGCTCTAGTCGCAACGGGGAGGGAATTGACGCTTGTCCGACTCATCATGTTCACATAATGTTCTCTCTCCACATTGAGGAATGCGACGATGATTGGATATGTGACTGTCGGGACCAACGACTTGCCGCGCGCGGCAAAGTTTTATGATGCGATAGCCGCTGAAATGGGCGTGGCGCGCATGATGGAGTTTGGCAACTTCATCGCCTGGGGAGCCCCCGGTGGCGCGGCCGGCATTGCGGCGACAGCACCTTCTGATGGGCAGCCCGCGACTGTGGGCAATGGCGTGATGGTGGCGCTGGAGGCGAAGGACAAGGATCAGGTCCACCGGCTCTATGATATCGCGCTCGCCAATGGCGGGACGTGCGAGGGTCCTCCGGGCGCGCGCGGAGACACTTTCTATGCTGGCTACTTCCGCGATCCGGACGGCAATAAGCTCAACGCCTTCATCATGGGCTAGGCCGTCGGCGCCAGCTCTTTCAAGAAGCCGAGAATGACGTCGCAGAACACGTCATTCCGGTCGCCGACCACCATGTGTCCCGTCCCCGCAATGTCATCATAGCGGGCATGGGGCACCAGCTTTAGAAAGTCCTGCGCGGCCTCAGGGCTGACGAGATCGCTCGATTGGCCGCGCACGAGGTGGACGGGCAGGCGCAGCGCGCGGGCGGCGTCTTCCAGCCGCTCGGTTGCGCCACTTGTGTCCGCGTCGATGCCGGTGATGAAGGCCGGGTCCCAATGCCAGCGGTAGCGTCCGTCCACGCCGAGGCGCAGATAATGTTTCAAACTGTCGCTTGGGCCCCGCTTTTCGCGGTGCGGCGTATAGGCGGCAATGGCGTCGGCAGCATCTTCAGGAGACGCGAAGCCTTCTTCCATATGCTGCGCCATGAACCCTGTGATCCGCGCGACGCCGTCGGGCGACATGTTGGGGGTGATGTCGACCAGCGTCAGGCTGGCAAACCCACCGGGGTTGAGGTCCCCTTCCGCGATCAGGCCGGATAGTCCACCCAGCGAGGCGCCGACGTAGTGCAGACGCCCTTTAATCTGCGCGGTGACCGCAATGATATCCTTGGCGAAATGGGAAAGTGCGTAGTCACCCTTGCCGCACCAGGCGCTCTCGCCATGCCCACGCAGGTCGAGCGCAATGGCATGGAAGCCCTCAGCTGCGATAGCTTCCGCCGCACGCCGCCAGGCCCGGCGCGTCTGTCCGCCGCCATGGACGAGGAGAACTGGCGTGCCTTCTGCGGGGCCGGATGAAGCGGCTTTCAGTTCCAGTCCATCATGCCCGACAAAGGAGACAGTGTGGCTCAACGCTCCTCCCCTTTCCGCGACTCATCAGCGGACGGAGCCTCGGATGGCATTTTGCGCTTCTTCAGATTGGCGCGCAGCGCCTCAGCCAGACGGCGCTGCTTTTCGGTGTCGTTCTTGGTCATGTCCCTGCCATTTGACGCGATGTGCTTGACCCGTCCATAGCTTTTGTCCATAGGCCCGCGTCATCGCGTCGAGGCTCTTCTCCGCGTCAGATGGCCATGCTGCCGTAGCTCAGTGGTAGAGCACTCCCTTGGTAAGGGAGAGGTCGAGAGTTCAATCCTCTCCGGCAGCACCATTCTTCTCCCCTCCGGTTGACGAAGTGCGATGCGCCTTCCAAGACGCAGGGCATGCGCTTCTTTTCCGATAATGCCGCCAGTGTTCATCCCTCCGTGCTGGCCGCCATGGCGGCCTGTAACAGCGTGGACACGGCCTATGACGGCGACGCCCTGTCCAAATCGCTTGATGGTGTCATGTCGGACCTGTTTGAGACTGAGGTGACCGCGCTGTGGGTGGCGACAGGCACGGCGGCTAATTCGCTCGCCTTGGCCAGCCTGTGCCCGCCTTATGGCAGCATCTTGTGCCACCGCGATGCCCATATCCAGAATGATGAGTGCGGCGCGCCGGAATTTTACACGCATGGCGCGAAGTTGGCGCTGATCGAGGGCGACGGCGCCAAGATCACCGCCGAAGCGCTGACAGACAAGCTGGCGGCCACGCCGGGCGGCGTCCACTGGGCACAACCGCACGCCCTGTCGATCACTAACGCCACGGAATATGGCCGTGTTTATACACCGGCAGAAGTCGCAGCGCTGGGCGAGGTTGCCAAGGCGCATGGATTTGGCTTCCACATGGATGGCGCACGTTTCGCCAATGCACTGGTCACGCTGGGCTGTGCGCCTGCTGACATCACTTGGCGGGCAGGCGTTGATGTGCTGTCCTTCGGGTTCACCAAAAACGGCGGTCTATCGACCGAATGCCTCGTCTATTTTGACCGGGAAAAGGCCAAGGGCGTTGCCGAACGGCGCAAGCGGGCCGGGCATCTTTTGTCCAAGGGGCGCTATCTGGCTGCGCAGATCATCGCGCTGTTGCAGGATGATGTCTGGCTCACCACTGCACGCGCCGCAAATGAAGGGGCGAAGAAGCTTGGCGCCGCCTGCGGGCATCGCCTGTTCCAGCCCGTGGAAGCGAATGAGGTCTTTGCCCGGATGACGCCCGATGACGCTGCCAAGCTGCGGGCGCAGGGCTTTGACTTTTATGATTGGGCAGAGGGCGAAGTCCGCTTTGTCGTCAGCTGGGATCAGCCAGCAGCGGAGATCGACGCCTTCGCCGCAGCGATTGCCGCCCTGTGAGCCAGCACAGCCCGACATCTTTCCTCAACCCAAAGATCCTCATCCCCTTTGCGACGATCACGCTCATCTGGGGATCGACCTGGTTTGTCATCCGCGGCCAGATTGCAGAAGTTCCGGCAAGCTGGGGGGTGACCTACCGGTTTCTCGTGGCAGGGATCGCCATGCTCGTGCTGGCGGCGTTCAACCGGCAGCGCATTCGGTTCACCGCGCGGGAGTTTGGTTTTGCAGCCCTCGTCGGGGCGATGCAGTTCACGGCCAATTTTAACTTGGTTTATGAGGCGGAGCATCACATTACATCGGGGCTGGTCGCTGTTGTCTTTGCGTTGCTTGTGGTGCCAAATGCGATCCTCGGCAGCATCTTTCTGGGTGACCGGGTGTCAGGCCGGTTCATCTTTGGCGCGGCCTTTGCGATGGCTGGTGTGGCCCTGCTCTTCGCCCATGAGGTGCGCGCAGATCCGGGTGGCGCAGATGAAACGCTGCTCGGCGTTGGTCTGACGATCCTTGCGGTGCTCACAGCGTCTGTCGCCAATGTGATGCAGGCCTCGCCTCCGGCACGGCGGCTGCCCATGATGAGTCTGATTGGGTGGTCGATGTTGATTGGAACGGCGTTCAATGCGCTCTGGTCGTTTATCACCGTTGGCCCGCCGGTCGTGCCGACGACGCCCGGCTTTTATGTTGGCCTTGCCTATCTCTCACTCGCGGCAAGTGCGCTGACCTTCACATTCTATTTCGGCCTGATCCGGGTCATCGGGCCGGGCAAGGCCGGATTCTCGAATGTTCTGATCCCCGTTGTCGCGATGGGGATTTCAACGCTGTTTGAGGGATATCAATGGTCCTTCACGGCGGCGGCAGGCGGGATCATTGTTCTTGTTGGAATGGTTATAGCTCTCAGTTCGCCAAAGCGTACGGCGGACTCGTAAGTTAACACTATTTGCGGTAACTTGGCGCTACGTTGCAAGTACCGCACGAGAGGACAAAAGCATGGCCAAGAAAACGACCAAGGTCGACATCAAGGACAAGGCAGAAAAAGCGACCAAATCTGCCGCAAAAACAGCATCCAAGGCGAAGAAGCGCGTCGAGGCAGCGGTGCATGATGCTGTTGAGGACGCTGGAAATGCTGTCGAAAAGGCCGGCAAGAAAATCCGTGAGACGGCAGAGCATGCGATGCACAATGTGTCGGTGCTCAACGCCCGCGTGATTGATCATGCGGAGGAAAATACAAAGGAAGCCTTTGCGGCCATGCGCAAGATCACAACGTCCAAGGATGTGAAGGACATTGTCCGCATCCAGGCCGATTTTGTGAAGGAACAGAGCGCCCGTTCCGTCGCGCAGGTCAAGGAAGTGGGTGAGATGATCGCCTCCTTTGGTCGGATGGCGGTTGAAAGCGTCCGGCCTAAAAAATAGGCGGTGATGTCTCCGCGGCGAGGCATGAGGCCAGACCAGCGCGGAAATCTGAATGGAGCGGTTGCCAGCCGAGCAGCCGCTTCGCTTTCCCGTTCGCGACCCGCCGGTTCTCCGCGTAAAAGGCGCGCGCCATCGGAGACAGGTTGGCCTCCTCCATCGTCAGCAAAGGCAATTGCGGCAGGCCAAGTAGATCGCAGGCATGCTCAATGACGCTGTTCTGCGAACAGGGCAGGTCGTCAGACAGATTATAGGCGCCGGTGGGTCCTTCAAACCCCGCGATCACGCCCGATACGATGTCATCCACATGGACGCGGCTGAAAATCTGGTCGGGCAGGTCAATGCGATGGGCCTTTCCATCCCGTACCCGATCCAAGGCAGATCGCCCCGGGCCATAGATGCCCGGCAGCCGGAAGACCCGCGCGCCGCGTGCCAGCCACTCGGCATCTGCCTCATTGCGGCTGCGCCGCCGGCCTTTGATAGGCGCGCTTTCATCCACCCATGCCCCGCCCGTATCGCCATAGACGCCGGTGGAGGAGAGATAGCCCAGCCATAGGTCACGCCGCGCGGTGATCAGGTCCCCATAGGTGTCGAGCACCGGGTCGCCATCTGCGACCGGCGGCACAGATGACAGGACATGCGTTGCTGACGACAGGCCAAGGCGCACCGAGGCGGCGTCATCAAAGGCCATCGCGCCTGCCGAGCCGGTCGACAGCACGTCCCACCCCTGCAGGCGCAGAGTGTTGGCGATATGACCTGCGGCATAGCCGAGGCCGAAGATGAACAAGGTTGGCATCGCCAAACGCGATGCCCTTACTTTGCCTTGGCTTCAACCTCTGCCAGATGTTTTGCCTTCCATTGCATCGACATCGACACGCGCGTTTTGCCTGATGGGTGGTCGTAGAACAGGATTTCCTCAAGCGGCGTCGGCTCAATCTTGCGATATTCGGACAGCTTCATGGCGGCCGAGGCAAAGCCATCAGGGGCCTTGGCGACGTCCAACCCGAAGGCATCCGCTGCGCTTTCGTTGATACGGATGATCGACTTGGTGACCGGCGTCGTCACCAGCATGAACACTGCTAAAACCATCGAATAGATGGGGAGGGCGGCCACATCGGCCACGCCGCGCAACTTCCACCGTGCGCCGTAGTGCTCGACAATCAGAGGCACGATGCGGGAGGCAAGCCAGAAGGCGAAGGTGAAGACGAGCGTGAAGCTCAAGACGAGCTTCCAGACATGGCCGAGGACATAATGGCCCAGTTCATGCCCCATGACCGCCGCCACCTCGTCCGGGGTCGACCGGTTCAGCAGATTGTCGTTCAACGAAATGCGGATCGTCGGGCCAAGGCCGGAGACGTTGGCTGAAATGCGTTTATGCTGCTTGGACTGGTCGAAGACGTAGATATGTTCGGCAGGCACGTTCTGCGACGCGGCCATTGCCACGATCCGATCACGCAAGGGGCCTTGTGGCATTTCTGTGTAGGTGTTGAACAACGGGCTGATGAAGACCGGCGCGACCAGGATCATGAGCCCGAGGAACGCGGCTGTGACGCCGGAGCCCCAAATCCACCAGCGCTTTGGGCTTTTGGAAAGGCCCCAAATGAAAATGCCGATCGCCAGAGCACCGATGACGGTCGAAATCAGGAACGAAATTCCCTGTTCGCCCAGCCATGCGCCGAAGCTTTGGTTCATCAGGTCATATTGCCGCTCCCGCCAGAAGCCGGTGTAGATCGTCCAAGGGAGCAACACGATCGTGCCGAACGCGCCATAGGGCAGCGAATAGAGCATCGACTGGAGGAACTTGTGTTGTGTTACGCGCTCCGCCCAATCGCGGAAGCGCGCAGAAAGGCCGGTTGAGAGAACGAGAATTTCGGAAAAGACGACGGCCAGCGAGCCCCAGAGCAGCAGCCAATAGCCACCTTCAAAATAAGCGTCGGACTTGGCGCGGGCGGCGCCTTTCAGCGTATCCAGATAGGCCTGCGTTGCGGCGTCTGGGTCAAAGCCCGTGGCAGCGGCATAAGCTGAAATCGGGGCTATAACGGCCGCGGCTGCCAATAGCCGGATGAAGTTTCGGATCTGCATGGTGTCCTCCCTTCAGGGAAGGAGACCCCATTTGGCCGTCTATGGCAATCCTTTGATCGACGAACGTCAGGCTGCGATCTTTTTCCAGCTGTCGTTCATGTCCGTAAAGGCCTGGGCGAGGCGTTCAATGCGCTCCGGATTGGTGGTTTCGCGGGCAACCATCATCTCGGTCCGCGCGCTGCGGTAGATGGCGGACAAACTTTCGGCGAGTGTACCGCCAAGATCATGATCCAGCCCGGCTTCCAAGGCATGGATGATGCCTGAGGCGCGCCCGAACTGCGCGTTCGTCTTCAGCGAATCCTGCGCCCGCATCGAAAAGGCGAGCAGCGTCAGCGCGAGCACCAGTTCTTCGTAGAGGATGGTGACAAGCTCATGCGGCGAGGCGCCTTCAATCCGGCTGGAATAGGACATGGCTTCATAGTGCATGCGCGCCTGTCCGGGGTGGTGATGGGCGACAGTCATCAGTTGTTGTTCCACTGATCAATTTGCTGCTGGAGATAGGATTGCGTCGCCCGCAAATTGGCAACGCGGCTGTCCATGCCGGACATATTCCTGAGCAGACGGGCCTTATAGGCGGCCTCGCGCTCATCCACGCGGGTCCGGTCTGTGTCGATATCCTTTTGTTCGCGCTCTAGGCGAAGCTTCAGCGCCGCCATGCCGCCATTTGCGGCCGTCTCGGTCGCCTTGAGGGCCGCCATGGCACCGCCGATGCCGGGGTCAGTATCGGCGGTGCGGGTTGCGTCTCGGACGGGCGCGAAAATGGCTTCGACCGCATCGGGGAAGCTCTTGAGTGCCGCATCCAGTTTCTTGCTGTCCAGCGTTACAGAGCCATCCCTGTTCGTCGTCACGCCCAGATCGGCCATGCTGCGCGGGCCAGCGGCGGAGGTCGTCAGCGACTTTGAGAGAATGGCACTCAGCTTGCGTTCCAGTTCAAACAAGGTGCGCGAATTGGTGGAGCTTCGGGCCGCTTTGATGTTCGACTTCATGTCGTTGAAGACGCTGACAAAGTCCGCCATCGTGGATTTGATCGCATCGGTCGGGCGCGTGGCGGTAAGCGACACGGTTTCGCCGGGGACCGCTTTCTTGAGCGTGAGCGTCATGCCGGTGATGATGTCGCTCACAGAATTGCTCGCCCGCTGATAGGGCACGCCATCTACCTTCAGCAGCGCATCCTGCGCGCCTTGGGACAGCGTCATGCCGGACGAGGCAGACGGATAGTCAAACGCGTCGACCCCACTAAGTGTGAAGGCATTGCTTGCCCCTGATTGGCCTTTCAGGATCAGCCGATAGGCGCCGTTCTCGGACCGGACTGAAGCTGCCACGCCGGTGTTGGCGGCATTGATGGCAGCGGCCACGCCGTTGAGGCTGTCGTCTGTCGCACCGATGGTGATGACGTGATCGACGCCGCCAACGGTCAATGTCAGGTCGCCCTGACCGACAGCGGCCGTAGCAGACGCAAAGTTGCCGGAGACGACAGTCTGCGCGCGGGCGAGTTGGGTGACTTCGATATCCGCCATGATGGCGCCGGCCTGCGCATCGGCATTGGCCGCAGCGGCAAGGACGCTGTCATTGCTGACGGTTGGTTTGGACTTCAGCGAGCCTTCGCTCACAACCTTACCCAGCGTGTCTGTAAAGGATTCAAGGTCAGAGCGCGCTTGTGCCAAAGCGCTGATCTGCGCTTTGATGGCGCTCTGCCGTTTGTTCAGACGGTCGATCTTCGGCTCACGGGAGGCCTCGGCCAGATCGTTCACCAGCTTGGTGATATCAATGCCGGAGCCGACCCCCAAGGTGCTTGCAATCGAACTGACCATAATGCCGCGTCCTTCCTTGAAAGACTGAACGGCTTATCCCTGCCCAGCTTTAGGCTTCAGGCCTACCCGAGGCATCAAATCGCAAATTGTCCGGCACATCGATGTCGGGCTTGTCTGCGCCAGTGGCGAGGGCGGCATCGAGATTGAAGACAAAGGCGAGCACAGTTGCGACGGCCACGTAGAGATCATGCGACACGGGCTGCCCCGCCCGCGTGGTGAAGTAGATGGCGCGCGTGAGTTGCGGATATTCCAGCATCGGGACGCCCGCTTCCTTGGCGAGGTCCCGGATGGCGAGTGCCGTCTCTCCGCGACCGCGCGCGACCACAAAGGGCGCAGCATCAATGCCGGGGCGATAGCGCAGAGCTACAGAAAAGTGCGTCGGGTTGGTCAGGATAACGGCGGCCTCGGTGACCGCGCGGCGCGCTGATCCGCTGAGCAGCGCGTACTGGCGCTGGCGGATAGCAGCTTTGACTTCCGGTTTGCCGTCCGTTTCCTTGTGTTCGTCACGCACTTCCTGCTTCGACATGCGCAGGCGGACATTGCGCTGGCGGATCTGGATGGGAACATCGATTGCGGCAATGGCGACAAGCGCGATGGTCAGCGCCATCAACAGGTTGACCAGCATCGACCCCAACGTGCCTGCGGCGGCGTGCGCATCATTGGCGGCGAGCCCGTTCAATTTGTCGATATCGCCCGAGACTGACCACCAGCTGACCGCGCCCAAGAAGACGACCTTTGCAATCGACTTGCCCAACTCGGCCGCACCTTGCGTGCCAAACATGCGCTTCAGGCCAGCGCCTGGATTCAGCTTGGAAGCCTTGGGCGCCATGGCAGCAGTCCGAAAGCCGAGCGAGCCGAGCAGCGCTGTACCTGCAATCGCCGCCAACAGCGTGGCGCCGAACAACGCAAGAAGCGGCACGGTGGCCATGCCGAGAAGCTCAATCACCTTAGTGCCCACATCAAAGTCGCGCGAGGAGCCCGGCTCCAGCGAGAGGCCGGATTTCAGCATCTCTCCCCAGGACGTGACGGCCCATGCGCCGGCGATGGCGATCCATCCGGTCCCGAAGGCCAGCGCGAGGGCTGTCGCCAGTTCCCGTGAGACGAGGACATCGCCTTTCTCCGAAGACTCGCGCCGGCGCTTGGGGGTTGCCTCTTCGGTCTTCTGGTCGCGCTCGACTTCAGCCATCGCTCAACCTCCGGCGAGGCGGCGGGCCATGTCGAGGCCATCGGTCACGGCAAGCTGGATGGAGCCGGCCATGGCGGGCAGGGCCATGGCAAGGAGGGTAATCCCGGCGAGCGAGGCGGCGGGCATGCCGACCGCAAACAGATTGAGCGCGGGGGCCGAGCGGGTGAGGACACCCATGCCGATCTGAACGAGCACAAGCGCAAAAGCGACGGGCATCGCGATGACGATGCCTGCGGCCAGGATGAGCCCGCCGAAATCGACGAGGCTGCCTATCGCATCATGGCCAAGCCAAGCCTTGCCTGCGGGTAGGGCGGCGTAACTTTCTGCAATGATGGCGGCAAGCGCAAGATGGCCACCGGCCCCGAGGAAGATGAACAAAGCGACCATGGAAAGGAACTGGCCGATGGCAGGGTTGGGCGCGCCGCTCATCGGGTCGGCCATGGCGGCAAAGCCAAGGCCCATCGCGTTGCTAATCGTCTCCCCTGCGGCAATGGCGGCGGCAAAGCCGATTTGGGTTGCAAGGCCAATGGCCAGTCCGGCGGTGGCCTCCCCCGCAATGGCGAAAACGCCGGCCAAGGACATCAGGCCATCGGGCGGCAACGCCACATTTCCCGCCGCAACAGCCGGCATCCCAATCGCCATGGCGACGAGGAGCCGCAACTGCAACGGCACACTGGGCGCCCCAAAGAGCGGCGCAACAAGGAAGGCTGCGCCGGGCCGGATCGCTGCGAATATCCAAAGCCAGAGCGACGCCTCAAACTGGATGAGGCCAGCAGGGATCATCTGACCATGTCCGGGATCATCGCGAACAGATCCTTTGCGAAGTCCATCAAGAGCACGAGGATGCTGCCGCCAAACAGCGCAAGGCAGGCCGCCGTCACCAGCAGCTTCGGCACGAAGGTCAAGGTCTGCTCGTTGATCGACGTCGCCGCCTGCACCATGCCGAGCAGCACGCCGGTCAACAGCGCCGGGATGAGGATTGGCGCGGAAGCCAGTGCCAGGATCCACAAAGCCTGCTGCGCGATTGCAAGGAATTCGAACGGTTCCATGCGGCTATCCTGTGAACGAGGCCGCAAGCGAGCCCATTGTCAGTGCCCAGCCATCAATGAGGACGAACAGCAGCAGCTTGAACGGCATCGAGACCACGGCGGGTGAGAGCATCATCATGCCGAGCGACATGAGGGCCGATGACACGATGAGGTCGATGATGAGGAAAGGCAGGAAGATCAGGAAACCGATCTGGAACGCTGTCTTCAACTCGCTTGTGACAAAGGCCGGCAGCAAGATGGTGAAGGGCACGTCCTTGGGCGATTTGAACTTGGGGGCGTTGGCCAGGTCGGCAAAGAGCAGCAGATCGGTCTTGCGGGTCTGCTTGATCATGAAACTATGGAGAACCTCCCCCGATTGTTTGATGCCCTGATCAATAGGCATGGTGCCTGCCATATAAGGCTGGAATGCCGTCTTGTTGATCTCGCTCAGCTGCGGCTGCATCACGAACATGGACAGGAACAGGGCGAGCCCCACCAGCACCTGATTGGGCGGGGTGTTCTGGAGGCCAAGCGCCTGCCGCAGGATCGACAGTACGATGATGATCCGCGTGAAGCTCGTCATCATCAGGACAAGCGATGGCAGGATCGTCAGCAGGCTCATCAACAAGAGCACTTGCAAGGACAGCGATAGCGGCTTGCCGTCTCCGGCGAGGCTGGAGAGCGCACCCTGCATCTGGGCTTCCTGCGCGACGGCAGGGGCCGCATAGAAAAGCGCAGAGAGCGCGGCGAGCCGGAGGGCGATCTTAATCATGGCTGTCGGCGATCAGACGGACATCGGTTTTGGAGACGGACACCAGTAGTTCGCGGCCCTGAAACTCAACCACGGCCAGCTTGCTGCCGAGGCCGAGTGGCAGGACTTCGACAATGCGGAGCGAACGGCTGCTCGTGGCACCGCCTTGCAAGGGCATGCCCAGCTGAAGCTTTTTCCACATCCACAGGGACCCCCAGGCGAGGCCACCCACCACGGGGATAAGCGCGATGAGGCGCAGGATATACTCGCCCATGTCAACGCCGTTCGACGCCGGCAGCGCGCTGGTTGGCGGATGCGACTTCGACGACACGGATGCCATAGCGCCCGTCGATGGTGACGATCTCGCCCTTAGCCACAATCGTGCCGTTGACCATCACGTCGAGCAGTTCGCCTGCCTGACGGTTCAGCTCGACGACGCTGCCTTCACTGAGGGCCAGCAGTTCGGCCAGCGGCATCGACGTTGACCCGGCCTCCACTGAGAGACGCAGCGAAACGCCGGAGAGGAGATCAAAATTGGGACCGGAAAATTCTTGAGCCCGGGCACGCGTTGCAGCGTCGGGGGCTTCGGTCATGTCGCTCATTACTCATTTCCGTTCTTCAAGCTGTTCGATTCTGATGGCGGCGCGGCCATTGGCCTCGCCAATCGAACCTCTTGCAAGAACCCTGCCATTTGCCATGACAGGCACCGTCTGAGGGAGAATGATGGGAATGATATCCCCCGGAGACAGGCGGAAAAGCGTCTCCAAGCTGATCTCCGGGCGCGCAATGACGGATCGGACGGGCAGGTGCACATTGAGCATCGCGGCCTCCATCTGCTGACGCCAGGCCGGGCTTGCCGGTTCATTGACACCCCCGTCATCGGTGCCGAACATGCCGCGCAGCTGTGGGGCGGCATGGACGAAATCGATGCGGCCCAGCTGGGTCTTGCCGCGCTGAATGGTCAGGGATTGCATGATGGCGGGGTCTCCATCGCGCGCCATGCGCAGGTTGTTGCGGACGGTTTCAATGGCGGCGATCTCCGGTGTCGCTGGCCCCGGCCAAGCGCGCGAATGGGCGTCGGCCAACAGATCAGCCAAACGCAGGAAAATGCGCTGTTCGGTGGCGGTGAAGGAGGACCGGTCAGCCGCAGTGTCGCCATCGCCGCCAAAGAAGATGTCGGTCAGGCGCCCAACAAGGGCCGGTGGCACGGAAATGAGGATTTGGCCCTTCAGGGGCGGCATCTTGCATACAGCAATGGCACACAGCGGCGAGAGGCCAGAGCGCCAGTCCCCGAAGCGAACTGTTTCGGAACGCTCAGGCGAGACGGCGACTGTCAGGCCCATAGCGGTAAGAGCCGCCGTCACGTCATCGACCATGCGGTCGGTGACGACGTTCAGCGCACTGACGATTTCCTGGGCTTTGTCGCCACTCACTTCCAGAGAAGCGGGTTGAACATCGGCGTCGCGAAGCTGGGTTGGGGTCACTGGATCACCAGATTGGAGAAATAGACATTGTCGATGCCGCCAAAGCCTTCTTTGTCGCGCAGCACCTTGTTGATCGCTTCAGTCAGCTCCTTCTGCAGGCGCGTCTTGCCTTCCGGCGTGGACAGAAGAACGCCATCTTGCACGGCCAGCACCATCAGGATGGCCGAACGGATCGGCACCATGTGGCGCTTCACATTGGCGAAGACCTTATCGTCATAATAGGTCGAGACGCTGAGACCGGCCTGCACAAAGCCATCTCCATTGGCGAGGTTGGATGTGAAGTTCTCCGGCAGCTGCAGATAGCCCGCCTCGAACTTGCGCGGGTCGACCTTGGTCTTGTCATTTTCAACATAGACGGTGCCAACGCGCGGCGCAGGCTTGGCGTCGGCGCCTTCCGCCGCCGGTTCTGCGGGCTCTTCGCTTTTCTCGACAAGTTTTGGGCGATGCGGGTCTTCCTTCTTTTCGGCACTTTTTGGTTCAAAGGCGCCGCCAAAATACATGCCGGCACCCGCGCCACCCCCCAGCAGCACAATGCCGCCGAGGCTGATCATCAGGATCTTTTTCAGCGACGACTTCTTTTTGCCCTCTGTCGGGCTGGGGTCCTTGGCCATGCGTGTTATCCTTCAGATGGTCATGCAAAACGGCCCGCGTCGCGACCAGAGGTCGGCGCGTCGGCTTCGCGTTTGGTTTCAGTAACGGCTTCAATCAGCGCTTCTTGAGGCATGAAATGATGCTGCGGCAGATCGCCGCCACCATTGGAGGTCACGCTGGTTTCAGTCACCCGCAGGCCCTGAGTGCTCAAAGCCTCCTCCAGCCGGTGTTGAGCATTGGCAATGAGAAGATGCGCCTCGCGCGTCTCCGCTTTTACGTGAACGGCCATGCCCGCGTCGCGGGTCTCAATAGCGATGTCGAGACGGCCCAATTGCGGCGGCACGATGCGGAAGGACAGCTTGCTGTCGGATGTCGCGGAAGCGGTAATATCGCGCGCCAACTGGTCCAGCCAAGCATCGCTCGTCATGTCGAGTTTGGGACGCGGGTCGATGATCGCGGGCCCATCTACTTTGGCTAATGCTTTGGCCTCGGCGAGCAAAGGTGACGTGGTGGCGGAGGTCAAGGCGGCGATCAGGTCCTCTGCAAAATCAGCTGCGTCTGTGGGGCTGCTGGCGGCATCCGGAAAGAAGAGGCGCGTGCTTGCTTCTGCCGCAGGGGCAGATTGGATCGCAGGTGTTCCCGCAGAGGTTTGGGACGCCGCGACAAGCTGAAGCGGCGGCAATGTCGCAAGCAGCGCAAAAGCGGCAGGGTCGGGCAGGGAAGGGAAGGCGGACGCATCTGCCGTTTTAGCATCACCTTCAGCAGCGGGCGAACGGCTCGGCTTCGGCAAGATCGCCGCGAGGATCTGGCCGGCCAAGTCAAGGATTGGCGGCGCCTCAGTCGCGCGGTCAGCCGTTGGCGATTGGGCGGGGGTCTTGGGTGATGGTCCGGATTTGGCCACGGTCCGGCGTATCTCATCGAAGCTCGGCTGCGCGCCAGCAGGTTCGGCAGGCTGCGCGGCTTGTGAGCGTGCGACGGACGCAGCAGGAGCAGCGGCCCGGGCAGGGGGAAGGGTAAGAGGTGTCAAATTTCTGACTCCAGAACTGATCCACGCGGCCGGAATGGCCGGTTGGCATCAGAGCGGAGGTCGCGCTGAGCCTCCGCCTGACGCGCGGCACGGCCGGCCATTTTTTCAGCTGTGCTTTCCTGACGCTCTGCCCGGATATTGTCGGCAAGCTTCAGGTCGCGCGCGTCGACGGCATCGGCAATCGGCGCGCGCATCTGGTGAGACGCAGTGCCGAGACGTTCCCCCAATTCGCCCAGCGCGCGTAATGAGAGCCCGTCGGTCTGGCCTTGATTTGGGGTCAGCGTCGCGGCCATGCGGGCAAGCTGGTTGGCGGTGCCTTCCAGCCGCTCCAGCCTTCTCTGGGCTTCAGCAAGACGGAGCCGCGCGATCCGCGTCTGACGGGCGCGGACAGACAATATGCGCTGGCGGCGTTCGATGAGGTTCATAGGAACGCCTCCACCAGACCGGCGCGAGCAGGCCCCATCGGCACGTTCTGGTGCGGTGACTGGCGCAGATAGTCGAGCATTTCGGCGCGGCGGGCGATGGCTTCATCCAACACGGGGTCATTGCCGGACACATAAGCGCCCATCAGCACGAGATCGCGATTGTCCTCATAAGTCGACCAAAGCTGGCGGAAGCGGGCGGCGGCGCGCAGATGATCTGTATCAGCGATATCCGCCATCACGCGGGATAGCGATTTGCCGACGTCGATCGCGGGAAAGACATTCTGTTCGGATAAGGCCCGGGACAACACAATGTGCCCGTCGGCAATGGCGCGCGCGGTGTCGACGATGGGATCGTCATTGTCGCCGCCATCGGCAAGGACCGTGTAAAGCGCCGTGATTGATCCACCCGAACGGACATCGCGCCCGGCGCGTTCGACGAGACCGGGGATAAGGCCAAGGGCCGAGGGCGGATAGCCCTTCATCGTCGGCGGTTCGCCAAGCGCAAGGCCGATTTCCCGCTGGGCATGGGCCACGCGGGTCAGGCTGTCGATGAGGAGGAGGACGCGTTTGCCTTCATGGCGGAAATGTTCCGCGATCGCTGTCGCGCGCATCGCGGCACGCAGACGCAGCAGCGGGGGATGATCTGCGGGGACGGCGACAACAACCGCGCGGGGCATCATGCTGGCAGACAGGCGGGTTTCGATGAAGTCTGTGACTTCGCGGGCGCGTTCTCCGACGAGGCCGATGACGACAACGTCGCATTCGCTGCCTGCGAGCATCTGGCCCATCAGCACGGATTTGCCGACGCCTGAGCCTGCGATGATGGCGATGCGCTGGCCTTCGCCCGCCGTCAGCAGGCCGTTGACGGCACGCACGCCGAGATCGAGCGGACGCACGACGCGGCCGCGGTTGAGCGGGTTGCTGACGGGGCCATGGAGCGGCCAGCTGTCGCGTGCGAGGATCGGACCACGCCCGTCCAGCGGCTCGCCATGTGCGCCGATGATGCGACCGAGCAACGCCTGACCACAAGCGACGCGACCGGCCTCAGCATCGGGTTCGATCCGGCTTCCCGCGCGATAGGGGGCGGCGCCGTCGAGCGGGACGAGCAGCGTGCGGCTGCCGCGAAAGCCGACGACTTCGCCACGCATCTTGCGGCCATCAACCGCCTGGATGCGGGCACTGGCACCGAGCGGCAGGTCTAGCCCTTCGGCTTCCAGCATAACACCGTCATGCCCGACCAGACGACCCGTGCGGATGGCGCCAAAGGCAGGTTTGAAGTCATCAAGGCGGTCCCGCGCGGCAGGCATAAGGCGGCTCATTCATGGCCTCCAAGACCAAGCGCGGCATCAAGGGCGGCCAGACGCGGAGCGTTGCCGTCTTCAATGGTGCCCGCTGCACATTCGACCAATATGTCGCCGCGCAGGAGGGCGGGTTCCGGAATGACCGCAATTGCGCCGACGGTCGCGCCCACCAACGCCGCGTCGTCTGGGTGGAGGCGGATGGCGGTTGCGGCGTCATTTTCGGCGATCAGGTCCGCGGCGGCCTGCGCGCGTCGGGTGATCTCCTCGGGCGTGATCTGCGTCTCCCCGACAATCTGGCGGACAAGATGCGAAACGGCCTCGGCAATGTAGAGCCCGAGCTCTTCCGAAGGCTCGGCCCGAAGCTGAGCAATCGCCTGACGGATGCGGTCCGCCGCTGCCGCATCGTCGCCAAAGCGGGCTTCGGCTTCGGCCTGACCATCGGCAAAGCCCCGCGCATAGTCGTCTTGCAGCGCCGTCGAGGGCGTTGCCCTTGTCGCAAAGCCGCTATCGCTGTCGAAGCCTGCGCGAAACGGGCTGCTGACCGGGCGGATCGCGCCCAAGGGTATCGCGATAACCTCAGACATAGTCATTGCCTGCCGCACCAAGCACAATTTCACCTGCGTCGGCGAGTTGACGGGCGATGGCGATGACAGCCTTCTGCGCCTCGTCGACTTCGGCGCGCTTCACCATGGTCTTTTCGGCCATTTCGTCCTGAATGGACTGGGCAGCGCGTTGCGACATGGAGGCAAAGATGCGGTCGACCAGTTCCTTTTGCGCGCCCTTGAGCGCAAAGACGAGTGAGCTTGAATCGACCGAGCGCATGACCGTACCGAGTGCCTTGTTGTCGAGGTCGAGCAGATCTTCAAAGACGAACATGCCTTCTTCAATGGCGTCGGCAATCGGCTTGTCCGCCTTGCGGATGGCTTTGATCAATCGTTCGCCCTTGGGCTTGCCAAGGCTGTTCATGATCTTGGCGACGCCGGATGATCCGCCCAGTTCCACCTTGGGCGGCGGGGCGGCATCGCCGACATAGCGCGAAACGATGTCTTCCAGCTCGGTAATGGCTTCAACGCTCACGCGGCCAAGGCGCGCGGCGCGCAACAGCAGGTCGGTCTGACGGCCTTCCTCCAGCTTGCCGAGCGTCTGTGCGGCAAGATCAGCACTCAGGCTGGAGACGATGAGCGCGCCGACCTGTGGGTGCTCGTTATCGAGTAAGGCGGCGAGGACATCGACTTCCATCCAGTCAAGCATCTCGGCAAGTTTGGGGGAGGAGACGGGCGCGATATCGGCAAGCAAGGTGCCTGCGCGCGAAGGGCCAAGCGCCTGTTCAATGACAGAGCGGACGCGCGGCGTCGGGTCTGCCGCCAGTGGGTTTACGCCGCGGCATTTGCTGGCGAACATCTCCAGCGCGGCATCAACATTGTTTTCGCTGATCCCGGCCACACCGAGCATAGCTGTGCCCAGCGCCTTGACCTCATTGGCGTCGAGATGCCCCACAATGGCAGCGGCCTCTTCTTCGGCGAGCAGCATCATCAGCACGGCGGCTGCTGATTTGCCGTCGATGGAGGGCGTTGTGTCTTGTGTGTCGTCAGCCTCAGCCATTCTTCTGGCCTTCCTGCATCAACTGACGGACAACGAGTGCGGCGCGGGCAGGGTCCTGCTTCACAAAGTTACGGACAAGGGCAGCGCGCGCTTCATAGCTTGGGGCAGACTCAATCATCGCGAGCGTTACCGGGCGGCCCGGGGGCGGCATGGACGTCGCATCCATCAACTGCCCCGCGAGCGCCTCGTCGATCGGAGCCTCTGCAACGATGGGGCGCTTCAACGCCTTCATGATCGGGCGGCCGATGAACAGGAATGCCAGAAGCGCGCCCAGCAAGGCGCCGCCCTGCTGGATCAGCGGCATCAACCAGGGGCTGTCGAGCAACTGTTCTTCCGGCTGCTCCACCTTGGCAAAGGGACGCATCGACACTGCAACAATGTCCCCGCGCTGCGGGTCAAAGCCGACAGCACCCTTCACGAGCGCTTCAATCTGCTGGAGTTCGGCAGGCTTTAAGGGCTTGGCTGTGTTGAGCGCAACCGCCGCAGATATCCGCTTCAGGCGGCCCACCGGCTGATGCGTGACGGAGATTTCACGGCCCACATCAAAGCTGCGGGAATATTGTTCTTCGGTTTGGGTCGGCGCGGCAGCGGCGGCGGCGGGCTGGGCCGCTGGGGGTGTTGTTGTGATCTGTGCGGTGGTCGGCGGCGTGTTGGACGTTGCGCCGGGAATGCCCATGGCGGGTGCCGCAGATGTGCCGGACGATTTGTTCCCCTCTTCACTGCGCAGGGCAACGTCATCCTTGGGGTAGGTTTCACGCGTCGACTGGCTTTCGCTCACGTCAAGCTCCGCATGCACCTCGGTTGAGAAGTTACCGACGCCCATGACGGGTGTGAGGAGCGTGGTGATTGCCTGCCGATAACGATCTTCCATCTGCGTCTGCAGCTGGAAATTGCGATCATCGCCATTGGTCCCCTGTTGGGAGAGGAGCGACCCGGACTGATCGACAATCGACACCTGTTCCGCACCAAGGCCCGGTACGGACGAGGCGACGAGGTGGCGGATGGCGCGGACCTGCGCATCAGACAAGGTGCGTCCCGTCTGGAGACGCAGCATGACGGAGGCGGCGGGTTCTGAGGCATCGCGCACGAACAGGCTTGGTTCCGGTGTCGCCAGATGCACACGCGCGCTGGCCACCGCATCAATCGCTTCAATGGTGCGGGCAAGGTCTGCTTCGCGCGCGGCCTTTAGGGTCTGACCCTCCACCGCGCGGCTGGCCCCCATCGGGATAGCGCTGACAAGCGCGTCGCCGCTGGGGGCAGCTTTTGGCAGACCTTCACCGGCAAGCAGCATGCGTGCTTTGTGAAAATCCTGATCGGCAACGCTGATCGCGCCGGATGCGCCGTCCAAGGTATAATTGATACCTGCCGATTGCAGCGAACTTGCGACTGCCGCCTTGTCGGTTTCCGCCAGCCCTTCAAACAATGGGCGCTGCGGCGGGACGCTGAAGGTCATCCAGGCCGCCGCCGTAATGGCAAGTGCCGCGAGCAGACCAATGATGGGCAGGCTGCGCGCCACCGCGGGCTGCGCCATGAAGCTGCGGACGCCACCCATCGGACCGCCCATCTGGAGACGCTCGGTGGAACCGGCGGGAATGATGTCTTGTTCGGCCATTTGTTACACCGGCATGTTCATGATGTCGCGATATGCGGACAGGAGCTTGTTTCGGACCTGAAGGGTCGCTTCAAAGCCAACGGAGGCTTTCTGGCGTTCCACCATAACCTGCACGAGGTCACTGGTTTCGCCGCGTTCGAAGGATTCGGTTAGGCCGCTTGATTTGGCCTGCTGTTCGTTGACGGCCTTGATCGCGCTGACCATCGTATCCCCAAAGCCACCGCCTTGCGCAGGCGCGGCACCGCCCACAGCGGCAGGCCCTTCTTGCCCTGCCGCCCGCTGCAATGCGGTGTTCTGGTTCAGGATCGCTGATCGCATCTGCATCAGCCCCCCTGTGTCGATAGCCTTCATGCCTTTTGGTTCGCCCTGAAAATGTCGCCCGTTCGGGCCCGCGAACCATAAAGCAAGCGATGTGCCAGATTGTCTAAATCTCTGAATTTACAGTGATAACTGATGCCCCCGTCAGAAAAGCGACAGGGTGGATTTAAAACCGGTCGAAGTGGAGACGTTAATTGGCTTGTGACCAATCGATGCCCCGATGGTCGCTAATGGAAGGAAAAAATCATGGCTGTCATTAACACCAACGTCAGCGCGCTTCGCGCTCACAATGTCGGTCGTCTTGCGACCAATAACCTCGACACTGCAATGCAGCGTCTGTCGTCCGGTAAGCGCATCAACAGCGCAAAGGACGACGCCGCCGGCCTCGCCATCGCCACCCGCATGGACGCCAAGGTGCGCGGTCTGAACCAGGCCATCCGTAACTCAAACGACGGCATCTCGCTCGCCCAGACGGCGGAAGGCGCGATGGGCGAAGTTTCGAACATTCTCGTCCGTATGCGTGAACTGTCGGTGCAGGCCTCTTCGGGCACTGGCGCTGCCACGGACCGCAGCGCGCTGCAGTCGGAATTCACCGCGCTCACCGCGCAGATTGACGACATCGCAACCCGCACGGACTTTAACGGCACGACGCTGCTGGATGGCACGGCTGATCTCGACATTCAGACGGGTGTGGACGCTGGCCAGTCGGTCAACATCTCGATTGCCGATCTTCAGGCCGAAGGTCTTGGCGTGGACACGCTGAACATCTCGACGGCTGCTGGTGCTTCGACAGCCCTGTCTGCAATCGATGATGCCATCAACACCGTGGCTACAGAACGTGCTTCGCTCGGTGCGGTGCAGAACCGTCTGGACTCGACCGTCAACAACCTGACGTCGACTGTGACGAACCTGTCGGAATCCAAGTCACGCATCGAAGACGCCGATTTCTCGGTGGAAACCACGAAGCTCGCTTCGGCGCAGATCCTTGCCCAGGCTTCCACCGCCATGCTCGCCCAGGCCAACCAGAGCCAGCAGGGCGTGCTCAACCTGCTCCGCTAATCTCTCTTTTGAGGGATTGACGGGACGGCCCCTCAACCACCCCACCGGTTGGGGGGTCGTCACCAATAGACAAGATAAAATGCGACCCAGAACTGGCCCTGCGGACATCTGTCCGTGGGGTCTTTTCTATTTGGGGTGGGGGAGACAATTCCGATGCTGCGGTTGCGTTTGGGGCCGATCCGCCCTAGGCGCGCACGCGGTGTTTCGGCGAACAGGAAGAGCCCTCCATATGACTGACAAGCAAGAGATCAACCGCGTTGTCCTCGCCTATTCGGGCGGGCTGGATACCAGCGTCATCATGAAGTGGCTCCAGCAGACCTATGGCTGTGAAGTTGTGACCTTCACCGCCGATCTGGGGCAGGGCGAAGAGATTGAGCCTGCCCGTCAGAAGGCCCGCATGTCCGGCATCAAGGAAGAGCATATCTTCATTGAAGACGTTCGTGAAGAATTCTGCCGCGACTACATCTTCCCGATGATGCGCGCCAATGCGCTGTATGAAGGCCTGTACCTGCTCGGCACATCGATCGCCCGCCCGCTGATCGCCAAGAAGCAGATCGAGATTGCCGCTAAAGTTGGCGCCGATGCTGTGGCCCATGGCGCGACCGGTAAGGGCAATGATCAGGTCCGCTTTGAACTCGGCTATTATGCGCTGAACCCGGACATCAAGGTGATCGCACCTTGGCGCGAATGGGATTTGAACAGCCGGTCAGCGCTCATCGAATTTGCCGAAAAGCACCAGATCCAGGTCCCCAAGGACAAGCGCGGCGAAAGCCCGTTTTCGACAGACGCCAATCTTCTCCACACGTCATCCGAAGGCAAGGTGCTTGAAGATCCGTGGGAAGAAGTGCCCGATTATGTCTATTCGCGCACCGACAATCCGGAAGACGCGCCCGACGTGCCGGAATATATCACGGTTGATTTTGAACGCGGCGATGCGGTGGCCGTCAATGGCGAAGGCATGTCACCAGCGACCCTGCTCGCCAAGCTGAATGAGCTGGGCAAGCGCCACGGCATTGGGCGCCTCGATCTGGTCGAGAACCGCTTCGTCGGCATGAAGTCGCGCGGGATGTACGAAACGCCGGGCGGCACGATCCTGCATCTGGCGCACCGCGGCATTGAATCGATCACGCTGGATCGGGGCGCTGCGCACCTCAAGGACAAGCTGATGCCGGAATATGCCGAGCTGCTCTACAACGGCTTCTGGTTCTCCCCGGAGCGTGAAATGCTGCAGGCCGCCATCGACCATAGCCAGCACCATGTCTCGGGCACCGTCCGGTTGAAGCTCTATAAGGGCGGTGTCCATGTCGTCGGCCGCCGGTCGCCCAACTCGCTCTATTCGGAACGTATGGTGACGTTTGAGGACGACGCCGGTGCCTATGACCAGCGCGACGCGCAGGGCTTTATTAAGCTTAATGCCCTAAGACTGCGCCTGCTGGGACGGCGCGGCCTCTGATTGGTACAGCCCGTCGTTCCGGTGCTTGATTTCAAGTCGGGGCGACGGGGCAAATGGGGTTATCGGCACGGGAATATCGGGCAGCGGGCCTCGGCTTTGGCACGCTCGTCATCTATGGGCTCTTCGTTCTTTCGACAGGCGATGTCGATGCAGCCGCACTCGGACGGCTGTTCATGGTCTATCTGGCGTCCGCTTTTTCTCTGACGGCGTTTTTGGGTCTGCTCGCGGCATTCGGCCTCCATCTGCGCGAGAGATGGGCACGACGCGCGGGCGACACCGGGCCCACGCCTATGGGAACGCTGAAGCGGGTCCTGCTTGCCCGCTGGGGTCGGGACCGCTTCGCGAGCCTCCTCTGGCCGCCCGTCATGTTTGCCGGATTGATGAGCAGTTTCAATGCCTTCAAACAACAGGTGTTGATCGGTGCCGGCTTCCACATCGATGACGAATTGACAGCCATCGATAAGGCGCTGTTCTTCGGCACAGACCCTTGGCGTGTGACACATGCCCTGTTTTCAGAACCTTGGATGACCTTGCTGATCGACCGCGCCTACCATCTCTGGTTCGTGCCCATGTCCTTTGGCGTCTTCCTTTGCGCCCTTGCGAGCCAGAAGAGCTACCGCCTGCGCACGCAATACATCCTCAGCTATATGACCATCTGGATCGGCCTCGGTTCGATCCTTGCCTGGTTCATGCCGTCGGCAGGGCCTTGCTTCTACAATGACTATGTCGGCCCGCAGGCGAGCTTTGCAGAATTGGGCCGGCAGCTGGAGTCCGTCCGCGCGCTCTATGGGCCGGATGCGCTGGGCTCCCTTATGGCGCAGGCGCATTTGCGCTTTGCCTTTGGCAATCCGGAACTGATCGTCGGTGGCGGCATCTCGGCGATGCCCTCTGTGCACAATGGATTGTCGGCGCTGTTTGCCGTTGCCGGGTTTTCGATCAACCGCAAGCTCGGCTGGGCGCTGTCGGCCTATGCGCTTGTCATCTGGATCGGCTCGATCCATCTAGGTTGGCACTATGCCGTGGATGGACTTGTCTCAATCGCGCTCACCATTGTGATCTGGAAAGGGATGGGCAAGCTCGCTGACCGTCTCGAACGTCCGGTCTTTGCGGCGCGCAACAGGGGCTTCTCTCCCGCCGCTGCCTGATCACCGTGCGCGCCAGATTGCGCGCGCACCCGAAGCCGCTATGACCGCGGCATGATCGGACACAGGCCTTGGTGGGAGCATCGCGCAGTTCTAGCGCTGCTCATTCTCCTATCCGGCGCGCCCCTTTGGTGGCCCGCCTTTCCCCCGCTCACCGATCTGCCGGGTCATATGGGGCGCTATGCCGTCCAGCTTGATGGCGGGCGGTCCAGCTTCCTGTCACAATTTTATGGGTTTGACTGGCATTGGATCGGCAATCTCGGCGTAGACGGGCTCGTCCAGTTGCTTGGCCCTTGGTTGGGCGTAGAGGCGGCGACCAAGGCCATCGTCATCGCCATCCCAATGCTGACAGCGGCAGGCTTTCTCGCCGTTGCCCGCGAAGTGCATGGCCGCATTCCGCCCACGGCCATCTTCGCCCTGCCATTGGCCTATAACTATGCCTTTAACTGGGGCTTTGTGAATTTCGCACTATCGATGGCGCTGGCGTTCTTGGCCTTTGCCTTGTGGCTGCGGATGGTGCGGGCGGAGTCGCTGCAGTTGCGGGCGGGCCTTTTTGCCGCGCTCTCGCTGATGTTGTGGACGGCGCACATCTTTGGTTGGGCATTATTCTGCGTCCTCGCTTTCAGCGCAGAGCTGGTTCGGCAATGGGATGGGGGACGGCGCTGGTTCGCGGTGCCCATCATGGCGGGCGTGACCTGTCTGCCGCTTGCGCTGCCGCTGCTGCCCATGGCGATGACCTTTGGGGAGGGTGGCGCAGGTGGCCAGCCCTTTGGCCACACATGGTTCAACTGGTCGCTGAAAGAGCGCTGGGTGATGAGCATCCTGCGCGACCGCTGGGAATGGCTCGACATAGCCAGCGTAACCTTGCTCGGGTTGGTTATCTTGGGCGGGCTGATCGCTTGGGTCGTTCGGAGGCGCAGGCCCGACGGGCTATCGCTGGTCCTTGCCGCGACGATCATGGCGGCGCTGTTCATCCTGATGCCCTTCGCGCTGCTCGGATCCGCCTACGCCGATATGCGGCTTGCCCCCTTCGTGCTGGCGACGGCGTTGCTGGCCATAGGGACGCCGCAGCGCGGTGTGGGCTGGATCGCTGTTGGTGCGGCTCTATTCTTCGTCGTCCGCACTGTGGCGACCTTCTGGAGCGTTCACAGCTATGATCAGAGCTACCGGCAGGAACTGGCTGCCCTCCGCTACATCCCCAACGGCGCGCGCGTGCTGGCGCTGGTTGGTAAGCCGTGTGGCATCCCATGGGCCGTCCACAGGCTCGATCATCTGCCGAGCATGGCCATCGTCCGCAGACAGGCCTTCACCAATGATCAATGGCAGGCCTCTGGTGCGCAGTTGCTGACGGTGCGCTACAAGGCGGCAGCGCCCTTCTTGGCGGACCCGTCGCAGCTCGTAACGGTCTCTGCCTGTGCCCGGCGGGAGCGTATGGCCTATCCGCAGGCCATCGCCACCTTCCCACGTCAGGCGTTCGACTATGTCTGGGTGATCCAGCAGCCGGATGAGGCCGCCGATTATCGGGGTCTCCAGCCCGTCTGGCGATCAGGCCGAAGCGCGCTCTACCGCGTTACGAGAGAATAGCGACGATCGAGACGCCTGCGGGCAAAGGCACGCGCCCGACAAGGTGTGTTTCCAGCCCGAAGATGCGCGTCAGGATGGCGTTGACCGGGGCCGAGGGCATCTTGTCATCGCTCGTCTGCTTGCCCATCGCTTTGCCGATGAGCCGCGCAACGGCGGCGACCGGGAAGAGCAGGCTGTTGAAATGGCTCATCAGGTGAACCTTCAGCCCCGCTTTGGCCGCGACGGCCTTCAGGCTGTCCAGCGTGTAGCGGCGGTGATGGTGGTGTGCGGTGTCGTGCGCGCTCCACATCCACGGATTGGCAGGGACCGTCAGCAGGATACGCCCGCCGGGCTTTAGCTTGGTGCGGATGCTGGCGAGCGAAGCTTCATCCTCGATTATATGTTCAAGCACATCGAGCAACGCGACAATGTCATAAGTGCCGTCCTCAATCCCGTCGAGGCCGGGCAGGGGAGCGGTCAGGATCGGGCGCCCAAGGCGGCCTTCCGCAACCTCACGCGCGCCTTCGTCAATCTCGATGGCGTCAATTGTGCCGAACGCACCGAGCATCCCGAAATTATGGCCGGTGCCGCAGCCGACTTCCAAAATGCGCGCGCCTTTCAATGGCGTAATCTCGGTGGAGATCAATCGGGCGAGGATCTTGCGGCGGGCGACATACCACCAATGGGTGGCGTCATGCTCGGCCATGCGGTCATATACTTCGCGGTCCATGGCTTAGGCGACCTTTCCTGTGACACGCGCGGTCTCTACCTCGGTCAGGCCGATGGTGTCGCGGATGATGTAGAGCGGGCGCTGCTTGGTTTCGATCATGATGCGGCCCACATATTCCCCAAGGATGCCGAGCGACAGCAATTGCAGCCCGCCGAAAAACAAGACGGCCACCATCAGCGAAGCATAGCCCGGCACGGCAATGCCGAAGACCAGCACCTTGGCGATGATGATGAAGGCATAGATGAATGACATGAGCGCGATAGTCGCGCCAACATAGGTCCAGATGCGCAAAGGCACGGTGGAGGATGACGTGATCCCGTCAATCGCCAGCGTCCACAGCTTCCATGGTTTGAACTTGGTTTCGCCCAGCGTGCGTTCCGCGCGGTCATATTCGACCGAGGTCTGCTTGAACCCGCTCCAGGCGAACAAGCCCTTCATGAAGCGGTTGCGCTCCGGAAGCGCGCGCAGCACATCGACGACGCGCCGGTCGAGCAGGCGGAAGTCCCCCGCATGGTCAGGGATCTTGTCTGCGCTCAACAGATTGTGGGCCTTGTAGTAGAGGTCCGCAGACACGCGCTTGGGCAGGCTGTCCGACGCACGGTTGCGGCGCACGCCGTAGATAGTGTCATAACCGGCCCGCCATTTGGCAACCATCTCGCCAAGCACTTCGGGCGGATCCTGCAGATCGACATCCATCGGCACCACGGCCTGTCCGCGCGCATGGTCCAGCCCTGCGGAAAGCGCTGCTTCCTTTCCGAAATTTCGGGACAGGGAGATGCACCGCACATGCGGATTGCGCTGATTGGCAGCAGCAATCGCGGCCATCGTCGTGTCGGTGCTGCCATCATCCACGAACAGGATTTCATAGGACTGCGCGGCCGGGTCATTCAGCCGCTCAATGACGGCGGACACGCGCGTGACGAAGGTCTGGATCGCCACTTCCTCGTTCTTGACGGGGACGACCACCGACAGGATCGGCGCGGATGGGAAACTCGTGTTCATGGAACTCTTTCTATCGCGCAGAGGGGGTGAGCGAAAGGCGGCTCACCCGAATACCCAGCGACGGTTCAAGGTAAAGGTCAGCAGCGGCGTCACAAAGATGATGGGGATGACCGGCCACCAGGTTGGGCCGCCCATCACCTTGACGAGCAGCCAGACGAAGAGCTGGTTGGACACGAAGCCCGCCGTATTGGTGATGAAGAAGCGGACGGTGCGGATGTGCATCTGATCGCGCGTGCCGTGGTCTTTAAAGCTCACCCGGCTGTGCAGAACATAGCCGAGGCCCGTGAAGACCAGATAGACGAGCGTCATCGATACCATCGGGTCAATCGCGAGGAATTCCGCCACCGCCCAATAGGCGGCTGCCACGAGCACAGTCAGCAATCCGCCGACCATCCCGAAGCGGATGACCTGCCCGATCAGCTTTACGCGTTCCTGTCTTTCTTGGTCGGTCACACTGGCCCCGCTTGCCCTTTCGCGCCGAGCCTTTAAGGGCGGTTTCTAGCGCATGCAAACAGGCAATCCTCACGACGACGCGCACTGGAAGCGTTGGATGCTGTCGATCTGGCTGCTGATGTGCTGTGCCCTTGTCGCTTTTCGCTGGGCGAACATCGACTTCCTCATCCTTGCCGACACCGATGACAATCTGCGGTTGGCGCAGGTGGAAAGCTGGCTGGGCGGGCAGGGCTGGTATGATCTGCGCCAGTACAGGCTCAATCCGCCGGTCGGGATAGACGTTCACTGGTCGCGGCTGGTGGACCTGCCGATCGCAGCCATCATCCTTATTGTGAAACCGTTTTTCGGCGCGCTGGTGGCGGAAAAGGCTGCTGTGGCGATCGCCCCCATGCTGCCCTTTGGCGTGGCGATGATGGGCATCTGCCTCACGGCCCGACGGCTCGTGGACAAAAAGGCATGGGCCTTTGCCGCTGCTCTCCTCATTTGTGCGCCGTCGACGATGAACATGTTCATGCCGACACGGATTGACCATCATGGCTGGCAACTGGCCTTCCTTGCGCTGACGCTGGCGGGGCTGGTGGATGACCGGCGCGTGCGTGGCGGGCTTACGGTGGGGCTGGCCTCTGCGGCCTCGCTTTCCATCGGGTTGGAGATGCTGCCCTATCTGGCGCTGGCGGGCGGGTTCTGTGCGCTGCGCTGGATACTCGATCAGCGCGAAGCGCCGCTCATTCGGGCCTATGGCATCGCGCTCGCAGCGGGTACAGCGCTGGGCTTCCTCATTTTCGCGTCAGAAGCGAACCGCGCGCCGCGGTGCGACGCGCTGTCACCGGTCTGGCTCTCGGTCATGGTGCTCGCGGGGGGCGTCATCGTCTTGCTGTCCTATCTGCGCGCAGCACAGCCATGGGTGCGATTGGCGGCGGCATCCCTGGGCGGCGCGGTCATCGTTGGGGCCTTTGTGCTCGCTTGGCCGCAATGCCTTGGACGACCGGAAGGCATTTCGGATGAACTTTACCAGATGTGGTTCGTCAACATCCGCGAAGTGAAGCCGCTCTACGAACAGACGCTGAAGACCGCGATGTCCACGGCGGCGCTGCCGGTGATGGGCTTGATCGGCAGTGTCTGGATGCTCCGGCGGGACCGGGATCATGTTCTGCTCTGGGGGCCGTTTGCGCTGCTCAATTTGGCGTCGGTCTGCCTGCTCTTATGGCAGACGCGGGCGGGGGCCGGTGCGCAGTTGCTCGCCGTGCCCGGGGCGACGGCGCTCGCTTGGCATTTCGTGCCGCGCTTTGCCCGTTCTTCCCGCTTTGTCGTTCGCGTGTTCGGTGTCATCCTGTCCTTCCTTGTGATCTCCGGCCTGATCGTGAACTTTGTTTTCACCTTCGCCCCTTTGCAGCAGACCTCAGCCAAGCTGGCGGCTGTAAACAGCGCCGATGCCCGCTGTCCGACGCTCTCAGCGTTGCGTCCGATTGCCAAGCTGCCGCCGGGCGTCGTCTTTACCTTTGTTGATCTCGGCCCGCGCCTCATCGCGATGACGCCGCATAAGGCGATTACCGGGCCTTACCACCGCAACGGCGATGCGATTTCGGATGTCTATCATGTGTTTCGCGGGTCGCCCGACGTGGCACGGCCCATCATTCGGGCGCATCATTCCGATTATGTGCTGATTTGCGTGAATAGTCCGGAGGCGACCAACCACCGAAAGGCGGCACGCAACGGGCTCTATGCCCGGCTGGAAAAGGGCCTCGCGCCAGATTGGCTGACGCCCGTGAACCTGCCCGCCGACTCGCCCTACCGCATGTGGCGCGTTGCTAAGGACTGAGCTTGGTTCAGGTGTATGAAGGGAAGGTGGGGGTTTCTGTTGCTCGGCACCCCCAGGCCGCCGGTTTCTGCTTCTGTTACCCGGCGCAGTCCCCACCGTGTTCTATTTGGATAACTTCAGGCCACGAAGGCCCTTAGTTATGCAGCCAGAGCAAGTGCTTCGTTATCGTTGGCACTTATAGGTTTTGAACGGTTTTACGGCTCATTCAGGCCGGGTAAAAACACCGTCTTTCAACACACGTCGATGCTGTTTCGGCCCCGTCATGTACCCTGCGAGAAGCGGGGCAAATGGTGGAGCCGCCGGGTACCGCCCCCGGGTCCGCTGCATCTATTACACGGCACAATTTATCACCATAGCCGGGCGAACCCGGCAGAACGGATATAGGGGCACACATCTTAAAAGTTAAGTCCCCATCGGGGTTGCTCTAATGTCTACTAGACATTAGGTTATTTCACATGCTCACCCAACGTTCCCGCTACGGACTGCGCGCCATGATCCTTTTGGCGCGCGAAACTGCGGGTGGCCCGCCGGTCCCGATGAGCCACATTGCCGCCGAAGCGGTTGTCCCGCGCAAGTTTCTCGAAATCATCCTGACTGAATTGAAGAACGCCAATCTGGTTGTCAGCACGCGCGGCAAGCAGGGCGGCTTCCATCTGGCGCGCCCGCCGGAACTGATCTCGTTCGGTGACATCATCCGTGTAATCGAAGGTCCGCTCGCCCTTGTGCCTTGCGTTAGCCGCACCGCCTACAAGCGCTGCAAGGACTGCAAAGATGAAGCCACCTGCGAAATCCGCCGCGCCATGACCATTGTGCGCGATGACACGGCACGGATCTTGGACGGCACGAGCTTGGCCGCCGCTGTGGCCGGGGACTTTTCAGCCTAAATAATCAATTCCTGCACACGGTGCGGGGCGACGATCATCAGGGCGTCCTTGTCGCGGGTGATGTAGCCGCGCCGTTCCAGATCATTGATGGTGCGCGATACCGTTTCGCGCGTCGATTGCACAATCAGCGCGAGTTCGGTCATCGTCGGGACGGGGCGGATGGTGCGGCCATCCCCTTCGCCAGCCTGTCGGAGCAACTCGGCATAGATGCGGCCGGTGGCGGACAGGGTGGTCCGCTCGATCATCCGGCGCGACGTGCGGCTGAGCCGCGCGGTCACCTGCCGCAGCACCGCCATGGCGAGCGAGGGGTGCGTTTCCAGCAGCATGACGAAATCTTGCTGCCGCAACCTCGCGGACTCGACTGGGGTGACGGCGATCACCTGATCCCATGAGGCACGGGTGCCGACGACGTCGACTTCGCCAAAGATGTCGCCGGCAGCATAGGTGTCGAGCAGGACGAGTTGGCCCTGTGCCGAATAGACCACGGCCTGCGCACGGCCCTCGACAAGGAGAAAGACGAACGGGGCGGCTTCACCGGCCCAGATGATCGTGCCTTCAGGCTCGGTTTGGACAAGCTGGGTGAGCCCATCTACGACGCGCGCAATGTCCGGCGTGCAGCCGAACGCGGCACAAATGGCCGACAGACGCTTTTCCTGCGCTGCGTCGTTCACGCCTTTACCTCACCCTGCGACCAATGTCCCCAAGTCGGAGCAAAACGGCCGTGCGTCAAGGGTGTCGGCAGACAATCTAGGCCGCGAGTAGGGCGCGCCCGTCCATATTATCATCCGGACAGTCGCCTTGTTCAGCGAAGGCCAGCTCATAATCCAAGCACGGCACATCAATACCGCGTGCAAGACACGGCCTGGCAATCAGGCGGTTGCTGCGCTGGAAGCCTAGCTTGCGCAGGACATTGCCCGACGCCGGATTGTCGACGAAATGCCTTGCGACGACCTTGCGGCACGGCAGGGACTCCCGCGCCATATCGACCACGGCCCGTGCCGCCTCTGTCGCGAATCCAAGACCCCAATAGGGCGGTGATATCCAGTAGCCGAGTTCGGCAGTGCAGCCAGACGTATCGAGACCGATTCCACCGATAAGCTTTGGCTTTCCGGCGGTGCGCGCGAAAATCAGCATATGGGGTGCCTCCCGCTGCCTTTGGGCGGCGAGGAAGGTCTGGGCATCCTCAAGCGTATAGGGCCAGGGAAGGCGCGACAGCTTCATGGCCACGGCCTCATGGGCAATGGCTTCATGCAGGGCTGCCGCATCGTCTTCCCAACCGGGCCTGAGCAATAAGCGCTCTGTTCTTGCGAACATGTCGAATTTCTCCTTCGTTCCGGGCCCCGCTACCGCCAAGATGTGACGGCTGCGGGACAATTAAACGCCCCGAACGGGCACATGTGCCGTGATCGGGACAGACGGTTGAAGAGAGAAAAGAAAAAGGGAGCCGGACCGCCCTATGGGGGTGGTCCCGTCTCCCTTCGTGCCTGATCAAGTCAGGCTGTCGGGCCACCCCAAGGGCGACCCGGATATGGATCGCCGTTTATTCGGCTGCCATCGCAAGCGCGTCAACCGACACGTATTTGCGACCTTGGCGGCCTTCGTGGAAACGCACGCGACCACCCGAGGTGGCGAACAGCGTATGATCCCGGCCACAGCCGACATTCACGCCCGGATAGACGCGTGTGCCGCGCTGACGCACGATGATGTTGCCGGCGAGGACAGTTTCGCCACCAAACTTTTTGACGCCCAAACGACGGCCCGCTGAGTCGCGGCCGTTGCGTGAGGAACCACCTGCCTTTTTATGTGCCATGGTCCGTTACTCCTTATTCTGCCGCGGCGGCTTTTTTGGCCGCTGGCTTCTTGGCGGGCTTGGCTTCAGCGGCAGCCTCAACGGGTGCAGCTGCTGCCTTTTTCGGTGCGGCCTTTGCAGGCGCGCCGACAGCGAGAATCTTCAAAACCGTCAGGCTCTGGCGGTGGCCATTGCGACGACGATAATTGTGACGACGACGCTTCTTGAAGACGATGACCTTGTCACCGCGACCCTGTGTCAGGATTTCGGCAGAGACCGAAAGGCCTGTGGTCGGCTTCACTTCGCCAGCATCGCTTGCGAAAAGGACGTCATCCAGCGTCACTGTGTCACCCGCTTCACCAGCGAGCTTCTCAACGACGATCTTGTCTCCGGCGGCGACGCGGTACTGCTTGCCGCCAGTGCGCACGATTGCGAACATGGCTATCTATCACTTCTTCTATAAGCTTCGATGCCGCGCAAAGGTCATCACCGGTAGGCAGTGCCTCGGCGCGGAAGCGGGTTCGCTAGAGAGGCGTCACGATTCTGTCAACCGCAAAGCACCATCTTTCAATGGAGCGGCCCAGCCGGGGTAACGTTTCGTTTACTGTAAATACGCCATAATGGAGTTTAATGTCACCATCTTTGATGCGGCCTGGCGCGTCGCAGGTGGGGATGTGGTTTTGGAGTTTGGTTGTGGCTCGTCATTTGGGGCAGATTCTGCGGATTTGGCTGGCACTGGCGCTTATCATTGCGCCGGTTTCGCCCGCTCATGCCGATCTGCGGGCGACGCCCATTTGGTGGGACCAGAACAGTGTCGGTGCCGCTCCTGACTGGCATTACCGTGTCGCAATCAACGTTCCGGCTGGGGCCACCGTCAATTCGACCGTCAAGGTTGATGTCGATTTTCAGGCGCTGCTCACCACAATGGGGGTGACGGGAACGTTTGATGTCAACAGCCCCCGCGTCGTCCGATCCACCGGTGTCCTCGCTGCGACCCAGGAGTTCACCGATTCGGTTTTTGCGGATGCCACAGACGCGACGGGCAATGCGCGCGGCGAGGTGCGTTTCATCCTGCAGGATGCCGGTGCGACGACATATTTCCTTTATTTCGACATCACGCAGAACGGCGCCAAACCTGCAAACCCGCAAACGCCTATCAACGGCAACTTTGAAAGAGGCGGGGCGGGGACCGCGCTTCCCCCCGGCTGGTCGCTCGCCAACAAAGTTGAAGCGACGCTCGATTCTGAAATCCGCCCCAGCGAAAACCCGTCCATCACGTCGGATGGCACGAACCTCATCAACAGCCCCCGCACCACCGACGGGACACCGCGCACGGGCCAATTCTCTTACATCCTCGGCGCGCGCACCAACAATGAAGTGGGCACCGGCCAAAACCGGATCACGCTGGAAAAGACCATTACAGTGCCTGCGACGACGCCCGGCAATTTCTCCCTGCGTTGGCGCCCTGAAGGGTGGGACAGCAACGTCAATGGCAGCAATAGCTGGGATTACATCCGCATCCAGATTGTGGGCACGACCACGACCGAAATCGTCGGCCCGACGTTGGGCAGCTATGCAACAGTCCCTTTCAGCCCGAACTACGGCACAAACCAAGCCTCGGCGACGGAGTTTGGCTACCGCCATTATAACGGCTTCGACATGACGACCAATCAGGTCCACCAGCTGGGCATGACGGTGCCCTATGCGGCTGAGCCTTGGTGGACCCGCACTGTCTCGCTCGCGGCCTTTGCTGGCCAGACAGTCACTCTGCGCATCACAACCAGCCACACGGTCCTCTACAAGAGCTGGTTCCACATCGACGATGTGGAATGGTCGGTCGTCACTGGGACCTTGGGCACCCCTCAGGCATTTGGCGTGAACATAACTGGCCCTGCCACTGGTGGTGTCTATGCACCCGGGCAGATCTTGGCGACCACAGTGCAGGTGGATGCGACGCCGACGCATCCAATCGCGCCGATGATCGCGCGTCTTTTTGACAATTCCAACACCTCCGTCGGCACAGACTTCCTGCTCTATAATGATGGCACGCACGGCGACGCCGTCGCCGGGGATGCGTTTTGGACCAATGACGGGCTCCTGCCCGCAGAGCCTGCCCCCACCATCCCCTTAAGTGCGCCGACCAGCGGTGGATGGACGCTGCGCGTCTATGGCCGCGATGGCTCCACAAGCACGATCGGGGCGCTTGCAGGCCTCATCCGCGGACCCGGTTCCGGCGCGGCGGCGGAAACGCAGGCCAACTTCTACAATGTCGATGAAATTGCCTTCAGTGTGCAGCGGGCTGCGATCGCGGTGGCCAAAACCAGTTCGATACTTAGCGATCCGGTGAATGGGACCACCAACCCCAAGATGATCCCCGGCGCCACGATCAGCTATTGCATCCTGGTCAGCAATGGTGGTCCGGCCACCGCAACGACTGTGATCGCAACGGACAGTCTGCCCGCGCAATTGGGCTATGTGGCCGGTTCGATGCGGTCCGGCACAAGCTGCGCGGCTGCCGCCACTGTCGAGGATGACAACAACATTGGCGCCGATGAGAGCGATGCTGTCGGCGCGAGCTTCTCTGCTGGCACCATCATCATGCTGACCTCCTCACTCACAAGCGGGGCGGCCATAGCGCTGTTGTTCAACGCCCTCATCCAATAAGGATTAGTGCCGCAATTCCCGCTTCAGTGGGTAGCGGCCGTCTTTGAACTCCCCAAAAAGCTGTCGCAATTCCGGGTGATCCACCGGGCCTTCTTCCTCGTCCGCCACCAGATTCTGCTGGCTGACATAGGCGACATAGCTCGACTCTCCATTCTCGGCGAGCAGATGGTAGAAGGGCTGGTCCTTAGAGGGGCGGATGTCTTCCGGGATGGAGTCGTACCATTCCTCGCTATTCGCAAAGACAGGATCGACATCAAAGATCACCCCGCGAAACGGAAAGACGCGGTGGCGGACGATGTCCCCAATGCCGAAGCGTGCGTGTGATACCGGAGGGGCATCGGTACCGAAGCTGTTGTGGTGTGAAGTGCTCATAAACCTGAATCTAGTGCGTGCCGGAAGAATCGCAAGCACCCGCTTGCACAGCGCACCTTGCTTCGCTAAACGCCGCCCTCGACTGGCTCCGGGTCCTTTAGGTTTCGGTTTCGCCTCTGCGGAGAGGTGGCTGAGTGGTCGAAAGCACCGCACTCGAAATGCGACGTACGGGCAACTGTACCGAGGGTTCGAATCCCTCCCTCTCCGCCAACATCTCATCGCGAATCCATGAGATGGGCCTGTCAGGGGCCGAAAACCTCCAGCTTCCGCGCCGTTTTACGTGTGGCACCCAAACCCCAGAGACTGGCGGCAACGCCAAATCCAGTCTCTGGGTGGCTTTTGTCTCTTTTCACCTAAACCTTATCGTGGAAAATATAGGCCTCGGAAGTGACGCATTTCTGGGCTTTTCGGCCTCATGCCCGGCTATACCTTTTCAGTGCAAACCCGACTGGCGGTGCAGTGTGAGAATCCAAGGTATATGGCTGGTGTAGTTGCCTAACCCCAGTCGCGCATGGCCTGTTCGTGTTCTCGGGTCGCGCGCCGCTGCTCCTGGGCCATCGACTGGCTGATGGCGCGTATCTGCGCCTTGGCGAAGGCCGCGACCTTCGGCCGTGGGTCGGTAAGATAAGGTAGGAGGCGGTCGCGCTGCTCGGCCTCCGCCTCGACCCGTCCGAACTCGCCTGACACCACCCCGGTTTCGCCAAGTACAATGGAAATACGTCCGAGCATGGCATCACCCTCGTCGATCCGATCGACCAATTCCATCACCAGCGGATAGACCGCCTCTACGCCCTCGTAGGGCCGGAGTGTCTCGATCACGAAGTTGAAGTCGTCACGCCCGCCGTTCGTGATGATCGCGCTCAGCGCGCTGGCGAGAGCTGGCTCCAAAGTTGGGAAAACCTTCGCCACCAGGCGGCCGCCATAGAACCGGTGTAGGCTTGGTTTGAAGTCGTGCATCCGGCGTGCCGCCCGTAGCATCATCCCGGAATGCCTCGACAGCGGACCACGCAGTTCGTTGAGATGGTAGGGAACGGGATCGACGCGTTCGCTGTCGTCATCGCGACCGCGGCGGATACGCTCCTCGAAGAAATCGAGAACAAGCTGAGGGAAGGTGCTGGCGACCTTTGCAAGGACCAGCTCAGTATCGTGGCTCACTCGTTTGACGTCAACGAACGAGCGCAGGACGCGCCGGCATTGGGCCTCATTCAAGCCGCCGAGTATGCCGCCGTGAGCAACCCACCAAGCGTCGCGCGTCCATCCCGGGATTTTCGCGTTGGTAATGTATTCAATGCCGGGCATCAAAACATCGGAAATGAGTGTCGGGTCGGGGGCGTTGCCATACCGCTTTCCCGCAGAATTGAGCGTAGAGACGACTCCGCGGCTGTCTACGAGCTCGCGGGCCCGTTCGGCAATTTTGGCGAGCAGGTTCGGATCTGGTACCTTCCGGTCGGCAAGCCAGTAGCCCAACTCAAACAGGAAACGACCTTCGCTGGTTAGGCGGTTCGCGGCCTGAACGGCGGCGTCAACGCATCCAGCAGCGTCGAGCCCTTCGAGCAGCGACACAAGGAGGACGCTCAAAACCTCGTCCATCGCGTGCAGCATTCGCTCAGCAACGCCCGAGTGAGCGGTAGCCATGGCGCGCGTGAAGTCCACAAGCGGCCTGTGGTCGGAGATACCCATCGGCTCGGCGAGATAGCGGCGAACGCGCGCGATCCACTCGTCGGCGCGTTCGTCGTCGATCTCAGCGAGAATGCCGGGTCGGCTTGCTTGCCGCCACTGATCGGCAGCAACATGGTCGAAGTGTTGTCCATCCCACGCCGTCGGGTGGACAGAGTCGTGGCCAATAAGCGTCTTGTAAATGACGAAGTCGGGATCGGCGTCGAGTTCGTTTTTCAGGCTAAGGAGTTCGGTTACTAACCGTTGCTGGGCAGCGACGAGGTCGGCGTTGCCCGCCATGTGGGCGGGCAGTGCATGGTACCAATGATGCACGTGAAGGGCGTCGACCTGCATTCTGCGGCGGACCTCGAGCCCAGCGGTAGGCGCGATCCGACGCCACAAGGCTGCGACGTCGGCGGCATCGTTCATCACGAGGATGCGGATTGCCTCGCCAGCGCCGTTGTGAGGCACGCGGCAAGCTTCGTGCAGCGCGTCAATTATCGCGAACCGCGCCGCGTCGTCGCGGGCAGCGTCGAGAAGCCGGGCAAGAACCGCGATGGCATCGGCACGGACCCTACGCATATCATCACCAGGGGGTATAGAGCCCATCTTGAAGTTGATCTGGTTGAAATCGCCTTGGGCGACACCAGTGACCTCGGACGAAAGCACCTTCTGCAGCATTACGACAGCGAGGTCGCTAGCCCCAGCAATCCGTTCCGGCGCCATAGCCGCGAAACCGTCGACGACGATCCGCTGGACGATCGGTCCATGTGTTCGGAAGACGTCGATCGAGTTCTCCGAGAAGTTCCGGCCGAAATCCAGCCAAACGCGGCGCTCGCCGTTTTGAGAGGCGAGATGGAGGCGGACGAGAGTGTCGAACGTAACCTGCGGATCACAATAACGGTGGCGGTCGATGACGGACAATGCCTTGCGCGCCACGTCCTCGCCGCTCTCGCCGGGGAAGCCGCCGTACTCAACCTCGACGTTCTCAGGGCCAGTTCCGCGCGTGCGTTCCACGGCGTCGACGATGGATGGAATGAGTTCGAGGAAGCGACCGGCGCGGTCCGTGACGCGGGGTAGAACGACGTCGTTGATCGTGTCGAGTGCTTCGGAGAGCGCGTTGTTGCTGGCTGACCCGGCGATCGTCGCGACGGTTGGCTCAAAGTCACGGTCGGCGCGCACGAGCAGGTCGAAGTCACGAGCAATCTTGTCGAAGTCGTGGCCCGCCTGCAGCAGATGCTCGGTCATTACCTGGTCGAGGCGCTCGTCGATCCGCTTGAGCTGGTCCTGGTCGACGTGTCGAAGGTCCGGGCCCTTGTAGCTTGTGTCGTGGCTCATCTCCGCCCACGCATGGTTGAGGAGCGTCTGAACCTGAATCTCACACTTAAAGTCGGCGAAGTCGGCGTACTCGGGCAGCGCTGCGCGCTCGGGTTTCAGCCGGACACAGATGTTAGTGCTGTCAAAGAGGCGTGTGGCGGTCTCGGTCCCCGGGACCGGGTGGTGCTCATTGACGTTCAGTATCTCGAAGTTGCCGTGGATGATGCCCGAGTTGCGGAAGGCGTCAACCTGGCGGTTGGTCAGGAAGACGATGCGTGCGCCCGCGAGGTCCTTGAGCGCTTCGTCGATCGCGCTATCGAATGAGATGTTGTTGTCTCTCAGCTTTTTCTCGAGCGAGACGACATCCTTTGCGCGGCCCGTGATGGCATGCGGCTTCAATCCGGCGGCCTTGACCGACGCGGCGAGGATTTGGCGGACCGCCTCCACAAACTCCGCGTATCTTTCGCGGCCCCCTAGCCGGTATTCCTCGAAGTCCACTCCACGTCCTTTCTCCGGGCGCCCTGCCACGATCGTCGCGATGTTTGCGGCTTTTATGACCTCATTCGTCGAGCATGCTCTCGATCCGAGCTCGATTGTGCGCAATCAAGGCATCATAAAATCCGAGGCCGGCTGAAGCTATCGTTCGGGCTTGCTGCATTAGTACCCGCCCCAATCGAGCTTCTCGCTCGCAACCAGCATTCGTGAAAATTGCTGCTGCCACAGTTCCTTGTTGGCAGGGAGGAGGTAAGGAATTGTCGGTGGCAATAGAGGGGCAGAAACGGATGCCGTTGGGGTTACGGAATAGCATGTCCTGCAGTTCTGCATTTTCGAGATCATCGAGCCACCCTTCTATCGTGGGGAGATCCTCTGAAGCCGAATCAATGAGGCCTGACGCGGCACCGCGAGGCATTTTGCCGCCCACCATGAATTCTGGTGATGTGGTAGGCCATTCGATGAATTCATACAGGCTCTTCGAATCAATATACATTCCGATGAATCCTAACCAGCCAACTGGCGAATTCGCTTCGACAGCAAGTGTGTCGAGGCCGGGAATGCGTGGATAGAAATGTGTCATGTCGTCGTCGTCGTACGAGGCTGTCACCCAAAGGCCGGGGGTACCATCGGATTTCGGCCTGACCTCGATCCAAATAGATTGCACGATTTCGTAAATGAACGTGCGCCATCCATAACCTTTTGCTTCATCGAAGCTAATGTCAGGCAAATCCTCGTAGGCTTTTCCTGACATCAGACCCTTGGCAATGAGCCATTCCATGACGCGTTCTTCGAGTGCTTTTTCGCCGTCATCAAACTCCTGATCGAACGGCAGATCTTGCACGAAATCTTGTGGAATGACGAAGATCTTGGCTTGTCGGGAGTGACCCCGCAGGCCCAATCGAAGAATAGGGTAAACCCAATCTTGGTCATGGGATGTGCTGGGTTCAAATCGATATCCCCATTGGTCAACTTGCCGATATCGAATGGCCGATACATCTTGGGCAAGTTTCGATACCTCACCAAGCGGTCCATTCGAGTATCTGTCTTCCCCGTGCCGCCTGGCAAATCGCGCAGTCATTATGTCTGTATCTGGATTGGCATCGGGCTCGGGGCGCTCAAGATCAAATGATTCGATGCTGAAGGGCGTCGTCGCGAGCACATTCCAAAGCCGAATGACGTCGGTTTCGTTTTCAAGCTTTTCAGCAATTTTTGTTGCCACGGTGGAAATGAGGGTCCGCGCATTTTCATCGCGGAGCGGCGCTACGTTCAACGCTGGCAGAAACGTCGTCCCGCGAAGCATTTCACGGTTGAAGCGCGCACGCTCCCTTTCGGCTGTCGATTCCTCCTTAGGGAATAAAGCCTTTGCTGCTTGGTCAATCAGTGCAGCCCAATCAGAACCCGCTGCCGCATAGGCACCTGGATCACCTGGATCCCGCAGGTCCTCGCCAGGAAAAGAAATTAGCCGCTTGCGCTTGCCCCAGCGATCACCGGCCGGCCAAGCGTGCTCGAACCATCGCTGTGCAACGGTTTCCGGGTGGCCTGGATCGATACGGGCTGCCAGCTCCCCTAAACGGACCGCAAGTATGGGGCGATCATGGAGCACTACCCGCTTTGTCCGTCGCAGTTCATCCAATGGAGTTGGTTTCGGGCTTTGTTTGCTGTTTGATCCAAAGCGATCTGTGGCATCGACAATATTGGTCATCGCAGAGTTCCTCAGTGGAGCCGGGCAGCGGTGATCACAGCGCCATCGCTGGCTTCGATCACATAGGCGTTGCGAAATTTGGCGAACCGGGTGGCTGTTGGCCCAAGCGCGGCCATTGCCTCGTCCCATGTTTTCCGGGTGAACCGATAGCTTAACGCTCCGCCACCAACAGCGGTTGGCTCAGCGTAGTCGAGGAGAAGTTCAACGACCGTGAGCGGAATGCAGCGCTGCTGCATCCGAATGCTGGCGTGCCGGGTCAGTCGAATGTGGGCTGTTGCTGGAGAAGTCGATTTCATGAGTGTTATGCATCCTTGGGGTGTTTGATGACCCGATGAATGCAACTCACACCGATCTTCTGCACGACCAAGTTGGCTAATTTTCTGGACAATCATATAGAATCTTATGGTGCGATTCTGGTCATTAATCTGGCATATATTTTGGCATACCCCGCGTGACCGTTGGAATCCAGCCCTGCCAAAACTCGATGTGTCCCCTTCGGAATTGATAAGTCCCGTTCAGATGAGCCCTCATTTCGACAAAACTGTCGCCTCTTGCTCCACCCATGATAGATCAACCGCCAACGCCAAATCCTTCACCGACACCGCCGGGGGCACGCGCGCAATCAGCAATTTTTCCAGCACCACTGGAGCCAGATAGGCTAGCTTTAGTATCCGGCCAGCATAGGCGGGCGTCACATCCTCGGCCTTGGCAATGTCGACGAGCGTCGCCGCTTCCCCAGTCTCCAGCTTCCGCCGCCAGCTCCAAGCCTTGGCGATCGCCCGCAGGATGTGCGGATCCACGCCCTTGTCGTCGTAATCTGGGACGAGGTCGGCCGGCGGCATGATCTTCGGCCGGCCGTTGCGTTTCCGAATGGTGAGCGGAATGAACACCGTCAGGGTCGTGGGCGCGTTGCTCATGCGGCTTTCTCCTTCGGGCGCGGGGCCAGCATGTCCCGCACGACCGAGCTCAGCCCGTCGGTGCGCAGGTCCACGGTCAGCCCCTGCTGGCTGACGATGACTCGGTCGATCAGCAGGCGGGCGATGCGGGCCTGCTCGGCCGGAAACAGCGAGGCCCAGAGACTGTCGAAGTCGGAGAGCGCTGCGACGACGTCATTGTCGTTCGACACGGAATCGCAGTCCTGCAGGACCACCGCGACCTGCGCCGCGATCTCGGGCGTGCGGACAAGCTTGCGTATCTGCTGGATAACCGCACCTTCGACCACTCCGGCGTTCAGCCGGACAAAAGCCTCGCGGCCTTCACAAGCTCGATTCCGGATCGCATCCATGGACGTGTAGTAGCGGTAATGCCGGCTGCCCTTCTTGGTGAACGTCGG
The DNA here is from genome assembly GCA_040398625.1 of Chakrabartia sp. Lineage (GTDB taxonomy): Bacteria > Pseudomonadota > Alphaproteobacteria > Sphingomonadales > Sphingomonadaceae > Aquisediminimonas. The sequence goes on along the minus strand of JBBATS010000015.1, from coordinate 412 downwards.
CGTCATGGCGATGCCGCGGTCGGTGAAGATGAGCCCCTTCAGCATCGCCGGGGTCTGGGTTCGGGTGTTGGCCGCCCGCTGGCGCGGGCTCTCCTGCAAAATGGCATGCACCTGATCCCAGAGCTGCTGGTCGATGATGCCTTGATGTTCGCCGCGATAGCTCGTGCCCTTGTGGACCGCCTCGCCCAGATAGAGCCGGTTACGGAACAGCTTGTAGAGGAACCCCTTGTCGATCGGACGCCCACGCTTCGTGAGCACGCCTTGGGCGACCAGTTCCCGGGTCAGCAAGGTTGCCGATCCCAGCGTCACGAACCGCTTGAACAGATGCCGGATCGTGGCAGCTTCGGCCTCGTTGATCGCCAATTTGACGAACGCGAAATACATCGCATACGAAGGCACTAAAGACCGTCCA